>NZ_JBWKWI010000007.1:0-262850 GCF_059422145.1 Stenotrophomonas sp. GW821-FHT01H02A
GCACAGAGACCGCGATGTTCGGCGCATTGATGCGGAAGATCGGCAGAAAGCCTGCCTGGGTTCCCGCGTTGACGAAGTGAGTCGCCATTCCCCAGAGACACACGTACAGCACGCCGACGATGATCGCGAACCGGTACTGCCTTGCGATCAGCCCGCCAAACAGCGCGAACCACATGCCGGCAGCCGAGGACAGCACGTCGCTCGTGTCGAATGCAACATCGCTTCGAGCCACTACTGAGATGCCCAAGAAGTGCGCGGCCCCGAATACCAGTGCCAGCACCAGAAGCCCTGCCATGCCCCTGGTCCCCGCCTATCGAAGAAACGCGTGCCGCTCTATGAAGAGGTGGCCGAGCAGCTGCGCCAGAAGATCTACGACTACGAACTGCCGCCGGGCGAGTGGATCGACGAGCCGATGCTCGCCGAGGAACTGGGCATCAGCCGTACCCCGCTGCGCGAGAGCCTGAAGCTGCTCGCGGCCGAGGGCCTGGTGCAGCTCGATGCCGACCGCGGCAGTCGTGTCACCCGGCTCACCCTGGAAGACCTCAACCAGCTGTTCCCGGTGATGACCATGCTGGAAGGCCGCTGCGTGCACGAGGCGGTCAAGCGCATCGATGATGAGGGCGTGGTCCAGTTGCAGGCGCTGCACGATGCGATGGAATTGGCCGCAGCCGCGGGCGATCTGGCCGAGTACTACCGCAACAACTACCTCATTCACGAGAGCCTGCAGACGCACGCCGGCAACCCGCGGCTGATCCGTGTCACGCACGATCTGCACCGCATCCTGAAGATGCACCGCGGCCGTCAACTGCTGACGCCGGGCCGCATGGCGCAATCGCTGGCCGAGCATCGTGCCTTGATGGACTGCATCCGCAACCGCGATGCCGAAGCGGCCGAGCAGATGATGAACCGCCATCTGCTCAGCCAGGGCGAGGCATTGGCCGCTTATGTGGCGGCCGGCGGCCAATTGAATGTGCCCGCCCCGCTGCCACGGCAAGGCGGGATCTGAACCGCTAGGCCAGTTCCACCGTCAGCCGGGTCAGCGATTGCCCCAGCAGGTGCAGCCGGATCTGGTCCAGGCTGGTGAAGTAACACGCCGTGTCCGCGCCGGCCAGGCGATAGATGCCACGCTTGCCGCCGAGCAGAACGAATTTTTCCTGATCCACCAGGTACTGGGCGACCGGCGGCACGCCCTGTGCCTTGAGCCCATCGATATCGATGGGTTCAAGGGCATCCAGATCATGTAGTGCTGTGGTCATGGGGTGGGAAACGTCGTGACGGGAGCTCCAGCTTAGGGGTCGGCTGGACAGCAGCGCGTGGAACGATCGTGAGGACGGTGCGAGTGCGGGTCGCCTGCCGGTCAGCCGCGCAGCGTGGCGCCGCCGTCCACGTAGAGGTCGCTCATGGCGATATGTCCGGCCTGATCGGAGAGCAGGAACAGCACCGCCTGGGCAATGTCGTCCGGGGTGGCCAGCTTGCGCAGCGGTATTCCCGCCTTGTACGTGTCCGGGTTGCCATCAATGACGCGCTGGCCGCCATCCGCATCGACCCACATGCCGGTCTGCATCGGTGTCAGCGTGGAGCCCGGGGCCACGATGTTGCAGCGGATGCCAAGCGGCGCGAGTTCCAGTCCAAGGCAGCGGGTGAACATCGTCGCGGCGGCTTTGGAAGCGGCATAGGCGGCCATGCCGTGGCGGGGCACGCCAGCGGCGTTGGAACTGACGGTGACGATGGCACCGGCGCGCCGCGGCCCCATCACCCGCGCCAGTGCGCGCGAAAGATGGAATACACCATCGGTGTTGACGGCGAAGACGTGGCGCCACTGTGCGTCATCGATCTCGGTGACGGCGCCGACCTGCAGCACGCCGGCGACGTTGACGCCGAAGCCGACCGGGCCGATCTCCGCCTCGATCCAATGGACGAGTGCATCCACTGCCTGGGGATCGGTCACATCCAGGGCGCGCGCATGCGCCGGGGCCTGTCCGCCCCCCTGCTGCAACGCAGGCGCGGTGGTATCGGTGGCGATGACGATGCTGCCACTGTCACGCAACAGCTTGACCACTGCTGCCCCGATGCCGCCGCCGGCCCCGGTGACCAGTGCGATGGTGCCGTCGAATCCCGTGAGTTTCATGCGGATGTCCTGGGGGTGTCATGACGTTGAAGCAGTGCATCGAGCCAGGGCGCGATCTGCGCCACCGCATCGCGGCCGGTGAGTTCAGCGTGCAGGTAAGGAAGCTCCACCGACTCGACGCTGGCCGCATGCGCGTGCCACAGGGCAGACTGCAAGTGCGGGCGGGAAGCGTGATCGCGGCCGGCGCGGAGATGCAGCAGCGGACCGTCGTAACGTGCGTGGTGGTGACCACGGATCAGGCGGTTGGTACCGGTGACCGCGCGCACCACGCCATCGAGTACGACATCGGGCAGGTTGCCCAGTGCGCTCTCGCCGCGGCGCAGGAAGGACAGGATGCGCTCGCGGCTGTCCAGCTCGGGATGCGCGTCCGGATCGTGGCCGGCGATGGCAAGCAAGGCACGCAGTGCGGCAATCGGGTCCGGCTCGGGCTCTGCGCGCCAACACTCGCTGGGATACGCATCCAGCAGCGCCAGTACGCCGACCTCGTGGCCGAGCGCGCGCAGGTGCACGGCGATCGCCTGGGCGAGGATGCCGCCGACCGACCAGCCCAGCAGATGCACCGGGCCCGGCCGACCCAGCGCGAGGATGCGCCGGGCGTAGCTGGCTGCCAGGGCCTCGATGCTGGCCGGCAGTGGCTCGGCCGCATCGAGCACCGGTGATTGCAGGCCCTGCACATCGCGTGCGGGCGACAACGCCCGGGCCAGGTCGCGGTAGTTCCAGGCGATGCCACCGGCCGGATGGATCACGAACAGCGGCGCGAGCGCCGGGTCGCCGCTGGAGAGCTGGATCATCGGCGCCAGCCCGTGATCGGTCGCCGCCGGCGGTGCGTCGATCCGGGCGGCGAGCGCAGCCACGGTGGGTGCGGTGAATACCGCGCCGAGGCCAAGATCGCAGCGCCAGCGCTGCTGGATCGCCAGCAATAGATGGACGGCGCTGAGCGAGTCCCCGCCCAGGGCGAAGAAGTCGGCGTCGCCCCCGACGGGGCTGCCCAGCCCCAGCGCTCCGGCGAAAAGATGTGCCACGGCCTTTTCGGTATCGGTGCGCAGTGCCACGCCGGCGGATATCGCCTGCGCGGGTGCCGGCAATGCGGCGCGGTCCAGCTTGCCGTTGGCGGTGACCGGCCAGTGGTCCAGTTCCATGAAGGCGCCGGGCACCATGTAATCCGGCAGTCGGTTGGCCAGGTGGCTGCGGAGCGCCTGCAGCCGCGGTCCGCCCGCGTTGAGGTAGGCCACCAGCCGCGGCTCGCCCGGGCGATCCTCGCGCAGCAGCACCTCGGCCCGGGTGACGCCCGGTGCCGACTGCAGGGCGGCATCGATTTCACCGAGCTCGACGCGCAGACCCCGCAGCTTGACCTGATGATCATTGCGGCCGAGGTACTCCACCGCCCCGTCCTCGCGCCAGCGCGCAACGTCGCCGGTGCGATACAGGCGGTTGCCGGGTACGAACGGATCGCTCAGGAAACGCTCCGCGGTCAGATCGTCACGGCCGAGGTAGCCCCGCGCCAACTGCACCCCGCCCAGGTACAGATCGCCGGCAACACCGGGCGGCAGCGGCTGCATGCCGGCATCCAGCACGTACAGCCGGGTGTTCCAGACCGGGAAGCCGATCGGTACCGGCCGTGAGGTGTCGGTGCAGCTGGCCGGCCAGAAACTGACATCCACCGCGGCCTCGGTCGGTCCATACAGATTGTGCAGCTCGGCGTGGACCGTGGCATGGAAACGGTCACGCAGTGCGGCATCCAGCGCTTCGCCACTGGTGAACACCCGGCGCAGCTGCAGCCCCCGAGCCGCCGGTGCGGCAAGGAAGGCGGCCAGCATCGACGGCACGAAATGCAGCGTGGTGATCGCGTGGTCGCGGATCAATGCGGCCAGTGCCAGTGGATCGCGGTGCGCCTCGGGGGGCGCCACCACCAGTGTTGCGCCGGTGATCAACGGCAGGAAAAACTCCCAGACCGAGACATCGAAGGTGGCCGGGGTTTTCTGCAGGATGCGCTCGTCAGGCTGGAAGCTGTACTGCGTGCGCATCCATTCCAGGCGATTGACGATGGCGCGGTGCTCGATCAGCACGCCCTTGGGCTCACCGGTCGAGCCGGAGGTATAGATGACATACGCGGCATCGTCCGGCTGCGGCGCGTTGCCGAGCGCGGCGTCGCTGGTGGGCTGCCACTGCGTCGGGGTAAGCACGGCAATCCCGGGGAACCGGTCGCGGTCCTGCGCCAGCGTCAGCACGCAGACCGGTTCGGCCGAGCGCAGGATCCTCGCCAGGCGCTCATCCGGGTGGGCCAGGTCCACCGGCAGGTATGCGCCGCCCGCGCGCAGCACGGCGACCAGCGCGATGATCAGCTCCAGCGAGCGCGGCAGCGCCACCACCACCCTCGCCTCGCGGCAAACCCCCTGCGCCTGCAGCTGCAGCGCCAGCGCCCGGCTTCGCTGCTCAAGCTCCGCGAAGGTGAGCTGCTGCACGCCGTAGACCACCGCGACCGCCTCGGGCGTGCGGTCCATGCACGCGGTGATCAGCGCGGCGAGGCTGAGCTCCGGCACCGGGTGTGCGGTGGCGTTGACGTCATGCAGATAGCGTTGCGTTTCCTCTGGTGTGCACAACGGTACCGAGCCGATGTCGCCCCCAGCGGCCTGCACCTCGAGTGCGGCCGACACGAAATGCAGCAGGCGCGCCGCATGGGCCTGCACCTGGGCAGGCGTATACAGGGTCGGATTGGCCTCGATCTCCAGATCGAGCACGGCGCTGCCGTCGCCACGGAAGCCCAGCGTCACGTCGTCGACCGGACCGGTGGACAGCACCTCCAGTGACGCGCGTGCGTCACCCAGCTGCGGCGGTCGATAGAACGGCTGCACGTTGACCAGCGGCCCATGCAGGCGACGCTGGCCCCCGATCAAGCCGAGATCGCGACGCAGCTGCTCGCCACGGTAACGCCCGTGGCGGCGGCCGCGCATCAACCGCAGGGCGACATCGCGCACGTACGCATCCACGCTGCCCTGCGCGGCCGTGACCCGCAGCGGCAGCACGTTCATCACCATCGCCGGAACGCGGGCAGAGACGCTGCCAAGCCGACCCATGAACGGGACCCCGATCACCGCCTCCGTTTCACCACTGATCCGGCGGCAGTACTCGGCACCGAGCGCGGTAAGCACATCCGGCCAAGGCTGGCCGATGGCGGCGGCCGCGGTGTGCAGGCGTGCACGCAGTGCGGGATCGATCGGCTGGACGTATCGCAGGGCCTCGGGCGCGGCGGCGCCGAGTCCGGCCTGCAGGCCGGTGGCGGCCGGCGCGTCGGCCATCAGCTCGCGCCAGTACGCGGCGTCGCGTGTGCGGCGCTCGCTGCCACGATACTGCGCATCTTCGTCGAGCACCGGCGCCAGTGACGCGAGGCCGGCATGCTGCGCATTGCGCTCGTACAGCGCGCAGACGCGCTCGGTGAGCAGGCCCATGCCATAGCCATCGGTGGCCAGGTGATGCACGCGCAGGTACCAGACGCTGCGGGCCGGGCCGAGCAGGAACAGGCGCTGCTGGCTGAGGCGGTCGCGGGCGGGATCGACCGGGGTGAGCCGGTCGCGCTGCATCGCCTCGCGGGCGGCAGCGGCCGGCTCCGGATGGCCGGACAGATCCACCACCTGCAGCGTTGGCGTGTGCTGCCGATCCACCCACTGCCCGGGCAGCCCCCGGGGGTTTTCGACGATGCGCAACGCCAGCGCGTCGGATTCATGTGCGGCCTGATCCGCAGCGCGCACGAATGCAGCCACGTCCAGTTCGCCCTCGATCCACACCGCATGGGCGGTATTGAAGGCGGGATTGTCCGGCGCCAGGCGCTGGGCGTACCACAACCCGGCCTGGGCCTCGCTCAGCCCGCGAACGACGGCCGCGTCCGGACCCGGCACCGCACGCACGTTCATGCGCTGGCCGTGGCCTGGGCCTGCAGGCGCTGCACGACCGTCCACCAGCCGCCCAGCGTGGCGTGCTCGGCCAGATGGCTGAACTCCAGCGGGATGCCGGTGTTGCCCCAGGCCAGCACCAGGCCCAGCACCCGCATCGAATCCAGCCCGAGGTCCATCAGGTTCTCATCGTTGCCGATCGCCTCGGGCGCTTCGCCGATCGTCTCGGCTAGATCGGCGCGCATGCGCTCCAGGGTGAGTGCGGTCATGCGAGCGTCTCCAGCAGGTGATCGGTGGTCATCGGAACGCCGCAGGTGCGGGCGATCCAATGCAGGGCCAGGTCGTGGTCGGCGCGCGAGAAATCGGCGACGCCATCGGCAGCGATGAAGCTCTCGATGTCGCGCTGGAAGCCTTCGGCCACGGTGGCGGTGCAGCCGATGTGCGCGTACACACCGGTGACCAGCAGCTGGTCGCGGCCACGGGCGCGCATCATCGTCTCCAGGTTGCTGCGCTGGAAGGCGCTGTAGCGATGCTTGACCAGCACGTGGTCGCCCGGCGCGGGCGCCAGTGCCTCGATGATGGCTTCATGTTCGTCGGTGGCGGACATGCCTGGCCCCCACAGATCGGCCTGCAGGCCGCGATCGCGGCGGTCCTGGTTGCCGCGCTGGGCGGTGTAGAACACCGGAATGCCGCGTGCGCGGCAATGCGTGAGCAGGCGTGCGATGTTGGCCACGGCCGGCGCCAGGGGGGCAGCATCCGCCGCGAACGCGGCCAGGAAGTAACGCTGCATGTCATGCACCAGCAGCGCCAGGCGCTCGGTTCGTGGCTGCCACGCGCCACGCGGGCTGGGCAGCTCGGCGCGGGTCGGCAGCGGATACGGTTGGATCCTGGGCAGCGCCATCAGCGCGGTTCTCCTGTCTGTTGCATGAAACGTTCGCGCAGCTGGGCACGCAGCTCGCGGCGGCTGATCTTGCCGACCGCGGTGGTGCCGAAGGCATCGACGAACACGATCTGGTCGGGCACTTTGAATGCGGCCAGGCCGCGGCTGCGCACCCAGGCCTTGAGGCTGGCAGCCGTGGTCGGCTCGCCCTGGGCGATGATGAAGGCGCAGCTGCGCTCGCCCAGGTAGGCATCGGGAATCGAGACCACGGCCGCATCGAACACGCTGGGATGTGCCAGCAGATGGTCTTCGATCTCTTCGGCCGAGATTTTCTCACCGGCACGGTTGATGTGATCGCTCGCCCTGCCCTGCACCACCAGATAGCCGCCCGGCAGGCGCTGCACTACATCGCCGGTGCGGTAGAAGCCGTCTTCGGTGAAGGCGCGCGCATTCGCGGCCGGATCATTGTGGTAACCGCGGATGGTGTACGGGCCGCGGGTCAGTAGATGGCCGGTCTCACCTTCTGCGACCGGGTTGCCATGGTCATCCACCACCAGCACTTCGTCGTCCTCGCTGATCGGGCGCCCCTGGGTGGAGACGATGGTGTCTTCACTGTCATGCAGGCGGGTGTAGTTGACCAGCCCTTCGGCCATGCCGAACACCTGCTGAAGGGTGCAGCCCAACCCGGCGATCACGCGGCGCGCGGCTTCGGGCACCAGCTTGGCACCCCCGACCTGCACGACCTGCAGGCTGGACAGATCGTGCGGCGTCGTCGAGGCTGCCTGCGCCCACAGCAGCGCCAAGGGTGGCACCAGGCCGACACAAGTGACGCGCTCGCGTGCGATCAGAGCGAAGGCGGTCTCCGGGCCGGCGCCAGGACTGAGCACCACGCGTCCACCGGCGTACAGCGTGCCGAAAAACCCTGGCGAACTCATCGGGAAGTTGTGCGCGGCCGGCAGCGCGACCAGGTAGACGCTGTCCTGGGAGATGCCGCAGATCGCGTTGCTGGCGCGGAACGAGTACAGATAGTCGTCATGCGTGCGCGGGATCAGCTTGGACAGGCCGGTGCTGCCGCCGGAGATCTGCAGGAACGCGACCGACTGCGGGTCCGGATCCGGTGGCAACTGCTCAGGATCGCCGGCCAGCGTGTCCAGCGCGGTGAACCCGGCCGCATCACCGCTGATGATGACGTGCTGCACCTCGGGCACCTGCGCCTGTAGTTCGCGCGCGAGGGTGCGGTAATCGAAACTCTCGTAGCTGGAGGCGGCGATATAGGCACTGGCCTCGGCCTTGCGGGCGAAATGCGCGACTTCGGTGATGCGGTGCGCGGGCAAGGCGTAGACTGGGATCAGCCCGGCGCGGAACAGACCGCAGACCACGGTGACGAATTCGGGCACGTTGCCAAGCTGGACCACGACGCGGTCGCCCGGGATCAGCCCCTGGGCCAACAGACCGGCACCGATGCGACCGGCTTCCTGCCACAGCTGGGCGTAGCTCAGGCGGGCATCACCGCCGACCACGGCGATATCCCCGGCAAAGCGTTCGGCACGCTCGCGCAGGAAGCCCGGGAAGGTCTCGCCACACCAATGGCCGGCGGCGCGATAGCGCGCGACCAGGGCCGGCGGCCAGAACTGGCGCAGCGGCACCCGCGCGGAAGAGAAGGATGCGTTCATGGACAGCTCCCACACATCAGAAAGGACGAACGTCATGGACGCCGAGCGCGGTCAGCAGGGCCATGAACTTGGCGGCCGTTTCGGCCACCTCGAGATCGGGTTGCGAGTGCGCGACGATGCCGGCACCGGCGTACAGGCGCACCTCGGTGCCCTGCACCCGTGCGCAGCGGATCGCCACGTACCAGTCGCCATCACCCTGGGCATCGGTCCAGCCGACGGCGCCAGCATAGAAGCCGCGGGCGACCGGTTCGGCCTGGCGGATCAGGTCCAGCGCCTGCTGGCGCGGCGTGCCGCACACCGCCGGGGTGGGATGCAGCAATGCCACCAACGCGGCCGACGACACCGATGCATCCTTCAGCGCGCCGTGGATGCGCGTGCCCAGGTGCCACATGGTGGCGGTGGCATGCAGCGTCGGGCGCGGCTGTGCTTCGACGTGATGGCACAGCGGTGCCAGCGCTGCCACGATGGCCTCGACCACGTGGCGGTGCTCGTCGTGATCCTTGGCCGAGGCCAGCAGCGTTTCCGCGGCGCGTGCATCCTCGGCAGGATCGACTGATCGACGCGCCGACCCTGCGAGGGGATGGGAGAGCACGCGGTCACCTCGCTTGGAGACCAGCAGCTCCGGCGTCGCGCCGACCAGCCAGGCCGGTTCGGTCGCGCCCGTTGCCGCAACCGGCACCACGTAGGTGGCTACGCTGGGGTCCTTGCCCAGGCGCGCGGCCAACACGCGCGGGTGCAGCGGCTGCGCGGTGCTGACCCGCAGGCTGCGCGCCAGTACGACTTTTTCCAGCGCGTTGTCGGTGCGCTGCAACTGCGCGACTGCCGTCGCTACGGCCTGTGCATACGCATCGGCGGACGGCTCGGCGAGCACATCACCGACCAGCGTCGGTGTTTCCACACGCACCACGGCAGGCTGGCCGGAGACCTGATCCGGCTGGTACAGCGCATCGCCCTGCCCGGGATCGAACGGCACCGCGCCGACCAGCAGGCGCGGCCCGGAGCGCGGCGCGGCGAAGAACGCAGCTACACGTTCGGCCAGGGTGGCGGTGGCGCCGGATGGCAAGTGCGCGCGCACGCCCTGCGCTTCCAGTGCCTGCTGCGGGCTGCGCAGCAGGAAGTACGGGGCGTCGGCCGCATCAGGGGTGGAGGTGCCGGTCATCTCGTCGGCCACACGATGGATCAGCATCTCGTTCATGCCGCACCCCGCTCGCGTTGGATCGCGGCGGACATCGCCAGGACCAGCAGCACCACGCCGACCAGCAGATACGGTGCACTCGGTGACCACCGGTACAGCAGCGTGCCGATCATCGGCCCGACCACCATGCCCATGCCCTGTACCGAGGCCACGGTGCCCGCGGCGGCGCCCTGCTCGTGCGCCTGCACCGAATCGGCGGCCAGCGCCTGGAAGTTGGGGAACACGAAGCCCATGCCGAACGCCGCGAATGCATAGCTGGCCAGCAGCTGCCACGGCACGCTGACCAGCGCGACCGACGCAAAGCCAAGACCGGAGATCAGCGCGCCGACCAGGATCCAGCGCGTGGGGCGGATGTCCTTGAGCTTCATCACCAGGCCCTGGGCGAAGATCAGGCCCACCCCCACCGCGGTCAGCGCCAGCCCGGCCATGCGTGCGCCGTCTGCCGGTGAGAGCTGCAGGCGATCAATCGCGAAGAAGCCCACCGTCACCTGCGCGATGGTCACTGAAATCATCGCCGTGAACACCGCCAGCAACGGCAGCCGCAGGCGCGCATCGCCCAGCCCGAGGGTCGGCTTGGGGCCGGTATGCGTTGGCGCGACGGGAGGCGTATCGGGCAACCGCCACCAGATCATCAGCAACGACAGCAGCGGCAGCAACGCGGCCACATACAGAGTGAGCGAGAGATTCTGGTACGCGATCCAACCCGCGGCGGCGGGGCCCAGCACCATGCCAAGTGCATTGGCGGTGCCGAGCTTGGCCATCACGCTGCCGCGCTGCCCCGGGGCGGCCTGGTCGGCGATGATGGCGGCGGCGGTCGGCGGCACGGCAGCGTAGAACAGCCCGACCAGGGCGCGCGTGCCGACCAGGACCAGCACGGAGATCCAGATCGCCGGGGGCGAGGTCAGCGCGACATCCACGAACACCGCCAGCGTCACGTAGATCGCCGCGTAGGCGCCGAGTGCGATCAGCAACACGGGCTTGCGACCGATCCGATCGCTGAGCGCGCCCCAACGTCGCGCCGAGAGCATCCACAGCACACCCGCCGCGGTGACCGACAGGCCGGCGTGCCACTCGGCCAGGCCCAGCACCCGCACCACCGGGCCGATCACGGACACGAACGCCATCATCGCCATGATGCCGAGCAACGCGGCGGAAACGAGGGCGGGCAAACCGGAAACGACAGGACGTGCAGACATTGAACACCACAGCCAATAAGAAGTTGAACCACGCGGTGCGCCTTGGCGCGCGCGGTTCTGCCATCCGGTTGCGAACGCATCACCGCCCTGTGATCCATCAAATGATAACGGCTCGCATTTGCGTTTGATAGTGCAGCCTGTACGGGATGTTCATGTCCGCGACGTCCCGCCCTGCGACAAAAAAGCACTACATCTTCGGTTGACGACCCAATCAGACCACATTATGTTGTGCCCATCGGCTCCCCGCTTCCGCCAGGCCCGGTGCACCGTCGCAACGCCGCGTTGCCGTTGAACGCCCCGTTGCCCCACCTGACCGGCGCCTGGAAGCACGGCCCGTCGCCACCGATGTGAGCCTCTGGCGACGTATTCCTGCACACGCAGGGCCTGCCCACCAATCACGCCTTCTGTCCGGCTGCCGCACGGCTCTGCCGCGCCGCCTGCCGGCCACTGCGCCATGCATGGAGAACGCATGAACACCGACGACACCATCGCTTCCACCGTCACCCCGCCCATCGATGCCGTTGTTGATGCGGCAACCGCTACCGAAACGCTGTGGATCACCAAGGAGGGCGGCAACCGCCGCATGCCGTTCGACCGGGCGCGGCTCGAGCGCACCGTGCACAGCGTGCATGCCGAGTTCCCCCAGCTGGATGTGGCCGACTACCTGCGCAGCGTGCTCGGGCAGATCGCGCGGCGGCAGCAGCTCAGCGCCGATGAGATGGTGGACCTGCTGATCCGCGAGGCGGAATCGCGGATCGACCTGACCGCACCGGACTGGGAGCACTTCGCTGCCCGGCTCTACCTGCGCCGGCTGTACAAGCGCGCCAGCAAGAACCGCTTCTACGATGCTACGCTGAAGTACGGCTCCTACGTCGGACTGCAGGAGAGCCTGGCCGACCGCAACGTCTATTCCATCGACATCCTCAAGGCCTATTCCAAGGACGAACTGGAGGAAGCCGGGCAGATGATCGAGCCCGAGCGCGACACGCTGCTCGCCTACAACGGGCTGTACCTGCTGGCCACCCGCTACCTCGCCACCGATCACTCACGTGCGGTGTACGAACTGCCGCAGGAGCGCTGGCTGACCATCGCGCTGTACCTGATGCAGCACGAACATGAACATGGCGAACGCTCGCGCCGGCGACGCATGCTGCTGGTGCGCGAGGCCTACTGGGCGCTGTCCAACCTGTACATGACGGTGGCGACGCCGACCCTGGCCAATGCCGGCAAGGTCGGCGGCCAGCTGTCATCGTGCTTCATCGACACGGTGGACGACAGCCTGCAGGGGATCTACGACTCCAACACCGATGTGGCGCGCGTTTCCAAGCACGGCGGCGGCGTGGGCGCGTACCTGGGCTATGTGCGCTCGGCCGGCTCCTCCATCCGCGGCGTAGCCAATTCCTCCGGTGGCGTGGTGCCGTGGATCAAGCAGCTCAACAACACCGCGGTAAGCGTGGACCAGCTCGGCCAGCGCAAGGGCGCGATCGCGGTGTACCTGGACGTCTGGCACCGCGACATCGAAGCCTTCCTCGATCTGCGGCTGAACAACGGCGACCAGCGCCTGCGCGCGCACGATGTGTTCACCTCGGTGTGCCTGCCGGACCTGTTCATGGAAACGGTCGAACGGCGCGGCGACTGGTACCTGTTCGACCCGTATGAAGTGAAGCGGATCAAGGGCTGGTACCTGCAGGATTTCCACGATGAGCAGCGCGGCCAGGGCAGCTTCCGCGAAAAGTACGAGGAGGTCGTCGCCGACGAGCGCATCAGCGGGCGCACCCTCAAGGCCATCGACCTGTTCAAGCGGATCATGGTCAGCCAGCTGGAGACCGGCAATCCCTTCATGTTCTACCGGGACGAAGTGAACCGGATGAACCCGAACAAGCATGCCGGCACCATCTACTCCAGCAATCTCTGCACCGAAATCCTGCAGAACATGAGCCCCACCCGCATGATCCAGGAGATGATCAGCGGCGATCAGATCGTCACGACCAGGCAGGCCGGCGATTTCGTGGTGTGCAACCTGTCCTCGATCAACCTCGGCCGCGCGGTCACCGCCGCACCGGACCTGCTGACCAGTGACGTGCTGGAGCGACTGGTGCCGATCCAGGTGCGGATGCTGGACAACGTGATCGACCTCAACCAGCTGCCGGTGCCGCAGGCGACCATCACCAACCGCAAGTACCGCGCGATCGGGCTGGGCACCTTCGGCTGGCATCACCTGTTGGCCCTGCAGCAGATCGAGTGGAACTCCGCCCAGGCCGAGGACTATGCCGACACCCTGTACGAGCGCATCAACTACCTGACCATCCAGGCCAGCATGCGCCTGGCCAGGGAAAAGGGACGCTACAGCGCGTTCGTCGGCAGCGAGTGGCAGAACGGCGAGTACTTCCGCGCCCGTGGCTATGACAGCCCGGCCTGGCGCGAACTGGCCGCGCAGGTCGGCGTCAATGGACTGCGCAATGGCTGGCTGGTGGCGGTCGCGCCGAACATGAGTACCGCCCAGATCGCCGGCTCCACGGCTTCGATCGACCCGGTCTACGGTGCCTTCTACTACGAGGAAAAGAAGGACTTCCGCCGCCCGGTCGCCGCGCCGGGCCTGTCGCTGGAGACCTACCCGTACTACGAGAAGGGCGCCTACCGGGTGGACCAGTTCGCCAGCATCCGCCAGAACGCCCGCCGCCAGCGCCACGTGGACCAGTCGATCAGCTTCAACCTGTACGTGCCCAGCACCATCCGCGCCAGCACCCTGCTCGCGCTGCACATGAGCGCCTGGCGCGAAGGGCTGAAGACGACCTATTACGTGCGCTCGAACGACATCGACATAAGCGAGTGCGAATGGTGCAGCAGCTGAGCCGGTCAGCCCCTTGACCGGTAGTGCCGGCCGCTGGCCGGCAACCCCACACATGCCCCGGTAGTGCCGGCCGCTGGCCGGCAACTCGCACTGCCCGAAGAGAACCAAGGACACACCCCATGGCCATCCCCCTCGAACGCATCAAGATCCTCGAACCGCGGCACCCCAACCGCTCCACCGGCATCATCAATGGCCGCACCAGCGGCATCCTCAACTGGAACGACATCCCCTACCCGTCCTTCTACCGGGCGTACAAGGAGCTCTCGACCAACTTCTGGATTCCCGACGAAGTCGACATGAAGGGCGACGCCCGCCAGTACGGCGAGCTCAATGCCCGCGAGAAGAACGCCTATGATTCGATCATCGGCCTGCTGGCCACGCTGGATTCGCCGCAGACGCGCTTCATCTACAACGTCGCCGAGTACATCACCGACCCGGCCGCGCACGCCAACGCGGCGATCATCGGCCAGCAGGAGGTGATCCACAACGAAAGCTACAGCTATGTGCTGGCCTCGATCGCCGGCCTGGCCGACCAGAACCGCGTGTTCGAGATCGCCCGCACGCACCCGACCATCCTCGCCCGCAATGCGCCGATCATGCAGTCCTACGACGACTTCATGCGCGAGAAGACCGCCGAGACGCTGATCCGCGCCTTGATCCAGTCCTCGATCCTGGAGGGCATCAACTTCTACTCCGGCTTCGCGTTCTTCTACAACCTGGTCCGCCAGAACCGCATGACCGGCACCGGCAAGATCATCAGCTTCATCAACCGCGACGAGCTGGCCCACACCAAGTTCATCAGCGAGCTGATCCGCGCCATCATCGGCGAGAACCCGGCCCTGCAGGGCGAGCAGCTGACCGCCTACGTGCACGAGGCCTTCGAGCACGCCATCCAGCTGGAGACGCGCTGGACCGGTGAAGTGCTCGATGGCATCGACGGCATCGACGTGGACGAGATGATCCGCTACGTGAAGTATCGCGCCAACAAAATGGCCGGCATGCTCGGCATCGAGAAGCTGTACAGCGAGACCAACGTCAACGTGATGCCGTGGATCAAGGCGTACGCCGACAATTTCACCGAGACCAAGACCGACTTCTTCGAGATGCGTAATGCCAGCTACAAGAAGACCAATTCGGACAATGGTTTCGACGATCTGTAAGGCGCACGGGCAGATGAACATCCTGCTGGCTTTCGCCTCGCTGAGCGGCAATACCCGCGAGGTGGCGACGCTGATCCGGGCGCGCTGCGAAGCGCTGGGGCATCACGTTGACTGGCTCGACGTCGATGCCGGCGACGTGGCCTTGCCGCTGCCCGGTGAGGCACCGGCGCTGTGCCTGCTTGGCTCGTGGACCGACAACGCCGGGCGCACGCCGGCGGAGATGAAAGACTGCGTGGCCGCGCTGCGGGACCGTTTCGGCTTGCCCTTGCCGTTCCCGGTCGCGGTGTTCGGCACTGGCGAGACCCAATGGGGCGAGGAGTATTACTGCGGTGCCGCGCACCGCTTGGCGCGGTTCTTCGGCTCCCCCTGCGCGGTGCTGGAGATCGAGCAGATGCCGCACGGCGCCGAAGACACCCATGCCATCCACCACTGGACCGACACCGTGTCGGCCTTTATCGAGACATCAACGACATGCTGACGCTGCACGCACAGACCGCTGAGGATTACCACGCCGCCCTGCGCGAACACCCGGTCCTGCTGGTGGATTTCTACAAAGACGACTGCCCCGGGTGCCGGATGCTGGAGATGTCGCTGGCCAGCGTCTCTGCTGCCGTGGCGGACGCGGGGATGACGTTGTTGAAGGTCAAGCTGGAAACGGTGGGTGAAGGTCTGTTCCGGCAGCTCGGGCTGCGACAGACGCCGACGCTGATGGTGGTGCGCGACGGTCACGAAACAGCGCGGCTGGCCGGGTTCCAGTCGCCGAAGCAGATCCTGGCGGTGCTGGGGGCTGGGTGAAGGACCTCGAGTACGTCACCGCACCGGCGTGGACAGCAACCCGCGCCGCTTGAACCCCCCCTCCAGCGGCAGGGTCACCAGCGGCGGTACCGCCGCGGCCAGCGCCAGCAACGCCGCCCACCACGGCCAACGCAGCCGGATCGCCGCCAGCACGGAGACGACCACGTAGACCATGAAGGCGACCCCGTGCATCGGTCCGAAGATCCTGACGCCGAGCGGCGTCGGGTCGGCCGCCTGGTACTTGAAGTACATGCCGATCAACAGGCCTGCCCAGGTCAAGGCTTCAATGAAGGCCACCGTGGCGAACACGCGGCCCATGGGGCTGATTGGCAGTGCACTCTTCAAGGCGGGGCTCAAGCTCGTAACGGAAAGGACCCGCATCATAGCCAGCCAACGTACTTGCTGCGAATCATTCTCAGCCATGCACGATGGCGTCACGAGGGATGGCGTCACGAGGGAAGGCGTCGCGACCAACGGTCGCGACTTACCGTTGGCCGAGCGGCCACCAGCCCCTCAGACGAACATGCCGCCGGATGCTTCCACCCGTTGTGCATTGATCCACGCCGTCTGCGGCGACAGCAACGCCACCGCCACCGGGCCGATGTCATCCGGCTTGCCCGGGCGACCCATCGCGGTCACCGACGACACCATCGCGTTGACCTGCGCATCGTCGCGCACGCGGCCGCCGCCGAAGTCGGTCTCGATCGCGCCCGGAGCCAGCGTGTTGGCACTGATGCCGCGTGCGCCCAGCTCCTTGGCCAGGTAACGGGTAAACACTTCGATGCCGCCTTTCATCATCGCGTAGGCCGAACTGCCCGGCAGCGAGAACCGCGCCAGTCCGCTGGACACGTTGAGGATGCGCCCGCCGTCGGCCATCAGCGGCAACAGAGCCTGGGTCAGGAAGTACGGCCCCTTCAGATGCACGGCGACCAGTGCATCGAACTGCTCGACCGTGGTGTCGGCAATCATCGCGTGCAGGCCTTCGCCGGCGTTGTTGAGCAGCCCCTGCAGATGGGTCTCGCCCCAGCCCTCCAGCACGCTGCGGACGTCGCCGGCGAACGCCGCGAAGCCGGCGCTGGCGGCCATGTCCAGCGGAAGGGCCGCAGCGCGACGACCCAGGGCTTCGACCTGGGCGACCACCTCCTGGGCGGCCTCGGCCTGGCTGCGGTAGGTGAGGATGATGTCGGCGCCATCGGCCGCCAGTGCGAGGGCGGCGTTGCGGCCGAGGCCGCGGCTGCCGCCGGTGATCAGAACGACTCGGGTTGCCTTGCTCATGTCAGTGCACCTGCTTGGGAGTGGGAGACCAGCGTATTGGTGTTGCAGGGCTGCATAAATCGGCGGATGCTGATTTGACTGTCCATACATTACGAACAATCGATGGATCGCCTCGATCAACTGCGCCGCTTCCTGCGGGTCGCCGAACTGGGCTCGTTCACCGGCGCGGCCAACAGCCTCGGCCTGCCCAAGGCCAGCGTCTCGCTGGCGGTGCAGCGCCTGGAGGCCGAGGTTGGCGTGCAGCTGCTGCACCGGACCACGCGCCGGGTGCAGCTCACCGCCGATGGTGCCCAGTTCCAGGCCCGCGCCCACGATCTGCTGCAGGAGATGGATGACCTGCAGGGCATGTTCCGGGTCGATACCAGCCAGTTGAAGGGCCGCCTGCGCGTGGACATGTCCAGTGGACTGGCCCGGCAGCTGGTGATCCCACAGCTGCCTGGCTTCCTCGCCCAGCATCCCGGGGTGGAGATCGAGCTGAGCGGTACCGACCGCCGCGTCGATCTGATCCGCGAGGGGTTCGACTGCGTGCTGCGGGTCGGCCCGCTGGACGACAACACCCTGGTCGCCCGCCCGCTGGGGCAGCTGCCCATCATCAATTGCGCCAGTCCCGCCTATCTGGCAGCGCGCGGGACGCCGGTCACCCTGGATGATCTGCCCGGCCACGCGCTGATCCACTACGTCGGCACCCTGGGCCAGCGCTCGCCGGGATTTGAATACCGCGACGGCGAGGGGTATCGCAGCCTGCCGATGGGCGGCGCGGTGACCGTCAACAGCGGCGATGGGTATACCGCTGCTGCACTGGCCGGGTTGGGCATCATCCAGGTGCCCCGGCTAGGGGTCCGCCAGGCGCTGGCCAGCGGCGCCTTGGTGGAGATCCTGCCGGACTGCGTGGCCGAACCCATGCCGGTGACGCTCCTGTACGCCCAGCGCCGCCATCTGCCGCGCCGGGTCGCCGCTTTCATGGACTGGGCGGCAGCGGTGATCCGGCCGGAGCTGTTGCAGCGGACGTGACCGCATCGGCGACGTGATGTCGACTGAAACCGCACCTTCACGCTCATATCGGCATATATGCGCACGCAATCACTCACAATCTGGTACAGTCAGCGACCCATTCGGGCGCATCCGCGCAACTTCGTGCACTTCCTTGCATGTTGCGCCCTGCCTTTCCGCTCCAGACGTGAGGTTTCCCATGACGATCCAGGACGCCCTGCCGGGCGAGCGCCAACAGACCATCCTGCGCCTGCTGCGCGAACACGGCCGCGTCATGTCGGCCCAGTTGGCCGTCGAGTTGCAGGTCTCGGAGGACTCGATCCGCCGCGACCTGCGGGAACTGGCGGCGCAGGGCCTCTGCCGCAAGGTACATGGCGGCGCGCTGCCCGCCGCGCCTGCCTTTCCGGCACTGGCCGAGCGCCATGAGAAGGATCACGACCGCAAGCTCGCCCTGGCCAGGGTCGCAGCAACCCAGGTGTTGCCGGATGAACTGGTCTTTCTCGATGCCGGCTCCACCAATACCGTGATCGCGCGCTGCCTGCCCGAGCACCAAGGCCTGCGCGTGGTGACCAACGCCCCGGATATCGCCCTCGCGCTGATGGCCCGCCCGGGCATCGAAGTCAGCCTGGTCGGCGGTCGCATGGACCCACGCATCGGCGCGACCGTGGGCGCGCAGGCGCTGGAGGCGATCCGCGCGCTGCGGGTGGATGTCTGTTTCGTGGGTACGTGCGCGGTGGACGCCGAGGCCGGCATCTGGGCCGTGGACGGTGAGGAGGCAACGCTCAAGCGCGCGCTGCTCGCGGCGAGCAGCCGCTGCGTGGTGGTCGCCACGAACGACAAGCTGGGTGCGCAGGCCTCACACCGGATCGGTGATGTGGACCAGATCGATGTGCTGGTGGTCGAGGCCGACGCGCCGGCCGCACAGGTCGCGGCGTTCGAGCGTCGTGGTGTCGCTGTCCAGCGCACCGCCCAGCACTGAGGTCCCGATCCATGTCGACCGTTTCCGCCCCCTCGCCCTTCCTCGCCCGCGGCCAGCAGCACGCCACCCGCGCGGCCTTTTTCCTGCCCGGCTTCGCTACCGCCGCCTGGGCGCCATTGGTTCCGTTCGCCAAGAACCGCACCGGCCTGGATGAGGGCTCACTGGGCCTGGTGCTGCTGTGCCTGGGCGCCGGTTCGCTGCTGGCGATGCCGATCGCGGGCATGCTCGCCGCACGTCACGGCTGCCGTGCGGTCATGATCGCCACGCTGCTGATGGTGATCGCCAGCCTGCCCCTGCTGGCGATCGCGCCCTCGCCGCTGACCCTGGGCCTGGTGCTGTTCGTGTTCGGTGCCGGCGTGGGTGCCTGCGATTGTGTGATGAACATGCAGGCGATCATGGTGGAGCGCGATAGCAGCCGGCCGATGATGTCCGGCTTCCACGCCTTCTACAGCATCGGCGGCGCGGTGGGCGCCGGCGCGATGACCGGCCTGCTGGCGTTCCACCTGCCGCCATGGCTGGTGTGCCTGCTGGCCTCGGCGGTGATGGCCGCGCTGCTGGCGATCTCGCTGCCGTACTGGCGGACCGACAAGGCGCCCAGCGATGCGCCGATGTTCGCGGTGCCGCACGGCGTGGTGCTGGCGATCGGCGTGTTGTGTTTCGTGGCGTTCCTGGCCGAAGGCTCGGTGCTGGACTGGAGCGCGGTGTTCCTGCATGAAGTGCAGCAGGTCGATCCCTCGCGCGCCGGCCTGGGCTACCTGGCCTTCGCCATTGCGATGACCGTGACCCGGCTGGTCGGCGATGGCGTGGTGGCCAGGCTCGGCCGCCATCGCTCCATCCTGATCGGCAGCCTGGTCGCCGCGTCCGGTTTCGCTCTGGCCACCTTCGCGAGCTGGATGCCGCTGGCACTGTGCGGCTATGCCCTGGTCGGCCTGGGCTGCGCCAACATCGTCCCGGCCCTGTTCTCGATGGCCGGCAACCAGAAAGTCATGCCGGAGAGCCTGGCCATCCCGGCGATCACCACGCTTGGCTATGCCGGTGTGCTGGCCGGCCCGGCGCTGATCGGCTTCGTGGCGCAGGCCAGCAGCCTGGTGTTCGCCTTCAGCGCGGTGGCGGTGACGCTGGTGCTGGTGGGGCTGTGCGCGCGGTGGGTGCGGGCCTGAGGCAACACAGTGCAGCCCAGCCCCGCACTCCCTAGACTGTCGCCTTGCGCCATCCATGGAGTCCCCGCATGTCTGCCTCGCCCGTCGTCCCGCTTGTCCCATTCCGGCTGGCCAGTTGGCCCTCGCCACTGGAGCCGATGCCGCGTCTGGCCCGGCACCTTGGGCTGGCCGACGACGCGCTGTGGATCAAGCGCGACGATATCGGCGGGGTGGGCGGTGGCGGCAACAAACTGCGCAAGCTGGAGTACTCGTTGGCCGCCGCGCGCGCCCAAGGCGCACAGGCCCTGGTCACCGTCGGCGCCGCGCAGAGCAACCACGCACGGCTGACGGCCGCCGCCGGCGCGCGCGTGGGGTTGCCGGTCGTGCTGGTGCTGGCCGGCAACCCCGAGCCGGCCCCCGAGGGCAATCTGGTGCTGGATGCATTGTTCGGCGCGCGCCTGGTCTGGGCCGGTGACGCCGACGCCGCCACGCTGGAAGCGCGCGCGCTGGCGGAAGTGCAAGCGCTCGGCAACGAGGGGATCACCGCCGCCCTCATTCCCTTCGGCGGCTCCAGCGTGATCGCTGCACAGGGTTACGTGGAGGCCGGGCAGGAACTGCTCACGCAGGCACCGGACCTGGCCCAGGTCGTCGTCGCCGTCGGCTCGGGCGGCACCATGGCCGGGCTGGTGCATGCGCTGGGCGCGCCGCGGGTGCTGGGTGTGGATACCGGTGCGGTGCCCGATCCCGATGCCGCCGTGCGCGCGCTGCTGGACGGGCTGGGCGGCACCGCGTTCACCGCTCCGCTGCAGATCCGTCACGATCAGGTCGGAGCGGGCTACAGCCATCTCACGGAACCGGTCCGACGGGCACTGCAACTGATCGCACGCCAGGAAGGCATCGTGCTCGATCCGGTCTACACCGGTCGTGCCTTCGCCGGCCTGCTCGCGGCACTCGACGACGGCAGCCTGGCACGCGACCAACGCATCGTCTTCCTGCATTCGGGTGGCCTGCCAGGGCTGTTCGGCCACCCGCAACGGCGCACCTTGGGCGACTGAACCCGTCCATCGACCTCGCGCATGCCGCCTGCAGGGGCGCGTCGGTGATCGGCGAGGGCCAGACCTGCGCGCGGCAAGGCGTCCGGGTCATCGCCTCACCCTCGATAATGAATATGATTCGTATTTGCTGTACGATCCGCCGGCTTTTTCCCAGGCGCGCACGCGCGACCTGCCCTTGCCCGACCCGGACCGCCGTACGCATGCACACCCTCCCCGCACGCCCCACCCTCGCCGCGATCGCGGCCGCCATCGGCCTGGTTCTGGCCAGCGCCCCGCCCTTGGCGGCAGCCCAGACCGCCGCGCCCAGCGCCACGGACCTGGACACGGTCAAGGTCACCGGCAACTGGCTGGACAACCCCACCGAAGCCAAGTTGCTCGAGCACCCCGGTGCGCGCAGCATCGTGGAGGCGCAGCGCATCGCCGAGAGTGGCTCGACCAGCGTGCGTGACGTGCTGCGCCAGATTCCCGGTGTGCAGGTGCAGGAAAGCAATGGCACCGGCGGCAGCGATGTGTCGCTCAATGTGGGCGTGCGCGGCCTGACCTCGCGCCTGTCGCCCCGCTCCTACGTGTTGATGGACGGCGTGCCGATGTCGTATGCCCCGTATGGCCAGCCGCAGCTGTCGCTGGCCCCGGTCGCGCTGGGCAACCTGGAATCGGTGGACGTGGTGCGCGGTGCCGGCTCGGTCCGGTACGGGCCGCAGAACGTGGGCGGCATCATCAACTTCGTGACCCGCGCGATTCCGAAGGACTTCGCCGGCTCGCTGGGCTTCGCCTCGGAGATGTACGGCCAGGGTGGCAACGTCAAGACCGTCCCCAGCCTGTTCCTGGGCGGCACCAGCGACGGTGGGCTCGGCGCGGCGCTGCTGTACTCCGGCACCCACGGCGACGGTTGGCGCAGCAGCAACGACAAGACCGATATCGACGACGTCCTGCTCAAGGCGTCGTATGCGCTGGGCAGCGCGGGCGACCTGGCGATGTCGCTGCACCACTTCGAAGGCAGCGGGCGCATGCCCGGTGGCCTGACCACCGCCGAATACGCCGCCGATCCGTTCCAGTCCACCCGCCCGTATGACGTGTTCAACGGGCGCCGCAGCGATGGCTCGCTGAAATACAGCTACAGCGACGGCACCAACAATATCGAGGTGCTGGGCTACTACGTGGACTCCTTCCGCGGCAGCTACATCGAGCAGGACGGCACCGGCGCCACCAGCGGCCAGCGCCGCCTCACCGCCGCGCCGCGCAGCTACCACTACCTGGGCGTGGAGCCGCGCTATTCGCGCCTGTTCACCACCGGCACCGTGGTGCAGGAAGTGAGCGTGGGCTACCGCTACCTGAAGGAAGCCAGCAGCGAGATGGCCTCGCGCACCAGCTACTACCGCCCGGACGCTGCGGTGGCCGGCTTCGATCTGCCGCTGCTGCCGTACCAGACCAGCCGCGGTGGCACGACCGCGAATGCGTTCTACATCGATGACCGCATCGATATCGGCAACTGGACCATCACCCCCGGCGTGCGTGTGGAGGACATCCGCACCTTCAACACCGTGACCAACCTGGCCACCAGTGGCGCGGTCACCAGCGTGCTGACCCCGAGCATCGACTCGCGCGAGACCCTGCCCACGCTGTCGGTGCTGTACCGCCTGAGCGATCACTGGTCCCTGTTCGCCAATGGCGGCAAGTCGTTCGGCCCGCAGCAGTACAGCCAGCTGGCCTCGACCACCGAGGGCCTGCACCCGGAATCGGCGACCACCTATGAGCTGGGCACGCACTACAACGGCAGCGGTCTGAGCGGTGAGTTCACCCTGTTCAACGTCGACTTCGACAAGGAACTGCAGCTGGCCCGCTCGATCGTCGGCGAAGGCATGTGGACCGACCTGGGCGCGACCCGGCACCGCGGCGCGGAATCGGCGCTGCGTTACGACATGGGCCAGCTCAGCGACACACTCACCGGCCTGCAGCTGTCGATGACCTACACCTGGACCGAAGCCACCGCCCGCGCCGGTGCGTTCGCCGGCAAGGATCTGCCGCTGTACTCGCGCAATGTCGGCTCGTTCGGCGCGCGCTATGCGATCGACCGCTGGACCTTCAACGCCGATGTGTTCGCCCAGTCCGGCCAGCGCTCGCCGGGCACCCCGAACCCGAGCGCGACCTATGTGACCGAGGAAGACCCGACCGGTCGCCTCGGCGACATCCCCGGGTACTCCACCGTCGCCGTGCGCGCCGGCTACGACTTCGGGCCAGAGCTGCACGATCTGAAGCTGGCGATCGGGGTCAAGAACCTGTTCGACCGCCGCTACTACACGCGTTCCACCGACAACAACGGCGGCAAGTTCGTCGGTCAGCCACGCACGCTGTACCTGCAGGGCACCCTCGCGTTCTGAGAGACCTGACCTGCTGCGCGGACCGCACGGCCGCGCAGTCGCGCGGCGGCTGGCGTTACCATCGGGTGACTGCCTTGCCGGATGCGCACCATGACGGACCTGTCTTTCGACCCCCGCCCCCGCCGTGCGGCCTTCCGCGCGCTGCATGAAGACGGCTGCTTCGTGCTGCCCAATCCATGGGATACCGGCAGCGCACGCTACCTGCACAGCCTCGGCTTCCAGGCACTGGCCTCGACCAGCTCGGGCCATGCATGGAGCCAGGCCCAGGCCGATGGCACGCTGACGCTGGATGAGACGCTTGCGCACCTGCGCAGCCTCGCCGGCGCGACCCCACTGCCGTTGAATGCCGATTTCGGCGATGGCTTCGGGCTCCTGGAGGAGGTTGGCCGCAACGTCACGCTCGCCATCGACACCGGCGTGGCCGGCATCTCGATCGAAGATGCCAGCCCCGACCCGGCCCATCCGCTGCGCACGCTGGACGATGCCGTGGCCCGGGTGCGCGCCGCGCGCCGCGCGATCGACGACTCCGGTGAGGACGTGCTGCTGATCGGCCGCGCCGAGAACTTCTTCGTCGGCCGCCCCGACCTGGACGATGCGATCACCCGCCTGCGCGCCTATGCCGAGGCCGGCGCGGACTGTCTGTACGCACCGGGGATCAGCACCCGCGAGCAGATCGAGGCGGTCGTGGCGGCGGTGGCACCGCGGCCGGTCAACCTGCTGGTCGGCAGCGCGCTGCCGTTCACGCTGCAGGACATCGCGGCGATGGGGGTGCGCCGGGTCAGCGTCGGCGGTGCGATGGCGCGCACTGCCTGGGGCGGGATGATGCGCGCGGCGCAACTGTTGAGGGACGAAGGCCGCTTCGACGGTTTCGCCGATGCGGCCTCCGGGGCAGCGCTGAATCAACTGTTCCGCTGACCG
The DNA here is from genome assembly GCF_059422145.1 of Stenotrophomonas sp. GW821-FHT01H02A. Classification (NCBI taxonomy): domain Bacteria; kingdom Pseudomonadati; phylum Pseudomonadota; class Gammaproteobacteria; order Lysobacterales; family Lysobacteraceae; genus Stenotrophomonas; species Stenotrophomonas sp. GW821-FHT01H02A. The sequence continues at coordinate 24,500 of NZ_JBWKWI010000007.1, forward strand.
CGGTCAGTGGCTGGACAGCACCACCACCGCGCCGGTGACCAGCGCGATGCCCACCCAGCCGATCGGGCGCAGGCGGTTGCCGAACAGCACGCGCCCACAGAGGGCGGTACCGATCACCCCGATGGCGCCCCACATCGCATAGGCCGTGGCCAGATCCAGGGTCTTGACCGCCTGGCCGAGCATTGCGAAGGCGATCCAGACCAGCACGATCGCGGCGACGCCCCAGGCCGGCTTACGGAAACCATCGGACCTGGCAACCATCATGTTGGCCGCGATGTCGATCAGGGCCGAGCAGACCACGAACAGGAAGGCGGTGAGATTCATGACGTGTGCTCCTCGCCGAGGGTGACGCAGACGATGCCGACCGCCGCCATCGCCAGCCCGATCATCTGCTGCACCGAGAAACTGTCCTTGAACACGAAAACACCGACCAGGGTCAGCAGGGTCAGGCCGAGGCCTTCCCAGACCGCGTAGGCGACCCCGACCGCGATGCCGCGCACCGACAGCGCCAGGAAGTAGTACGAAATGGCCAGGGCCGCGGCCATCACCGCATAGCCGAGGTAGCCGCCATGACGGGCGGCATCGGCCATGAACGAAGTGCCGACCACCTCGGCGACGATCGCCACGGTCAGGCAGGCCCAGGCGATCAGGCCGCCGCGGGCACGGGGTTGCGAATGCACCTGTGTGTGCATGGAAAGCTCCTTGATTGCGGCCGGTGCGCGCCGACGGAACGCCGGGCACCGGGGCATCGGCCGGGATGGCGGATGCGCGTGCGTCGCTGCACCCAAGCGACGCGCCCATTATCATCGTCGTTTCCATCATTCCCAAGATGGAATCCATCGACAAAGGCGATACATCCATGCGCTATGGCCCGGAATCCCTGCACGCCTTCGTCGAAGCTGCGGCACTTGGCTCATTTTCCGCCGCGGCACGCCGCCTGAAGAAAACCCAGTCGACGATCAGTACGGCGATCGCCACGCTGGAGGCCGACCTGGGCCTGCCCCTGTTCGACCGCAGCGGCCGTTATCCGGTGCTGACCGAAGACGGCCGCAAAGTGCTCGGCCATGCCCAGGAGATCCTGGCCGCCGCCGACCGCCTGGAGCAGCTCAGCATCCGCCTGGCCGATGAGGTGGAGCCGCGCCTGAGCCTGGTGTTCTCGGACATCTACCAGCTCAACCCCGACCAGCACCTGCTGCGTCGGTTCGAACAGCGCTTTCCGGATATCGAACTGGAGTGGCTGGATGCCGAAGGCAGCGATGTGCTTGATGTCGTGCAGCGCGGGCGCGCACATCTCGGGCTGATCCCGCATCAGTCCTCCTACCCGTCCGGACTGGCGGTGCGCGCCCTGCCCCTGCGTGCGGAAATGGCGGTGTTCGTTGCCGGCGATCACCCGCTGGCGGCGCTGGCCGCGCCGGAGGAATCACACCTGGCCAGCCACCGGCAGATCTGCCTGAGCGGCGATGCCTGCCGTGAGGGCCACGCGCGCGGGCGTACCTGGTCAGCCTCGGACTATCTGATGGTGCTGGAGATGACCGAAGACGGCTTCGGCTGGGCCGAACTGCCGCGCGCCCTGGTGCAGCGGTACGGCAGGGGCATGCTGGTGGAGCTGCCCCTGCCCGGCTGGCCGCGGCTGGTCTCCACCGATGCGGTGTGGCGCAAGGGCGCGCCGCTGGGCCCAGCGGCGCTGTGGTTGCTGGATCAGTTCCTGGGTGCCGCCAACGCGTAATCGATCGCCGCGCAGATCGCCGCTACCTGGGCGTCATTGCACTGCTGCGGGGTGGCGCGCGGGCTGTCCGGATACACCTCGGTGGTGGTGGTGTACGTGGCACCGCTGACGCTGGCGCACAGGCCGAGCTTTTCCAGTGGATATTCGATCACGCCCGGGGCCACCACCGGCGAGCCGATGATCTCGCCCTTGTCGTCGGCCGGGGCGATGTGGGTCACCCGCTCGACGGCCGCGTTCACCGCGGTCTGGAACGCCGGCTGCGGATTTTCGGTGTCATCCACCAGATAGAAGCCATCCGGAATCAGACCCGGTTCGAACGGCTTGCCGTCGCGCGCGGCCAAGGCCGGGCGGAACTCGGTTTCATCGGTGTCGGTGGTTTCGTGCAGATCGATATGCATCACGATGCTGCCGCGCAGCGGCGCGACCAGGGCGATCAGCGCGGCCGATTCGGCGGCGGGGCTGTTGGCCATGAAGGAACGGTTCGGATCGATGGCATCGGCGTTCCAGCGCTGGATGCGCTCATAACCCCACGGGCTGACGCAGGGCACGACCAGCAGATTCGCACGGCCGGCATAGTCGGCCGCGCGGGTCTGCAGGAACTGCAGCGCGCCCTGCACGCCGCTGGTTTCGTAGCCGTGGATGCCACCGGTGACCAGCATCGTCGGCAGCGCCGGGTTCCAGTCGCGACTGCGCACGGCGAACAGCGGGTACTGGTCCGGGGCGTAATCGAGCGTGCCGTACTGGCTCACATCGAAGCGGCTGCGCAATGCCTCCAGCACCGGCAGCACGTCATCGGCATAGCGCCGCTGCGGCACCTGTCGCGCACGCCACTGCACCTTCTCCGCAGCGCCCCAGGGCTGGCCAGGGATACCGATGGGATAGAAGGAGGCGTCGTTCATGGCGTGCTCGTCTGTGTTGCGGTGTGGAAGCGCGATTTTACCACTGCCGCACCGGGCGGCCCCGCTTACGCGTGGGCAAGCGCTGCGATCGCTTCATCGACACGCTGATTGCCTTCGGTCAGCTCGATGATCGTGCGCCGCACCTCCGGCTGCTCCACCAGCGCGACCAGCGTGGCGGCGACATCGGCGCGCGGGATGTCGCCGTAGGCGATCGCCGGGCCTGCGGCGACGCGGCCGGTGCCTGCTGCATCGTTCAAGGTGCCCGGGCGCAGGATCACCCAGTCCAGATCGGTCGCGGCCAGATACACATCGGCGCGCTTCTTGACCGTCATGTAGTTCTCGAAGCCCTCGCCCATCGCCTTGTCGCGGCCGGCTTCCGGGAATGCCGAGACCAGCAGGAAACGACGCACGCCTGCCTGCCGGGCGGCATCCACGGCCAGCGCCAGGCCACGACCATCGATGGCGTTGGTCACCTCCACACCGGCGCCGCCCGCACCAGCGGTGAAGACCACCACATCGCTGCCCGCCATGCTGCGGGCGAGCGTATCCACGTCGATGGCGCTGAGGTCGCCAGAGATCGGCGCAGCCCCCAGCGCGCTGAGCTCATCGCCCTGCCCGGCGCGGCGATGCAGCGCGAGCACGCGATGCTGTCTGTCGGCCAGCTGCGTGACGAGATGACGGCCAACCTTGCCGGCGGCGCCGACGATGAAGACATTGCTCAAGACGGTTCTCCTCTTACGCGCGGACAGGTAGAGCCGACCGTTGGTCGGCTATCGCGATATCCGATCAACGGCAGCCGACCACCGGTCGGCTCTACCGTGTACATCAGGGGCGCAGCAGCACCTTGCCGTTACGGCCCGGCTCCAGGCTGGCCTTGGCGGCATCGGCCACCTCATCCAGCCCGAACACACCGTCCACCGGCAGGCTGAGCCCACCACGCGCGGCCAGCTGCAGCAGTTCCCCGACCAGGCGGCGCTTGTCGTCCGGCGCCATGGCCTGGCTGACCTTGCTGCCCCAGAAGCCTTTCACCGTGGCCTGCTTGAAGATCACATCGCCCGAACTGAGCTGCATCGGCTCGCCGGTCATCGAGCCGAACGACACCAGCGTGCCGCCGTCGCCCAGCAGCGTCATCAACTCGCTGCTGGCGCGCCCGCCGACCGAATCCACGGCCGCGGCGATCGATGCCTTGCCGACCGTGGCCTGCACCTGTGCCATCCAGTCGGACTGCGCGGTGGACAGGGTGTGGTCGATGCCGAGTCCGGCCATCTCGGCCACACCGGCGTCGCGCCGCACCAGGTTGATGCAGTGCACGTCACGCGCCTTGGCCAGCATCGCCAGCGCTTTGCCGACCGCGCCATTGGCGGCGTTCTGGAGGATCCACTGGCCTTCCTTCACCTGCAGGAACTCCAGCAGCATCAGGGCACTGAGCGGCATCGCGATCAGCTGCGCGGCGGTGTTGTCATCGATGCTGTCCGGCATCGGGATGACCATGCGCGCCGGCGCGATGAAGTACTCAGCCCAGGTGCCATGCACCGAGGCAGCGCTGACCCGCTGGCCGACCTTCAGGCCGTCGACACCCTCGCCCAGTGCATCGATCACGCCGGTGCCTTCGCTGCCACCGACCGCGGGCAGCTCGGGCTTGTAGCCGTACTGACCGCGCACGGTCCACAGGTCGTGGTTGTGGATGGGCGCCAGCACGGTGCGGATACGCACCTCGCCGGCTGCCGGGGCCGGCTGCGGCACGTCGCCGCCGTGCAGGACCTGGGTCGGGTCACCGAAGGTGGTGTGTATTGCAGCGCGCATCAGCCGCGCTCCTTCATCAACATGTTCATGAGGGGTCTCCTACAAAAAAGAATCAACGGCGATGACGGTGCGCGGCAACGATGGCGCGCGGCTGGCGCCAGGCGCGCACGCGCAGCCACACGGTCTGGATCACCACGATGATGATCAGCACCAGCGCCAGGGTGGCGATGTTGGCTGCGCCGGGCAGATCCCAGCCGGACTGCTTGACGTACATGCCGGCCAGCGCCCAGATGACCGCGGCCGGATACGCGAAGTGCCCGCGCAGCAGCTGGTTGACCACCAGCACCAGCAGCGTGGCCAGGACCAGCAGCACCAGGCTCCAGCCGAGCATGTTGTCGGTCGGCAGCCAGCCGTAGGCGACGATGACCTGGGCGGTGTTGAGGTAGGCCGCCAACGACAGCCAGCCAGCGTGGAGGCCCAGCGGGTACGCGGCCCACGCTCGCTGGCCGCCCGGGGCGGTGACCGGCGAGGCGCGGTAGGCGGCCACGATCAGGCAGAGCAAGGCCGCCCAGATGATCGCCAGCGCGGGCAGGAACCACTGGTTGGAGAACACCGGCATCCAGGCGGCGGTCAGCGCGAAGCCGGCGGCAGCCCACGGGCGAACCCGGGTGATGTCCGGCTTGCGCAGGCGCAGCTGCCAGAACCCGAACAGCACATCCCACAGGAAGATCAGGCCCCAGATCGCGAAGGCGTACCCGGCGGCGACCAGCAGCGTCGGGTACTGGTCGGAGACTGCACCGTTGGTCGGGCCGAACATGCCGGACTGGGACAACCACGCCACCACGGGCATGGCCAATGCGGCCAACAACACGATCCAACGCATGCACCCACTCCATCTGAAAAGAGCGGTGACGATACGCGGTTCAGGGTTAAGGCGTTGGGAGGCCGCAGATTGCAAAGCCTTACTAACATAGCCTCTGCTATATTGTGCCCGTGGACATCCAACGCCGCCCCGAGAATTCCCCCGCCTGGCCGTCCTCGGCCGGGCACACGCCCAGCCTGGGCGAGATGAACGCCAGCGTCGCGGTCCCGAGCGGCGGCCACTGGTGGTTCCGCTTGCTGGCCTTCCTTGGCCCGGGCTACATGATCTCGGTCGGCTACATGGACCCGGGCAACTGGGCCACCGACATCGCCGGCGGCGCGCAGTTCGGTTATCTGCTGCTCTCGGTGATCCTGCTCTCCAACCTGATGGCGATCGTGCTGCAGGGGCTGTCGGCGCGGCTGGGCATCGCGACCGGGCGCGATCTGGCCCAGGCCTGCCGCGACCACTATTCGCGTCCGGTGAACCTCGGCCTGTGGCTGCTGTGCGAGATCGCGATCATTGCCTGCGACCTGGCCGAGGTGATCGGCACGGCGATCGCCCTGAAGCTGCTGTTCGGCATCCCGCTGCTGGCCGGCGCGATCATCACCGCGGTGGACGTGGTGCTGGTCCTGCTGCTGATGAACCGTGGGTTCCGCGCGCTGGAGGCGTTCGTGATCGCGTTGCTGCTGGTGATCTTCGGCTGCTTCGCGATCCAGATCTTGATCGCCGCACCGCCGCTGCAGGCGGTGCTGGCCGGTTTCATACCGCACGCGCAGGTGGTGACCGATCCGAAGGCGCTGTACCTGGCGATCGGCATCATCGGCGCCACCGTGATGCCACACAATCTGTACCTTCACTCCTCCATCGTGCAGACCCGCGCCTACCCGCGCACGGATGCCGGGCGCCGCAGTGCGCTGCGCTGGGCGGTGACCGACAGCACCATCGCGCTGATGCTGGCGTTGTTCATCAACGCCTCGATCCTGATCCTGGCCGCTGCGGTATTCCATGCGCACGGCCGTACCGACGTGCAGGAGATCGAACAGGCCTACGAGCTGCTGGCACCGATGCTGGGCGTTGGCCTGGCCTCGACGTTGTTCGCGGTCGCCCTGCTCGCCTCGGGCATCAATTCCACCGTGACCGCGACGCTGGCTGGCCAGATCGTGATGGAAGGCTTCCTGCGTCTGCGGATCGCGCCATGGGCGCGGCGGCTGATTACCCGCGGCATCGCGATCGTGCCGGTGGTGGTAGTCACGGCCATCTATGGCGAGCAAGGCACCGCACGCTTGCTGGTGTTGAGCCAGGTGCTGCTCTCGATGCAGCTGCCGTTCGCGGTGGTGCCGCTGGTGCGGTTCGTCTCGGACAAGGCCAAGATGGGCGCGCTGGTGGCGCCGCGCTGGCTGATCGTGCTGTCGTGGCTGATCGGCGGGCTGATCATCGTGTTGAACGTGAAGCTGCTGGTGGATGTGTGGCGGGGCTGAGCCCTGCGCACTTGACCTCAACGTTGGTTGAGGTGGCACAGTGCATCCTCCCTCTCCCACTGGCAAGCCCAGACCGAGCCATGCAATGACCGACACCTCGCAGCACGCGTTATGGAATGGCCCGGCCGGTGAGGCCTGGGTGGACGCGCAGCGGATTCTCGACCAGATGTTCGCGCCGCTGACCACCCACCTGCTCGACAGCCTCGTGCCGGCCCTCAGCGCGCAGGTGCTGGATGTGGGCTGCGGCACCGGCGCGGTCGCGCTGGGCATGGCCGGACGGCTGGGTCCGGATGCACACGTCACCGGCATCGACATCTCCGCCCCGATGATCGCGCTGGCGCGTGAGCGCGCGCAGCGTGCCGGACTGGCCGTGGAGTTCATCGTCGCCGACGCGCAGCAGCACGTGTTCGCCCCGGGAAGCCTGGACCGGATCGTGTCGCGCTTCGGGGTGATGTTCTTCGATGACCCGGTGCAGGCGTTCGGCCAGCTGCAGCGCGCCGCCAGACGCGGCGGGGTGCTGCAGGCGCTGGCCTGGCGCGGGCAGGACGAGAACGCCTTCATGACCACGGCCGAGCGCGCCGCGGCCCCCTGGCTGAGCTTGCCACCGCGCCAGCCGGGCGCACCGGGTCAGTTTGCGTTTGCCGACCAGGCCCGGGTCGAGCAGATCCTGAGGGCGGGCGGCTGGGAGGAGATCGAAGTGCTGCCGCTGGATGCCGTGTGCCGCATCGACCGCGCGGATCTGGCGACGTACGTCTCCCTGCTGGGCCCGGTCGGGAGCGCACTGCGCAACGGCGACCTTGCTGCGGACGTCCGAACGAAGGTGCTCGACGCAGTGCTGCATGCCTTCGAGCCGTTCGTCGAGGGCGATTCGGTGACGTTTACCGCCGCCTGCTGGGACGTGCGCGCCCGCGCGTGGTGACCGCCGGCCGGCTCCGCGCCATGCGCGGACGTCGACTTTGGGCCTTCTAGCGCCTGGCCATCAGCGTGCGGGTCAGCAGCATCGCCACCAGTGCCATCGCCGCCGCGGTCACGAACGCATACCCGGCGCCGTCTGCGTAGGCCTGCCGCGCCAGCAGCGTCAGGCTGTCGTGGGCCGCCCCCGGCACCGACAGTTCACCGACCACCACGCGCTCGATCAGTGCGGGCGAGCCTGCCTGCCCAGCCTCGCTGAGCGCGCCGCGGGCGGCCTCGCGCACATGGCTGGACAGCACCGCGCCCAGCGTGGCGAAGCCGATCAGGATGCCGGAGAAGCGCGCGGTGGTGCTGATGCCCGAGGCCATGCCGGCGCGGTCCGGCGGGATCACGCTCATGATCGCCTTCTGGGTTTCGCCATTGAGCAGGCCGCCCCCACTGCCGAGCACCGCCATCGCCAGCAGCAGGCCGAGCTGACTGTGCTGCCACAGCGCCGCCGCGATGCCGAGATTGCCGATCACGGCAACGCCCAGCCCCAGCGCCAGGATCCGACCGGACGCCCATCGCGTGCCGAGCCGGCGGCCCACGAACGGCAGCAGCAGCATCGCCAGCGCGAACGGCAGCATGTGCACGCCGGCCTGCAGCACGCTGTCACCGCGGGCGTTCTGCAGCAGCAACGGCAGCAACGAGGCCATCACCTGTACGCAGGCGGCGTAGGCGAACATTGCCAGCACCGCACCGACCAATGCCGGCGCGCGGAACAGGCGCAGATCCAGCATGGGCTGGGCACGGCGCTGCTCGACCCCGGTGAAGCCGGCGCCCAATGCGGTGCCGGCCAACAGCCACGGCAGCACCGCGGCGCTGCCCCAGCCCTCCACCGGCCCGCGGATCAAAGCCCAGGTCCAGCACAGCATGCTGCCGGCGAACAGCAACACGCCCGGCACATCGATGCGGCGGCTGACCGGATCGCGTGATTCGGGCACGAAGACCACGCTCAGGCCGGCCAGCAACAGGCACAGGGGAAGATTGATATGGAACGCCCAACGCCACCCTGCCCAGGTGGCGATGGCACCGCCGATCAGTGGCGCGAGCACCATGGTCAGCCCCATGATCGCGCCCCAGATCGCCCAGGCACGCGCGCGCGATGCCGGGCTCTGGTGTGCGTGGCCGATCAGCGACAGCGCCGGTGCCAGCATGAAGGCGGCCGCCGCGCCCTGCCCGGCCCGTGCCAGGTACAGGGCCATGGCGGTGCCGGCGAGCCCGCAGGCCACCGAGGTCAGTGCGAACAGGCTCAAGCCGATCAGGAACAGGCGGCGACGCCCGATCCGGTCGGCCAGGGTGCCGGCGGGCAACAGCAGCGAGGCGAAGCACAGGACGTAAGCGCTGACCACCCACTCGATGTCCGCGAAGGTGGCCGACAGATCGCGGGCGATGGTCGGCAACACCACGCCGACCACATTGGTATCGAGCACGGTCAGTGCACACCCGGCCGAACCGAGCAGCAGGACAGCGTCCGCGCGGTGCGCGCCTGCACGGTTCATGGCAGCGCAATCCCCCGGGTCGTGGCGGTCAGCCAGCTCATCCGCCGGCCACCGCCAGCCGCATCCGCAGTTTCTCAACGATGGCCTGCTCGCTCATCGCATAGCCATAGACGTCCTGCAGCTGCCCGTCGGCACCGAGCAGGAACCACGAGGCGGTGTGCTCGAAGGTTGCCGTGTCGCCCTCGCCGACCCGGCGATAGCTCACGCCCAGGCTCTCGGCAATGGCGCGGGTACCCGCCTCGTCGCCGGCCAGGCCCAGGAACGTCGTATCGAAAGCCGCCAGGTACTCGCGCAGGTGCGCGGGCGTATCGCGCTGCGGGTCGACGGTGACGAAAGCCACCTGCAGCTGCCCTGCCGCTGGACCCAGCAGCCGCTTGATCTGCACCGCCTTGACCAGGCTCAGCGGGCACACTTCGGGGCAATGAGTGAAGCCGAAGAACAGCAGCGTGGGCTTGCCCTGCAGATCACGAATCGCCAGCGTGCGGCCGTCGCTGCTCTCCAGTCTGACGGCGCCGAGCGCTGCCTGGCCCATCACCGGCGCCTGATCGTCGGTGCAGCCGGCCAGCAACGCCAGGATGACGATGCCGGCGCCCAACCAGCGGGTCACTTCGCTGCTCCGTGCGGCGCCAGGCGATCACGCACGCTGAAGTCCACCACCTGTGGTGCGCTGCGGGCGAACTGCAGCGTCACCCGCACGGTCTGCCCGGCCGACAGCGGCCGCTTCGGCTTGAGCAGCATCAGGTGGTAGCCGCCGGGCTGCAGCCCGACGGTCTGGCCCTCCGGCAAGGCCAGGCCATCGGGCAGCGCCTGCATGCGCATCACGTCACCGTCCGTGCGCATGGCATGGATCTGCACGTCGGCAAATGCCGAGGACGCGGCCGAGAGCAGCCGGTCCGCCCCGCCGCCGTTATGCAGCTGTACATACCCGGCCGCCACGCTTGCCGCCGGCGGTGGCACGCGGACCCACGCCTCGCTGACCGACACCGTTGCCGCGGTGTGGCCCTGCGGGGCCGCAGCCACCACCGGCATCACGGGAGAGGACAGCAGCAGCCCGACCAGCATGGCAGCGCAGGATGACCGGCTCATGGCGTGCCCGACATCTGCATCGGCATCATGTTGAGGTTGGCGTTGTGCATCACCCACAGCGAACCGGCCACCACGATGGCGATCAGGAACGCGGTGCACAGGAAAATGCCGGTGTTCTCACGCTGGCTGCGCCCTGCCCCGATATGCAGGAACAGCACCAGCTGGGCAACCAGCTGCACCACGCACAGCACCACGATGGCGGTCAGCCGCAGTGGCTGCGGCACCAGATCGGTCATGACCACGCCGAACGAGGCGCCGGTCAGGACCAGGCACAGCAGCAGGCCGAGGATGTAGCCCGTCAGGGTGGCGTGGCTGCCACCGTGATCGGCATCAGGCGCGTTCGCGCTCATACAAACTCCCTCAGGTAGACGAAGGTGAACACACAGATCCAGATCAGATCCAGGAAGTGCCAGAACAGGCTCAGGCACGCCAGGCGGCGGCGCACGATGCCGTCCAGGCCGAACTTCAGTACCTGGTGGATCATGATCGCCAGCCACAGCAGGCCGAAGGTGACGTGCAGGCCGTGGGTGGCCACCAGCGTGAAGTACGCCGAGAGGTAGGCACTCACATCCGGCGTCGCGCCTTCATGGATCAGCTCGGCGAACTCATACAGCTCCATGCCGATGAAGACCGCACCGAGCACGCCGGTCACGGCCAGCCAGCCCACCACCTGGTTGCGCCTGCCGGCCTGCATGCCGAGCATCGCCAGGCCGAAGGTGAAGCTGCTCAGCAGCAGCACCACCGTTTCGGAGAGCACGAAACCGAGCTTGAACAGTTCCTTGCCGCTGGGGCCGTCGGCCGTTCCGTTGAGCAGCACGCCGAAGGTGGCGAACAGCACCGCGAAGATCAGGCAGTCGCCCATCAGGTACATCCAAAACCCGACGACGGTCTTGCTGCCATCGTCGTGGTGCGCGTGGGCGGGGTCGTGATGACCGGCCGCGAGCTGCCCGTGCTGCGTGGCAGCGGTCAGGGTATCGCCGCTCATGCCTTGGCTCCTTCCATCTGCGCGAAGTGCGCGTCTTCAATGCGCTTCACCTCGGCGGCGGGCACGTAGTAGTCCACATCACGGTCGTACGAGCGCAGCACGAAGGTCGCGATCACGCCGATCAGGCCGATGCCGGCCAGCACCCACATGTGCCAGACCAGAGCGAAGCACAGCACCAGGCTGAACACCGAGATCACCACGCCCGAGGCGGTGTTGCGCGGCATGTGGATGTCCTCGTAGCTGTCCTGGCGCTGCCAGGCCCGGCCGTGCTGCTTGTCGTCCCAGTGCTGTTCCAGCGAGGTGATCGCAGGCAGCGTGGCGAAGTTGTAGAACGGCGGCGGCGAAGAGGTGGCCCACTCCAGGCTGCGCGCGTTCCACGGGTCGCCGGTGCGGTCCATGTTGGCCTTGCGGTCACGCACGCTGACATAAAACTGGATGAACATCGCGGCGATGCCGGCCGCGATCACCAGCGCACCGATGGCGGCCACGATCAGCCACGGCTGGTAACCTTCCACGCCGTAGTGGTTCATGCGACGGGTCATGCCCTTGAAGCCGAGCACGTACAGCGGCATGAAGGCCAGGTAGAAGCCGACCAGCCAGCACCAGAACGAAATCTTGCCCCAGCGCTCGTTGAGGGTGAAACCAAAGGCCTTCGGGAACCAGAAGCTGATGCCGGCCAGGCAGCCGAACACCACGCCACCGATGATCACGTTGTGGAAGTGCGCGATCAGGAACAGGCTGTTGTGCAGCACGAAATCCGCGCCCGGGATCGCCAGCATCACGCCGGTCATGCCGCCCAGGGCGAAGGTGACCATGAAGCCGATCGTCCACATCGTCGAGGAGTGGTAGCGGATCCGCCCGCGGTACATGGTGAACAGCCAGTTGAACAGCTTCACGCCGGTGGGGATCGAGATGATCGAGGTCATGATGCCGAAGAAGGCATTCACGTTTGCACCCGAGCCCATGGTGAAGAAGTGGTGCAGCCATACGAAGAACGACAGGATGCCGATCGACGAGGTCGCATAGACCATCGAGCGGTAGCCGAACAGCGGCTTGCCCGAGAACGTGGCGATGATCTCCGAGAACGCACCGAAGCACGGCAGGATCAGCACGTAGACTTCCGGATGGCCCCAGATCCAGATCAGGTTGACGTACATCATGGCGTTGCCGCCGGCGTCGTTGGTGAAGAAGTGCATCCCGAAATAGCGATCCATGGTCAACAGCGCCAGGGTCGCGGTCAGCACCGGGAAGATCGCCACGATCAGGATGTTGGTGATCAGCGCGGTCCAGGTGAACACCGGCATCTTCATCAGGTCCATGCCCGGTGCACGCATCTTGAGGATGGTGACGATGAAGTTCAGGCCGGTCAGCGTGGTGCCGATGCCGGAGACCTGCAGTGACCAGATGTAGTAGTCCACGCCCACCGTGGGGCTGTACTCGATCCCGGACAGTGGCGGATACGCCACCCAGCCGGTCGCCGCGAAGTCACCGACGAACATCGACAGCATCACCAGCACCGCGCCCACCGCCGACAGCCAGAAGCTGAGCGAGTTGACGAACGGGAAGGCGACGTCGCGCGCGCCGATCTGCAGCGGCACCACGATGTTCATCAGGCCCACGATGAGCGGGGTGGCCACGAAGAAGATCATGATCACGCCATGCGCGGTGAAGATCTGGTCGTAGTGTTCCGGCGGCAGGTAGCCGGCGCTGTCATTGGCGGCGATGGCCTGCTGGGCACGCATCATCAGCGCATCGGCGAAGCCGCGCACCAGCATGACCAGGGCCAGGATGATGTACATCACGCCGATCTTCTTGTGGTCCACCGAGGTGATCCACTCGGTCCAGATATAGCCCCACTTCCTGTAGTACGTGATGGCCGCGACGATCGCCACGCCCAGCAGCAGCGAGCCCACCAGCGCCGACATGATGATCGGGTCGTGGTAGGGAATCGCTTCGAGGTTCAACTTTCCAAGCACAATCAGTTCTCCGCGGTACGGCTGGCAGACGCGGCCAGGCTTACGAGTTGGGATGTCGCGCCGGGTTCTTCGCCGGGCAGGCAGATTTCGTCGTCGGGCATGCCGCCGTAGCGGCGCAGGATGCTGTCGAACAGGCCGGTATCCACGCTGGCGAAGCGCTGCATCGGCGCGCCGTGGGTCGGCTTCTCCAGCTCGGCCAGGCGGGCCTGGTCCAGATGGACGGCAGTGCCACGCGACTGCGCCAGCCACTGGTCGAAGTCCGCCGCCGTCACCACCCGCGCATCGAACTTCATGTCCGAGAAGCCCGAGCCGCTGTACGCCGAAGACATGCCGGCGTAGGTGCCGGGCGTATGCCCGATCAGGTGCAGGCGGGTCTGCATCGCCGGCATGGTGTAGACCATGCTGCCCAGCTGGGGCACGAAGAAGGCATTCATCATCGACTCGGAAGTCAGCTTGAAGGCGACCGGCGTATCGACCGGCATCACCAGCTCATTGACCGTGGCTACGTTGTGGTCCGGGTAGATGAACAGCCATTTCCAGTTGAGCGAGACCACTTCCACGCGCAGCGGTGCCTTGTCCGATTCGATCGGCCGGTACGGGTCCAGCGCGTGGGTGCTCTTCCAGATCAGCACGCCGAGCACGACCACGATCAGGCACGGAATCGTCCACACCACCACTTCGATCGCGGTGGAGTGCGACCAAGTGGGTGCGTAGGTGGCTTTCTTGTTGGACTCGCGGTAGTGCCACGCGAAGTACAGCGTGAGGATGATCACCGGGATCACCACCAGCAGCATCAGGCCCGTGCAGACCAGGATCAGCTGCATTTCCTGCTCGGCGATGCTGCCCATGGGATTGAACAGTTCCAGGTTCCTGCACCCGGCGAGCAGTGGCAGCAGCGCTGCAAGGCCGAACCAGCGTCCGGCGCGGGCTCGACCGGCCAGCGTGGCGCGGCGAGCGGAGTGTGTAGCGGGGTTCATGCGTGACGGCCCTTCCAACGCAGTGCCGGGCCGGGCGGCCCGGATCATGAAAAGTGGCGAACACCCCCCTGCATGACCGATATGCATGGGGGGTGCCCGCCGCAGCCGCGTACGTTAGGCAACGACATGATCCATACATGATGCGACACACTGTCGCAGCCCTGTCCCGCCGCGCGCGTACCATGCGCGCATGGAATGGAACGCCCTCATCGCCGACGGCCACGGGCCGGTCTACCTGCGCATCGTGCAGGGCCTGGAACGGGCGGTCTGGTCGGGTGCGCTTCGCCCCGGTCAACGCCTGCCTGCGCAGCGCGCGCTGGCCAGCGGACTCGGGGTGGACCTGACCACGATCACCCGTGCCTTCACCGAAGCCCGCAAGCGCGGGCTGATCGATGCACGCGGCCCGCTGGGTACGTTCGTCGCACCGCCACAGGTGGAGCTCACCCAGCTGGTGGACCTGAGCATGAACCTGCCGCCCAGCCCCGGCGGCGGCGAGGTCGCGGACATGCTGCAGCGTGGCTTGTCATCGGTACTGACCCGCAGCGACGTCGGCAACCTGATGACGTATCACGTGGGCGGCGGAAGCCGGGCGGATCATCGGGCCGCGCAACAGTGGCTCAAGCCGATCCTCGGCAAGGTCGATGCCGGCACATTGATCGTCACGGAAGGCGCGCAGGCCGCGCTGTCGGCCCTGCTGCTGGCCTTGACCGATGCCGGTGACACGATTCTGTGCGAGCCGCTGGTCTACCCCGGCCTGCTGCACGCGGCGCGGGTGCTGCAGCGGCGACTGCAGGTGGTCGAGTGCGACGAACACGGGATGCGCCCGGATGCGTTGGCGCGTATCGCGAAGAAACAGGGCGCGCGCGTGGTCTATCTCAACCCGAGCGCACAGAATCCCACCGCCCATACGATGCCGCCGGCACGCCGCGAGGCAGTGGCCGAGGTGATCCGCGCGCAGGACCTGCAGCTGATCGAAGACGATCCGTACTGGCTGCTGCTGGACGATGCCCCTGCCCCGCTCGCGCTGCTGGCGCCACGGCACACCTGCTACATCTCGACGCTGTCCAAGTGCCTGAGCCCCGGGTTGCACACCGGATTCGTGCGCCTGCCCGAGGGCATGGACCGGCAGCCGGTGCTGGACGCGCTGCGGGCGGTCAACCTGATGGCACCGCCGCTGATGAACGCCCTGGTGACGCAGCTGATCCTGGATGGCTCGGCGCAGGCCCTGTTGAAACTGGTGCAGGAGGAGGCGGCCGAGCGCCGCTATCTGGCGCGGTCGGCGTTGTCGCCACGGTTCCTGCAGCACTGCGCGGGTGTGCATGCCTGGTGCCGTCTTCCCGCCCACTGGACCGATGCCAGCCTCACCCACGCCGCGCGCCTGCACGGCCTGGGCATCGCACCGTCGTCGGCATTCACGCCTGAAGGCGTGGCGATCAACGATGCGGTGCGGATCTCACTCGGCGCGGCCGCCAATCGGCAGGAACTGCATCGGGCGCTGCGTCAGCTGGATCAGCTGATGCATGTGGCGGCGACAGAACACCCCGGCTGGACGGTCTGACGCCAGCCTTCCGGCCCGCTCAGCCGGAAACGGCCTTGGCCTGCTTCCAGACCGCTTCAAACTGGCCGGCGGTGATGGCGTCATCCGAATCCAGGTCCAGCCAGGACAGCGGCTGATCGGACAGCGGGAAGCGCTCGTCGGCCTGCCCCGACTTGTCGGCCCAGACCAGCACGCTGCGGTAGCTCTCGACCTGGCGGACGATCACATCGCCCTGCGCTTCGAGGTAAATGGTGCCGTTGCCGATCTCGGATTCCGCGGGGTGCTTGTAGTGTTTCCGGGTCGTGCTCATGGCAGTTCGGGATCTGGCGGTAAAAGGGGCCGGGGAATATACCCTGATCCTGCGCCGCTGGCCGACCGCATGCGCCTCTTCCTGGTAGTGCCGGGCGCTGGCGGATCCCCATGAAGCCAGCGCAACCGCTACTAGACGACCGGTCTAATGCGGCGTAGAGTGCGTCCCATGAACACGGCCACGCCCCCTTCCACCACCGACGTCCGCGACACGATCCTGGCCACTGGCCAGCGGATCATGGGCGCGAAGGGGTTTTCGGCGGTGGGTCTGAACGAGGTACTGACCGCGGCGGGCGTGCCCAAGGGTTCGTTCTACCACTACTTCGCCTCCAAGGAAGCCTTCGGCGAGGCGCTGCTGGCGGACTATTTCAGTGCCTATCTCGCCGAGATGGACCGCCTCTTCCGCCAGCCCGGCAAGACCAAGGCGCAGCAGTTGCACGCCTACTTCAGCGCCTGGCAGGAGAGCCAGTCATTCGAGGACTGCCAGGGCAAGTGCCTGGCGGTCAAGCTCGGCGCGGAGGTGGCGGACCTGTCAGCCAGCATGCGCGCCGCGTTGAAACACGGCACCGCCGGGATCATCGATCGCCTGGCGCGGGCGCTCCGGGGCGGTGCCGAGGATGGCTCGCTCTCGTTCACCGGCACGCCGGAAGCACTCGCCCAGAGCCTGTATCAGCTTTGGCTGGGCGCCAGCATCATGGTCAAGATCGTGCGCAACGCCCAACCGTTCGAGACCGCGCTGCAGACCACCCGGCAGTTGCTCCACCCTTCGCGCTGACCCGCGGAAGATCACCGGCACGCCAGCCCGGCCTGTCTTTTTCACGGCCCGTCACTAGACGACCGGTCTACTGTTAATCCCCACCCTCTGGAGTCTCCCATGAAAGTCCTCATCGTTCTGACCTCCCACGACCAGCTCGGCAACACCGGCAAGAAAACCGGCTTCTGGCTGGAAGAACTGGCCGCGCCCTACTACACCTTCAAGGATGCAGGTGCCGAGATCGTGCTGGCCTCGCCCAACGGCGGCCAGCCGCCGCTGGATCCCAAGAGCAACGAACCCGATTTCAAAACCGACGCCACCCGCCGCTTCGAGGCTGACGTGGATGCCAACGCGCAGTTGGCCGGCACCGTCCGCCTGGACAGCGTCTCGCAGGCCGACTTCGATGCCGTGTTCTATCCCGGCGGCCACGGCCCGCTGTGGGACCTGGCCGAAGACACGCATTCCATCGCGTTGATCGAAGCCTTCATCGCCGCCGGCAAGCCGGTGGCGCTGGTCTGCCATGCGCCGGGCGTGCTGCGTCACGTCAAGACGGCCGAGGGTGCCCCGCTGGTCCAGGGCAGGAAGGTCACTGGGTTCGCCAACACCGAAGAAGACGCCGTCGGCCTGACCGAGGTGGTGCCCTTCCTGGTGGAGGACATGCTCAAGGCGGCGGGCGGGCACTATGCCAAGGGACCGGACTGGGGCTCGTACGTGGTCAGCGATGGCTTGCTGATCACGGGCCAGAATCCGGCCTCCTCTTCAGAGGCCGCGGCGGTGCTGGTGCGGACGCTGGCCGCCAACAAGAACTGACCCGCCCCGCGCCGGGTCAACCCGCGACCCGTACCGGCGGTGGCGTCCAGCTGCCGTCGGTCACCGCGGGCTGCGGCCAATAGGCACGGATGTACAGCGAAAACGCTTCGCCTTCGGGTGCCGGCAGCCAGTTCGCCTTCTGCACGAGATCACTGGGTGCGTCGGCCTGCACGTAGATCGTCAGCGAGCCGTCGGGATTGGCGATCAAGGTCTTGTTCTTGGTCCCGACCGAATAGCGCTCGATCGCGTTGGGCGAAAAGAAGTGATGCTGGTTGTAGAGCGTCAGCGACCAGAAGCCCTGCACCGGCGGCAGCTGGCCGGCCGGGAAGGTCACCGTGTAGCGGCTGGATCCCTCCAGCCGCTGCCCGGCATCATCGAGGTCCTGATAGAAGTACTTCGTCTCGTTCGGCTTGTTCACGAAGATGTTGGATTTGGCCACGGCGGTGCGGGTGTAGTAATCCGTACCGAACGCCGCGCCATTGCGCTGCGTGGTCCAGTGGTGCGGCAGCGGCAGGCCGTAGTTGCGGAACTGCAGCAGCGGACCGACCAGGTCTTCTTCGGCCTTGCCCACTTCATCGGTCATCGCACGCTTGAGCTCGGGGTTCTGGCGTGCTGCCTCGACCACTGCCCGCAGCTCGGCATACAGGGCCTGCTCACCCGGCAATGGGCTGGCATCGTCCAGCACCAGCGGAAGCTCATCGACGAAGGTGGCAGGGATGACCCATTGCGCTTCGCCGCCGCTGTTGCCCTGGCTCTCGTCCGCCGGGAACTTGGCCACCCGGGCCCAGTCGCGCTGCTTGGGCGTGCCGTCGAAGGCCGACAAGGGATACATGTCGATCTGGTTGATCAGCGGCAGGATCGCCTGCCGGTCCTGCGGGGTATCGTCCAGGAACACGCGTGGAATGACGAAACCGGTCTTGCTGCTGGAACGGAACACCCGGGTGATGCCGGCGGGAACGTCGCCGTCCCAGTCCGGGCCCACCAGCAGGTAGAAGCCAGGTGCCGTACCGTACATCTTGCCGATATCGGCGAAGCTGTCGCTGCGCAGGTCGACCACCTGGTAGACCCAGAAGCGCTTGCCGAAATCCGGCACCTGCAGCACCACCGGCTCCACATCCAGGCCGATGCTGCCGGCACCGTAGACCACGTCCTGGTTGGGGCACGCCACCATCCGCTCCTGCGGACCGATGTAATCGCTGAGCATGCACACATGATTCAGCGGCGCCACCGGCACGAAGCCACCCATCAGGCCCGGCTCGGGCAGATCCTTGAACTTCAGCCGCCGGTTGTAGATGTTGACCATCGGCCACGCCCAGAAATAGGCGTTGCGCGCGACCATCCGCAGATACGCTTCAGTCAGCCGGGTCCCCCTGACCGGACCCGCTATCTCGACCTGCGTGGACGTGTGCGCGACGTTGTGCATGGTGTCAGCTCCGAGTGGCCAGGGAGGCCTTGGGAGACTGATCCTCGCCGTGGCCGGTCCTGCGCACCAGCGAACATCTGCGTGGGCGGCCTCAGTAAAACTACTGCCGCTGCTGCGTGCGGTGCCGTCACCGCTGCCGCCAGCGACGGCAGAATCGTCAGAAGATGCTTGTTGCACATGGGTGGCCCTCCGGGCAGGCATGCAGGATCGCGTGCTCAACGCGTCGCGGGAAATCCGGCCTCGGCCAGTGCGGCAAGAAACGCCTCCGGCCCGTGGGCGCTGCCCACACGCACCTCGCGCGCCGGCGGATCGGTCTCGATGCGTGCGTCTGGATCGACGCTCTGCAGGGCCTTGGTGACCGAGCGCGCGCAGCCGCCGCAGGTCATGGTGGGGATATTGAAACGATGCATGGCGACCTCGCCGTGGTGGGTGTAAGCCCACTGTCAGGGATGACAACGTGGCAAGGTCAAGCCCTTGTTCTGGCGCGCTGCCGGGTATTCATGCCCGCGTTATCCGCCGCGCGATACGCGACGCGTCCACGCCCGGTGCGGGGCATGGGCGCGGCCGGGTCGATCAGGAACGTGGCCTGCGGGGCGCACGCCCGCGCGAGGACACCGGCGTATCGGCCCCGAACAATGGCGTCTTGCGCGGCGTCGAGGCCGCAGCGGTCTCCGCCGGCGCGGCCACGGGCTGGGCCAGGTCGGCGATGATCGGGCAATCCGGCCGGTCATTGCCGTGGCAGTGCGCGGCCAGGTGCTCCAGCGTCTGCACCATCGCCTGCAGCTCCGCGATTTTCGCCTTCAGCCCACCCACGTGCGACAGCGCCACCGCCTTGACGTCGGCACTGGCACGTTCGCGGTCCTGCCACAGCACCAGCAGTTCGCCGATCTGCTCGACTGAAAAACCGAGATCGCGCGCACGCCGGATGAAACGCAGGCTGTGCGCGTCCTGCGGGCTGTAATGCCGGTAGCCCGCCTCCGAGCGCGCGGCCGGGGGAATCAGGCCGATCTGCTCGTAGTAGCGGATCATCTTCGCCGATACCCCCGAGAACGTTGCGGCTTCACCAATGTTCATCGTCCGCTCCTCATCGCGCCTTGCTCCACGCCGGTGCCCAGCGTATCGGCCTGCATCGGTGCATGGAAGCGCTTGAGCCGCAGCGCGTTGCCGAGCACGAACACACTGGACAATGCCATCGCTGCGGCAGCGAAGACCGGCGAGAGCAGCGTGCCGTTCAACGGGTACAGCAGGCCCGCCGCGACCGGAATCAGCACTGCGTTATAGGCGAAGGCCCAGAACAGGTTGTGTTTGATGTTGCGGAGGGTCGCCTGGCTCAGCGCGATCGCATTGGGCACACCGCGCAGGTCGCCAGACATCAGCACCACATCGGCGGCTTCGATCGCCACGTCCGTGCCGGTGCCGATCGCCAGCCCGACATCGGCCTCGGCCAGCGCCGGTGCGTCGTTGATGCCGTCCCCGACGAACGCCACCTTCGCGCCGCCCGCGCGGAAACGCTTGAGCGCGGCGACCTTGCCATCGGGCAGCACCTCGGCGGCCACTTCATCGATGCCCAGCTGGCGCGCGATCGCGGCCGCCGTGGCCGCGTTGTCACCGGTGATCATCGCCACCTTCAGGCCCAGCGCGTGCAGGGCCTGGATCGCTGCGGGGGTGCTTTCCTTGATCGGGTCGGCCACCGCGATCACCGCCGCCAGGCGACCATCGATGGCGGCATACAGCGGGCTCCTCCCCTGCTCGCCCAGCCGCTGCGCGGTCGGCCGGAAGGCGCTCACATCCAGACCCAGCCGGGTCATGTAGCGGTCCGCGCCCACGGCCACGGTGCGGCCGCCGACCTGCGCGGACACACCGAAGCCGGGCACCGCCTCGAAGCGCTCGAGGGGCGCCAGTGCAAGCCCACGCGTTCTGGCGGCAGCCACGATGGCCTCGGCGATGGGATGCTCGGAGCGGGTCTCCACCGCGGCAACCAGCGCCAGCACCTCATCGGCCTGGAAACCGTCGGCCGGCTCCAGGTCGGTCAGTTCGGGGCGGCCCTTGGTCAGCGTGCCGGTCTTGTCCAGCGCGATCACACTCACATCGCGCAGGGCCTGCAGCGCTTCACCCTTGCGGAACAGCACGCCCAGCTCGGCCGCGCGGCCGGTGCCGACCATGATCGAGGTGGGCGTGGCCAGGCCCATCGCGCAGGGGCACGCGATGATGAGCACCGCCACGGCATTGACCAGCGCAAAGGTCAGCGCCGGCGCCGGGCCGAGCATCAGCCAGACCAGGAAGGTCAGCGTGGCCGCGGCCATCACCGCCGGCACGAACCACATCGTCACCGTGTCGACCAGCGCCTGGATCGGCAGCTTCGAGCCCTGCGCCTGTTCGACCAGACGGATGATCTGCGCAAGCACCGTGTCCCCGCCCACCTTGGTGACGCGGAAACTGAAGGCACCGGTGGTGTTGAGCGTACCGCCCACCACCTCCGCGCCCACGGCCTTGGCCACCGGTACCGGCTCACCGGTGATCATGCTTTTGTCGACATAGGAGGAACCCTCCACCACCGCGCCATCGACCGGCACCTTCTCGCCCGGGCGTACCAGTACGATGTCGTCCAGGGTGACATGTTCAAGCGGCACTTCGACGGTCTCCCCACCGCGCTGCACGCGCGCGGTCCGCGCCTGCAGCCCCACCAGACGCTTGATCGCCTGCGAGGTACGGCCCTTGGCCCGCGCCTCGAGCGTGCGCCCGAGCAGGATCAGGGTCACGATGACGACCGCCGCTTCGAAGTAGACATTCGCGGTGCCCGGCGGCAATACGCCTGGCGCGAAGGTCGCGACCACGGAATAGCCATAGGCTGCCGCGGTACCGAGCGAGACCAGCGAATTCATGTCGGGGGCGCCGCGCAGCAATGCCGGCACGCCCTTGCGGAAGAAGCGCAGGCCCGGCCCGAACAGCACCAGCGTGGCCAGCGCGAACTGCAGGTACCAGCTGGTCTGCAACCCGACGGTATGCATGACCCAGTGATGCATGGCCGGGACCAGGTGCGAGCCCATTTCCAGGATGAAGACCGGCAGGGTCAGCAGCGCCGCCAGCAGCAGGGAGCGGCGCAGCGCGCGTGCTTCGACTTCGCGGCGTTCCTCCTCCTGGTCAGCGGCCGCAGCCGTGCTCACGCTGACCGGGCGCGCGGTGTAGCCGGCGTTCTCCACGGCGGCCTGAAGATCGGCGACGGACACCGTGCCGGCCAGGTGACGTACCTGCGCCCGCTCGGTGGCCAGGTTGACGCTGGCCGCGATCACGCCCGGCAGCTGCGCAAGACCCCGCTCCACGCGACCGACGCAGGACGCACACGTCATCCCCTCGATGCTCAGCTCGGTGGTCTCTTCGCGGACGCTGTAGCCCGCGCTTTCGATGGCGCGCACCGCAGCCTGCGGGTCGGGCGTGCCGATGAAGCTGAGATCGGCCCGCTCGGTGGCAAGGTTGACCGAGGCGGTCTGCACGCCGGGGACGGCGGTCAGCGCACGCTCCACCCGGCCCACGCAGGAAGCACAGGTCATGCCCTCGATGGGCAGGCTCAGGCGGCTGATCGGCGCGCCGGACCGGGAAGCAACAGAAGACATGGGACAGTCCTTGGGGTGAGGTTACCTGCCACCCTAAAGATTCCCATCATGGGAAGGTCAACCCCCTCTTAATGGGGACGGGGGCGATTATTAACCCCCTCCGTCCCCGTTAAGAGAGCCTTACGGCTGGGGCCGCGGTGCCGTCGCGGGTGACCCGCCAGACCGTGTTGGAGAGGTCGTCGGCGACGATCAGCGCGCCGCGCGGATCGACGGTGACGCCCACCGGGCGGCCGCGGGTCTTGCCGTCTTCGCCGAAGAAGCCGGTCACGAAATCGATCGGCTCGCCGGCCGGACGGCCGTTGCTGAAGGGTACGAACACGACCTTGTAGCCCACCGGCGGATTACGGTTCCAGCTGCCGTGCTCGCCGACGAAGACACCCTCGGCAAACTGCGTGCCCATCACCGGGGACGAGAAGGCCACGCCGAGTGCAGCCACATGCGAGCCCAGCGCGTAATCCGGTGCGATCGCCGAGGCGACCTTCTCCGGATTCTGCGGCATCACCCGGCGATCCACGTTCTTGCCCCAGTAGCTGTAGGGCCAGCCATAGAAGCCGCCCTCCTTCACCGAGGTGAGGTAATCGGGCACCAGGTTCGGGCCGATCTCATCGCGCTCGTTGACCACCGCCCACAGCGTGCCGGTGCTCGGCTGGATCGCCAGCGCGGTGGGATTGCGGATGCCGGTGGCGTAATCCTTGTGCGCGCCGGTGACCGCATCGATCTGCCAGATCCGCGCGCGGTCGATCTCCACCGCCATGCCACGTTCGGTGATGTTGCTGTTGGAGCCGATGCCCACATAGAGATAGCGGCCATCGGCGCTGGCGGTCATCGCCTTGGTCCAATGATGGTTGATCGCCGCCGGAAGGTCGGTCAGCTTCACCGGTGCGCCGCTCGCCTTGGTCTGGCCTTCCTGGTAATCAAAACGGACCACCGCGTCCTGGTTGGCCACGAAGATCGCATTGCCGATCATCGCCAGCCCATAAGGCGCGTTGAGCTTGTCGGCGAACACCGTTTTCAGTTCGTAGACGCCGTCGCCATCGGCGTCGCGCAGCAGGGTCAGGCGGTTGCCGCTCTTGACCGCGGTATTGCCCTTGGCCTTGATCTTGCCGGCGATGACATCCTTCGGCTTGAGGTTCGGCGCGCTGCCGCCGCGGCCTTCGGCCACCAGAATGTCGCCGTTGGGCAGCACCAGGGTCTGCCGCGGAATGCCCAGATCGGTGGCGATCGCCGAGATGCGGTAGCCCTTGGGCACGGTGGGAAGCGTGTCGCCCCACTGCGCCGGCTTGGCGATGGTCATGTCCGGCATCAACCCGCGATGCGGCTTGGGCATCTCCGGGTTGCCGCCATACTGCTCGAGCTCGGGCGCTTTGCCGCTGCAGGCAGCGAGTGCGACCGCAAGCGCGGACACCGAAAGAATGCGGAGCGTCGTCTGGCGGCTCATCGCACACCTCCCACGCGCAGGCTGGACAGTCCCACCCAGGTGGCGATCAGCGCCAGCACGGTCAGGATCACCGAGAGCACCAGGCCCGCCGGCATCACCGCCCACGCGTCACGTGCATGATGCAGGCAGTTGATGAAGCCCACGCCCCAGGTTACTGCCAGAATCACCACGTAAGCGAGGTTGCGACTGCCACGGACGAGGCCAACGATCCCGCACAGCAGCGCCAGCGTGGTCATCACCATCGCCCCGATCAGCAACCAGGACGCGAAGTTGGCCCACTGGATCTCGTACGAACTCCAATACGCATAGTCCGCCAGCAGTGCGCCGAGGAACAACGGCAGCACGCCGCCCAATACAGCGGCGTGGAACGGATGGATGACCCACGATCGGGTCAGGACAACGGTCGAAGCCATGGTGGTCTCCTGGTGAGGGGGCGAATCTCTCCCGATCCTGCCACCCCCGGCGTGATGGGGGTGCCGATGGCTTACGCATCAGCCAGGTCCCAATACGGCGGCGAGCCGATCGCATCGGTCAGGAAGGCCGAGACCTCGCGGACCTTGCGCGAGCGCAGCTTGTTCTCCGGTGAGAGCAGCTGCAGATGCACGCGCTCGGACTGCGGCGAGAACTCCCACGCGTCGAGCAGCTTGACCATGCCGCCGCCCTGGAGGGTGTCCGCGTTGAACAGCCAGGTCGGGAACAGCACCACGCCGCGCCCGGCGATGGCAGCGGCCAGCAGCGCTTCGGCATTGTTGCTGCGCAGTGGTCCGGTCACGTTCAAGGCCTTGAACGGGGCCTCCGGAGTGGATCTGAAGTACCACTTCTGGATGCCCAACTGTCCCTTGTAGACCAGGCAGTGATGCTGCAGCAGGTCCTCGGGGCGGGTCGGCGTGCCATGTGCGGCCAGATAGGCGGGGCTGGCGGCGAGGATGTTCCGGTGCGGGGCGATGACCTTGCCGATCAGCCCGGAGTCGACCAGCGGCCCGACCCGGATGGTGATGTCCACGCCCTCCTGCACCGGGTCGATCAGCGTGTCGGTCAGGGTGAGTTCCACGATCAGCTCGGGGTATCTGGCCTGCAGCGAGTTGACGATATGCGCGATGTGCAGCCGCCCCAGCGATTCCGGCGCGTTGATGCGGATCAGGCCGCGCAGGTCCGCGTCGCGGCCTTCCAACTGCTCGACCGCCTCGTCCAGCAGGTCGACGGCGTCGCGCACCTGCAGGTGGAACTGCTCGCCGGCTTCGGTCAGCCGGACCGCGCGCGTGCTGCGATAGAACAACTGCTGACCCACGTCATGCTCCAGCGCGGCGATGAAACGCGATACCGACGAGGCCGGCACCCGGTAGTGCCGTGCCGTGGCCAGGAAACTGCCGGTGGCGGCGACGGTAAAAAAATAGCGGAGCGCTTTGAGCTGCATGGGGAGGCCTCGGCATCTGTAATTGCGATTCCAGCAATAGTTATTTGCCGGATGGCCCGATTGTGACGGATATCGCACGCCCATAGGATGACATCAGGCGTCTGGCATGCATGCCATGCCCCCTTCACTCCCCTCCCCAGGATTCACCATGAGCTCCCTGTTCGACACCTTCGGCCTCGCTGGCGTGCCGCTGCGCAACCGCGTGGTCATGGCCCCACTGACACGCGCCCGCGCTCCGCATGACGCGGCCGATGAGCGCACCGCGCTGTACTACGCCCAACGTGCCACCGCCGGCCTGATCGTCAGCGAAGGCACGCCCATTTCCCGCGAGGGCCAGGGCTACCTGTTCAACCCCGGCATTTTCACCGCCGAGCAGATCGCCGGCTGGCGCCTCACCACGGATTCGGTCCACGCCCTGGGCAGCCGCATGTTCGCGCAGCTCTGGCATGTCGGTCGCGTCTCCCACCCGACCATCCAGGCCGATGCTGCGCGCCCGGTCAGCGCCAGTTCGAAGCTGCCGGTCGGCGCGCAGGCGTTCGGCTATGACGACACCGGCACACCGGCGCTGGTCGCCTCACCGGCGCCGCGCCAGCTGGAGACCGATGAGATCCCGCGCATCGTGGCCGACTTCGCACAGGCGGCCGCCAATGCCATCGAGGCCGGCTTCGACGGCGTCGAGATCCACGGCGCCAACGGCTACCTGCATGAGCAGTTCATCAACCCGCTGGTGAATGATCGCACCGACGCGTATGGCCCGCAGACGCTCGACAACCGCCTGCGCTTCACGCTGGAGGTGATCGACGCGGTAGTCGCCCGCATCGGTGCGTCGCGCACCGCGATCCGTCTGTCGCCCTATGGCCAGCTGTTCGACATGCCGCTGTACCCGGAGATCGACGCCACCTACACCGCCCTGATCCAGGCCATCGGGCAGCGCGGCCTGGCCTACGTCCACCTGATGGACCAGTCCGGTTTCAAGGTCGGCCAGAAGTCGGTCGATGGCGCGGGCGATTCGGGCTTCGGTGGCCTGCTGCGCACGCTCAAGCCGCATCTGCCCGGGACGGCCCTCATCCTCGCCGGTGGCATGACCCGCGAGCGCGCCGAGCAGATGATCGCGGCCGGCATGATCGATCTGGCCGCGTTCGGCGCCGCCTTCATCAGCAATCCGGATCTGGTGGCGCGCCTGCAGCATGGCTGGCCGCTGGCACCTGCCGATCGCGACACCTTCTACGGTGGCGGCGCCACCGGCTACATCGACTACCCAGCGTACGTTCCCGCGCGCGGGCACACGACGTCCCAGGCCGCCTGATCGAAAAGGGCCGGCAATGGCGGCCCTTTCCTTACCCTCCCCAGCTCACGCCTTTGGGCGCACTGGAAAATCCTGCGGCGCGCAGGGCCTCCATCAGTGCATCGCGCTTCACCACCGCGTCGTTGATCAGTTCCAGCGTGAACGGACTGCGCCGGCCACGTCTGAGCGCGCTGGCCAGTGCCTGCGCGGCCGCGGCAAGCGACGGATCATCCGTCTCCACATACACCTGCAGGCTGCGCCCCCCCTGGGCCAGATACATCAGCAAGCGCCCGCCGCCGATCACCACGAACGCGCCGGCTCGCCGCAGCGGACGCTGTCCCGTGCGATGCACCGGCCACGGCAGCACCGTACCGAACGGATTGGCCGGGTCCACTGCGGAGAGGCCGATCGCGATCTCGACAGCCCCCGGCCGCAGCGCCTCGGCAATCCCGCGCAGGCGGTCCACCAGCAGGCGGTCAGCGAACTGCGCGCCGCCCAGCCCCTCCACGAAACGCCCGCGCAGCACGCGACCGGTGTCCTCCATCCCGCGATAGACCTGCTGCAACGCCGGGAAGCCGCCGGCAATCCCTTCCGCGACGGCCGCGCCACGGGTCACGATGCCGTGGCGATCCAGCAGGCCCTCGGCCAGCGCCACCGCACGCACGGTGTCACTCACCGCCTCACGCTGCAGCAGCGACCAGCGGCCGGCCAGGGTCGGCGCGGCGAAGCTGGCAGCGCCCGACGGCGATCCTTCAACGATGGCGGGCGTGTCGTGCATCGGGATGCCGCGGAAGCCCCGGCTGCGCCGCGAGGTCCTGGCCACGCGGGGTCGTGGCGGGCGCGTGCCGGACAGCGCGCGCAGCGGCGCCCACAGGTCGGTGGTCACCTGGCCCGACCAGGCCAGGTCCCACAGGGCGCTCTGCAGCTGGTCCGGGGTGATCTCCGGGCTGGCCGTGCCGGCCTGCTGCCACTGGCTGCGCACCGCCGCGGCCAATTGGCGGGCGAAGTACGCACCACCGTCGGCCAGCACCTGCAGGATGCCGGTCTGCAACGGGGAGAGCTCCGCGTTGGCCGGCAACGCCGGCAAGGTTTCGGCAGCGAGCTCCTGCAGGTGCAACGCGACCAGGCCGTCGTCCTCGCCGATGCGGCCATGGCCTGACCACAGCACCGTGCCGGTCGCAAGCAGCTCATCCAGCAGGCCGGGCGCGTAGTCCACCACCCGCGCGGGCAGGATCTGCTGCTCCCATACCGACGCGGGCAGCGGCACGCCGGCCAGCCGTTCGACCACCCGTGCCACGCCGTCGATGCCCTCCAGCGCGCTGCGCGCCGGGGTCTGCATGCCGCGCGCGGCCTGGGCGGCATCGGCAATCAGGCCATGCCGCTCCAGCACCAGCAGCGCGTAGGCCTCGCGGGGCACCGGGCGGGTCGCCTCGCGCGCCGCCTGCAGCGAGCGCACCCGCAGCAGCCGGAACACGTCTTCGCTCACCCATTCGTGGCGGGCCAATGGCACCGGTGCCGACATCGCGCCGGCACCTTCCGCCTGGCGGCGGACCACGCCGAAATTCCCCTTCAGCAGCTTGCCCTGTGTTTCCAGCCGGGTCAGCGCGGCATCGGCCACGGCCACGCCCAGCCCGAACGCCGCCGCGGCGTCGGCCGTGGTGAACGGTGGGTGGCTGCGGGCATAGCGCGCCAGCAACTCGCCCAGCGGATCGGCAGCGGGCTGCAGGAACGCCGCGGGTACGTCCGCCGGCACGGCGACACCGAGCGCATCACGCAGACGTGCGGCATCTTCGATGGCGGCCCACTGCTCGCCACCGGCGGTCAGGATCCGGATCGCCCGGCGCTCCTGCTGCAATGCCTGCAGCAGCGGCAGCGGCTCGGCGTCGATGAGGCGCGCGGCCAACGCTGCAGCCGTGAGCGGGCCCAGCTCGCGCAGGAGATCGGTAACGCCCTCTTTGCCTTTGGCGCGGCGGTCCGGCGCACGGCGCTGCAGCGCCTCGCCCACCTCGTCGACCACCGCGGGATCCAGCAGCTCGCCCAGATCGACCTGGCCGAGCAGATCGCCGAGCAGGCCGCTGTCCAGCGAAAGGACCGACGCGCGGCGCTCGGCCAGCGGCACGTCGGTGCCGTACATGAACTCGGCGACATAGCCGAACAGCAGGTTCGCCGCGAACGGTGACGGCACCTCGGTGGTGACCTCGGCCATCGCCACGCGCCCGTCGGCCAGCCGCTGCATCAACCCGTCCAGTGCGTCCAGATCGTAGACGTCCTGCAGGCATTCGCGCGCGGTTTCGATCAGGATCGGAAATTCGGGGTAGCCCTGCGCGATCCCGAGCAGTTCGCCCGCGCGCAGGCGCTGCTGCCACAGCGGGGAGCGACGGCCCGGCGTACGCCGCGGCAACAACAGCGCACGCGCCGCGCATTCGCGGAAGCGGGCGGCGAACAAGGCCGAGCCACCCACCGCACGGGTCACCTCGCTGCGCAGCCGCTCCGGCTCGAACAGGAACAGCTCTGCCCCGGGCAGGCGGCCGGCAGCGTCGGGCAGCCGCGCGATGATGCCGTCGTCGCTGGCCACCACCGCCGGATCGATGCCCCAGCGCTCGCGGATGCGCGCGGCCATCGCCAGCGCCCACGGGTCATGCACGCGCCGGCCATACGGGGAATGCAGCATCAGCCGCCAGTCGCCGGACTCGTCGCGGCAGCGTTCCACCACCAGGGTGCGATCGGTGGGCAGCCGGCCGGTCGCCTCACGCTGTTCGCCCAGCAGGCCGACGATGTTGGCGATCGCGTTGTCGGCCAGCCCATCGGCCTGCAGGCGCGCCCGCAGGGTGTGAGGCACGTCGCCCTCGCCGACCGCCGCTTCCAGCGCGCCGATGAACGCGCCGACCGCTTCGCCCAGTTCGGCCGGCCGCCCCACTCCCTCTCCACGCCAGAACGGCAGCCGCGCCGAGCGGCCCGGTGCCGGGGTCACCACCACCTGGTCATGGGTGATCTGCTCGATACGCCACGAGGTCGCGCCGAGGGTGATCACATCATTGACCCGCGACTCATGGACCATTTCCTCGTCCAGCTCGCCGACCCGACGCGACCCCGCGCGTTCCTCGCCTTCGGGCAGGACCACGCTGAACATGCCGCGGTCCGGAATGGTGCCGCCGCTGGTGACCGCCAGCTGCTTCGCTCCGGGTCGCGCGCTCAGCTCACCGGTCTCACGGTTCCAGACCAGTCGAGGGCGGAACCCGGCGAAATCATCGGACGGATAACGTCCGGCCAGCATGTCCAACGTGGCATCGAAGGCGCTGCGCGGCAGCGACCGGTAGGGTGCCGCGCGACGCACGCAGGCAAACCACGCCTCCACCTGCAGCGTATCCATCGCCGCGGCGGCCACGGTCTGCTGGGCCAGCACGTCCAGCGGATTGCGCGGTGGGTCGATCGCCTCGATCTGTCCGGCGAGCATCCGCTCCACCGCGACCGTCGCATCGATCAGATCGCGGCGGGTGCGTGGATAGACCAGGCCGGTGGAGATGCCGCCCACCTGATGACTGGCGCGCCCCACCCGCTGCAGCGCGCTGGCCACCGAAGGCGGCGCGGCGACCTGGATCACCAGATCGACCAAGCCCATGTCGATCCCCAGTTCCAGACTGGAGGTGGCGACCACGCAGCGCAACGCACCGGACTTGAGCGCCTGCTCGATCTCGCGGCGCTGCTCTTTGGACACCGAGCCATGGTGTGAACGTGCGATCAGCGGCTCTGCCCCGGCCGAGCGCGCGGCGGTGCCGCCAGTGAAGGAACCAAGGTGCTCTGGCGCCGGACCAGGCGTTGGCCGCTGCGCGAGGCGCTCGGCGTACAGCTCGTTGAGCCGCGCCGTCAGCTTCTCGGCCACCCCGCGCGCGTTGGCGAACACGATGGTGGAGCGCCGGGCCAGCACCTGGTCGAGAATGCTGGCCTCCACGTGCGGCCAGATCGACCCCAGACGCCCGGACGACGGCGAAGCCTCCGATGCGCCGGGATGGGGCGGCAGGTCGGCCATGTCCTCCACCGGCACGACGATGCGCACATCCAGCGCCCGTTGCGACGGTGGATGGATCACGCTGACCGGGCGGTCGCCACCGAGGAACCGCGCGACCTCCTCGACCGGCCGCACCGTGGCCGACAGCCCGATGCGCTGCGCCGGCACCGCCAGCAGCGCCTCCAGCCGTTCCAGGCTCAGCGCCAGATGGGTGCCGCGCTTGCTGCCGGCCACCGCATGGATCTCATCGATGATCACGGTGTGCACGTCGCGCAGCGTTTCGCGCGCCTGCGAAGTCAGCATCAGGAACAGCGATTCGGGCGTGGTGATCAGGATGTCGGGCGGACGCCGGACCAGCCGCGCCCGCTCCGCGGCCGTGGTGTCACCGGTGCGGATCGCCACGGACAGGTTGACCGCCGGATCACCGCGCCGCTCACGCTCGGCGCTGACCCCCTGCAAGGGAATCTGCAGGTTGCGCTGCACGTCGGCACCGAGCGCCTTGATCGGCGAGAGGTACAGCACCCCGGTGCCGCGCTTTTTCACGGGCGCCGCACCGGACGACGCAGCGTCCGATTGCTCGCCGCCGCGGAACAACTGGTCGATCGCGTGCAGGAAGGCGGCCAGGGTCTTGCCCGAGCCGGTCAGGGCGATCACCAGCGTGTGCTGGCCGGCGCTGATCGCGGCCCAGGCATGCGCCTGCACCGGCGTGGGCGCGGCGAACGCCGCGCTGAACCAGGCGCGCGTGGCCGGGGTGAAGGTGGCCAGTGAGCCGGTGAGGTCGTTCGAGGTGGGCATGGATCCGGAGGTCGTAGGACGCCCGCCCGGCATCGGCCGCGAGCGCAATGGAACCAGCCTAGGGTATGCCGCGTCGGGTAGGCGTCAATCGGCCCGACCTCCCAGCGTCGCTGATTCGCACCAGTCGCCCCTGGGCCACCGCCACTCGTCCCTTCGCCCCCGACGTCCAGCCCCAGGCCAATGCTGGCGGGCCTACGCGGGATCACACTCATTGGCATCACGCACAGCGCCCAGCGCAGGACGATTCCCATGAAACGACGCGATTGCCTCAAGGCCGGGCTGGCCCTGCCGCTGTTGCCGATGCTGCTCAACGCCGGCCCCGCGTTCGCGGCGACCGGTGTGAGGGTGAGGCCTGGAAGTGCGGCGTGGCCGGCGGCGGCCGAGTGGGACCGGCTGTCGCGTGCGGTGGGCGGCCGACTGTCGGTCCCGCGGTCGCCGTTCCTGGCTGACCCAACGAGCCGCGCGGCGGCGCTGGAGCAATTGCAGAACCCCTTCTTCCTCGGCGACCAGCCCGCCCTGACCCAGACCAGTGGCTACTTCGGCGCGTGGCGATCGGTGCCCAGCGCCCAGATGGTCTCGGCCGCCAACAGCGCCGATGTCGCCGCCGCGGTGAACTTCGCCCGCACTCACCGGCTGCGGCTGGTGGTCAAGGGCGGTGGGCACAGCTACCACGGCACATCCTGCGCACCGGATTCGCTGCTGGTCTGGACCCGCGCGATGAACCAGGTCGAGCTGCACGACGCCTTCGTGGCCCACAACGCGCGCCCGGGCACGGCGCCACAACCGGCGGTGAGCGTCGGCGCCGGGGCCATGTGGATCGATGCCTACGATGCGGTCACCACGCGGGGCGGGCGCTATGTCCAGGGCGGTGGCTGCACCTCCGTGGGGGTGACCGGCCTGGTCACCGGTGGTGGCTTCGGCAGCTTCTCCAAGGCGCATGGCACGGCCGCCGCCAGCCTGCTCGAGGCCGAGATCGTCACCGCCGACGGCCAGATCCGCATCGTCAACGCCGACAACGACCCGGACCTGTTCTGGGCCTTGAAGGGTGGCTGCGCGGCGAGCTTCGGCATCGTGACCCGGATGACGCTGCGCACCCACGCCCTGCCCGATACCTTCGGCGGCGTCTCCTGCCAGATCCAGGCCAGCGACGCGGCCAGCTGGCAGGCGCTGGCCGCGGAGATGCTGCGCTTCTACCGCGATACCCTGTGCAACCCGCACTGGGGCGAGCAGATCACCTTCACCGATACGCGTCGGCTCTCGGTCTCGATGGTGTTCCAGGGGTTGTCGCGTGACGCGGCCGAAGCCACCTGGGCGCCGTTCCTGGCATGGGTGCGTGCGCGTCCGGCCTACACGATCACCGAGCCCCTGCAGGCCATGGCGATGCCGGCCCGCGATTTCTGGGATGCCGATTTCTTCCGTCAGCATGCCCCCGGGTTCATTGCCGAGGACACCCGCGCGGGTGCCTCGCCGCGGCACATGCTGTGGAAGGGCGATCAGGGCCAGGTCGGCTGGTTCCTGCACGGCTACGCCTCGGCCTGGCTGCCGTCGGGCCTGCTGGACGATGCGCGGCGGGAGCAGGCGGCGGCCGCGATCTGCGCCGCGGCCGAGCACATGGATGTCGGCCTGCACTGCAACAAGGGCCTGTTCGGCGCACCGGCCGCCGCGCTGGCGGCCAGCCGTGACAGCGCCACCCACCCTGCGGTGCTGGATGCCTTCGCGCTGGCCATCATCGGCAATGCTGGCGGCCCGGTCTTCCCGGGCCTGGGCCTGAACGTGGACGAGCCCCGTGCACGCCGCGGTGCCTTGAACGTGGCGCGCGCCTACCAGGCGCTGAGCGCGGTGGCCCCGTCCGCACCGGCCTACGTCTCCGAGAGCGACTACTTCCAGAAAGACTGGCAGCAGGCGTTCTGGGGGCCGAACTACCCTCGCCTGCAGGCGGCCAAGCGCCGCTACGATCCGCACGGGCTGTTCGTCATCCACCACGGCGTGGGCAGCGAAGACTGGAGCGCGGACGGCTTCGAGCGCGTCCGCGGCTAGCCCAGCACGTGACGCAAGGCCTGCTGCGCGCGCCGGTTCTCCGCCGGCGTGCCGATGGTGATCCGCACCCAGCTGTCATACGGGGCGAACACCCGCGCGATGCGAACGCCCTGCTGCAGCAGCCCGGCGGCGATGGCCGCATGCGGGCGACCGGTGTCGACGAACACGAAATTGCCGGCCGCCTCGGTTGAACGCAGGCCCAGCCCGGTCAGCACCTGCTGCCAGCGCTGCCGCTCCAGCGCAACGCTGCGCCGGACCTGGGCAACGTGGGCGGTATCAGCCAGCGCCGCAGATGCCGCGGCGAGCGAGAGCTGGTTCTGCGCGTGCGCGCCACCGACCCCGCGCTGGTGCAGGGCCGCGGCCAACGCCGTCGGCGCCAGCGCATAGCCGACCTGCAGCCCGGCCAGCGCGTGGATCTTGCCCAGCGTGCGGAACACCACCACGTTCTGGCCCTGCCGCAGCAGGCGTACCGCGCTCAATGCGGCGGCGTCCTCACGGTAGTCCAGGTAGGCCTCATCGACGATCACCAACGTGCGCGCCTGCGCGGCGGTCACGAAACGATCGAAGTCCGCGCCGGGGCTGAGCGTGCCGGACGGGTTGTGCGGATTGACCACGAACAGCGCGCGGGTGTCCGCCGCGATCGCCGCCAGCAATGCGGGCAGATCATTCTCCAGCCGCGCGTTCAACGGCACTTCCACCGCCCGCCCGCCAAAGGGCCTGGCCGCATCCACCAGAGCGCCATAACCGGGCACCGAATAGATGAACCCACCGGCACCCTGGCTCAGCGCCAGGTGCTGGCCGAGCGCTTCCAGCACTTCACCGACGATGACCTGCTCCGGCGCGACCCCTTCCAGCGTGGCGATCTGCACCTGCAGGGCCTGCAGCTGGGCAGCGCTCACGTAGCGCGGCGCGTCCACCAGCGCACGCTGCACCGCCGGCCCCACCCGCGGCGAGGGACCGTAGCTGCTTTCGTTGAGGTCCAGCCGCAGCAGATCGGGAGCCGTGTCGGCGGCGGCGGACGGGGCGGACGGGGCGGCCGCAGCGGCCGATCCGGCGACCGGCGCCAGCGCGGCCACCGCCGCACTGGTCAGACCGGCACGCAGCCAGTGGCAGCGCTGCGGGTCGGCAGGCAGCGTGCCTGCCATCGTGGCATGGGTCATTGGAAACGGGCCTCCAGGCGTGCGTAGTAGTACGTGCCGCTCCAGCCGAACGGCGACAGCTCGCTGTACGGGAATACGCCAAAGGTATCCGCACCGGAGACCTGCGGGGTGGTGGCGATGTTGCGGGTGGGATAGGTATTGAACAGATTGTTCGCGCCCACCACCAGGGTGACGGTGTCGGTGGCGCGGAAGGCGATGTCCAGATCGGTGACCCAGCGCGCCTCCAGCTTCTGGATCACATCGAAATTGCCGGCCGTGCCGGCTTCGGTTGGCAGCGTGCGGAAACGGGTCGAGCCCTGCGCGAAGGCGGCGACGTTGGCCGCGCTCTGGTTGGTCGCCGCCACGCCTTCGATCTCGCCGTACCGGTGCGTGCCCAGGTGCAGGCCCCAGCGGCCGACGTCCCAGCCCAGCGCAACGGTCAGGTTGTCGCGCGGCTGGCCCTTCTCCACGCGGGTGCGTTCGGTGACGTCGAACAAGGGCGTGCGCACACCGAGCGCGGTGAGCTGGGCCGGGGTCGAGGCGACGTGGGTCAGCTCGGTCTTGTTGCGATTGTAAGCGACGGTCGCGGTCAGCCGGCCATGCTCCGCCAGCTCCCACAGGTAGCGTGCCGACGCATCCACACCGGTGGTGCGGGTGTCTGCGGCGTTGCTGAAGTAGCGCACGCTGGTGACCCCCGGTGAACCCAGCGCCGCCAGATAATCGCGGATCGCGGTGGTACCGGCCGCATCGACGAAGTTGCTGGAGAGGAAGATGCGGTCATCGATGTCGATCCGGTACACATCCAGCGAGGCACTCAGCCCGCCGATGCCCCAGGTAAGGCCGGCGGTGAGATTGGTGGCCTGCTCCGGCTCCAGCGACCGCGCGCCCAGCGCGCGCGCCTCCACCGTATCCACCGGTGCGGTGCGCACCAGCACGTACTCCGGCACACCGGTCACCGCGTTGTTGAGGGTGCGGCTGCTGGTGGAGCTGAAGTACTGCTGGGCCAGTGCGGGCGCATGGAAGCCGCTGCTGACCGAGGCGCGCAGCGCGACCCCGCCATCGAGCTGGTAACGCAGCGCGAGCTTGCCGTTGGTGGTACTGCCGAAATCGCTGTAGTCCTCCCAGCGCCCGGCCAGCGACACCAGGAAACGGTCGGTGACATCGGTCTCGGCTTCGGCATAGGCCGAGACGTTGTGCCGAATGTGGTTGCCCGCATCGGCCGGCTGGATGCCGGCAAAGCCCTGCGAGCCGATGGTCGGCACGCTGCCGGCCGAAGGGCCATCGAGCACGCGTGCCGGCCCCCACACATACGAGTCGAGCTCGCCGGGCGAGATGCCATAGGTGTCGCGGCGGAACTCCGCGCCCACCGCCAGTCGCAACGGCGCATGCCAGCCCAGCTCGACGCTGTTGTTCGCATCCAGGTTGGTCGTCCACTGCGAGGCCTCCAGCGCGCCGTTGTAGAACGCGGTCGGACTCTCGGCACCCAGAGTCGCGTTGAGCGTGTTGCGGGTGCGATAGACCAGCTTGTTGCGGCCATAGACGCTGCTCAGGTCCCAGTGCCAGTCGCCGAGCAGGCCCTTGATGCCGGCACCGAGCGAGGCGTTCGTACTCTGCGTATCCACCCACGGCAGGAACCCGTCCGGGTAGATCGCACGCACGTTCTCGACCTGGCCGGCGCGGCGCAGCGAGGCATTGGAGCTGCCCTCGCTCACCCCGTAGCCACCGAATGCATAGGCTTCCAGTCCCTCGGCCCAGGCCAGCGGCTTGCGCAGGTTGCCGAACACGGTTTTCTCGACGGTATCGGCCGAGTCGGCGAAGCGCCACAGCGCATCGCGATCGATGCTGGCCTCACGTGGATCGGCGACCGCACCTGCGGCCGCGCCGCCGATCGGGGCCAGGCCGGTGCCGGAGCCGAAGGTGCCCGAGGGCGCCACCGGCGCACCGTTGCGACCGATCCCGAAGTACTGCTGGCGCGTATCGGGCAGCGCGCGGTTGGCCGCCTTGCGGTCGCGATAGTCCCAGGTCAGGTGCAGGCCGCCACCGTCGGCGAAGGCCACGCCGGTATCCAGCGCGACGGCCGTCGTACCGCCGCCGCCATCGCGGGTGGTGCCGCGGCTGACGCGACCTTCGAATCCGGCATCCTCGCGCAGCACGATGTTGATCACCCCGGCGATCGCGTCCGAACCGTACTGGGCGGACGCGCCATCACGCAGCACTTCCACCCGCTCGATCGCACTGACCGGAATGGCGTTCAGATCGGTGGAGACCGCGCCCTTGCCGACCGTTCCGCCGGTGTTGACCCAGGCGCTGGCATGCCGGCGCTTGCCGTTGACCAGCACCAGGGTCTGATCCGGCGACAGCCCGCGCAGCGTCGCCGAGCGGATGTGGGTGTTGCCGTCCGGCGTGGTCGGGTGCGGGAAATTGAACGAGGGCAGCAGCGACTGCAGGATCTGGCTGATGTCGGTGTAGCCGCTGCTGCGGATGTCCTCGGCCCCGAGCACGTCGATCGGGACCGGCGATTCCAGCACGGTGCGTGCCTGGGTCCGGTTGCCGAGCACGGTGAGCTGGTCGAGCTGGGTGACTGCCGGCGCGGTAGCGGACGATTGCGCGTGGACAGGCAGGGTGGTGAACAGACTGGCAAGCACGGCGACGGACAGACGACGACGTCGCAGCACGGTGGCGCGAGGATTCATGGCAACTTCCGCAGAGATCGGGCGAGGCCCGCAAGAGACGATGGAGCGCGGCGCAGGCGGTACGTCAGTGGCGACATCGCCGTGGCAGATGGAATGCAGGCAAGACAGGTTCCCCCAGGTGACCTGCGGGACATGTTGCAAACTTGTTGCAGAGCGTCAATCGGTCCCGACGTGCACGTCGTTGCGCGCGCGGACACACCTGCCAAGGGTGGCGGTCAAGTCACTGATTTCATTCATTGGTGGGAGCCACGCGGCGGCCAACGCCCTTACCCATGGGAATATCCACATAGCCAACGGTGCTCGCCGGATGACGGCGAACGACCCGCCGACAGCGGAACCTGCGCGGACGTGACGATCCGCAGATGCGGCCGCACACGCACAGGCGTAGCCTGCGCGCAGCCTGCCCGCCAACGGAGATCGCCCTGTGTTTCCGATCATGCCCGCCCGCCTCGCCCCTGCCCTGCTCACACTCGCCCTTGCCGGCGCGGTGGCCCTGTCCGTTCCGGAGGCGCGTGCACAGACGCCTGCGACCGCAAGCGCCGTTGCCCCCACCTCGTTCAACGCACTGCTCGATGCGCAGACGATGGCCGCGATCAACGCCGATCCCGAACTGCGCACCATGCTGGGCATCAGCGGCGATGCTGCTGGCGATCTGTCCGACCAGTTGACCGACGTCTCGCTGGCACGGCGCGAGGTCAACCGCCGCGCGATGGCTGACAACCTGGCCCAGATAAAGGGCTGGAACGGCGCGCCGCTGGATCCGCAGCAACGTCTCAGCGATGGATTGGCGCGCTGGTTCTACCAGGCCCAGATCGATCTGATGGCGGTGCCCTGGGCTGCGGCGTGGTTGCCGGTCGGCGGCAGCACCTATGCGGTGGACCAGCTGTTCAGCCTGCCGGTCAACCTGCCGCAGTTCATGGACAATCAACATGCGGTGACCGACGAGACCAGTGCCCGCCATTACATCGCGCGCCTGCGGGCCATGGGCCCCAAACTGGACCAGGTCCGCGCCAATGTCGACATGCAGGCCAGCCAGGGCGTGGTACCGCCGGAGGTGGCATTGGAAGGGGCGGCCAGCCAGTTCCGTGCGCTGCTCACGCCTGCCCCGGAAAACAGCCTGTGGGTGCAGTCATTGCAGCGCAAGCTGGACAAGGTGCCGACCATCGCCGCCGCGCGGCGGGCGGAACTGATCGCGCAGGCGACCACCGCCGTGCGCGACGCCGTCAATCCGGGGTACCAGCGCCTGCTCGATGACGTGCAGGCCAGGCTCGCCACCCATCCCGGCAACAAGGGCGTGTGGGCCCTGCCCGGGGGCAAGGCGTATTACGACGCAGCGCTGCGCTGGTATACCAGCACCGATCTGGATGCCGATGCGATCCACCAGATCGGCCTCAGCGAGGTGGCGCGGCTGGACACCGCCATGGATGCACGCCTGAAACAGCTCGGCCTGCGCGACGGCACGGTCGCCGCGCGGATCGAGACACTGCGCAAGGACCCGCGCTACCTGTATCCGGACAGCGATGCCGGCCGCAAGGCGCTGATCGGCGACATCCAACAGCGGCTGAGCGACCTGGGCCCGATCCTGCCCACCTACTTCGGCCACCTGCCGGCGCAGAAACTGGTGGTGCAGCCGGTGCCCGCGCACATGCAGGCCACCTCGCCCGGCGGTTACTACTACCCCCCGGCGATGGATGGCTCGCGCCCTGGCACGTTCTTCATCAACCTGGGCGACATCACCTCGAACACGCGCTGGAGCATTCCCACCCTCACCTATCACGAGGGCTCGCCCGGCCATCACTTCCAGATCTCGATCGGCCAGACCCTGACCGATCTGCCGATGCTGCGCCGCAGCCTCAACCCGAGTGCGTTCAGCGAGGGCTGGGCGCTGTATGCCGAACAACTGATGGCCGAGGCCGGTGTTTACCGCGATGACCCGGCCGGTGACCTGGGTCGGCTCCAGGCCGAGATGTTCCGCTCGGTGCGGCTGGTGGTGGATACCGGCCTGCATCGCAAACAGTGGACGCCCGAACAGGCGATGGCCTACATGCAGGCCAAGACCGGGATGACGCCGGCCGACGTCCGCATCGAGGTCAATCGCTATCTGGTGCAGCCGGGCCAGGCCTCGTCCTACAAGATGGGCCAGCTGCGCCTGCTGGAACTGCGCGGGCACGCCCGCAGGCAACTCGGCGACCGCTTCGATATCCGCGCCTTCCACGATCTGATCCTGGGCAATGGGGCGATGCCGATGACGGTAGTCAGCCAGGCGGTCGAGGACTGGATCGCCGCCGGCGGCCCACCCTCCACTCGTGGCCCATGAGCGCACCGCGCAGGCGCCGGTGTGCGGCCGGTGCCTGCGTATAAATACCTAGCGGCTTACCGTGTAACTCCGGTTGTCCGCCGCGTGGGCGGTGCGCAGAGTGTCAGCAGGGTCGGTGGATTACGCGGCCCATCGACGACACTCTGGAGACTGTCATGCCGCGCACCCCGTCGCGCCTGCTGTTGGCCCTGGTCCTGGCTGGACCGCTGCTGTTGTCACCCCCGCCGCTTGCCGCGCAGACCGCTGCAGCGACGATCGATGCCGAGGCGATCCAGGCCCTGACCCGCATGGGCACCGCCCTTCGCGCCCTGCCGCACTTCTCGCTGAGCGCCACGACCAGCACCGAGTACGTGCTCGACGATGGCCAGAAGATCGCGCTGCCCGGCACCGTCACGTATCGCGTGCTCGGGCCGGACCACTTCTTCGCGGAAATCCAGAGCGACCAGCAGCACCGTCAGCTGTTCTATGACGGCAAAGCGCTGACGATCTACTCCCCGCGCCTGAAGTACTACGCCACGCTGGATGGGTTGAACAAGAGCAGCCAGGCACTGCTGTCCGAATCTGCCACCACGTATGGCATCGAACTGCCGCTGGCCGACCTGTTCCTGTGGGGCACGCCGGCGTTCCCGACGGATCAGTTCCAGTCGGCACTGCTGGTCGGCAGTGCCCGCATCGACGGCGAGGCTACGCAGCATTACGCCTTCCGGCAGCCTGGCGTGGATTGGCAGGTCTGGATCTCCGACGCCACCCATCTGCCGCGTCAACTCGCGATCACCAGCCACAGCGATCCGGCCCTGCCCACCTACCAGGCCACGTTGAACTGGGACACGCGACGCGCGGTGACCGCGAAGGAACTGGCCTTCGATCCGAAGGGCGCGACCAGGATCGTGTTCGTCCCGGTCGCACTGGCCGCGCAGACCACGCCTGACGGGGAGAACTGAGCATGGACCGTTCCACGACACTGCGTGCCGCACTTGCCTCCACCCTGATCACCCTGCTGCTGGGCAGCGCGCTGCTGCCCGCCACTGCCGAGGCACGGCCGGGTCTGCGCGGCTTTGCCCATCCCTCGATCGCCCATGCCGGCGGTTTCGGCGGCGGAGGCTTCACGCATGGCGGTGGTGGCTTCGCGCCGCATCCGCCAGGGCCGGGCCCTGCGCCACACCCCGGTCCGGGCCCTCGCCCAGAGCCGGGTCCGCATCCTGGTCCGGGTCCCGGCCCCCACCCTGCTCCGGGGCCGGGACCCGGGCCGGGACCTCACCCGCCAGGGCCAGGTCCAGGACCAGGACCAGGTCCGGGGCCGCATCCGCCTGGACCGGGTCCCGGCCCCGGTCCGCACCCGCCGGGCCCTGGACCGTACCCGCCGCCGCCCCCGCCGCCGTACTGGGATCATCCGTTCTGGGACGCTGCGGCATTCACCGCCGGCGTCGCGGTCACCTCGGCGGTGATCGGTTCGGTGGTCTACTCACTGCCGGTGGACTGCAGCACGGTCATCGTCAACGGCCTGGGCTACCAACGCTGTGACAATGCCTGGTACCAGCCGCGCTACTCGGGCACCACCGTGCAGTACGTGGTCGTGGACGCGCCGCAATGAGCGGTCACCGTCCGCGGCTCTCGCGGCTCACGCTGCTCGCCGGCATCGCCTGCGCCGCGCCACTGGCCGCGCAGGAAGCGCCGGCCGGCTCGGCGTCCTCCGATGACATCGCCCGCAAGCTCGCCGACCCGGGCGCAGCACTGATCTCGGTGCCGTTCCAGTACAACTACCAGGGTTCGGTCGGGCCGGGCAGCGACTTCCACAACCAGCAGTTGAAGATCCAGCCAGTGATTCCCTTCGTCGGCGAGAATGGCAAGTTCATCCTGCGCCCGATCCTGCCGCTGAGCTGGAACCAATTCCCGGAAGACAAGCACGGGACCGGCGATCTGTTCGTGCAGGGTTACTACATCCCCAAGACCGCCTCGGAGGCGCATGGCACCGAGGTCGGCTTCGGCTTCGCCGCGCTGCTCGATACCGCCTCGCACGACAGCCTGGGCACGGGCAAGTACTCGCTCGGCCCGGCCTTCATCCTGGTGCACAAAACGCAGAAGTGGACCGTGGGTGCATTGGCCAACCATGTCTGGTCGGTGGGCGGCGACAGCGACCGCGAAGATGTCAGCAGCACCAGCGTGCAGCCCTTCCTCACCCGCAATCTACCCAAGGGCTGGTCGCTGAGTTTCACCTCCGAGACCAACTACAACTGGAAAGCCGACAGCGGCGACGCATGGACGGTGCCACTGGGGGCGACCGTGTCCAAGGTGCTGCGGGTCGGCCACACGCCGGTGAGCATCGGCGTCGGCGGCTTCTACAACGTGGACCGCCCGCAGTACGCCAGCCGCTGGACCGCCCGGATGATGGTGACCCTGGTCTTCCCTGAATGATGCCGAGGCGCGCCGTCTGCTGCGTGCACTGAGAGGACATGATCATGCGACTGCTGCGCACCGCCGCCGCCCTGGCGATCGCCGGGGCGATCCTCGCCCTGCTGGCGGCCTGCCGGCCGGCGCCGTCGACCCAGGCCACGACCGCACCGGGTGAGCCACCCGCGGACGCCGCCGATACGCGCGCGATCGCCCGCGATGCGTATGTCTACGGCGTCCCGCTGCTGGGCGAGTACCAGACGATGCATACCTTCAGCATCGACACCGCCAACCCACAGTACAAGGGGCCCTCCAACACCATCCTCAATATCGCCCGGGTGTTCACCCCGGCCGACACCGCCTTCGTGACGCCCAATTCGGACACGCCCTACTCGTTCGCCGGGCTGGACCTGCGCGCCGAACCGGTGGTGATCAGCCTGCCGAAGATGGAACCGGAGCGCTACTTCGTGTTCCAACTGATGGATCTGTACACCTACAACTTCGCCTACATCGGCAGCCGCACCACCGGCAACGACGGCGGCCACTATCTGATCGCCGGCCCGGACTGGCAGGGCGCGGTCCCCGACGGCATCACCCAGGTGATCCGCTCGGAAACCCAGCTGGTCAGCCTGGTCGGGCGCACGCAGTTGTTCAACCCCGCCGACCTGGACAACGTCAAACGCATCCAGGCTGATTACAAGGTGCAGCCGTTGTCGTCCTACCTCGGCACACCCGCGCCGCCGGCACCTGCCGCGGTGGACTGGCCCGCGCCGCTGCACGGCAGCGAAGCACGCACCTCGCCGGCCTTTTTCGGCCACCTGGCCTTCCTGCTGCAGTTCGCGCCGCCGCACCCCAGTGAAGTGGACCTGCGCGCGCGCTTTGCCCGGATCGGCATCGTGCCGGGACAGCCGCTGGACCTGGCGGCGCTGCCGCCGCCGATGCTGCAGGCGCTGAAGGACGGAATGGCCGATGGGCAGCATGCGATCGACGCGCGCCGCAGCGCACTGGGCGGAAAGATGGACACCCTGTTCGGCACCCGCGAGTTCCTCAGGAACGATTATGTCGCGCGCGCCACCGGCACCCAGATGGGCATCGGCGCCAACTCGCGCGATGAAGCGCTGTACCCCATCTACGAAAAGGATGCCGACGGCGCCCCGCTGGACGGCAGCAAGCACCGGTACGTGCTGCGATTCGGCAAGGACGGCCTGCCGCCGGTCAACGCGTTCTGGTCGTTGACCATGTATGACCTGCCCGCCCAACTGCTGGTGGCCAATCCGATCGACCGTTATCTGATCAATGCCGCGATGCTGCCGCAGCTCAAGAAAGATGCCGAGGGCGGCGTCACGCTCTACCTGCAGCACGACTCGCCGGGGCCGGACAAACAGAGCAACTGGCTCCCGACGCCCAACGGCCCGTTCATGGCCGCGATGCGCTACTACTGGCCCAAGCCTGAGCTGCTGCAGGGCCAGTGGACCTCGCCGCCGATCGAGCGCGTGCAGTGACTGCTGTTCCTTCCGGAGGTGCCGTGATGAAACCTTGCCTGCCTGTGTTGGCCCTGACCCTGGCCAGCGCACTCGTTGTTGGCTGCAGT
Source organism: Stenotrophomonas sp. GW821-FHT01H02A (assembly GCF_059422145.1). NCBI lineage: Bacteria > Pseudomonadati > Pseudomonadota > Gammaproteobacteria > Lysobacterales > Lysobacteraceae > Stenotrophomonas > Stenotrophomonas sp. GW821-FHT01H02A. The sequence continues at coordinate 68,232 of NZ_JBWKWI010000007.1, forward strand.
TCCAGTGCGCCCGCACGCATTGATGCGCCGCCGTCAACGGAGAAGCGCGAGGCGCAGAACCAGGCGCGCACCGCCACCGCTGCCGTGTTGTCGCGGCTGTACACGGCCCAGCCCGGCGCCCGCCAGGCAGTGGAACAGGCCGCCGGGTATGCGGTGTTCCGCAGCTTCGGGGTCAAGGTGCTGATCGCCGGCGGTGGTGGCGGGCATGGCGTGGCCATCGACAACCGCAGTGGACAGGAGACCTTCATGCGCATGGTCGAGATCCAGGCCGGCCTCGGATTCGGTGCCAAGACCTTCGATCTGGTCTGGGTGTTCAGGACACCCGAGGCATTCCAGGATTTCATCACCCGCGGCATCGAGATCGGCGGCCAGGCCACGTTGGCCGCAAAGGTCGACAAGGCGGGTGGCGGCCTCACCGGCGCCGTGCAGATCTCCGACGACGTGTGGGTCTACCAGATGACCGAAAGCGGCCTGGCCGCGGAACTGACGGTCAAGGGCACCCGCTACTACCCCGACAAGGCATTGAACTGAGCCGTCAGGCCAGGGAGCTCCCATGCACGGTCATCCGTTGGTCTGGATCGTCAGTCTGTTCGTGCTGCCGCTGGTCGCCGCGCTGGTGCTGAGCTTGTTCGTGCGGCATCGTGGCATCAGCGCCAACGCGGTGCTGGCCTGGTTCGTGATCGTATGCTGGTGCGGCGCGCTCGGGGTGATCCTGTCGCAGGTGTGGTGACCCGCGCTGCCGGCCAGCGGCCGGCACTACCCGCGAGCCCCCCCGCTAGTACCGGCCGCTGGCCGGCATCACAGCGATTGCCCCAGCTCGATGAACACCACGTTCTCGCCGCCCTCGCGGAAGCCCATGCCGAAGATCAACGGGCCGATCCATGAGTCGAAGCCGAGGAACACGCTGCCGTTCCAGATCCCGTCACTCAGGGACATGTCGCTGCGGCGCTGCCAGGCGTTGCCGTACTCGACCGTGCCCCCCACCTGCGCCGAGCGGCCAAGCAGCTTGCCCAGCTCGTAGGTGTAGCCGGCGAACCCGAGGGCGTAGTCCTGCCCGGTCAACTGATTGTGCTGGAACCCGGCCAGCCGCCAGCGCCCGCCGAGCCGGTACAGGTTCTGCACCGGGGCCGTGCCGGACGACGTCACGTGATAGCGCAGTCCCAGCTGCAGGGCATGCCGGCCGAACGAACGGGCCGCCACCGCATCCAGGTCCAGCTGACCGAAGCGTGCATCGGCACCCAGGCTCGGGCTGGACTGGTACGTCCCGGCGTTGACCAGGTAACCATCGCGCGGGAAGTACACACTGTCGATGTCGTCCAGCGTCGCCTGCGCGATCCAGGCGCCCTCCTCGAAGTTCACGCGTGGAATGGTCGGGTCACCGACCTCCACCTCGGCGTTGCCCGTGTAGCGCTCCACCCCGACCGACAACGCAAGCACATTGGAGACATTGCGGACCAGCGCCAGCGTGCCGCCGGTACGGCGTACCCGGTAGCGGGCGATCTTGTCGCCGTCCTCGTCATACAGATTGAAGCTGCGGGTCTGGAACCCGCCGCCAACCTGGAACGCGTAACGGTCGTGCAGATCGAAGGGACGGTAGTACTGTCCGGTCAGCCCCGGCTCGCTGCCGATCTGCAGGGCGATGCGCGCCTCGGCGCCATACGGCGACAGCGGCGAGAACAGCAGGCCGGCGCGCAGGTTGCTTTCGTGGTTGCCTTCCAGGTCGTTGCTCAGGCTCAACCCGGCCTCCAGGTAGATGGGACCGTTCGGCTTGGGATAGGCGGAGACGAAGACACCGGTGCGGCCGTCGCGCTCGCGTACGTCGTAGTTGATGCTGGCCAGCGTGCCCATGCCGTAGGCGCGCAGGACGCCGGCCTGCATGCCCTTGATGTCGAGCGGTTCGCCGAGGTGCACCGGCAGGTAGCTCAACAGCAGCGCGTCGGCGTAGCCGGTATGGTTCTCCACCTCGACGAACTCGATCCTGTCCTGGCCCACCGGACGTTCGCGCTGCACGCGCTGCGCGGCCAGCTGCGCGTACACCTGCGGGGTCTGCGCGAACGCGCGCAGGGCCGGGGCCGCCTGCTCGGCAGCGAGCTGGCCGATCCGCAGCGCTTCCGGGGCCTTGTCGAAATCGCCGGTGGCGACCTTGCCGGTCAGGTCCGGCGAGATCAGCAGATCCTGCGTCCCCAGGCTGTCCAGTTGGGCCTGGGCGCTGCGGGTGGTCAGGAAGCCGCTCAACTGGCTGATCACATCGACCAGGCTGGCGTCGCGATCCAGTGGCTTGAGCGGTGTGCCCACGTCCACCGCGATCACCCGGTCGGCACCCATCGCGCGCACCACGTCGATCGGGACCTGGTTGGACAGGCCGCCATCGAGCAGCACGTGCCCATCGATCACCACCGGGCGGAAGATGCCTGGCAGGGACATGCTGGCGCGCATGGCCATCGGCAGGTTGCCCTCGGAGAGCACCACCGGCTGCCCGGTGTTGATGTCGGTGGCGACCGCGCGGAACGGGATGGGAAGATCGTCGAAGCGACCGCTGACCCGGCTGCCGCCGGTGGCGCGCTCGAACAGCGCGATCAACTTCTCGCCCTCGGAAACGCCACCGGCCAGCGCCACCGCCTTGCCTTCGCCGCCCAGACCGATGCCGATCGGGGCCAGCTGCGCGTAGTCGTCGGCCTTGCGCCGCAGCGACCGGTCGCGACGCGGCAGGGTATCGGTGAACAGGCTCAACCATTCGGTGCTCAGCACGACCTGCTCGATCTGTTCAGGTGTGGACCCGGAGGCATACAGCGCGCCGACCAGGGCGCCAGCGCTGGTGCCGGCGATGCAGTCCACCGGAATGTGCAGCGCCTCGAGCTGCTTGAGGATGCGCACGTGCGCGATGCCACGCGCGCCGCCGCCGCCCAGTGCCAGGCCGATGCGCGGACGGGTGTCGCCCGGGCCGCGCAGGCCGCAGTGGCTGGCTTCGCCGGCCACGACGGGCGGCGACATCGGTTCGGCCGCGCGCAGCGGCGCCAGCGCAGCGGCCGCGCACACCCCCGCGAGCACCAGTGATGCCGTGCGCGGCACCCGACGACAGGGGCATCTCAATGCCATGCGCTGCCGACCTGGATGTAGAACGTGTCGTCTTCCGGCCCCCAGGCATAGTCCACGCCGACATGCATGCCGAGCTGGCGGGCGATCAGATAGCGCACGCCCGCGCCCTTGGAGACCTGGCTGGCGCCATCGCTGAAACTGTTGTGGCGTCCCCAGGTGCGGCCTGCGCCAACGAAGCCGATCAGCGCCCAGCGCTGGGTCATGTTCCAGCGCAGCTCGCTCTCCAGCACCGCCGCGCGGGTGTCCTGGTAACGTGCCGAACCGATGCCGCGCAGGTCGATGTAGGGCAGCCGGTAGAACGGGATCTCTCCGTTGGCCCAGCGCGCATCGGCGCGGCCGCCGAGCACGAAGTACCTGCCCATCGGCCAGTAGCCGTAGGCGTGCCCGCGATAGCTCTGGAAGGTCGCGTCGCTGCCGATCCCGGGCAGGTAGAAATTGCCCTCGACCATGCCCAGCCACCCCTTGGACGGCGTGAACGGATTGTCGCGGGAGTCGTATTCCAGCGACAGGCCGAGCCCCGAGCTGCGCTTGGACAGCTCGTGCGGCTGGAACCGGTCACTGTCGGAGGCGACATCGAAGCCGATGTCCAGGTCCATGTAGACCCAGGCCAGGCCCAGGTAAAGGTCGCGGTCGCCAAGGCGCCGGAAGCCCTGCTGGAACGACATCAGCCCGTCCATGTTGTACTCGATCTCCTGCGCGGGCAGCAGCGTGCCGGGCGTGTAGAAGCCCAGGTTGAAAGAGGTCTTGGCCACCCCACCGCGGTAGCGCCAGCGGTCGTCGTCGAAATGCAGGGAGGCGCCCACGCCGTACGCCTGGCTGCCGTTGGAGGTACGCATCGCGCCGCCTCCATAGATGTCCGGTGTCACCATCTTCGGTGCACCGCCCTCGCCCGGCGATCCGGAGGCCGGCGGGCGATGGAAGAACGCCAGCGCCACGCCGCCGCCGTTGCCAACCGCCGGATCGGTCACGATGATCGGCACGGGCAGGAAGCCGCGGTGCTCGAGCAGCCAGCGCGACATGTCGAAATGGCCATCTTCGGCGTCGCGGAACAACGAGGCCTTGGCGCCCGGTGCCGACGTCTGCACCTGCGGCGCAACAGGCTCGGCTGTTGCCGGGCTGCTCTGCTGGGCGATGGCGGTCCAGGGCGCAAGTACGCCCATCAGCGACAGCAGGCGTACGGCGTGGCCGATCGACACGGAGCACCTCGGGAGATGGGGAGCAGGACGGCCCGTCACTTCAAGTGCGCGGGCCCGCGCCGGTGGGAGGGGAACAGCCCGGCACGGGCCCGCGCGGTTGAACGCGTTTGCATCTTCGGCGCAGCACTCAGCGTGCGGCGGTCGCACCCGGCGGGAACGCAGCGAACAGTTTGTCCAGCCCTGCCTCCACCGCCGCATTGACCTTGTCCGGCGAGGTCGGCACGGTACCGCTGGCCGTACCGCGCCACACCGCCTGCTTGGTCCGCGCATCGAACATGTCCACCACCAGGGTGCCCACGTCATACGTGTGTACCGTGGTCGTGGCGTTGCCCATGGCCATGCCGCCGCCCCAGCCGCCACCCCGCCAGCCCCACCCGCCCATGCCGGTGCCGCTGTAGAAGGTGTCCAGGGTCTGCTTCTGCCCCGTGGCGATGTGGACGGCCAGGGCGATATCGCCGTTGGGCGCTTCGCGCAGGCCCTTGGCCTGCAGGCGGGCGTTGATGCCGTCGATGATGCGTTGCTGCACCAGCGGTGAGCTTGCCTCGGGCTTCATCGCCCAGGTGTAGGTTTTATAGGACCCGAAGCTGGCCGACGGATCGTAGTCGGTCTTGACGGTCGGGGTGGAAGCGCAGGCGACCAGGGCGGTGGCCAGGACGGCAATGGCGAAGGCTTTCATGACGCGAGTCTCCAGGGGCAGGATGGAAAGACGCGCTGCGTGGGCAGCCGTCCTGTGGCGGGCCGGGGTGGCAGCCTCGGTTGCCATCACGGTAATGCACCGGCAGTCGCAGGTAATGCGCATAACTACGCAGTGGCGACTGGAAAAACTACCGAGCGCGTTCAGCGCGGCGGGTTGATCACCACGTACTGCACGCTGGTGCCGGCATAGCGCGGCTCGTACCAGACGTTGCCGCACTGCTGGTAGGCCATGCCGTTGATGACGGTGGTCACGCAGCTGGGCGGTACCGAGGTGACGATCGAGCCGATCACCGCCGAAGTCACCGCCACACCAGCGGTCACCGCCGCGACGGTTGCGAAGGGATGGTCATCCCAGTGGTTCCAGTGATCGTCGTGGTAGTCCACGTTGACGTTGACGTTGCGATCGACATTGCGGTTGATGTTGCGATTGACGTTGCGGTTCGCATCGATGTTCCGGTTGATGTTTCCGCCACCGCCGCGATTGATGTTGCCGCCCTGCGGGCGCTGCACGGGACGGTTGATGCTGGTGTGGGCGCTGGCACGTGCACCGCCGCCATGGAAGCCGCCGCCACGCTGGGCGCTGGCCGGTGCGGCCACCGCCAGCAGGACCACGAGGAGCAGGCCGGCAGCCAGCGAGGACGCCACGAAGAAGCGATTGATCACGGTCCGCATGTCAGTTCTCCTGTCCAGCGGCGTCGATCACCACCGCCACCGGGACCAGCTTGATCCGGGCCGCATCGGCCGGAGGCGTGAACTGGAACGCGGTGGCCGCCACCGGCGTGCGCGTATCCCAGCGCAGCTGTGCACGGTATTGCGGCAACGCCGGATCATCCAGCGAGGTGATCACCAGCTTCTTCGGCAACGCGGTCGCCTTGCTGACCCACAGCTGCCAGTCCACCCCGTCCTGCTTGAACGCGTACTGCTCGATGGCCTCGCCGTCCAGGGTGCCGCCGCCGATATGCAGCGCGCCACGGATGGCGGTCTTCGGGGCTTTGTCGGTGCCCCACAGGAACATGTCGGCCAGCGGCATGTCGATGCCGTAGCGACTGGCCGCGTCCTCGACCAATTCGCCGAGCGTGGCGCTCAACCCGTCGACCCGGGCGTAGTACTTCAGGCGCGGAGAGTACAGCGACAGTGCCTTCCCGTCGTAGAACAGCTGGCGGAGCTGCCGGTCGCTGCGCAGTTCCAGGAACAGTTGGTTCGGCAGCCTGGCCTTGTAGGTGACCACGCCATCCAGCTCGACCTTCTGGCCGTCATCGAGGACGATTTCGGTACTTGCCTGCGAGGTCAGCGAGAACTGCTTGAGCGCGCGCAGCGCGGCGCCCATGCGGTCCAGCGCGGCCAGCGCCTCCGGATCGCGTTCGGGGCTGTCGACCGGCGCGGCGGCGGCGGGGGCCCCCTGGGCAACGCGGGTGGCCGCGTGCGCCGCAGGCGCCAGCGCGGCCAGCAGCAGGCACGCCGACCAGGCAACGGGAGGGAAGACAGAAGGCTTGACCGTTACTCCACGGGACGGAGGACAGGCGGCCGCAGTGGCGCGGCCGGGATCAGAAACCACCGCTGATCGAGAGACTCCAGGGGTCGCCCTCGAAGCGGTTCTTGACGCTGAACTCACCGACATAGCGGAAGGAGACATCCAGATGCTCGCCGCCGGACCACTTCTTGCCGTAGGTCAGCACCGGGCCGAGGCCGAACGAGCGCCCCTTGAATCCATCCAGGCGGTCGGCGGTATCGCCCTTGTCATCCTGCAGCTGCTGGATCCAGCCGCCGGCGGCACCTAAGCCCCAGCCGCTGGCAGTGCGCTTGACCAGCAGCAGGTCGGCCCGTGCCACCACACCGTTCTTGTAGTCGGTGTCGTCGTTGCGGGTGTACCAGTCGGTGGCACCCAGCACGCTGAATTCCAGCGTGCCCTTCTGGAACAGATGCGTGTAGCCCACGCTGGGCGAGAAGGTCCAGATGTTCATGCCCGGGTTGGCCAGCCGGTTGGGGTCGTACGTGGCCGTGGGCGCATACACGTACACGCCGAAGGACAGGTGCTGCACCTCGCTGATGTGGAATCCGGCGATCACCGGGGCGAAGTAGACGTCGAACAGGTTGGACGCGTGGTCCTTGGCCTGGAAGCGATTGCCCAGCGGCCCCGAGAGATTGGCGGTGACGTCCGCATCGATGTACGGCACGGTCAGCATCGACGCGAAATTCCAGCGCCCGGCCTTGGTCGGCCAGACATACACGCCGGTGGCAGCGGTCAGGCTGACGTCGGCTTCCAGCCCCAATGAGATCTGGCCGGCGATCGGTGCCGGGCGGCCGCCGCTGATCCTGCCGTTGTACTGGATGTAGCTCAGCGACCACTGCATGCCCGGCTCGGGCGGAATGACGCCGGCGTAGGAGGTGATCTGCATGCCGGTGATCGAGCGCCCCAGGGCGCCTTCCGTGGCCGCGACCGGGGCGCTGCCGAGCGCCAGCAGTCCGCCCAGGATCAGGGCCAGCGGACCGCGCGGCAGGGTCGGGGGCGTGGTGCGTGCAGGGGTGTTCATGGCAACTGCCTCCAGGGCGGAAGGGGAATCGCACTGCGCGCGATCAGGGCAGCCCGGGCGTCGACCGGGGCGCGTGCTGGCGCTCGCGCACTTCCTCGATGTCGCGTTCCAGGAAATAGTTCAGGAAGGTCCGGATCACCGCTATCGCAGCCAGTTGGCCGATCGCATCCCAGTCGGTGTAGATCGAGGATTCGATGATGTCCGCGGCCAGCTGGATGGTGAGTCCGGCGACCAGCCAGCGCCCGTACGCCAGCCACAACGCGCGCCGCTCCACGTTGGTCGGGTGCCCGCGCATCGCCAGGCGCAGTGCCTGCACGAACACCACGGCCGTGGCGAGCGTGATCAGCACCAGCGCCATCGCATCGATGATGACCACGACCGGTTCGGTAACGGCAATCAGCCATGCCTTGAGAGGCGTCATCTGGGGTGCTCCGGTAACGCACCTGGCGGTGGCAGGTGCCGCTCATCCGCGCTCCACGCAACGGAAGCCGAGGTGGCAGGTGGAGGTGTCGATCGGCTGCGCCATCCGCGCCGCCGGGCGGTAACGCCGGCAGTAGTTCGGCGCGCACAGATGCGAACCGCCCTTCATCACCCGGCGCGGCATCGCGCTGCGGTCGCGCGGGTCGTGGCTGCCCTCGCGCGCGCCGCCGCGGGGGTTGTCGATCGCGCAGCACGGCTTGCTCTGCAGCTGGTCGTGCTGCTGGTACCAGTCGCTGGTCCACTCCCAGACATTGCCGATCATGTCGTACAGGCCGTAGCCATTGGGCGGGAAACTACCCACCGGCGAGGTCCAGCGATAGCCGTCCTCGTCCAGGCTGTGCCAGGGGAACTCGCCCTGCCAGGTATTGGCCTGATGGCGCCCCCCCGGCACCAGGCTGTCGCCCCAGGCGAACTCGCCGCTCTCCTGCCCGCCGCGGGCGGCGAACTCCCATTCCGCTTCCGTGGGCAGGTCCTTGTCCATCCACTGCGCATACGCCAGCGCGTCGGCGACATTCACGTGCACCACCGGATGATCGTCCAGGCCCTGCAGCGACGATCCTGGGCCACGCGGATGACGCCAGTCAGCGCCGGCCACGTAGTGCCACCAGTTGTGCGTATTGGACAGATCGACCGGGTGCGCCGGCTGCACGAACACCACCGAAGACGGCACCAGCAGTGCCGGATCCGCGCCGGGATAATCGGCCGGGTCCGCCGGGCGCTCGGCAGCGGTGACGTAGCCCGTGGCCCGGATGAACCGTGCGAACTCCCGGTTGGTCACCGGGTACCGGTCGATCCGGAACGGTGCCACCCGCGCCTTGTGTGCCGGCCGTTCTTCGGGATAGTGATCGTTGGATCCCATCACGAAGACGCCGCCGGCGAGGTCGATCATGGTGTCGGCGACGACGCTCATCATTGATTGCCCGCGCAGGCTTCGCTGAGCTTGGCCAACGCATCATCGATGGTGAACGTGTTGGGCTTCTGCACCCGCGGGAAATCCTTGAAGGTGGCCGCGAACTTGTCGGCGATCGCATAGGCCCCGAACAGGATGTAATCGTGATGCAGGAACCAGTCGTAGTACGAGTTCGAGGTGATGTCGGCGAACTCGTACGGGTCGGTCCTCAGGTTGTAGACCTTGGGCAGGCGCAGCCGGATGAGCGGCTCGGACCAGACCTGCAGCGTCCCCTTGCAACGCTGCTCCATGAACGACACTTTCCAGTTGTCGTAGCGGATCGCCATCACGTCGCCGTCGTCGCTGAAATAGACGAACAGCTTGCGCGGGCTCTCCTTGTCCTTGCCGGTCAGGTAGCCGGTCAGGTTGACGCCATCGATATGGTTCTTGTAGGTCCGCCCGATCGCCTTGTAGCCCTTCTTGAGTTTCTCACTGACATCCGGGTCGCCGGCCATGGCCAGGAAGGTCGGCAGCCAGTCGTGATGCTGCACGATGCCGTTGGCAATCGTGCCCGCGGGAATCTGGCCCGGCCAGCGCACCACCATCGGAATGCGGAAGGCGCCCTCCCAGTTGGTGTCCTTCTCGCTGCGGAACGGCGTGGTGCCGCCGTCCGGCCACGAGTTCCGGTGCGGGCCGTTATCGGTGGAATACATCACGAAGGTGTCCTCGGCGATGCCCAGCTCGTCGAGATAGTCGAGCAGCTCGCCGACGTTCCTGTCGTGGTCGATCATGGTGTCGTGGTACGGCGACTGCCAGCGCCCGGCCTGGCCGAGGCTTTCCTTCTTGGTGTGGGTGAACAAGTGCATGTGGGTGAAGTTCACCCAGACGAAGAACGGGGTGTCGGCATCGTGCTGGCGCTTGATGAAGTCCTTGGCGGTAGCCGCGAAATCCTCGTCGCAGGTTTCCATCCGCTCAGGCGTCAGCGGTCCGGTGTCTTCGATCTTCTGCTTGCCGATCCTGCCCCAGCGCTCCTGCACCGTGGCATCGTCCTTGTCCGTGGCCCAGCTGCGGATGACGCCGCGCGGGCCCATGGTTTTCCGGAAGTTCGGGAAGTCCTTTTCCGGGAAGTAGTCGTACATGTCCGGCTCTTCCTCGGCATTGAGGTGGTACAGGTTGCCGTAGAACTCATCGAAGCCGTGGTTGGTCGGCAGCATGTGGTTCAGGTCGCCCAGATGATTCTTGCCGAACTGGCCGGTGGCATAGCCCTGGTTCTTCAGCAGCGCGGCGATGGTCACCAGTTTTTCGTTCATTCCGGTCGGTGCGCCGGGGATGCCGACCTTGGACAGGCCGGTGCGGTACACGCTCTGGCCGGTGATGAACGAGGATCGGCCGGCGGTGCAGGACTGCTCGCCGTAGGAGTCGGTGAACAGCGTGCCTTCATTGGCGATGCGATCGATGTTCGGCGTCCGGTAGCCCATCAGGCCCTGGCTGTAGCAGCTCAGATTGCTGATGCCGATGTCGTCGCCCCAGATCACCAGGATGTTCGGCCGCTTGCCGTTCTTGCCGGCCTTCGTGGTTCCGGATGACTTGGGGGATGCTGCCGTTTTTGCTGTTGCCATGACACTCTCCAGGGGATGCGTGTTGGGTTCCGGCGTCATGCCGGCATGCGGGAACGGCCGTCAAGCGAACGGCGAGACGTTGAAGGTCATGCTGACGATCGCCAGCAGGCCGAGCAGCCAGAGCAGCCCGGCGGTGATGAGGGTGAGCGAGATGGGATAGTGGCTTTCGCCATGGACCAGGCCCTCGCCGATCATGATCCGGCGCTCGGCACGCAGGCCCTGCATGTAGCGCACGTGGTAGACGATGCCCAGGGTCAGCAGCACCAGCCCGAGCCCGACCAGCGCGATGCCGAAATTGCGCGGTGCATGTGGGCGCAGCGCGGTGCCGGTCTCCAGCATGTGCCCGAAGAACTGATAGATGGTGAAGCCGAAGCCGATCAGCGACAGCGCCGTGCGGATGATCGACATCAGCGTGCGGTCCGCGCTCATGCGGGTCCGCTGGAACGACATCCCGGTCCGCCGCGAGGACAGTTCGATGGACGCCTCGTCGCTGCCACCAAGCAGCTCCTTGGCACGCGCGATGCTCAGGGCACGGTCGCTGAGGCGCTTGCTCGGGTCGGTGTCATTCATGAAGGGCTCGTGGCGTGGAAGGTTTGGGAGTCACTGACGGCGGCGCAGCCAGCGCGTTGCGATGCGGGTGATCGGGCCACGCAGGACGAGATACGGCAGGAAGCCGAGCACCACGGCGATGACGAAGGCTTCCAGCGGGTACTTGAAGCCACCGAACATGCGGAACTGGTAGATCACATCCATGCCCACACCGAGCAGCAGGATCCGCGTCGTGGCGGTCACCCCTTGGCGCCAGGCCACCTTGCGCTCGCCGGCCGAGCTGTGGGTCAGCAGCCACGCGTACGGAGTCCTGCCCGCCTTGGCGTCCTTGATGCCGTCGATCAGCGCGGTGATGAGCGCCATCGTGGGCTGCAGGAAGAAGCGGAACGTCATGGGACCGTCGGCGCGATCGATCATGTCCGTCCAGAAGCGCGTAAGAAAATCGATCACCAGGAGCATGGGCGGGGTCCTTGGGTCAGGACTCCAGCTTGGGCGGCCCGCGCAGGCCGCACAATCGAGTTAGTACTGCATGCGCCACAGTATTTTTACTGCGCCCGCCACGCCCGGTGGCGGCGGTATGCTCCGTGCCAGCGCGCTGCGGGCACGACGCCGTGCGCCTCCCTCCCCTGCCCGGTCAGCTCCCTGATGCGCATGGACCAGGATCACTACTCCCTGATGCGCGGCGGGCTGGTGCATCGGTTGCTGCATGCCAGCGGCGCGCTGCACGGCACCTCGCGGCTGTCACTATGGCTGGCACTGGGCATCGTGTTGATCACGCTCGGTCCGATGAGCGTGTTGGCCGCCCTCGCCGGCACGCTGTGGCCAGCGACCCCGTCGATGTCGCTGCTGGGCGACTACGCCATCCTGGCCCGCCTGCTGCTGGCCATGCCATTGCTGGTACTGGCCGCGCCGCGCTCGGATGCGCTCCTGCGCAATGCGTTGCGGCAGCTCACCCATGCCAGCCTGGTCCACCCACGTCGCCAGGCAAAACTCGAAGCCACCTTGGCCAGCATCCGGCGCTGGCGCGACAGCTGGCTGCCCGAGGCACTGTGCCTGCTGATCGCCTGGGCACCGCCGCTGTTCGGCAGCGATACGGTGAGCCTGCTGCCGGGTGTCGCGGATTGGCGGCTGGACCAAGGCACCCTGACCGCCGCCGGGCGCTGGTACGAATGGGTCGGCGTGCCCTTGTTCCGGCTGGTGGCGCTGCTGTGGCTGTGGCGCTTCGTGCTGTGGGTCTGCCTGTTGTGGCGCCTGCCACGTACCGGGCTGGTACTGCACGCCGAGCATCCGGACGGTGCCGGCGGACTGGCATTTCTCGGCATGGCGCAGGAGCGCTTCGCGATCCTCGCGCTGGCCGGCGGCGTGCTGCTTGCCGGCGCCTGCATCAACCACATGCAGTACCTGGACGGCAGCCTGTACAGCCTGCGCCACCTGCTGGCAGGCTACGTGATCGGCGCAACGTTGCTGCTGGTCGCCCCGCTGCTGCTGTTGATGCCGGTGATGCTGCGGGCCAAACGCCACGCGCTGTACCGCTTCGACGCGCTGGGCAACCGCGCCGCGACGGTGTTCGATCAACGTTGGCAGCGCACGGTGCAGGATGCCGCCGCGGGCGACAGCCTGCTCGACCACGGCGACGCCTCCGCCTTCGCTGATTTCAGTGGGGTCTACAAGGGCCTGAGCAGCATGGCGGTCCTGCCCTTGAATCGCTGGAACGTGCTCTGGATCGCGCTGCACGCCATCGTGCCGTTGCTGCCGCTGGTGCTGCTGGCCATGTCCGTCGACGAACTGGCACAGAAGCTGATCGGCATCCTGGTCTGACGGTTGGCCGCCCGCTCAGCGACCGTCCCTGCGCAGGCCGCGCAGGGAGCGCGAGACAAACCGGTCGCCCTTCAGGGCGGCGGCGACGGCCGCCAGCAGGTCATCGCCGGCATCGGACTTGAGGACGTAGCTGCAGGGGCCCAGTGCCATCGCCCGGGTCACCATCTGCGGATCGGCGTGCACGGTGATGAAGACCACGCCCAGCACGGGACGCTGCAGCCGCAGGCGACGTACCGCTTCCAGCCCGTCCATCTCCGGCATCGCGATATCGGTCACCACGACATCGGGCAGCATGGCCTGCGCGGCCTGCACCAGTGAGGCGCCGTCCTGGACCAGGCCGATCACCTGGTACTGCTGGCACAGCAGGCCGCGAAGCTGGCGCCCCATGGCACACCCATCCTCGGCCAGCAGCACACGAACCGCATTCATCGCACTCGCCCGTTGGACGCCTGCGCCATGGTGCGGGTGCCGTCGCTGGAGCGACAAGGGGAAAACAACCGTGGCCGGGCAAGTAAAACTACTTGCCCGGACCGGGTGTCGGGTTTCAGTGGCGGATCAGTCCTTCCTGCTCGGCTTTGCGCACCAGCTCCAGCGTGCCATGCACGCCCAGCTCCTGCATGATCGCGTACTTGTGTGACTCGATCGTGCGCACCGACACGCCCAGCTCATAGGCGATCTGCTTGGAGCGCAGGCCACGTGCGACGTACTCGAGGATCCGCAGCTGCTTCTCGGTCAGCACGTACTGGCAACGACCGGCGCTGACAATCGCGTTCGCGGCCAGGGTCGGGGTGACGTAGGTCTGCCCCTCCATCACGCCGTTGATGGCACGCACCAGCTCATCGCCGGCCGCGCTCTTCAGGATGTAGCCCTGCGCACCGGCACGTATCGCCTCGGCTGCCATGCTTGATTCGTCGTGCATGGTCAAGAATACGAACGGTGTCCTGCTCCCCTCGCTGCGCACCCGGCGCATCACATCGATCCCGCTGATCCCGGGCATGCTGATGTCCGAGACGACGACATCGGGCGTCTCGCGATGCAGGGAATCCAGCAGCTCCTCGCCGGATGACACCAGCTCGATCGACGCAAAGCACTCCATGAGCAGACGCTCTATGCCCTGCGCCACCACCATGTGGTCATCGGCGACCACGACTTTACGGAACGGTACGTCCATCCACTGCGCACACGAGACGCTCATTGCATTGCCTCCGTTGACATCAATCTTCCCCTGATTGAACTGCCGGTGCGGCCGCCACGCACTGCTGATTCCGCGGTCGGATATCGCCATCAACCTGCCATCGGTTTCCACCTGCAGCGCGCTGAACATGCGAGACACCTCGTGATGGCCTCGTGATGCGGTGACGGCTGAATTCCTCATGTTCCCACCAGAATTCAGCTGCGCAGGGTGTCCTTCGGACATTCCCCGAAGACATGCCGGTACAGGATCGAGAACCGCCCCAGGTGGGAGAACCCGAAGCGCAGCGCGATATCGGTCACCGTGCCCTGTTCATCGGCGTGCAGCAGCGCCGTGCGTGCCCGGTTGAGTCGCGCCAACTGGTGCCAGTGGCAAGGACCATGCCCGTAGGCGTCACGGAACAGGCGTTCGAGCTGGCGTTCCCCCACGCCCATCGCCAGCGACAGCGCGCGGCTGTCGAACGGACGTTCCAGCTGGGCCTTGAGGTACTCCTCTGCCCGCCGCACCAGCGCATCGCGGTGGCGGGCGTTCCAGCTGCGCTCCGTCCGCGCTGCGGGACCTGCGTCGCCAGCGTTGACCGCCTCCACGAAGGCGCCCAGCAACAGCGACGCCTGCGCATCCATCTGTGCCGACGTGATCAATCCCTCCCACCCGGCGGCCGTCTCCAGCGCCTGGAAAACGGCGTGGCGCACCCCCTCGGCCACGACCGGTGGCGCGGGCCGCGTGTACCAGCCGGTGCGTGGCAACCGCAGTTCCCGCCCGACCCGGCGCACGGCTTCACGCTGCAGCACCTCGCGCGGGATCAGCAGCACCGCCCACTGCCAGCCACCGGGGCTGGGGCGGACGTTGAGTTCACTGTCTTCGGCGAACACCATCACCTGGCCCACGTCGACCGAACGGCCGTTGGCCCACATCGGTCGCCCGCACGAAATCGCCAGGGCCAGCGCGATCAGTCCCTGCGAGAAACTGCCGCTGGCGAAGATCGGCAGCGTGTACGCGCCGCTGTCGAGGCTGAATTCCGGGAACACCAGGCGCTGCACGCACGCGCGGAAATGTCCGGCCGCCAGCAGCCGCTGCTCGAAGCGGGTATCGCGCACGACGCCCAACAGCGCATCGGCATCGAAGCCGTCCACCACGAAACGAGAGTAAGGGGCCATCGGTTCGTCCATGCCAGCTCCTCGGGGCAAGTCGGAATTCGGATAGCGCACTTGCGGACAACCTGCTTACATCGGCGCGATTGTGGGGTGGAAGCGACACAGCGACAAGCCGTGATTGCTCAGGGGGCCCGCAAGCGTGAAATGCATCACACCGAGGTTCGCCCGACCGCCCCGCCACTGCGCGACGCGGCTTGGGGCGGACAGCGAACCGAAGCGTCATCACGCCACCTCGAGGTACCCGTGCCAGTCATTGCGAGTGTGAAGCCCTCTGTTGCCGTGCACTGCCGCCCCGACGCCAAGCCGGTCGACGACACCACCCCCGCCCCCTCCACACGCACGTCACCTGCCCTTCGCATTGCATTTACCCGCGCGCTTCCGCTTGCGCTGGGTTGCCTACTGGGCCAACTGCTGCCCACCCTCGCGCAGATGCCCGGTTTCCGGCTGCATGTGCTCTGGATTCCCGGCCCACTGCTGCTCGGCTGGCTGTTGTTCACCCCACGCGCGGCATGGCGCACGTGCGTGCTGTCCGCATGCGCCGGCACGGTGCTGGCATTCACCCTGGTGCCGTTCGTGGTATTGCCCCGCCTGCTTGCCAGCGCCGGCGAGTTCGCTCTGGTGGCCGCCGTGGCCTGGCTGCTGTTGCGCTGGCGCGGCGCACGCGCCCCTCTGGAAGGCTACCGCGAGATCGGCCTGTTCGTGCTGCTGGGATGTGTGCTGCTGCCGAGCGCGTGCGGATGGTGGCAGGCGCTGCTGTTCGCGGGCGGGCCGATCGGCATGGCACCGGGTGCGCTGCTCACCCTGGTGTTGTGCAGCAGTGTCAGCTACCTGCTGATCGTGCCCACCGTGGTCAACCTGGCACGCATCGTGCAGAGCCCGGAGCGCCGCCATGGGTGGCATTGGCAGCCGCTCATCATCGCGGTCACGCTGCTCAGTGCGCTCGGCATCGTCTGGGGCGTGGACTGGTCCGACGGCGTGATCACCCCGTTGCTGGTGCTGGCCCCGATTCCGCTGTTGGTCTGGGCGCTGATCATGTTCGGCGTTGCCGGCGCCAGTATCGGCATGCTGATCGTCGCCCTGCTCGGCATGCAGCTCAGCATGGAGGGCGTGGGCCCGTTCGCGTTCTGGACGCCGGACCGCAACCTGATCACCGCCCAGGTGTGGACCCTGTGCACCGGGTGCGCACTGTTGTTCCTTGGCGCGTTGTCCGAGCAGAAGCTCTCCAACCACCTCAAACTGCAGCAGGCGTACCGTCGGCTGGGCGAACTGACCGGGCGCATGCTGGTGGTGCAGGAAGAGGAGCGCACGCGCATCGCACGCGACCTGCACGATGACGTCAATCAGTCGCTGGCGGCGATTTCAATCTGCCTGAGCGCGCTGCGCAATCAGATTCCGGACGCAGAGCGCCACAGCGTGGTCGAACTGCAGGAACAACTGCTGACCGTGTCCAACGACATCCGTTCGATCTCCCACGAACTACATCCCAGCATCCTGCGGTTCACCGGCCTGGCCAGCGCGCTGGATGCGTTCTGCATCAAGCGCAACGCGCGCGGTGCGTTGCGGGTGCGCTGCCGCATCGAGAACCCGCCGCGGCTGAGCGACGACCAGGAGCTGAGCCTGTTCCGGATCGTGCAGGAAGCGGTCAACAATGTGGACAAGCACGCGCGGGCGACCAGCGCACACATCCTGGTCGGCGTGCGGGGTGGCCAGATGCTGTTGCAGGTGGACGACGACGGTATCGGCATGGCCGGCCATGCGGCGCCATCCCCCGCCCCTGGGCTCGGCATGATCAGCATGGAAGAGCGGGCCCGCCTGCTCGGCGGTGGTCTGAAGGTAGGTCCAAGCCCGTTGGGCGGCACTCGTATCGAGGTCCGCTTTCCGTTGGGCACGCCGGCGCAGGACATCGCCGCCGCGGGTCCGTAGAACTACTGACCCTGCGCGCGTAGAAAGGCGGTTGTGCCCTGCCCCGTGGCCGCACAGAGTGGCCCGACACCCGCACGTGGAGAAAGACATGCACCGGAAGGCTTCGCTCCACCCGCGGCCTCAGGTCGCGTCCCTGCTGGTCGTCGCGTCACTGGTGGCCGCCTGCAGTTCGGCGCCGCCGCTGGCCAGCGCACCTGCACCGTCGATTGCGCCGGCGACCGTGGCGCCCGCACCGGTGCCGGAACTGCGACCCGGCGTGCCGGCCGGCTATCTCGGTCGGTCACTGCCGGACAGCCTCGCCCTGTTGCCGCCGCCGCCGGCCAAGGGCTCGGCCGCCTTCGCGCAGGATCAGGCGATCCACCGCGCCGCGCAGCAACTGCGTTCGACGCCGCGCTATGCGTTGGCCACGACGGATGCGGATCTGCACTTCCCCCAGGTGGCCAACACTTTCTCCTGCGCCCTCGGGGTGCCGGTCACCCAGCAGGCGACGCCCACGCTCTACCTGCTGCTGCAGCGGCCCCTGGTGGATGCCGGCCTGGCCACCTACGCGGCCAAGGATCACTACAAGCGGGTGCGGCCGTTCGTGTTCCACAAGGAAGGTACGTGCGCGCCGGCGGACGAGGCTGCGCTGCGCACCGACGGGTCGTACCCCTCGGGGCATACGGCGATCAGCTGGACCTGGGCATTGCTGCTGACCGAACTCAGCCCCGACCAGGCCGATGCGCTGCTCGCCCGCGGCCGTGCCTTTGGCGAGAACCGGCTGATCTGCAATGCGCACTGGCAGAGCGATGTGCTGGAAGGCCGCGCCGTTGCCGCCGGTGCGCTGGCCAAGCTGCATGCCAACGCCGACTTCAACCGCGACATGGCGCTCGCCCGCACAGAGATCCAGTCGCTGCGCGGCAACGGCATCGAGGCGACGGGCTGTGATGCGGAGAAGGCGGCGCTGGCGATCAGGATCCCCGGCGTACTGTAGCCGCTTTCCCGGCACGCTCGCGCGGACTGCACGCGCCCGTCACGCCCGGTTTACGGGTGAAAAAAGAGGCTCGTGGCTGCATCCGCCCCACCCCTCCCGCCGTAGCTGAAGGTGCGTCACATCGGCGCGTCCATGTGGGAGTTTCGTCATGAAGATCCAGTTCGCAGGCCTCGTACTGATTGGCTGTCTCGCTGCCGCGTCCCCGCTCGTGTTCGCGCAGGCGCCGGCCGCACCGATGGCGGCACACAGCAATCCGATGGTGGGCGGTGCGGCGATGCATGCCAACAAGGACATCATCGACAACGCCGTCAATTCCAAGGACCACACCACCCTGGTGGCGGCGGTCAAGGCGGCCGGCCTGGTCGATACGCTGAAGGGTCCCGGGCCGTTCACGGTGTTCGCGCCGACCAACGCGGCGTTCTCGGCGCTGCCCAAGGGCACCGTGGAAAGTCTGCTCAAGCCGGAAAAGAAGGCCGATCTGACCAGGATCCTGACCTATCACGTGGTCCCCGGCGCGGTCACCAGCGCGGACCTGATGGCCAAGATCAAGCAAGGCGGTGGCAAGGCCAGCCTGACCACGGTGGAAGGCGAGGCGCTGATGGCCCGCGTTGCCGGCAAGGGCATTACCGTGACCGACAGCAAGGGCCAGGTGGCCCACGTCACCATCGCCGATGTGAAGCAGAGCAATGGAGTGATCCACGTGGTCGACAAGGTCCTGATGCCGTAACCGGACCAGGCGGCCGCAGTTCGCCTGCGGCCGCCCCGGTGGGAGGGAAGAGATGACCTGGCGCGGCGTCTTCAGAACGATGACGGGGGAGACATCACGCTGTGCGGGCGGCGCGCCAGGTCAAGACGGTCCCTCGTCGGCGCACGGCTGCGCCGACGGGGTATGCAGGGGCAGGACGGTGCGGTCCGTATCGATCAGTGCGGCAGTGCCCTGCCTGACAGCTCGACGCGCCGATTCGGTGCCAGGCACACGATCAAGGCCTTGCGCTGCGCCTGCTCGCACTGCACCAGCGGATCGGCCTTGCCGCGGCCTTCGGCGACGATGGCCGCGGCCGGCACGCCACCAGCAACCAGCGCATCGCGTACCGCCTCGGCGCGCCGTTGCGACAGCACCAGGTTGTAACGGTCGCTGCCGATCCGGTCGGTATAGCCGATCACCTGGATGGTCTGCACCCGGCTGGCATCACGGACCTGCTGAAGCAAGGTATCCACGTTGCGTCGCCCTTCAGGGGTGAGCACGGCACTGTCGAAAGCGAACATCGCATCGGCGGCCAAGCGCAGCGGCTCGCTCGGCATCGGCGCGGGTGCAGGTGGCGGCGCGGGCGGCGGACGCGGCGGATCCAGCACCGCCGCGCAGGCCTGGGGCTTCCAGTGCGCTGCCTGGGCGATGCCTTTGCCGTCGAAGTCGACCTTGAACTGGCAGGTGAAGTAGTCCCCGCCCGGCGTGCTGCGGAAGTTGAACAGGTAGTTCCATTCGCGCACGCCCCACATGCCCTCACCGAAATGCGGCGTACCCAGCAGTGCGTACAACTGACGTTTGCTCATGCCACGGGCGAACAGGCGCAGGTTGTCGACGTCCACGAACAGGCCCTCCTTCAAGGTGGCGTGGCGCGGATCTGGGAAGCTGGCCGTGTCGACGTCGACAGGGCCATCGGACGCTGGGCTGCGCTGCTCGCCGTGGCTGGCGCAGGCGGCCAGCAGCAGGGTTGCCAGGCTCAGGCCCAGCGACCGCAGCAGCGGCCCCGGGGCGGTGGATGTGGGCTGCATGGTCATGGTGTTCCCCCTGTATGCGTTGAATGCGGACCGATGGCCCGGTACCGGCCGGATGGCCGGCACCGGAACCGGTCACCACTGGATGCCGGCACCTACCGCGACACCACCATCGCCGCGGCTGTTGGTCGAACCGCTGAACTTGTAGATCCAGCGCCCGCCCTCGGAGACCCCCGAGATGCCGACGGCCACCCCGGATTCGCCGTTGAAGCTGCCCGCGGCGACCGAGGCCATGCTGCGGCCGGCCTCATAGGGCTGCGGCAGCGCGGCCACGGCCATCGCCGACGCAACGCCGGCCGAGGCGCGGTTGTCGGTCTTCTGCAGGTTGCGGTCAAACGAGTCCATGCGTTCGTCGGTGTACGCCTTGGACCAGTCCAGGGTCTGGGCCATGCCGCTGCGCAGCTGGTCCACGTTGACCGCATCGGTCCCGGCCGTACCGGCGGCCACGTTGCGCACCGTGGTCGGTCCGGTGGCGGTACTGCCCAGGGTCACACTGTTGAGGTTGGTGGTGCCGTTGATGTTGGTGTCGTAGCGGATCGTGCCCTGCTGCGACGCCTGCAGCTGCCGGACGTTGACCGCGTCGGTGGCTTCACTGCCATCGGCGACATTGGCGATCTGGCGCTCCGCGCCGCTGCTGCCCACCGAGACGGTGTTGGCACGGTTGGCCACCGAACCAGCCCCCAGGGCGACGCTGTTGCTGCCCTGCGCGTTGGCCCCGTTGCCCAGCGCGGTCGCGTTGTTGCCCGCGGCGGCGGCGCCGGCGCCACCGGCCACGGCGTTGTCACCGGTCGCTGCCGGCGCGGCCAGGTTCTGTGTGTTGTTGACCTGGAACATGCCGGAGGTGCCGTTGTTGATGTTGTTGATCTGCGTATCCGTGTACGCCTTGGACTCGTTGATCGCATGGTTCACGCCGTTCTGCAGCTGGCCGACATTGACCGCGTCGTAGCGTTCGGAACCGTCGGCCACATGCGTGACCTTGCGCTCGCCCCCGGTGCTGCCGACCGCCACCTCGCCCACCGAGTTGCTGGCCCCGGCCTGGCCGTAGGCACCGGTGTAGCCGGTCTGTGCGCCCACACTGGCGACCGAGCCGGCGCCGAGTGCGACGCTGTTGTCCGCGCTTGCGTTGGCACCGTCACCGATCGCCGCGCTGCCGCTGCCTGCCGCAGTGGCCAGCGGCCCGATCGCGACGCTGTCGGCACCGCTGGCGATGGCCGCGCCCTTGGTCGAATTGACCTGCACGTACTGGTTGTTGCCGCCCGGCTGGATCTGGTCGATGCGGGTGTTGAGGTTGGTCAGCGAAGCGTCCACCGCCGAGAAGGCCACGGTGACGTCGCTGTAGTCGTTGGCGATGACACTGCCGTCGGTGGCGATCGAGGAGATGCGGAAGGTGGGCGCGGTCCAGATGCCGGTATTGCCATCGAAGTTGGTGGTACCGCCGAAGTACCCGACCAGCGCGTTGTTGGTCTGGAACAGCTGGTTGCCGTTGACTGCATCCAGGCTGCCCGCCAGCACGCGGCCCTCGGCCAGGTTGGTCAAGGCGACCGCCGCGCCGCTGGCATCGCCGGCCAGGGTGATGGTGTTGGTGGCATTGCCGCTGGCATCGGCATCGTATTTCACCGCCAGCCGGTCCACGCTGTCGGTCTGGTCGGCGACGTTGGCCAGCGAAGTGCTGACCGCATCGAAGGCACTTCCGACGTTGTCATAGCTGCCGGCGGTGACCTGGCCATTGCTGGCCACGTTGTTGATCGTGTAGGTCGGTGCAGTGATCACGCCACTGGCATCCACCGCCGCGCCGCCTCCCAGGTGGGTGGCGACGGTCTGGTTGGCGGCGAACAGCTGCGCACCGTTGATCGCCTCGCTGCTGGTGGCGGTGACGCTGCCAGCGGCCAGGTTGCTGAGCGTGGTCGTACTACCCCCATTGCCCAGCGTGGCGCTGGCATAGTTCACGCTGCCATCGGGATTGAGGTCATAGCGCAGCGCGCCCTGTTCGGACGCCTGCAGCTGGCCCAGGTTGACCGCATCGGTGGCCTGGATGCCTGCAGCCACGTTCACCACCTGGCGTTCGGCGCCGACCGCGCCGACGGATACCGAGTCCTCGCGATCAGCCAGTGCACCGGCACCCACGGCAATGCTGTTGGCGGCCGTGGCGGAGGCCCCGGTGCCGACGGCGATGCTGTCCAGGCCCGCGGCAGTGGCTTCCGCACCGGTGGAGTTGATCTTCAGATAGCGGCTGCCGACGCCGTTGCGGATGTCGGTGATCTGCGTGTTGAGGTTGACCAGCGAGCCGTCGACGGCAGAGAAAGCGTCGCTGGCGTTGTCGTACACGCCTTGCGCGACCGCGCCACCCGTGGAGATCGTGGAAATCTGGAAGCTCGGTGCGGTCCACGCGCTGGTCGCCGGATCGTAGGCGGTGACGCCGCCGAAGTAGTCCACGATCGCACTGTTGGTATCGAACAGCTGGGCGCCGTTGACCGCCTCGGTGCTGCCGGCGTTGACCGCGCCGTTGGCGAGGTTGGCGATGGTGGTGGTACCGGTGCCGCCGCCCAGCGTGACGCGGCGGTAGTTGGCACCGCCCGCGCCGTCATCGTCGTAGGTGACCGCCAGCGTACCGACTGCATCGATCTGCGAGATCGCGCCCTGCAGCTGGGCCACGTTGACCGCATCGGTGGCGGCGCTGCCGGCGGCCACGTTGCTGATCTGGCGTTCTCCACCGGCAAAGCCGACCGAGACTTCACCTGCCGATACCTGGGGCGCGCTCAAGCCATAGGCACTGTAGCTGGCTTGGGCGCCGCGGTTGGCCGCAGAGCGGTAGCCGAGTGCCACGCTGTTGGCCTGGCTGGAGGTCGCTTCGGCACCGAGGATGGTCTGGCCGTTGGCGGTGCCCTTCGCACTGTCACCGACGACCACCGAATGGCCCATGCGCGCGGCGTAGTCGGCGGTCGGCACGCCTGTCGGGTCGGTCGGGTCGTTGACCCCGGCACCGGGGAAGGCGACGTTGGCATCCTGCCGCGGCAGTTCGTGGCGCGCGTTGGCACCGATCACCACCTCCTTGGAGCCGTTGGCGAACGCACCATCGCCAACCAGCACTTGATAGTCCTGCGCGGCGTTGACCGCCCAGCAGTCCACGCTGGCCACCAGCAGGTTCACGCAGCGGTTGGACCACGCCGGTGAACCATCGGGCAGGAGCAGGCCGAGCAACCCATTGGGGTTGCCGTTGTTGATGTTGTAGATGTAGCTGTCGGAGGTGACGCCGCCGATCAGGGTCAGGTGCGAGCTGCCCCCGGTGCTGGCGTTGCCCAGCCCATCGAGCAGCGTCCCGACCGGGGTCAGGTTGACCACCGGCACGCCCAGCACGTTGGTCACCGAGTAGGTCTGCATCACGTTCGCGCTGCTGACCGCCAGATTGCCGTTGCGCACATAACCGTCGCCGCCCAGCAGGCCCTGCGCAGTGGGGCCGACCAGCTGCGAGAGCGAACCGACCAGGCCGCCGGTGCCGATGACCAGACCGGCGTTGGGATCGGCCGGTGCCGGTCCTTTCGGGCTGCCTGGCGGCAGCGCCGTCGGCGTGGGGAACACCGTACCCAGCACCGGTGTGGTGATCGCCCCCACCACGCCCAGCACTGGAGTGGTGATGGCGCCCACCGTCGAGCCGACGCCGTCGAGCAGGCCCCCCACCGCGCCACCGACACCGTTCAACAAGCCACCCAGCGCATTGCCCAGGCCGTTCGGGGCCAGCGCCATCGAGCTGGTCTGCACGGCGCTGACGCCGGCGTCCACCAACTTGGGATTGCGGTCGGCGGCATCGACCACGTGGCCGAGTGCGTCCACGCGCACGCCACCGGCGACGTTGCTGGCCAATGACGCCTGTACGGCATCCGCTGCGTCGGGGGTCACGGTGGCCTCGGCGATCAACGCCGCCTTCGCCGCTACCTCTGCCGCCACCAGGCGTGCCTGTGCGGCCGCATCGACCTTGGTCTCCAGGGCCGCTTTCAGTTGCGACGGCGCGGCGGCAACAGCGACGTTCGCATGCGCGTCGGCCTTGAGCGCCAGCGCAGCACCGGCCGGCGTGGACAGGCGTGCCGGAGCTGTGGCCGGCACCTGCGCCGCCCCCGTCGACGGCGCAAGCGTCGCCGCGACATCGACGCCAGCGTGCGCATTCAACACAGCCCCGTTGCCGCTGCCCGCTGCGAGGCCCAGGTCGGCCAGTGCCGCCGCATGGACACTCGGCGCGGCCACGCGCCGCGGCAGATCCGCGCCCAGCGCTGCAGCGGCCTGCACCTGCAGCGCCGGCCGGCTGTGCGCCGCCGGGGCACCGAGATTGAGATTGACGTTGGCATCCACGCTCAGCAGCGGCGTGGTACCACGGTCGCGTGCGGCCGCTGCCAGCGCGACTTCGGCATCGAGCTTCACCGGCAGCGGCGCGGTGTACTTCGCGGCCAGCGCCTGCAGGTCGGTGAGCGTCTGGTTTTCGCCTGCCCATGCACTACCGGTGCACAGCGCCAGTGAGAGGCCCAGCGACAACACCGACATCGGCACCTTCAGGTGCACCACCACCGGACCGGCGGCGAGGCTGCCGCGCGCCGTCGCGATTTCGGAGACGACCACCAGGGCATTCAGCCGGTGGCTCCACACCAATCGAAAGATACGGTTCATCAGGTATTCCCCCGTGTACGGACGCGTTGAACATCACCGGTGCCTGACGGCACGTGGATGTCATTACAGTCGAGGGGTCAAACCGCGAGCACTTCATTCCGGCAGCGCAAACGTGCGTTCCGGCAAGACGACGGGTAAAACCGGCAGCGGCATGGGCAATTTCGGCAGGTTGCCGAATATGTGCACGGCGGCCGCGCGGATACCCGTTTGGACGATCAGGCCGGGCTGCCCATCTGCGCCGGCGCGCGCATCAAGGTATCGCGCGGCAGTTCACCGAACACGCGGCGGTAATTGTCGGCAAAACGCGATAGATCCCACAGTCCGCAGCTCAGCGCGATCGCCTTGACCGACTTGCGGCTGGAATCGGCCATGGACAGCCCACGGCACGCCGCGCACAGCCGCAGCATCGACAGGTAGCGGTTGGGCGAGGTGCCGAACAGGTCTTCGAAGGCATACCGCAACGCCCGCTCGCTGACCCCGGCTGCGTCACAGATTTCATTCATGTAGATATAACGACGCAGATTGAGCCGCATGAAGTTCTCGGCGCGCTGGGCGATCAGATAATGCGTGCGCCGCCCACGGCTGCAGGTGGGGTGGTCATCGCTGCCCGCGCCCAGCAGGGCCTGGATGTGGTCATGCAACAGAGTGTCCACGGCATCGGCAGCCAGCATTCCCGCCTGCCCGGCCAGCGCCTGCTGTACGTCGCCATAGCGCTGCACCAGGCGCGCGCCACCGCTGCCCGCGCCGGCCTGGAACAGGGACAGCGCCTGGCCCGAGGGCAAGGTGTTGCGCAGGCTCAGTTCGGTCAGCTTGCGCTGCACGCGTTGCATCGGGGCAAGCAGCAGGGTCAGGCGCGTGCCGGCGCTGAGGGTGAACTCGCTGATGCCTTCGGGCAGCACGGTCAGCGCCATCCCCGCAGCCAATGGCATGCCATGGCACCAACTGACGTTTTCGTCGGTGGCGTGGATCAGGCCAAGCAGGCACCAGTCCTGCGGCAACATGAACCGGCCGCGGAAATGGAAGCCACTCACCGCCGTGCAGAACAGGGCCTCGTCGTGGACCCGGGATTCAATCGCGGCCCGCGGCCCGTTGCCATCGAGCAGCACCATCTCCAGATCGCACACACGCAGCACGCCGCTGAGCGAGGCCAGGTCGAATGCCCGCAGCCCGCTCTCGATCTGGTCATCCACCACACCATCTACCATGACAGTGATGCCCCCTTTGGCCTGGATCTCCGGTGCCAGCCTCGCGTGGCCACCGGATGCGCACTCCTGCGTTTCCTGCTGCGCATTCTGTTACGGCCAACCCGCCGCGACGATGCCCGCCAACCCGCCCAGCTAAATCATTCAGTGGCCGCAGCTAAATCATTCAGCCGATGCTGCATCGGTTTCACGCGACACCTTGCATGCGCATTTTTGGCAAGTATGCCCGAACTGGACGCCAGGTAAACAGCATCGCAATCGACGCACCGGATGTGGTCGGAACCGCTGAAATCCAGCGTTAACGCGCGCCCCGGCAGTGTCAAATAGTTGACATCACGCCACTCTCACATAATCTCTACCCGCATTTCACTTTGCCGCCTTTACATCAGGCTCACGCACTGCGAAAACGCAGCGGGAAGTTTCTAAAGTTGAAAACCCGCCTGCCGATTTTGTGTATTGGATACCGCGTTACTGGACGAGCATCGCATTCAGCACGCCCGGCCCGGCCGACGCGGCGATCGAGCAACAAAAGGGGAACGCCATGGACAGCAACCTTCATCACCACCGCCCTCATTGCCGTTGCCGCGAGGCGGCTGCAATGACCGTACTGTCCAACGCGAGCTGCCGGCAATGATGTCGGCCGGGCACCGCCCGGCCGACAGCGCAGGCCTGCAAGGGCCGCACCGCGCAGGATGCGCGGTAGAGATGGCCGTCCTGGCGGAGCCAGGCAACGCCATCAGTAGCAGGGGCTGTATCCGCCCGTTCGGGCTCTGATTGGGAAAGGGAGAAACCGTCATGAATGCATCCGTTCGCAAGTTCCTCGTGGAAGAAGATGGTGTGACCGCACTCGAGTACGGCCTGCTGGCCGCCGTGATCGCGGGCATCCTGGTGGCCGTGGGTAAAGACCAGATCACGGGATTCTTCGAGAATCTGTTCACCAAGCTGGGCGAAGTGGTCGACGACGCCACGGCTGCCGCGGCCTGATCGACTGTCGTTGACTGCCAGCGCTGTCGCCCGGCTCTCCCGCGGCGACGGCATGGCATGGCATGGCATGGCATGGACCACGCTGTCGCACGACCGATTCGGGGGACATATCGCATGGAATTCCTTCCCCTGGTGGCATTGCTGCTGGGCGTACAGGTCGCCATCCATGACCTGTACGCCCGGCGGGTGTCCAATCGCGGGTTGATGCTGGTTACCGGCATCGCACTGGTGGCGCTTGGGTGGCAGTGGTGGATGGCTGGCCGCGGCTTTCCGGGCACGCATCTGCTCGGCTTCGCGCTGGGATTGTTGTCGCTGCTGCCGTTCTATGCGATCGGCTGGATGGGTGCCGGCGACGTGAAGTACTTCGCCTTGCTCGGCCTGCTGCTCGGCGCGGCACCGCTGCTGCCGATCTGGATCATCGCCAGCCTGCTGGCAGGTGCCCATGCAATGTGCGTGATCCTCGCGCGGCGCATCGCACCAGCGCTGTCGCATACCGGGCCGCGGCCCGATCCAGGCAATGCGGTCTCGCGTCGCCTGCAGCCGGTCATCGCGCAGTGGCGGCAGGCGCGGCAGGGCCGGGTCGGCATCCCCTACGCCGCCTATCTGGCCTTCGCCAGCCTGTGGTGGATCCTGCAGCAGCAGGTCGGGGCCGGCGCATGAGCATCATCCTCCGATGCGGCGCTCGTCCAACGCGCCAACGCGGCATCGCGACCCTCGAGTTCGCGCTCATGCTGCTGTTCGGCCTGTTGCCACTGCTGCTGGTCACCTATTCCGGCGTGATGATCATGGCCGCGCAGCAGACCCTGTCGGCGGCGTCGGCGGAAGGCGCACGTGCCGCCTTCCGCCATGCCACGCCGACCGAACGCCGCACCGCCGCGTGCCTGGCGGCACGACGCTCCATGCAGTGGCTGCTCACTTACGCCAAGCAGACGCCCGACTGCGCTGCGGCTGGCGCGCCACCGATCACCGTCTCCACGCCGGCCCCCTGCGCCGACCTGCCGGCCGCGCAATGCATCCGCGTGGAGGTGAGCTACGACTACCGCGCCCACCCCTTCCTGCCTGGCACCGGGCGCGTGTATGGCTGGGTGATGCCGCGGGCGTTGCGCAGCACCGCCGTCGCCCAACTCGACCTTGGTGGCAACTGATGACGCTCCGGAGAACAGCATGCTCAAGTTGACCCGCATCGCCGCGATCCTGCTGATCGGCCTGGCGGTGATCCTGGCGATCGTCGCCTTCGGCGTCAGCCGCCGCGCCAGCCACGTCCCGCCCGGCACGCCGGCCACCGCCAGCGCACCCGCGCAACCGGCCACCTGGCCGGTGGTCGAGGCCGTCGCCGCCTTGCCGGCCGGGCGTCCGATCACGGCGGACGACCTGCGTGTCAGCGGCCATCCGCAGCGACCGGTCGGTGCCTATACGTCGATCAATGCCCTGATCGGCGCTGTACCGACCCAGGACATCCCGGCCGGCACCCAGATCCAGACCGCGCAGATCGCACAGGGCTTTTCGCTGCGCCTGAATCCCGGCGAGCGCGCACTCGCGGTGCCGGTGGACGAACTGGTCGCCGCAGGCAACCGCATCCAGCCTGGCGATTTCGTCGATGTGTTCCTCAACCTGCGCGCGTCGGGCGGGCTGCGCGACGAAGGCGACGCACAGACCCGACTGCTGTTGTCTCGTCTGCGCGTGCTCAGTTATGGCGTGCATGACATACAGAGCGTGGCCGTCGAGCCTGCCGATGGCAGCGAGCCGCCGCCGGCAGACAGCCGTGCCCAGGACATCACCGGCGGCAACCCGTCGTCCAGCAGCACGCGCAGCGATGGCACGACGGCGCCGGCACGCAGCGCAGTCCTGGCCGTGCCGGTTGCCGAAGCGAACCGGCTGCTGCTCGGCGCCCAGCAGGGCAAGTTGTTCCTGGCATTGCGCAACCCGGCCGATATCGGGCTGCCGGACCAGGCGTTGTTCCCGACCCCCAACCGCGTGCTCAGCCCGCGCCGCGAACTGTCGGCCGACGAGCGGCTCGCCCTGCAGCGCCCCGAGAACGATGCCTACGCCGGCATCGACAGCGACGCACTGGCCGGCCGCGGGCGCAGCTCCGCTGCGGTCCTGCCCGTGCCGGGCAGCACGCCGCGTCGCGCCGCAGCGCGCGCGGACCGCGGCATCGAGATCATCCGTGGCGACATTTCTTCCCATAGCGGATCGCGCTAAGCCCATGCCGAGACAGCCCATGACCAACCGCCCCACCCTCGCGCGCCGCCTTTCCTACGTCCTGCCACGCTGCCTGCTGGTCGGGGCGCTGATCGGCAGCCCGTTGCTGGCCAGCGCCGATGCGGAGCTGGTGCTGCACACGCGCGAGCAGCGTCCGTGGTCACTGCCAGCCAACCTGGAGCGGGTGGCCATCGCCGACCCCAGCGTGGCCGACGTGGTGATGCTGCGCGGCCGCGAGGCCCTGCTGGTCGGCAAGGCTGCGGGCAGTACCACGCTGCTGCTGTGGCGCAATGGCAGCCGCGAGCCGGAACGGCTGCAGGTGGAGGTGCGCAGCGCAGTCCAGGGCGCGCTGACTGCACAGGGCGGCGGCACCGGACTGATCGTGCAGGACGGTCAAGGCCTGCTGCAGGGCCTGAGTCCGTCGCTGCTGGACCACCAGAACAGCGTCAAGGCAGCCGCGATGGCGGTCGGCAAAGACGGCCAACTGGCCGACATCTCCACCATCGCCAGTGGTGGCGTGGTCCAGGTGGAGGTGAAGATCGTCGAGTTCAACAAGTCGGTGCTGCGCCAGATCGGCATGAGCTTCGGCAACAAGAACTTCAACGGCAACAACGGCTTCTACTACGGCATCACCCGCCCCGGTGCGACCCTGCCGGGCATTCTGCCGGCAGGTGAGTCGGGTGGCGGTGACAACCCGGTGGTGATCAGCAACCCGCTCTCGTCCGCGTTCGGGCTGGTGTTCAAATCGCTGACCCATGGCTGGGACGCCAACATCGACCTGCTGCAGAGCAACGGCATGGCGCGGGTCCTGGCCGAGCCGACCCTGGTTGCACTGTCCGGGCAGAGCGCCAGCTTCCTGGCCGGTGGCGAGCTGCCGATCCTGGAGCCGCAGGGCCTGGGCACCACCACGGTCACCTTCAAACCGTTCGGCATCGGCCTGACCGTCACGCCGACCGTGCTCGGCCCGAACCGCATCGCGCTCAAGGTCGCGCCGGAAGCCAGCGATCTGAACTATGCCGCCGGCATCACCTACAACGATGTGCAGGTGCCCTCGATCACCACCCGCCGCGCCGACACCACGGTGGAGCTCGGAGACGGGGAGACCTTCGTGATCGGCGGGCTGGTCAGCAACAACGTCAGCTCCAACGTGGACAAGGTGCCGCTGCTCGGCGACCTGCCGATCATCGGCTCGTTCTTCCGCACCCTCAATTACAAAAAGGAAGAGAAGGAGCTGGTCATCATCGTCACGCCGCGGCTGGTGCAGCCGCTGGCTCAGGGCACCGAGGTACCGCTGCCGGGCCAGCGCGAGGCATCGCCGAACCTGCCGGTCTGGGGCGCCTGGCTGCTGAGCCCGGCGTCCTCGGACCAGCTGCCCGGATTCTCGCGCTGAGCCCGATGCCAGGAACCTGCCCGCCATGTCCGCCACCCTGCAACTGGTCCAACCACGGGATGCTTCGATGAAGCTCGTGCTGTTTGCACCGGATCGCGAACTCGCCACCCTGCTGTCGGCATTGTTGCCGTCGCTGGGCACGGTGCAGTGGCTGGACAGCGCCGCACCGGCCTCGGCGCTGGAGCCGCTGCGCGACACCGGCTGCGTGGTGCTGCTGGATTACCGGCATGAGAACGCCGCCTTTTCCGCAGCCCTGACCCGGCAGCTGCAGGCGCAGGCGCCGGAGCTGCCGCTGGTGGCGATCGGCTCGACCCACGCCGATCACATGGACGGCGTGGTCGCTGCGCTGCGCGCCGGCCTGCGCGATCTGCTCGATCTGGACAGTGCGCCGCAGGAGATGGATGCCGTGCTGCGCCGCGCCGCCGCGCTGGGTGCGCAGGGTCGCGCCAGCGTTGCCGCCGCGCCGCCGGCACGTGCACGCATGGTGCTGCTGCTGGGCGTCCGCCCCGGCGTGGGCAGCAGCACCCTGGCCGCGCATCTGGGCGTGCTCGCCCAGCAGAGCATGACGCTCGACCCAGCGCGCCCGTCCGATGCGGCACCCGCCGATGCCGGCACCCTGCTGCTGGACCTCGGGCAGCCGACCGGCGACCTGACGCTGTACCTCAACGTCGACCCGACCTTCCATTTCGACGATGCGTTGCGCAATGCCGCACGCATCGACGCCACGCTGGCGCGCACCGCGATGGCCCACCATCCGGCCGGGGTCACCCTGCTCGGCCAGCCGCCGGGCCTGGAAGGCACGGCATTGCCGGACCCGGGCATGTTGATGCAGCGCCTGCGCAGTGTGTTCCATACCGTGCTGTGCGACCTGGGCGGCGTGCCGCTGCGCCAGTTGCCGGTCTCCCTGCTCAACAGTGCCGATGAGATCTGGTTGCTTGCCGACCAGTCGATCGGCACCCTGGTCTCGCTGGACCAGATGCTCCGCCACCTCACCCAGGTGGGCGCGCACGATGCCCGGCTGCAGCTGATCATCAACCGCCATGACGATGCCAGCGGCCTGAGCCCGGCGCAGATCGCCGCGCGCTTCGAGCTGCCCCTGTTGGCAGTCCTGCCGGATCGGCCCACACTGCGTTCCAGTGCCAGCCATGGCCGCCTGCTGCTGCAGGATGCGCCTCGTGACCCGTATGTGCGTGCCCTTGCCCCGCTGTTGTCGCACCTGGATCCGACGGCCCCTGCGCCGGCCAGGGGCTGGCGGGAACACCTCGCCCTTCGCCTGAGTGGTTCCCCATGGAAGACAAAGTGACCCCGTTCCCGTCCAGCACCGCCCGCGCCGACGCAGGCGGCGAAGCCGAGCCTGGCGTGCAGCCGTTCGAGCAGTCCGAGCAGTACCAGAAGGTGCTGATCGCCGCGCACGAGCACCTGCTCAACAGCATCGAGGATGAACGCATCGATATCGACGCGTGGGCGCCGGACACGGTGTCGCGCTACGTGCATGCCCAGACCGCCGGCTTCGTCCACGAGTGGCGGATTCCGATCAACGAGGCCGAGAAGGACATCGTCGCCAACGCACTGGTGAAGGAGCTGACCGGCTTCGGCCCGCTCGATGACCTGCTGCACGACCCGGAGATCGAAGACATCCTGATCAATGGTTACAAGGACATCCACGTCTCCCAGGGCGGCATGCTCAAGCGGGCCCCGCAGCGCTTCAGCGATGACAGTCACCTGCTGCGCATCCTGCGCCGGGTCCTCGCCCCGCTCGGCCGCCGCCTGGATGAATCCAATCCGATGGTGGATGCGCGCCTGCCCAACGGTGGCCGCCTCAACGCGATCATCTCGCCCTTGGCCGTGGATGGGCCGATGGTCTCGATCCGCAAGTTCCGCAAGGACCCGTTCACCCCGGACGAGCTGCTGCGCATGGGCACGTTCGATCGCCCGATGCAGGCGCTGCTGCATGCCATGGTGCTGGGCCGCTGCAACATCCTGGTCTCCGGCGGCACCAGTTCGGGCAAGACCTCGCTGCTCAATGCGCTGGCCAACTACATCCCGGCCAACGAGCGCGTGATCACCGTCGAAGACACTGCCGAACTGTCGCTCAACCATCCGCACGTGGTGCGCCTGGAAAGCCGCATCGGCGGCGCTGACGGCAACGGCGCGATCAGCATCCGCGATCTGGTCCGCAACAGCCTGCGCATGCGCCCGGACCGCATCGTGGTCGGCGAAGTGCGTGGCGCCGAGGTACTGGAAATGCTGCAGGCGATGAACACCGGCCATGACGGCTCGATGGCCACCATCCACGCCAACTCGCCGCGCGACTGCCTGTACCGCATCGAGATGCTGGCCGGATTCGCCGGCTTCCAGGGCAGCGAGGACAGTCTGCGCCGGCAGATCGCCAGCGCCATCGATTTCATCGTGCAGATCTCGCGGCTCGGCAGCGGCCGCCGCGTACTGGTCTCGATCACGGAAATCACCGGCGTCACCGACAACATGATCGCCACCCAGGAGATGTTCCGCCACGAGGTGCAGATCGATGCCGACGGCAAGGAGTACGACCGTTGGGTCGGACTCGGCTTCCAGCCGCATTCGCACAAGCTTGAACCCTTCCGCCGACAGCTGCGCGAAGCCCTGGGCGGAGGCTTCTGAGCATGGCCTTCGTCCTGCTCCTGTGCAGTGCGGCGCTGATACTGGTAGCGCTGGCCGTGGAGCTGTGGGGTGGCGCGGCCGCGCGCGAACAGCGCCGGCTGTCGCTGCAGCATGCCGAACAACGGCTGGCGCGACCGGACACCGCGCCGCGCCTGGCCGGAATCAGCGACACCCCGATCCTGCCGATGCCGGTGGCCACTGCGCCCGCGGGCCTGCCCTGGGACGCGCTGATGCGGCGCGCCGCGCTGCCCACCGGCTGGCGGGTACCGCTGCTGATCATCGCTGCCGCAATGCTGCTGGCATGGATCGCCAGTGCGCGGCTCGGTACGGCCTGGGCCGCGCCGATCGTGCTGGTGCTGAGTGCACTGGCCGCCTGGTTCTGGGTCTCGCGGCGGATCAACCGGCTGCAGGCCAAACTGCTGCGCCAGCTGCCGGATTTCCTCGACAATCTGGTGCGCCTGGCCGGCCTCGGCAACAGCCTGCAGATGGCATTCCAGACCTCCGCCGCGCAGATGCCGATGCCGCTGCGTGGCCTGCTCGATGCCACGCTGTCCTACACGCGCAGCGGCCTGGACCTGGACCGTGCCGTGGCACAGGCCGCCCAGCCGTATCGGCTGGAGGCCCTGAACGTACTGTCGGTGGTCCTCGGCGTGAGTGTCCGCATCGGCGGCCGCGCCGATCAGATCCTGCAGCGCATGGCCGATTTCATGCGCGACCTCGACCAGGCGCAGCAGGAACTGATGGCCA
Source organism: Stenotrophomonas sp. GW821-FHT01H02A (assembly GCF_059422145.1). NCBI lineage: Bacteria > Pseudomonadati > Pseudomonadota > Gammaproteobacteria > Lysobacterales > Lysobacteraceae > Stenotrophomonas > Stenotrophomonas sp. GW821-FHT01H02A. The sequence goes on from NZ_JBWKWI010000007.1 coordinate 101,942, forward strand.
CCACCTCCGAGACCCGCATGTCGGCCTGGGTACTGGGCCTGCTGCCGCCGATCAGCGCGGTGCTGATGGCGATCACCAGTCCGGATTTCTTCCAGCCGATCATCCACGAGCCGCTTGGCCACAAGCTGTTGCTATGGGCGCTGGGGCTGGAACTGATCGGCGGCTTCCTGCTGTACCGCCTGGCCAAGTCGATATGAGCGTCCGCCCCAACCTCCACCGGGAGTCCGCATGACCAGTAACGGCTGGTGGATCGCCACGTTGTTGGTCCTCGCCGCGGGCGTGGCCCTGCTCGGGCTGCGCGGCTGGGTGCTGAGCGGACGCCAGCAACGTCACCAGGACGCATTGCAGGCGGCGCTGCGGCCGCGCGACATGGCCGGCGCCCCCGCCCCGACCCCGCAAGCACCGGTCAGCCTGCGCCAGCGCTGGCTCACCGCGATCGCCGCGCTCGGCCAGCGCTTCAATGGGGGCCGCATCGAGGCAGCGCTGCTGACACCGGAAGACCGGTTGCTGCTCGACCAGGCCGGCTGGAACACCAACGCTGGGACCGCGATCTTCCTGGCCCTGCGGTTGCTGATCGCCGTGGCCACCCTGGTGCTGGTGCTGGCGTTCAACCACAGCACCGGCTTCAGCCGCGCGATGGTGATCTTCGCTGCGCTGGCCTTCGGCATCCTGCTGCCCAAGTTCGCCCTGCGTGCCTGGGCGATGCGCCTGCGCAAACAGGTCTCGGCCGAACTGCCGCTGCTGATCGACCTGCTGCGCCTGCTGCAGGGCGTGGGCTTCAGCATGGACCAGAGCCTGCAGACCCTGGGCGACAAACTGCGCAACGCCATCCCGGTGCTCGGCCGGGAAATCCACCAGGCCAACATCGCCTACATGCACGGGCGCAGCCGCGAACAGTCGCTGCGCCGGCTGGGCGAGTCGTTCGATGACGAAGACCTGCGCAGCCTGGTGCAGCTCATCCTGCAGGTACATGCGCATGGCGGTGCGGTGCAGGAGCCGCTGCGCCAGTTCAGCATCCGCCTGCGCGAACAGCGCCGGTCCACCCTCAAGGAGAAGGTCGGCAAGCTCTCGGTGAAGATGACCGTGGTGATGATGTTGACGTTGTTGCCGGCGCTGATGCTGGTGTTGGCCGGTCCGGCCATCATCGCCCTCGCCTCCGCCCTGACCAAACTGGATTGAACGCCATGCGCCACGCCGTGCTCTCCCGCCTTTGCCTGCTGCTCGCCGCGACTGCCCTCTGCGCGGCCTGTTCGAACGTGCGCAACGGCTACCGACAGGACCCGATGGCACTGGCGTCGCCCGAGGTGGCGCCGCAGGACGACAAGCAGCTCTACGTCGAACTGATCTCCAAGATGCAGCAGCAGGGTGCGTACTACGCCTCGCTGGCGCATGTGGAAGCGTATCGCCAGCGCTATGGCGACAGCCCGCAGCTTCGCCTGTTGAATGCCGACGCGCTGCGCGAAACCGGGCAGCGCGAAGCAGCGCTGACCCTGTACGGCAGCCTCACCAGTGGCCCGCAGGCCGCCGCGGCATGGCACGGAATCGGCCTGATCGCCGCCCGCGATGGCGACGCGGCACGCGCCGAGCAGGCACTGGCGAAGGCGGTGCAGCTGCAGCCATTGAACACCGGCTACCTCGGCGATCTGGGCTTCGCCCGGCTGCGCGCCGGCGACTGGACCCGTGCGCAGGAGCCGCTGGCCAAAGCCGCCGAACTGTCGCCCGGCAGCGCCAAGGCCAACGCCAACCTGGCGGTCTGGGCGCTGCTGCGCGGCCAGAACGACATGGCCGAGACCATCATGCGCAACGCGCGCCTGACCGACAGCGCGCAGGCTGAAGTCCGTCGGCTGGCAGAGCAGCTGCGCCAGCAGGCAGCCCCGGCGCCGTCGGTGCAGCGTGCACCCGCCAGCGTCGCGACGGCGGCCACCGCACCCTACGCCGACGCCATGCCTGCACCGCGCGCCGCTGCCGGGCGCCCGGCGCAACGCAGGGTCGCCGTCGATACCGATCACCGCACGCGTGCCGATGCGCGCCTGGCGCCGTCGATGCTCGAACGCTTCAGCACGTCCCCTCCTGCCAGCGAGACCACGCCATGAACCAGTTGCGTCGCCTGCCCGTTACGTTCCTGCACGTTGGCCTGCTGTGGCTGCTGGCAGCAGTGGCGCTGCCCGCGATGGCGCAGCAGGCACCGCTCACCGGGCAGATGCTCGGCGGACAGCAGGCCCCGCCGGTCACCACCACGACGCTGCCGGCGACAGCGAGCCCTGCGCCTGTCCCGGCCTACATGGATCGCGCGCCGGCATACACGGAGGCCGGGGCCCCCCAGCGCTATACGCCTCCTGCACCGCCACCACGCAGCGAGATCGGCCAGACCACCCGTGACCTGCTGCGCCTGCAGGCCCAGGGCACCCATGCCGGGGCGCGCCTGCCGATCCTCGGCGACCAGGCCGCCGCGAGCTATGCGCGCTACCTCAAGAGCTTCGAACACGAAATTCCCGAGTTCCTCAAGACCAGTGTGAAAAAGGACGTAGGCGGTTCCAACGACGGAGGTTGATGCCATGCACCAGTCCAGCGCCCGCGCGCCCCGACCATCCCGGCGGCAGCTGCGCGGCGGGATGTCGATCACCATGATGCTGGTCCTGCTCGGCCTGGTCGGGATGCTCGGCCTGGTGGAAGTGGGCTACCTGTACTGGGCCAAGCGCGATGCGCAGAAGGTGGTCGACCTGGCCGCCGTCGCCGGCGCGCAGCGCCTGGACCTGTGCAGGGTCGACCTCAAGGACAATGGCGCCGCCCGCAGCAATGCAGAGCGGGACAACAGCTTCTCCGGCACCTTGGTGATCCAGTGCGGGAACTGGAATCCCGCGCGCGGCGGCGACGATCATTTCAGCATGACCCCCGACGCGGCCAACCCGCTCAATGCCGTCAAAGTGGTCGCGACCCGTCCGGTGGTGCCGTTCTTCGGGCAGAACACACGCCTGCCCACCGTCCGCGCGCAGGCGGTGGCCACCCGTGCGCCGCCGATGGCGGTGTTCTCGGTGGGCTCGCAGTTGCTGCGGGTCAATGGCAACACGCCGTTGGGCAACGTGCTCAACCTGGTGGGCGTCAACCTGGACCGGACCACCCTGCTCGGCTATGACGGCCTGGCGCAGGCGAAGGTCACCCCGGGCGGCCTGCTGCAGGCGCTGGGTATTCCGGTCAAGGCGAACATCGGTGTCGCCGAATTCAACGCACTGCTGGCCGCCAACCGGGTCTCGCTCGGGCAACTGCTGGATGCCACGGCCACCGTGCTGACCAACAGTGGTGTCGCCAACGTGGATCTGAGCGCACTGCGCAATGCGCTCGCGGCGAAGCTCGATCTCGATCAACTCAAAGTCCGGCTTGGCAGCACCGATACCGCGGGCGGGCTGTTCGCGCGCATCGTCGCATCCGAAGGGCCCGCCTCGCCAGCGCTGCAGGCCGACGTCAACGCGCTGGACCTGATCACCACCAGCATCAGCATCGCCAGCGGTGGCAACGGCGTAGCGGTCAACAATCTCAACATCCTGGGCCTGGTGCAGACCCGCGCGGCGATCATCGAACCGCCGTCCATCGCCATCGGCGGCGTCGGCACCCGAGCCTACAACGCGCAGGTGCGGCTGAAGATCAACATCGATACCGGCGGCCTGGCGCTGCTGGGACCCGTGCTGAGCGGGCTGGGGATCCGCCTCAACCTGCCGATCTACGCCGATGTGACCAACGCGATGGGCACACTGGACGCACTCAACTGCGGCGCCACCCCGCCAACCGCGACGGTGCGGGTGCAGTCCTCCCTGCTGCGCGCCTGCGTCGGCCGCGTCGATGCTGCCAACGAGTTCTCGCAGCGCAACGTGTGCGACGCCGGGCTGCAGAACGAGCAGCTTCTCACCCTGCTGGGCGCGCCGCTGGTCACCGACAAGATTTCCCTCAATGCGCTGACCCGCGATGAGAGCCTGACCCTGGCTGCCGGAGAGACCGCTTCCACTTACTTCAACCAGGCCCAGGTCGGCACGGCCGTCTCCAACCTGGTGAGCGAACTGCTGCGCGTGCTGAGCAACGTGGTCACCCCGGGCAGGCAGGGCAGCACCGATGCCGCCACGGCCGATCGCCTGGCGGACCAGTACCTGAAGGCGGCCAATCCCGGCAACGGGTTCTACGATGCCAAGAAGACCATCGAGCTGCTGCGCCATGGTGATCCGGTGCGTGGCATCGGTGCGCTCGGCGACTGGGATGTACCCGGTGGCGTGCCGTTCGCGTGTCCGCCGATCTATCTCACTACCTGTCACCGTACCGGCTCGGTATGGGACGGGTACAACGCCACGGTCACCGGCGAGGGCATGGGGGCGCTGAGTGGCCTGGTCGGCTCTCTGCTTGGCGGCCTGGTCGTCAACCGCTGCAACAGCCTGCTCAGCACCCTGCTCAACTACAACAACTGCGTCAAATCCAACCTGGCGTCCTACATGCAGACCCGGCCGGGTGGCCTGCAGGACCTCGCCGGCGGGAGCGGAGTGACCGATCCGGGCACCGACCAGGTCCGCTGCAGCGGTCTGCTGTGCCTGGCGCTGACCCCGGTGCTGGAGACGCTCAAGCCGCTGCTCAATGGCGTCGGCACCCTGCTCTCGCAGACCCTGGCCCAGGTTCTCGGGCTGGAGCTGGGCCGGACCGACGTGCACATGCAGTCCATCCAGTGCACCCCGGCGCAGCTGGTTTATTGACGCGGCCAAGGCGTGCGGACAGCGCGATGGTGCGTGCTAGACTGCGGCGGGGACTTTACTTCACTGATGATCCACTCGTGGATGGCCTGAATATGCGAGAGAGAAAAGGGGTTGGTTCCATCGTCACGCACGCGCTGACCGGTGGGATTGTGTTGCTGCTGACGTTGAGTGTCGTTCCGCAGGCCCTGGCCGCGCGCGCGCCGCGTGCCGAGCCGGCCGCGGACGCCGCCGCGCGCCCGGCACCGGTGGTCCGCAATACGGTGGACGAACTGCGCCAGCTGGTCGATTCCAAGCAGCTCACCGAGCTGCGCACCACGTACAACGGCAGTTACGGTGCCAGCCTGCTGTTCAATACCAGCACGCTCAACTACTACGTCGCGCTGTTCCACGAGAAGGACTTCTGGCGCGTGATAAAGACCGATTCGGTCGACAACGCCGAGAAGGTCTACCGCACCTTCGTCGAACAGACCGAGCAACTGGCCCAGGTGTACATCGACACCACCCGCCTGCAGGCCGGCAAGCGCTATACCGAAAATCTGGTCGCCTACAACGAGGAGCGGCTGCGCAGCCTGCAGCAGGAAGCGGAACTCCAGCGCCAGCAGTCGCTGCAGGTCAGCGCTTCGCTGGAACAGGCCAAGCAGCAGGCAGTCAGCCTGAGCACCGACCTGCGCAGCAGCCACAGCGAACTGGACGCGCTCAACCAGCGCATCCAGACGTTGCAGGCCCAGCAGTTGAATCCGGCACTGTCGCTGCCCTCGGCCGAGACGGCCACGCCGGATCCGGCGACGCAGGGAAACCCCGGCAACCCGTAACGGCATCGCGCGCCCTGCCCTGGCAGGGCACGTCACCGACGGCGCCGAGGGCGCCGTCTCTCTTTCCGGTGCAGTACCCTTGGCTGTGCAGACGTACTGCGCATCAGCAAGGAGTGCACCATGCCCGCCCCACGTCCCCGTATCGCCCCGTTCCGGTGGCGCGCCGCCCTGGCGTCATCGCGCGCCGGGCTGGCCGCGGCCCTGGTCGCGATGCTCGCCCTGCCGGGCGCCGCCACTGCCGCCCCGACCTCGCCCACCGCGCCGCCGCTGTCGGCGGAAGCATCCGATCCAAAGCTGCTGGGCTGGATGCAGGGCGCACCGCCCCCGGAAGACAAGCGCATCCGTTACACGGATGACGATTATTTCAGCTTCCCCAAGCTGCGCTGGACGGCCTGCCATTTCCGTCAGCTGATGCCCACCCTCGGGGTCAGCCGGGGACCCGGCGCCGCCCGTGCGCTGCCGCGCAGGCTGGATGCCACGATCGATGCGCTGTCGTTCACGCCCAGCGGCACCAACAGCCAGATGACCTGGGCACAGTCGCTGTCGGCCAACTACACCGACGGCATCGTGGTGCTGCATGACGGTGTGGTGGTCTACGAGCGCTACAGCGGCTGCCTGGACGAGCACGGCCAGCATGGCGCGATGTCCGTCACCAAATCGATCACGGGCCTGCTCGGCGAGATGCTGGTCGCCGAAGGTGTGATCGATGAAACCCAGCGCGTCAGCGCGATCGTTCCCGAGTTGAAGGACAGTGCGTTCGGCGACGCCACGGTCAGGCAGGTGCTGGAGATGACCACGGCGCTGCGCTACAGCGAAGACTACGCCGATCCCAATGCCGAGGTGTGGCAGTACTCCGCTGCGGGCAGCACCCTGCCGCCGGCGCCCGGCTACACCGGCCCACGCAGCTACTACGATTACCTGAAGACCGTGCAGAAGCAGGGCCGCCACGGCGAGGCGTTCGGTTACAAGACGATCAACACGGACGCGCTGGGCTGGATCATCGCCCGGCGTACGGGGCAGTCGGTTGCACAGTTGCTGCAATCGCGGATCTGGCAACGCCTTGGCGCCGAACAGGACGCGTACTACACCGTTGATTCCACCGGCACGCCCTTCGCGGGCGGCGGCTTCAATGCCGGCCTGCGCGATCTGGCCCGCGTCGGCCAGCTGCTGCTCGACGACGGCAGGGTCGACGGCCAGCCCATCGTGCCCGCCGCCGCGATCGCCCGTATCCGGGCCGGCGGCAACAAACAGGCCTTCGCCAGGGCCGATTACGCGCAGCTGCCGGGCTGGAGCTATCGCGGCATGTGGTGGATCTCCCACAATGACCATGGCGCCTACATGGCGCGCGGGGTGCATGGCCAGGCGCTGTACATTGATCCCACCGCACGCGTGGTGATCGCGCGGTTCGGCTCGCACCCCATCGCCGGCAACAGCGCCAACGACCCGACCACCCTGCCCGCCTTCGATGCCGTGGCGCGATATCTGATGACGCAGCCCTGAGTGTGCCTGGCGGCCGACTACCGGCACGCATCGTGCACCAGGTCATCCATTCGCCGGCTGAGCGCCAGGCTCGGCCGGCCGCCCGCCTTCCGGTAGGTCGTCTCGCGCTGGCGTCGCGCGGCGGCGCAACGGGCGGGATCGGCATGCACGGAGATGACCGCCCCCCGGATCGCGGGCGTCGGGCGGACACTCCGTCGCTGCGGACGCTTCTGTCGCGCGGGCGCAGCCTCAGCACGCCGCTTGGCCTGGAGTTCCTGCCGCACCGACTCGATATGGATGTCATTGGCCCAGGTATCGATGGGCGGCGCCATCTCGCGGATGCGCTCGGTGCGTCCCTCGCACGGGGTGGACTGATAATGACGCGCGCCGTCGAACAGGCAGGTATGCACCTGTCGCGGCGGCAGATCCACCGCTGTGGCGCTCATCATCAGGGTCAGCCACCACGCAGGCATCGCATCGCTCCGTCCAGAGGCGCCCAGCATGTTGCAGAGGCGGGTGGCGCTGCCGTGACCCGCCGCACAGTGAGGACGCGATGCGCATACCGCTGACAGGGAATCACTGCCACGCCCTACCCAGGTGCTACGACAACGCAGCGGGCCCGGCATTGCCGGGCCCGCGAGGGCGTCACAGGAAGCGGTAGTCGAACTCCAGCCACAGCTGGCGGCCGTAGGGGTCGTAGTTGCCGACCGGATAGAACGGCCAGCCCCCGCCGTTCTTGTCCGCCGGCGGGCGGCTGTCGCGCAGGTTGTTGACGATCAGGCCGAGCGTGGCGTTGTCGTTGAGCTTGCGGTACAGGCTGGCGTTGTAGGTCATGTACGGGGCGATGCGGCCGCTGCCATCTGTCTTCGGCAAGGAGCCGTAGCGCATGCCGTACAGGGTGGCGGTCCAGTCATTGATCGCCCAGGTCACGCTGCCGTTGACCTTGCTGCGCCACTGGTAGGAATCCAGCGAATTGCGCTGGTCCTGCACCCCATCGCCGGCGAACTGGCGGTAGCTGTGATCGATCACCAGCGAGTAAGCGACGCGGGCCGAGAAGCGGCCATAGCGGCCCGCGTCCCAGCGCAGGTTCGACTTCAGGTCGATGCCGCGCACGGTTTCGGAGGCGGCGTTGATCGGATTGATCAGCACGCGCACCACCTGGTTGGGCTGCACGGCGGCGTCGGCCGGATTGCGGATCACGCGACGCAACGCGTCCTGGCATTGTGCCGAGCCGATGTCACGTGCGTCGCCACCCACGGTCTGGCCAAGGCGGCAATCCGCTTCGTCCTTGAGGATGCGGGTGGCATCCAGGTTGGTGACCTCGTCGTCGATGCGGATGTCGTAGTAGTCGGCGGTGAAGTCCAGGTTGGCCGACGGCGACCACACGAAGCCCAGACCGTAGGACGTAGCGGTTTCCGGCTGCAGTTGTGGGTTGGCGCCACTGGTGTAGTCGATCGCCAGCCCGCTGAAGTCGCAGTCATCGTATGCCTGCCCCGCACTGCGGCAGCGCCAGTAGTCGGTCATGCCGGGGTTGTAGCCGCGCGTTTCGGTGGCGAACACGTAGTTCATGTCCGGCGCACGGAAGCTGGTCGCCGCACTGGCGCGCAGCAGCAGCGTATCGAACGGACGGAACTCCAGGCCGGTGCTCCAGGTCGCCTTGCCCAGGTGGTCACCGGCGGCACGGTACTGGTCATAGCGGCCGGCGACGGTCGCGGTCAGACGCTCCAGCAACGGCAGCTGCAGTTCCACGCCGGCCGCGTAACGGTCACGCTCGCCACCGGCGGGAATGCCGGCGTTGAGGTTCCAGAACACCCCCTGCGCCAAGGCCGGGTCCGGGCGGTTGCTGTAGCCCTGGCTGCCGGCTTCGACGACGGCTGCCAGCGCGGCACGGCCACCGGGCAGATCGAACAGCTGGCCGTTGACGCTGATGCTGGCGGTCTGCAGCCAGGCAGCGTTGCGGCTTTCGTAGCGGTCCGACAGGCCCTCGTACTCGCCCGGCGTCAGTGGCAGGTACAGGCGCGACGGATCCGGCGCGTAGACCTCCACGCCATTGCGGGTGCCGAGCTGCGGGCCGAGCAGGTACTCATTGATGCCGACCAGCAGCCCGGGGCGCTGCGTCCTGTTTTCATAGCGCGAGCGACTGTAGGCCGCTTCGTAGTCCCAGTCCGAGCTGCCGATGCTGCCGCGGGCGCCGACGTTGAAGGACCACGACTGCTCAAGGAAGCGGTTGGCGTTGCGCTGCACGCCGCCGATCTCTTCCGGCGCGAAACGCCGGTACCAGCTTTCCAGCTGACCGCTGTTCTGGTTGTAGAAATAGTTGCGCGAAGAGGTCCAGCTCGGTGCGCGGGTGTTGTTGTAGATGCGCGCGGTGCCGATGGCCGCATCCGCGAACAGCTCCTGGCGATCATTCAAACGCCAGGTCACCGCGCTGTAGGCATCGATGTTGCGCTTCTCGGTCTGCACGGTCCAGAACGCGGGCGCAGCTTCGTTGCTGCCGCAGTACCAGCCCTGGCGCGGGTTCTGCGCGCGGAACACACTGCCGCCGTACAGCGTGCCGGCGGCGTCGCAGCCCTCGGCACCGGGGTCGATGTAATTGTTGGTGGAGGCGTTGCGGCGATACGCCACGGCCGTCGCCAGCGGATCCACGCCGCGCGGGTCATCGGTCAGCGAGTCCATGAAGTCGCGCTGCGAGCCGTAGATCGCCTTGCGGTTGGCGATCTCCAGGCCGAAGATCGCATCCCACTGCTCGCCCGAGCCACCGCCGACCGCCTGCAGGCGCTGGTTGTCGCCGCCGCCCTGTTCGGTGGTACCGGCGCGGACATTGATGCCGACGCCGTCATAGGTCTTCTTCAGGAAGATGTTGACCACGCCGGCGATCGCATCGGAGCCGTACACGGCCGAGGCACCACCGGCCAGCACTTCGATCCGGTCGATCAGCGCACTGGGAATGTTGGCCAGGTTGACCACATTGACCGAGCCTTCATAGGCCAGCGGGTAATCCGACTGGCGGCGACCGTTGACCAGCACCAGGGTGCGGTTGGGGCCGAGGCCGCGCAGGTTGATGGTGTTGGCGGCGGGGGTGAACGTATTGCCGAAGTCCTCACCCTGCACATTGCCGGTGTTCTCGGTCAGTGCGCTGAGCGCTTCGAAGGCGCTGCGGTAGCCCTGCGCCTCGATCTGTTCCTGGGTGATCACGGTCACCGGGGACGGTCCTTCCACACTGGCGCGGGGAATGCGCGAGCCGGTGACCGTGACCGCATCGAGCTGGGTGGGCGCATCGGCGGCGTGGACGACAGCCCCTGCGCCGAGCAGGGGCAACAACGACAGAACCAAGGCCCGCCGACGCAGCGGGCGATACAGCACAGACATGCAGACTTCCGGTAAAAGAGGTACGTCCCGGCGCGGACAGGTCCGTGCCAGAGCGTAGTGAGGGAGGGACCGTGATTCTGCTGAACAGGCAGAAAAGGGGGAAATGACCGGCCGGGATATGCTTATCGGGATTTCGCCTAAGCCCTGCCCTGCAAGGACTCCGCATGCGCTTCATCCAGACCTTCGAGCTGTATCCCTTCCTGGACACCGTGGTCAGCCTGGTGGCCGCGTTCGTGCTCGGCACCCTGATCGGCGCGGAACGGCAGTACCGCCAGCGCACCGCCGGGTTGCGCACCAATGTACTGGTGGCAGTCGGCGCGGCCGCCTTCGTGGATCTGGGCATGCGCATCGCCGGCAGCGCCGAAGCCGTGCGGGTGATCTCCTACGTGGTCTCCGGGGTCGGCTTCCTCGGCGCCGGTGTGATCATGAAGGAGGGCATGAACGTGCGCGGCCTGAACACCGCGGCCACCTTGTGGTGTTCGGCGGCGGTCGGCGCCTGCACCGGTGCGGACATGTTGGCCGAGGGCGCGCTGCTGACGGTGCTGATCATCGCCGGCAACACGCTGCTGCGGCCGCTGGTCAACGCGATCAACCGCATTCCGATCAACGAGGCCGCCTCCGAAGCCACCTACGAGGTCCGCCTGAGCGTGGACCCTGCCGCCACACCCTTGGCGCGCGAGCGCCTGGTGGACGCGCTGGAAGCCGCGCAGTACCCGGTCAGCGACGTGCAGGTGATCGAGCACGGCGACGGCCCGGTCGAACTGGTGGCGATCCTGGTCAGCACCGCCGTCAGTGCCGACGAGCTCGATGCCGTGATCGCGCGCCTGCAGCGTCAGCCCGGTGTGGTGCATGCCAACTGGGAAGTCAGCACCCGCGACTGAGCACCCCCCTGCCCCCGAACAACGAAAAACGGCGGCCCTGCGGCCGCCGTTTTCGTCATTGCACGTGCGCCTGGACTCAGGCGTCGGCAGGCAGCGCGCTCTGGCGGCTCACCAGTGTGCTGAAACGTGCCAGCGAGCTCAGGTGATGATGGACCAGCGCCAGCCAGCCACTGCGGTGCCAGGCCACGACGGTGGCGTCCGGCAGCGCGGCGAACTTTTCCACGTCCACGACCTGGAAGCCGTTGATCGACATCTGCCGGCCATCGGCCAGGGTGACGTCGATGTTGCGGTCGATCAGCAGGTCGTTCTCGATCAGGGCAGCCGTGAAGCGGCGGGTCTGATCATGCTCGCGGGTGTAATCGCCGCAGAAGCGCATCGCGTTGTCGACGATCTCGGTCGCCTTGCCATCCTGGAACAGCGGCACGCCGTCCTCGCTCTGGCCCTGGTTGACCTGCCTGGCGGCCGAGTCCAGCGCGAGCACGTACTCGTCCTGCTCACCGGCCTGCATGAACACGAACGGGTAGCGGCGCACGTACGCCGGCACGTAGCTCTGTTCGTCCCACACCCCATCGGCAACGAACAGGTTGCGCTGGGCCAGGCCGACGGCGACCAGCGGCATCGCGTCCTGCCCGGTGAAAATGATCGGGTAGTGCTGGGCCAGCGAGCCGAACTCGCCGATCACGGCGGGGATCGCGTTGGTATCCGCAGCGAAATGCGCGGTGTCGGGCACCAGGCGCCAGGCGGCGTGCAGATCCGAGCGCAGCGGCACGGGCGCTTGGTAGAACAGCGGACCGGTGGCCTGGGACGGCGCAGCGGCGGGCGGAGTCGTGGTTTCAGCAGTCATGGATTAAGTCGGATACGACGCGCCAGTCATCCCGGGCGCGAAAGCGGGAACCGCATGGAACAGCCACTATAGCGTGTGACGTCCAGGGTGTTTGTTGCAATCGCCGGTTGGATTCCCGCGCCGATTACAGTTCGGTGAATTCGCTGCAGTCCGGCAATGGCTGATCGGCAAAGTAGGCGCCGTCCCGGAAGCGGTAGACACGCTGGTACGTGCAGGCCGGATCCGACACGGTGCGCAGGTCCGACTGTTTCACCCGGCCATGCGCGAGCGAGTCCTGGTTGCGCGAGGCAAACGATGGAAACCGGCTGGCATGGGTCTGGTAGCGCAGCACCGGCATGCCCTCGCCCATCGGATCCAGGGTGAGCGCTGCATCGAACCCGTAGTCGTCGTGGCAGGCCCCGGCACGCAGATCCATGTCGCGTTCGCTGAAGCAGGCGCGGATGCTGGCGTGCCCCTGCACCGGGAGCCGCAGCACCTCACCGGTACCGGCGCTGACGGCGTCCGCCCCCGGCATCACCCGCGCCACCACCCGCTCGGTCACGCTGGCGCCGCCACCGGAGTATGCCGTGCGGGCCTGGACATCCAGACCGATCAGCACGCCGCCCCCTGCGGCCGGCCCCAGTTCGATCAGGGCCGGCCAGGGCAGCAGGCCGCCATCGGCGTTGCCGATGTCCAGCACGAGCTGGTGGCGTGAGATGTCCCTGCCCGCGCTGCGCTCACGCAGGATCAGCACCGCCCGGTCCTCGTCGTCACCCGCCTGCGCACGCACGCACCAGTGCTGGTCCGCGCTGCAGTACCAGCGCGGGTCGAACGTCTGCTCACCGGCTGCCTCGCCGTCCCCTGCGGGCGCCGCGGAGAGGGCGATCAACCGATTGCCGGACACATCCTGCCAGCCTGCGCCCGGGTCATCCGCCGCCCAGCACAGCGCAGGCAGCGCGATCAGTACGGCCCAGCCGCGGGCACGCCTCACAGCACGCCGTCCAGCGGGCCGGCCGCACCGGTCAGCACGGCGCAGGCATGATCCTGCAGCTCCTCACCGCTGGCTTTGTTGCCCGCCGCCAGGTCCAAGCGGGTGGCCAGCAACACGAAACCGGGCGCGCCAGAGGGGTCTGTCTGCCCGGCCACCACCAGCGACCAGTTGCCGAGATCGGCCGGATCGGCCAGATGGGCGGCCAGCAGACGCACCGGGTTCGCGGTGAGCTCGGCACCCGGCAACTGGCGGGCGAGATAGGCATGCCCCCGCAGCGGCTCCGGCAGCGGCTGCCAGTTGGCACCGATGACCGGCTGCATCCGACGCAGCTGGGCCAGGACATCCGCGCGCAGGCAATCCACGTGGATGTGCAACTGGTGCTGGGAACGTCCATGCGGCGAGTTCAGTGCCAGACTGGCCACGTCGCGCGGCAGGGCACGGCCGAGCGCCTGCTCGGTGTGGCTGCGGGCAGCCCAGGCCGCGGCGAAGTAGTTCGGTGCACCGGCGCGCAGCAATGCGGGGCTTTCAATCCCCGAGACCCGGTCCAGCGGCAACACCAGGAACTGGTAGTGCCCGTACGAATCCTTGAGCAGGACATCGCGTCGCTGCGCCGCGGCGGATACCGCCAGGCAGCTGCCGCGGGGGGCGGCAGCGTCGGCGCAGTCGCGCTGGATGATGCCCCACAGGGCGTCTGGATTGGCAGGCGGTTTGGCCGGCGGCCGGGCCGGCGTGGCGCAGGCGGCCAACAGCAGCAGCGCACAGGACAGGGAGAATCGGGCGATCACGGACAGGCTCGGACAAGGATGCGGGCCCAGCAGGCACGGCCGGTGGGGGGGCGCGATTGTACCGTGCCGGTTCTGTCGCTTCCGTGTCAGTAGGTGCTGTAGGGCACCTCGACCACCACCGGCGCGGCCGGTGCCGGCGGCTGCAGGGTGTAACGGTCCAGTGCGCCGTTGTCATCGGCGAAACGCTGCGACTGCACCTGCAGACGGTAGGTCGTGGTGCCGTACTTGATGCTGCTGCCACCCGCATCCAGCGCTGCACCGGCCGGCAGCAGCAGGCCGCCGAGGTCGCTGTAGCCGCCCCCTTCCTGCGAGAAGACGTGGTCGACCAGGTCGCCCTCGCGCTTCATCGCAAACACGTGCGGGTCGCCGTGGCGGCGGTTGTAATCTTCGTTGCCGAGCAGATCGGCGATCCAGACCCCCGGCAGCCGGTAGCTGGTTTCCAGCGCGATCGCATCGAGGCGGTCACTGTCCACCACCAGGCAGCACACCGCCTGCTTGTTCTCGCGGTCCAGGATCGCGAAGCGCTCGCCCTTGGCCACCTCGCGCGGCAGGATCGCAAACGGCTGGTTCCTCAGGACCGGCTCGGCGCCACTGGCCGAATGCAGGTTGCGCCAGCCACCGAACACCGGCGCATCCGGCTCGGCCGCCGCCGCGTTGCCCGCCATCGTCATTCCCAGTGTCACGATCAATGCGGCCGTGATCTTCCTGCTGTGCATGCGTTACTTCCGTTGGTTGACCTGTCGCGGCGACAGCGCCGGACCTCACAAGACCGCGACACTATGCGCCAGGGGCAGGGCCGCGGGCAATCGGCGCCGCTCAGCCGATCACGATGTAGTCACTGACCAGGGTGATCCCGCGGTGCTCACCGCGCTCAAGCTGCACGTGGCGTCCACCGACCTGGTCGATGGCGATGCAGTCATCCACCTCCAGCAGGGCATCGGTATGCGGCTTGAACCAGCTGGCATCACGCAGGGCCTTGGCCTTGCGCTTGGCGGCGTCGGCATCGGTGGCGACCAGCAGTTGATAGTCATGCGCCTCGCCCAGCGCGCCGGCGGCATACCCGCCGAGATTGAGAAAATAGAGCCGCGGCGCCCCCTCTGCCGGGGCGACCTCGCCGAAGCGCACCTGGTACTCCTCCACCCCATCCACGGCGAGCCAGCCATCTACATGCAGCCCTTTACGCTCACCGAACCAGTCCTGGCGCAGCTGCGGGTAGGCCTCTTCGATGGCATCGACGTTGGCGAAGGCCACATCATGGACCTCGATCCGGGCGCGGGCATGGCGCCCGCCCAGCATGAACACGTGCAGCACCTGCGACTCCCGGCCTGGCCGATCTGAGAGTGCGTCAGTGTAGCGCTGGCACTGCGTCGAACGGTCGCGGCGTGCTCACTACGCGCCGATGCACACCGCGGTGGTATGGTCGGCGCCTGACCCCGCAGGAGCGACCCGATGGCATCCCTTTTCCGTTATTCCCTCGCCGCAATCACACTGGTCGGCACCCTCTCGCTGGCAGCCTGTGTCAGCACGCCGGGGCCGGAGATCAACGGGCCGGGCCTGTGCAAGGCCGACGCCCTGGGCTGGGCCATCGGCCAGCCGGCCGACGAAACCAACATGCGCAAGTTGCTGCTGCAGAGCGGCGCCGGCCTGATCAACCCGATCGGCCCGGCCACGATCACCACCCGGGACCTGCGCCAGGATCGCCTGCGCGTGTTCATCGACAAGGACAACGTGATCACCGCCGTTCGCTGCGAGTGATTCCCCGCCGGCACCGCCACCCATGCGGTGGGGCTACCCGGGGTGGGTGCAGTCGCAGCTGCCCCATCCGCGCGTCTTCGCGGTCTGGCCGATGCCCGGGTTGAACGTATTGCTGGGATCGAGCTGCTGGTAGAACGCCGCCAACGGCGGCTTGGCCGGGTACAGATGGCCCACGTTGTGCTCGGCCGGATACTCCGCACCGCGCGCGTCCAGCAACGCCCACATCGCGTGCTCGATGGCCAGCGGATCCTCGCCCTTGCGCACGATGTAGTCCTGATGGAACACGTGACACAGGAAGTGCCCGTAGTACAACTTTCCGGCCAAGCGTGCGTCGAGTTCCGCCGGCAGGTGTTCCACCCACGCGCGGTCATCGCGCCGTAGTGCCACGTCCAGGGCCACGATGTCCTCGACCTCGCGCCGGTGCACCTCGCGATACCGCACGGCCGCGCCCGCCACCGCAAAGCGATGCAGGAATGCCTTGCGTCCCTCCTCGGCCGTGCACTGGAAGAAGTCGCCCTCGCCGTCGGCGAAATGAGTGCGCAGGAAGGTCTCGGTTGCCGCGACATCCACCGCCGATACCTTGAGCAGCAGGTGGTGCTCGTAACGGTCACGGAACTGGCCCATGCGCGTCGGCAGGTGACCCGGCAGACAGCGCATCACTGCCTGGATCGCCCGGTCGGTGACACCGCGCAGGCCGAGGCTTTCGAACCAGCCATCGACGCGGCTCTTCAGCGCGAATGCCGCCGGCACCCGGGCCGTGCCGAAGCGGTCGATCAGCAGGAAAGTGTCCTTGCCGTAACGTTCGCCGATGTCATACGCCTCCCGGTGCAGGTACTCGCCGGAGATCGGCAGGCGCTCGAACGCGGTCAGCAGATGGCGGCGGATCGCGGTCAGATCCTCCATCGCGTTGCTGCCGATGTAGAACACCTCACCCGGCTCGCGCGCGAAGGTGTCCAGCCGCACCGCGAACACCGCGAGCTTGCCGGCCGAGCCGGAGGCTTCGTAGTGGCGCGAGGGATCGGCGTTGTAGCGGGCCGGGGTGTCCGCATCGACCTCGCGCACCTGCTCGGCATAGCGCGGATCGGAGCCGGCGCGGTTGTTGTCGTTGTCGACGTCGGTGAGCGCGTACTCACCCCGCTGCAGCCGCTCCAGGATCTGTTCGGGGGTGTCGCCCAGCGCGATGCCGAGATGATTGACCAGCTGCAGCTGCCCGTCGGCATCGACCTGGGCGAACAGCGCCATCTCGGTATAGGCCGGTCCGCGGCGGACCAGCGAGCCGCCGGAGTTGTTGCAGACGCCGCCCAGCACCGAGGCGCCGATGCACGACGAGCCGATCACCGAGTGCGGTTCGCGGTCCAGCGGGGCCAGCACCTTCTCCAGTCGATCCAGCGTGGCGCCCGGCAGGCAGACCACCTGGCGCCCCGCGTTGATCAGTTGCACGCCGGTCAGGCGCAGCGTGTTGAGGATCACCACCGGGCGGTCATAGTCGGCACCATCGGGCGTGGAGCCGCCGGTGAGGCCGGTGTTGGCGGCCTGCATGATCACGATGGCGTTGGCCGCCACGATGGCCTGCAGGGCGCGCCACTGTTCGAGCAGCGTGCCTGGGCGGACCACCGCCAGCACCGGCCCGTCGCCGAAGCGGTAGCCCTTGCGGAAGCGCCGGGTCGGTTTATCGCCGCACAGCACGTGCGCATCGCCGACGATCGCGCGCAGCTGCGTCAGCAGCGAAGCGCTGTTCGCACCCGCGCCGGTCACGGGGCGACCGCGAAGCGACGGGTGGCGTCCACCAGCGAATCGCGGCTGATGTCGGCGATGGTCTTCGCGCCGGTGAGCGTCATCGCCACGCGCATTTCCTTCGCCATCAGGTCCAGCAGATTGGCCACGCCGGCCTCGCCCTGCGCGGCGAGCGCATAGACGAAGGCGCGGCCGAGCAGCACGCTGTCCGCGCCAAGGGCGACCATGCGGACCACGTCCAGGCCGTTGCGGATGCCCGAGTCGGCCAGGATCTTCAGTTCACCCTTCACCGCATCGGCGATCGCCGGCAACGCCCGCGCGGTGGACAGCACGCCGTCCAGCTGCCGCCCGCCATGGTTGGAGACCACGATGCCGTCGGCCCCGAAGCGCACGGCGTCGCGCGCATCGTCCGGATCGAGGATGCCCTTGATCACCATCGGGCCGTCCCAGAACTCGCGGATCCACTCCAGGTCTTTCCAGGAAATGGACGGATCGAAGTTGTTGCCCAGCCAGCCGATATAGTCGGCCAGGCCGGTCGGACTGCCTCGGTAGGTGGAGATGTTGCCCAGATCGTGCGGCCGGCCGAACAGGCCCACGTCCCACGCCCAGCGTGGATGCGTCACCGCCTGCAGCATGCGCCGGGCCGGGGCGTTCGGGCCGCTCATGCCCGAGTGCGCATCGCGATAGCGCGCGCCCGGCGTGGGCATGTCCACGGTGAACACCAGGGTGGTCACGCCGGCCGCCTTGGCACGTTCCAGCGCATTGCGCATGAAACCGCGGTCCTTGAGCACATACAGCTGGAACCACATCGGCCGATCGATGGCCGGGGCCACCTCCTCGATCGGGCAGACCGACACGGTGGACAGCGTGAACGGAATGCCGCGACTGGCCGCCGCCCGTGCCGCCTGCACTTCACCGCGGCGCGCATACATGCCGGTCAGCCCGACCGGTGCCAGCGCCACCGGCATCGCCAGGCGCTCACCGAACAGCTCCGTTTCCAGGCTCAGATCGGACATGTTGCGCAGGATGCGCTGGCGCAGCGCGATCTCCGACAGGTCCGCGACGTTTCGCTTCAGGGTGTGCTCGGCATACGCGCCGCCATCGATGTAGTGGAACAGGAACGGCGGCAGGCGGCGTTGTGCCGCTGCGCGGTAATCGGTGGAGGCGGAAATGATCATGGGTCAACCGTGGGAAGAAGGAAGCCGCGACGCACGTGCGCGCCGGGCTTCGTTGTCGTCGAGCGTGCGCAGGGAGGTGTGCACGAATTCCAGGTGCGCGTGCGCGGCGGCACGCGCGCGTTCGGGGTCGCCGGAGAGCACGCCATCCATCATCTCGCGGTGCTGGACGGACAGCGGCTCGAAGGTGCGGGCGGAGGTATAGAGCTTTTCGCGGCTCTGCGAGATGTTGGTCTGCAGCAGCTCGAACAGGCCGCGCATGACCTGCAGCAGCACCAGGTTGTGCGAGGCCTCGGCGATGGCCAGGTGGAAGGCGGCATCGGCCTGCGCTTCGCCGGCCGGATCGTCCTTGCCATGCGCGGCCATCATGGTGTCGAAGGCCTGGCGGATCTTCGCGCGGTCTTCGTCGGTGGCGCGCAGCGCCGCATGCCAGGCGGTCGCCCCTTCCAGCGCGTGGCGGATCTCCAGCACGTCGAAGCGATACTCCGGGTCGCCCTGGAACAGCGGCAGGTACGGCATCAACGGCTCATCGATGGTCTGCCGGGCCCGGGCCGCCGGCCCGCTCACGTAGGTGCCGCCGCCGACGCGCGCGCTCAGCAGGCCCTGGCTGGCCAGCTGCGCGATCGCTTCGCGCAGCGCCGTGCGCGAGACCCCCAGCTGCACCGCCAGCGGTCGCTCGGCCGGCAGGCGGTCGCCCGGCTGCAGGCGCTGCTCACGGATCAGGCCACGCAACTGCGCGGCCACCTTGTCGGACAGGCGTTCGTTCTTCATGCCGCCATTGTCGCCCGCGTGGCGGGCGATGGGGTCGATGCCGGTGGCAGGACTGCCGCGCATGGGCTCAGGGAATCATCCAGGTCAGCCAGTAGGCCTGCACCGTGGTGATGATGCCGACCATCACGGTGAAGATCAGACTGTGCTTGACCGTGAAGCGGAACAGGTCCGATTCCTTGCCGGCCAGGCCGACCGCCGCGCAGGCGATGGCGATCGACTGCGGCGAGATCATCTTGCCGGTCACCCCGCCGGTGGTATTGGCCGCGACCAGCAGCACCTCGGACACGCCGATCTGCTGTGCCGTGGTCGCCTGCAGCGCCGAGAACAGCGCGTTGGACGAAGTGTCCGAACCGGTCAGGAACACGCCCAGCCAGCCCAGGAACGGCGAGAAGAAGGTGAAGGCCTTGCCGGTATGCGCCAGGGCCAGCGCCAGCGTGGCCGACAACCCCGAATAATTGGCGATGAAGGCAAACGCCAGCACCATGCCGATGGAGTAGATCGGCACTTTCAGCTCGTTGGCGGTTTCGCCGAAGGTGCGCAGCGCCGCGGCCGGGCGCATCTTCAGCAGCACGATCGCGATCACCGCGCCCAGCATGATCGCCGTGCCGGTGGCCGACACCGCATCGAACTTGTAGACCGCCTCGTACCCGGTCGGGACCGGCACGATCGGCGGCATCTTCTGCACCAGCTGATCCAGCGACGGCACCGGAATCTTCAGCACCCAATGCTCCAGCGCGCCGCCGGCGGCGAACAGCGCCTTGAACGGCGGGATGCTCCAGATCGTAACCATCGCGGTCAGGATCAGGAACGGCGACCACGCCTTGACGATCTGGCCGGTGGAATAGCGCGGGGCCTCCAGTGCCTGGGCGGCGGCTTCAGCGCTGGTCTCGGTATCGAAGCGGAAGATCCGCACCGGCTTCCACCTGCGCAGGAACAGGGTCAGGCACACCAGCGAGGCCAGCGAGGCGGTGATGTCCGGCAGCTCCGGGCCGATGAAGTTGGAGGTCAGGTACTGCGCGATCGCGAACGAACCGCCGGCCACCAGCACCGCCGGCCAGGTCTCCTTGACCCCGCGCCAGCCATCCATGATCGCCATGATCCAGAACAGCACGATGAGGGTCAGGAACGGCAGCTGGCGCCCGGCCATCTGCCCGATCTCAAACGCATCCAGCCCGGTCACCTGCCCGGCCACGATGATCGGAATGCCCATCGCGCCGAACGCCACCGGCGCGGTGTTGACGATCAGGCACAGGCCGGCCGCATACAGCGGCTTGAATCCCAGCCCGACCAGCAGCGCGGCGGTGATCGCCACCGGCGCGCCGAAGCCGGCCGCCCCTTCCAGGAACGCTCCGAACGCAAAGCCGACCATCAGCATTTGCAGACGCTGGTCTTCGGTGACCGACAGGATCGAGGCGCGGATGATGTCGAACTGCCCGGTCTTGACCGAGACCTTGTACAGGAACACCGCGCCCAGGATGATCCAGGCGATGGGCCACAAGCCGTAGACGAAGCCATAGCCGGCCGCGGCGAATGCCTGCGACAGCGGCATCCGGTAGAACAACAGGGCCACCGCCAACGCGATCGCCACGGTGATCGTGCCGGCCAGCCAGCCCTTCATGCGCAGTACGGCCAACGCGACGAAGAAGAAGGCGATCGGCAGCAGCGCGATCAGGCTGGACAGCCAGAGGTTGCCAGCGGGGTCATACAGTTGTTGCCAGGCCTGCATCGGCGGATCTCATCAAGACGGACAGGGGGCCGCGCGGACAGCACCGCGCGAGCCGAGAACGCTCAACCGGCATTATTGGTATTACCAATAATAGAAGGACCGGTTGAAACTGCCCGCATTGAAACGCCAAACGCAAGGCGAGCCTATTAGACCATAGGTCTAGGCTCGTTTATTGGTACTACCACTTAGCAACCGCAGTCACTGGAGCGGCCTTTGAGTTCCACCGAGTTGCCGTCCGGATCGCGCAGGCGCAGCGACAGACCGTCGCCCTCCGCGCCGTAATTGCGTTCGGCCGGCCCACTGAGCTCCACCTGGCAGCCCTGCAGATGCGCGCGCACCTGCTCGGCATCGAACGGCTCCACGCGCAGGCAGACATGCTCGACATTGCGCCCTTCCCGCCCGGGCGCCGCGCCGCCTTTGATTCCCAAAGGGCCGTCCACGCTGATCAGGTCGATCAGCGACTCACCGGCATGCAGATGCACCATGCCCAGCGAAGGCCGCTCGCGGGCGACCGTGCAGCCCAGGACATCACAGTAGAAGCGCACGGCGCGCGGCAGATCCTGCACGCGCAGGACCACATGGTCGATGCGCTGGATCTCGAAGGGACGTTCGCTGCTCATGACGGCTCCAGTTTCTTGGCGATACGGCTGAACACCACCAGCACGACCAGGCACAGCACACTCACGCCGACGGCGATCACGTACTCGCCGATGCCGACCGCGATACCAATCGCCGCCGCCATGATCAGCGAGCTGGCGGTGGTCAAGCCGCTGACCTGGTCATCGCGCGACCCCCGCAGGATCGTGCCGGCGGCGACGAAGCCGACACAGGCCACCACCGCTTCGATCAGACGCACCGGATCGACCTGCAGCAGGTCGCGGTAGCGTTCTTCCTGGAAGTGTTCGGCGATGCTGTCACCGAGGCCGACGATCAGTGCGGCTGCACCGGCGATCAGCATATGCGTGCGCAACCCGGCCGCGTGCTTGCCCATCTCGCGTTCGATGCCGAGTGTGGCGCCCAGCAGCATGGCCACGGCAATCCGCAGCAGGATCGATAGATCTTGTTCCAGTCCCATCTGCATCTCTCATCCGGTCATGCATGGAGCGTCGCAGAGAGGGGCGTCTGAGGACCGTGAAACCAGCGGCAGGCCCGGGTGAGCCTGCCGCCGCGGGGCTTATTGGGCCAGATAACCGCCATCGATGGCGTAGTACGTCCCGGTCGCAAAGCCGGCGTCCGCGCTGGCCAGCCAAGCCACCAGCGCGGCGACCTCCACCGGCTTGCCCAGGCGGCCGAGTGCATGCTTGCTCTCCAGCGCCTGCTTCACTTTCGGATCCATCTTGTCCAGCAACGGCGTGGCGATGAAGCCCGGGCCGACCGCGTTGATACGGATCTTGTCCGCCGCGTGCTCCCACGCCGCGGTCTGGGTCAGGCCGACCACGCCATGCTTGGCCGCGACATAGGCGGCCGAGTTGTTGAAACCCACCTGGCCCAGGATGGAGGCCATGTTGATGATGCTGCCGCCCTTGCCCGCGCTGCGCATCGCCTGGATCTGCGCCCGCTGGCACAGGAACACGCTGTTGAGATTGACGTCGATGACATTTTTCCAGCCCTCCACGGGATAATCGCCGCTCGCTGCCGACGGCCCGCCGATGCCGGCATTGTTCACCGCGATGTCCAGCCCACCGAGTTCCTGCACGGTCTGCTTCACCGCCGCGTCCACCGCCTGCTCGTCGGTGACGTTCAAGGCGATGCCGATCGCCTTCACCCCCTTTTTCCGCAGCGTTTCGGCGGTTTTCTCGACGGCATCCGCCTTGAGATCCCACACCGCCACCGCCGCGCCGGAATCGGCCAGCAGTTCGGCCACGGCCAGGCCGATGCCGGAGACGCCGCCGGTGACGATGGCGACCTTTCCCTTGAGCTGATAATCAATCATCGCGTTGTTCCTCGGGTTGGAATAAGGCTGCGGGCTGTGCCTGCCCATGCCTCGACCATACGCCGCGAAAACGTTACAGAACGTGCACAGCGGGCTCCGCAACAATCCTTCCCATCGCTGCAACGCACCCGGCCCTATGCTCGGGGTCGTACGTCCACATTCCTTTCCACCGCCGATGGCGGTCGCCCTCCCAAGGTAAGCCCATGACAGACTCCACTGACGGCCAGTTGTTCTCCCCCACCCGTCTGGGTGCCATCGACGTCGCCAACCGCGTCGCGATGGCGCCGCTGACGCGCAACCGCGCGATCCACGACCGCATCCCCAATCCGCTTGCGATCCAGTATTACGAGCAGCGCGCCAGCGCCGGCCTGATCATCGCCGAGGCCACCCAGATCAGTCCGTTGGGCCAGGGCTATCTGGACACCCCCGGCATCTACAGCCAGGACCAGATCGACGCCTGGAAGAAGGTCACCGATGCAGTGCATGCGCGCGGCGGCAAGATCGTGCTGCAGCTGTGGCATGTCGGCCGCATCTCGCATACCAGCCTGCTGCCCGAGGGCGAGGTGCCAGTCGCGCCGAGCGCACTGCGTGCCAACGCCAAGACGTTCACCGCCAAGGGCTTTGAGGATGTCTCCGAGCCGCGCGCCCTGCGCCTGGACGAGATTCCCGGCCTGATCCAGGACTATCGCCAGGCGGCGCGCAATGCGATCACCGCCGGCTTCGACGGTGTGGAGGTGCACGCCGCCAACGGTTACCTGATCGACCAGTTCCTGCGCGATGGCAGCAACCAGCGCACCGACGAGTACGGTAGCAGCATCGAAAACCGCACCCGCCTGCTCGATGAAGTGGTCAGCGCGATCGTCTCGGAAATCGGTGCCGAGCGCACCGGCGTGCGTCTCTCGCCGGTGACCCCGGCCAACGACGCGGAAGATTCCAACCCGCAGCCGTTGTTCGAACGTGCCGTCGAACGTCTGGATGCGATCGGCCCGCTCGCCTTCATCCACGTGATCGAAGGTGCAACCGGCGGCCCGCGCGACAACATCGCCTTCGACTACGCCGCGCTGCGCGCCAAGTTCAAGGGCGCGTGGATCGCCAACAACGGCTACGACCAGGCGCGCGCGGAAGCGGCGGTGGCCTCGGGCTATGCCGACATGATCGCCTTCGGCCGCCCCTTCATCGCCAACCCGGATCTGGTCGAACGCTTCCGTCTGGGCGTGGCTCTGTCCGAGCTGGACAAGGACACGCTGTACGGCGGTGGCGCGCACGGCTACACCGACTACCCGACCATCGACGGTTGAGTGTTGATCCTGGTTGGCCGGATGCACTGTCCGGCCAACCAGGGCAAGAATGACCTGCACCCTGGAGGTGCCGGCCAACGGCCGGCACTACCGTCCAGCGGTCAATACACCGGCAACGAAATGAAACTTGCCTGCTGCGGCGCGTGCCAGATCTGCTGCGTCGCCTTCTGGTAGTCGCCCGGCTTGGCCAGGTAGATGTTCGGCACGAACGTCTGCGGATTGCGGTCGTACAGCGGGAACAAGCTGGACTGCACCTGCACCATGACCCGGTGGCCCGGCTGGAACACATGGTTCGCCGTCGGCAGGCCGAATGTGTACGCCAGCACCTGGTTGCTCGCGATTGCCTTCGGAGCGCTGAAGCTCTCGCGGTAGCGGCCACGGAAGATCGCCATCGAGACCGACAGCTCATAGCCGCCCATCTCCGGCGTCGACGGGGTCTGGTCCGGATACACATCGATCAGCTTCACCACCCAGTCGCTGTCGCTGCCGCTCGTCGCCGCCTGCAGGTTGACCTGCGGTGCACCGCCGATCCGCAACGGTTCGGTCAACGGTTCGCTGACGAAGGTCAGCACATCCGGGCGACCATCCACGAAGCGCTGGTCCTTGACCAGCCAGCTGGTCCACATATCGCGGTCAGCGAACCGCACCGGACGCGGTACGAACGGCACCGGCTTGGCCGGATCGGATACATACGCCTCGAACGTCGCCTCCCCCGCCTGCGGTGCGTCGAAGGACAGCTTGCCGCCCGCGCGCAGGTACAGCGGCTTGGACTGCGCCGCGCTGCGCGGCCACTGCTGCAGCTTGTCCCAGTGGTTTTCGCCGGTGTTGTAGATCAACACCGGCGGTGTCTGCGCCTTGGGCGCCCCATCGACCAGGTACTGATCGAAGAACGGTTTGAGCACATCGCGACGGAACTGCAGCGCGGTGTCGCCGTCGAACTTGAGCGCCCCAAGATTGCTGCCGTCATAGTTGACCTGGCTGTGACGCCACGGCCCCATCACCAGATAGTTCAGTGTGTTGCTGGTGTCACGCGGCTCCATCGCCGCATAGCTGTGCACCGCGCCCCACATGTCTTCCTGGTCCCACAGGCCCTGCAGCCACATCGTGGGGACCTTCAGCTCGGTCCTGGCCATGCGCGCGTCCAGCGCCTGTTCCTGCCAGAACGCGTCGTAGCTGGGGTGTTCGATCAGCTTGTGCCACCACGGCAACTGGTCCAGCCCGTTGGCCTTGGCGTAGTCGCCGGCCGAGCCGGCGCGCAGGAACGTCGTGTAATCGTCATAGCCCACGCTGGGAATCGCCGGTCCCTTGCCGCGCTTGGCCAACTGCCCGGTGAAGTAGCCGAAATTGACCTGCCGGAACGCGCCATAGTTGAGCCAGTCATCGCCCATCCAGCCATCGATCATCGGGCTCTGCGGCGCGGCCACCTTCAACGCCGGATGCGGGTTGGTCAGCGCCATCACCACGGTGAAGCCCTCGTAGGACGAGCCCAGCATACCGACCTTGCCGTTGCTTTCAGGCACGTGCTTGACCAGCCAGTCGATGGTGTCCCAGGCATCGGTGGCATGGTCGACCTTGGTGTTGTTGAGCGGCCCACGCAACGGCCGCGTCATCACGTAATCGCCCTCGGAGCCGTACTTGCCGCGGATGTCCTGGAACACGCGGATATAGCCGCCGTCGACGAACACTTCATCGCCCTGCGGCAGGATGTCGCGCATGTTCGGCGAATCGATGCGCTTGGCACGGTTGGCCGCATCGTAGGGTGTGCGGGTCAACAGGATCGGCGCGTTTTTCGCGCCCTTGGGCACCACGATCACCGTGTAGAGCTTCGTGCCGTCGCGCATCGGCACCATCACCACGCGCTTGTCGTAGTTGTCCTGTGCCGTGGGCGTCACGAACCCCTTGGCCGGAATGTCCGGCGTCATCGGCGAGGTCTGCGCCGACACACTGGCGGCAACCATCAGACTCAACAACGCAACTGGCAATACACGCACACGCATGGGCTCTCTCCCGGCAGTGATGGCAACTTCCGCAGCCTAGCGCTGCCCGGCCCGCGCCGGTAGATGCCGAACGGCCCGGCGCACGTTCATTGCCCGCATTCAGCTGCCAACCACCGTTTCGTGCAAAGCCTGCCAACGCAGCTCGCCATCGGCGTCGGTGACCAGAATGGCCAGGGCCTCGCGTCGATTGGCTGTTTCCTGTGCGTCGATCTGGTCTTCCCGATAGCGCACCGCGCAGGCGCACGTTCCCAGCGGCAGGTACGTCATCGCGTCGATGGTGATGCGCAATCCCGGCCGGCTGCCATGCGCGGCGACGAAGAAGGCAGCCAGCGCGGGCCTGTCCAGGCGGACGCCACGGATGCCGACCATGCTGAAGTCCGCGCTGAAGCGCGCCAGCAGCGTATCGAGTGCCGCCACCGGCGAGCGGCCGGTGAGCCAGTCTTCGATCAGCACATGCAGGGCGTGGATCTCGTTGAAGGCAAGCGTGTCATTCATGGGGAGGTTCTCAAGGAAAGTGAGGACGCCGGCAGGCGCCACAAGGGAAGGAGCGGCAGCAGGCTCATGCCCGCCGCCAGCATCAGGGTGAGGGCGAAGGCGTGTTCGGGCGTCACCGAGGACAACGCCGCCAACACACAGGCCAGCACGGCGGCCGCCAGGCAGAAACTGAGTTGGCGGTTGAGGTTCCACAGCGCGCTGCCCGGCAGCAGCTCGGCATCGGCCAGCGCCTGGAAGGCGAGCGTCTGGGCGCTGCTGCTGCACAGGCTGCCGCCCAGGCCCATCAGTGCGAAGGCCAGCGCGGGCAGCCACGGCTGACTGCCCTGTATGCCGATCAGCAGCGCGATGCCGACCGCCTGGCATCCCATGCCGGCACTCAGCAGGGGGCGCGCACCGATGCGCGGCAGCCAGTGCCGCGTGGTCGCGATCGCACCGGCCGAGGTGATCGCCCACGGCAGCATGAAGCCGCCGATCGCCGCTGCGCCGTAGCCCTGCCGATGCAGCAGCAGCGTGGCCACCAGCTGGGTGCCGATGAAGGTCCCGGGTACCAGCAGATAGACCAGCATCGCCAGCCGCAGCGATCCATGCCGCAGCAGCGACCACTGCAGGACTGGCTGTTCGGTACGGCGCGCACTGCGCGCATACAGCGCCAGCACCAGCGCGGCGACCACCAACAGACCCGCGCCCAACATCCGCTGCCCCGCCTCTGCGATCAGGCTCAGCGCCACCAGCAGCACGCTCAGGCCCACGGAGCCCAGCAGCAGACCACGCCGGTCCAGCGCCGGCACCGCCAGCGGCGCACCCGGACGCACCCATGCGGCCGCCAGCGCCAAGGCCAGCACCGCCAGCGGCACGCTGACCAGCAGCACGCCACGCCACGAGCCCCATTCCACCAGCAGGCCGCCCAGCGTCGGCGACAGCGCCGGCACCAGCAGCGCCACCGCCATGATGCGTGCGGTCAGGCGCGCGCGGTCGGCCGGTGGGCATTCGCGGTAGGCCATCGCCTGCCCGACCGGAATCAGCAGGCCGCCCCCCAGCCCCTGCAGCAGGCGCCAGCCGATCAGCCACTCGATGCTGGGCGCGGTGCCGGCCAGCACCGCGCCCAGGGTGAACAGCGCCAGTGACAGGCACAGCACCCGGCGCTCGCCGAGGCGCGCGGCCAGCCAGCTGCCCAATGGAATGACCAGGGTCAGGCCCAGCATGTAGGCATTGCCGATCCACCCCAGCTGCGGCACGGAGGCCTGCAGGTCCGCAGCGATGGCCGGATAGGCCACGGTGCCGATGAACATGTTCACCAGGTCCAGCGAGAATCCCAGCAGGTACAGCGTTTCCACCCTGGCCCGGTATGTCATGGCGCGCTCCGATTGCGAGGCGGCAGCATGCGCGTTGCGGGCGGCTGGATATACGGGCAAGCGGATGCAAGACTGTCAAACCATTTTTGACAGTCAGCGTGCCGCCATGGTCAGCCTGGATCGCTTCGAGACCTTCAAGACGATTGTCGATGCCGGCAGCCTGACCGCTGCCGCACAGCGCCTGGGCCAGAGCCGCGCGGTGGTGAGCTTCAACCTCAAGCGGCTGGAACAGGAACTCGGTGTGACCCTGCTGGTGCGCAATACCCGCAGCCTGGCATTGACCGAAGCCGGCGAGCGTTTCTACCAGCACTGCACGGCGCTGCTGGCCACCGCCGAGCTCGCCATTGAGGAAGCACGCAGCGAACAGCTGCAGCTGCGCGGCACGCTGCGCCTGACCACCACACCGGAATATGCGATCGCCCGGGTCGTGCCGGTGCTGGAGTCGTTCCGTGCCCTGCACCCCGAGCTGCGCCTGCATCTTTCGACCACCCCGGCACCGGCGGACCTGATTCCCGAGCGGTTCGATCTGGCGATCCGCCTGGGCCGCCTGCAGGACTCGCAATTGCGCGCGACGTTGCTGGACGAACACGCGCTGTGCGCGGTCGCCGCGCCGTCACTGTTGGCCACTCTGCCTGATGATGCCGCACGCGATGATCCGGACTGGGTCCGCACGCTGCCACGCCTGGGCTATCCGCGCCTGGCGGATCTTCCACTGGTGGCGCCCGATGGCAGCGACCAGCTGTTTGCCTGCAACCCCGCCCATGCGGTGGTCACGGTCGATAACGCCTCCACCCTGCGTGCTTTCGCGCTGGCCGGGGCCGGCGCGACCGTCTTGCCGCACTGGTTGATCGATGACGATCTGGCGCAGGGCCGGCTGCTGCCGATCCTGCGCCGTCATCGCTTCCCGCGCCAGGGCGTGTATGCGGTGTTTCCCAACACCGCCCAGCCCTCGCGCCGGGTCCGGCTGCTGCTGGCGCATCTGCGCGAGCACCTGCCGGGGTGAGCGGAGGCACGACCCACGGTCGTGCCCTGCCCGTCAGCTCAGCGGACCACCTGCTCGGCCAGCTCCAGCGGCACGCGCTGCACCGGTGCATTGGCCGCGCGCGACAGCTGCACTTCGTACTGCCCACCGGCGATCTTCCACTGCTTGGCGGCGGTATCGAAGCTGGCCAGCGTCTTCGGCTCGGCTTCGATGCGGATCCGGCGGCGCTCGCCCGGCTGCAGCGACACCTTCTGGAAGCCGATCAGGCGGATCGGGGTGGTGCTGCCCTGCGGCAGCTGCAGGTACAGCTGCGGCACATCCGCACCGGCGACCTTGCCGGTGTTGCGCACGTCCACGCTGGCGACCACACGCTGGCCTTCCACCACCACCTGCAGGTTGTCGTAGCCGAAGCTGGTGTAGGACAGGCCATGGCCGAACGCGTACTGCGGGGTCAGGCCCTTGGCCGCAAACCACTTGTAACCGACGTTGGCGCCTTCGATGTCATAGTCGATGGTGTCATCCGGCTTGTGCTTCGGGTTGAAGCCCAGGCCGTTGACGTGCGGGCGCGGCAACTGGCTGACGTCCACCGGCCAGGTCACCGGCAGGCGGCCGGACGGATTGACCTTGCCGGTCAGCAGCGCGGCGATGCCTTCGCCGCCACGGATGCCCGGGTACCAGGCCTGCAGGATGGCCGGTACCTGCTGCAGCCACGGCAGCTCGACCGGACCATTGGTTTCCAGCACCACCACTGTCTTCGGGTTGGCCTTGGCCACGCCGGCGATCAGCGCGTCCTGGTTGTCCGGCAGCTGCATGTGCGGCAGATCGACCGATTCGGCCGACCACTGGGTGGCGAACACGATGGCGACATCGGCCGCAGCGGCGGCGCGCGCGGCGGCAGCGACATCGCGGCCATCCACGTAATCGATGCGGGCATCCGGACGCTCGGCGCGCAGCGCTTCCAGCGGCGAGGACGGATGGAAGATCACCGGGCCCGGCCAGGTGGTCGGCATCACGCCCGGCACCGCGTTGGTACCGCGCGCGGTCCAGCCGACCATCGAGGAACCACCGCCGCCGATCACGCCCTTGTCGGCATGCCCACCGATGATGACGATGCGCTGCACGTCCTTGCCCAGCGGCAACAGGTCATCGGCATTGCGCAGCAGCACGCTGCCTTCCTCGACGGTACGCTGCGCGGCCAGGAAGCCGGCCTCGTCGTCGATAGGCTCGTGCACCGGCGGCAGGTCGAAGTTGCCGTGCGCGAACATCGTGCGCAGGATGCGGCCGACCATGTCGTCCAGGCGCGCCTGCGGCACCACGCCACCGGCCACGGCCAGGCGCAGCGGTTCATCGAAGTAGACCGCCTTGTCGAACACTTCACCGGCCGACTGCTGATCCAGGCCGGCCAGCGCCGCCTTGGAGCCGCTGTGCACGCCGCCCCAATCGGACATCACGAAACCGGGGAACTTCCACTCCTGCTTGAGCACCTCGTTCATGAGGTAATCGTGCTCGCAGCCGTAGGTGCCGTTGATGCGGTTGTACGAGCACATCGCCGAGCCCGGCTTGCCGATGTCGATGGCGATCTCGAAGGCCAGCAGATCCGACTCGCGCATCGCCTGCTCGCCGATCTCGGCGCTGTGGAAGTTGCGCGAGGTCTCCATGTCGTTCAGCGCGAAGTGCTTCATGGTGGAGATGACATGCTGGCTCTGCACACCGCGGATCGATTCACCCACCAGCACGCCGGCCAGCAGGGGATCTTCACCGGCATATTCGAAGTTGCGGCCGTTCCGCGGATCGCGCTGCAGGTTGACGCTGCCGGCCAGCAGGATGTTGAAGCGCTGCTGCCAGGCTTCGCGCCCCATGGTGGCGCCACCGGCGAAGGCGATCTCCGGGTTCCAGCTCGATGCGGTGGACGGACCGGACGGCAGCGCGGTGGCGTGGTCGCCCTTGCGCAGGCCACCGGGATTGGTGACGCCGAGGCCGGCATCGGCCGACTGCTGCGCCGGGATGCCCAGGCGCGGTACGCCCGGCACGAAACCGGCCGAACCGACCGCGCCTTCCGGCAGTGGACCGCCATCCTTGCCCAGCCCGAAGTAGCTGTGCAGCATCTGGAACTTCTCGTCCACGGTCATCTGTGCGACCAGGGCCTTGGCGCGGGCATCGGCGTTCAGGCCGGTGTCCATCCACGGCGTATCGCCACCGACCGGCGCGGCATAGCCGAGCGTCAGCAGCGTGGCCGCGGTGGCGCCCTTCCTGCCGTCGTGGGTACGCAGCTTGATGGCGGCCGAGGTGGCCGACTGGAAACCATCGCTGAAGTAGCTCTCGTTGGCTTCCAGTGCAACGCGCGACGGATCGAACCCGGCGGTGGTGGCCGCATCGGCGCTGACCGCGCCCAGCAGCACGGCCGGTGCCCCCAGCCGCGAGCGGTTGACCAGCGGCGGCAGCGCGGCGGCAGCGGCGGCGCTGGTGTACAGCGCGACCACGTGGCGGCCATCGTTGAGGCGCAGGTAATTCAGGGACGGCTGTTCGGTGCCCGACTCGGCCTCGATCGGCAGGCGGGTCAGCACGACGCTGCCGGTCTGCTGCGCGGCGGCCGGATCGGCGGTCACGAAACGATAGTGGTAGCCCAGCGCATCGGCCAGACCCTGCAGCGGATCCACGCGGTCGGCGCGGCGTTCCACATTGCGCACGGTCACGGCATCGACCTGCAGTTGCTCCAGCTGCGCGGCGACCACGGCGGCGTCCAGGTCACCCGGGGTCTGTTCCAGGGTCAGCACGGTGAACGCATCGGGGGTGGCCGCCGGGGCAGCGGCCCAGGCGGACGCACTCAGCGAGAGCGCGATGGCGGCCGTCAGGGCCAGGGGCTTTGAAATCGTTTTCATGAGCGGACGAAACACCTTTGCTTGCGCAATAAATCCAGGGAGTCTTGCCGCAGAAGGGTGCAGCGCCATGTCGGCGGGAACCACGCGCAGGTGCGCGGAACCGTTTACAACGCAAGGCGATGACGGCTACGTCCAGGCCCCTCCGCCCGTCGTGACAGCCGCACCACCCGGGAGTCCGTTACCGGCGCTCCACCCGGGAAGAGTGGGCGAGCCTGTTCATCCCTGTCAACAGCGTGTTCACATTTGAGACGCTGCGGGAGGCCGGATTCAGGGGGAAACCGGCTTGATGACCCGGGTGTCGGCTGCGGCCACCACCTGTCCGTGCTGGTCGCGCGGCTGCAGCGGTGCCAAGGGCAATCCGTCGCTATCGGCCTGAAGCACCGAGCGCGCTTCGCCCGGCGCGAACAGGAAGGCTTCGCCCCATTGGCGCAGTGCCACCACCAGCGGGAACAGCGCACGGCCGCGTTCGGTGAGCACGTACTCCTGGTAGCTGCGCCCTTCACCCAACGGCTGCTGCGCCAGCACGTCCGCCTCCAGCAAGGCCTGCAGGCGCTGGCTGAGCATGCTGCGCGACATCCCGAGGCTGCGCTGGAAATCGCTGAAGCGGCGCACCCCGTCGAAGGCCTCGCGCACGATCAGCAGCGACCAGCGGTCGCCGACCAGGTCCAGCGCGCGCCCTACCGGGCAGGTGGTCGTCGGATCGGTTGCCATGCGAAGTCTCCGTTTGAGGTTTCATTTTAGAACCACATGCCGCAGAATCAACTGGTTCTATTTTGAGACTGAATTATGGCGATCACCACGCCCAACTCCCCCACCTCCGGCCGCCGCCTCCCCGCCTCCCTGCTGATGCTGTTCGCCGGTGCCGCCGGCCTGAGCGTGGCCAATGTCTATTACGCCCAGCCGCTGCTGGATGCTCTGGCCGCCGATCTGCAGATCAGTACCGGCCGCATCGGGTCGGTGATCGCCGCCACCCAGCTCGGTTCGGTCGCCGCGCTGCTGTGGGTGGTGCCGCTGGGTGACCGCATGGACCGCCGGCGCCTGATGGCGATCCAGACCGGCAGCCTGGTGCTGGCGCTGCTCGCGGTCGCCATGGCCACGCAGGCCTGGGGCCTGCTGCTGGGAATGCTGGCGGTGGGCCTGCTCGGCACCGCGATGACCCAGGGGCTGGTCGCCTATGCCGCCGCTGCGGCGGGCGAGCACGAGCGCGGCCGCGTGGTCGGCGCCGCACAGGCAGGCGTGGTGGTCGGGTTGTTGCTGGCACGGGTGGTGGCCGGCGCGGTGGCCGACCTGGGCGGCTGGCGCGCGGTGTACCTGCTCTCTGCGGCGCTGATGGTCGTGACCGGCAGCCTGCTGTGGGCGCGCCTGCCGCGGCTGCCGGTGACAACCGCACCCGACGCGCGCACCGGCTTGATCGCGCTGCTGCGGCAACAGCCGGTACTGCGCCAGCGCGGCGTGCTGGGCCTGCTGCTGTTTACCGTGTTCGGCCTGTTCTGGAGCAGCATGAGCCTGCCCTTGGGCGCGCCGCCTTATGCGCTCACGCATACCGCCATCGGCGCCTTCGCACTGGTCGGCCTGCTCGGTGCATTGGCGGCGGCCCGCAGCGGGCACTGGAGTGACCGGGGCCACGCCGGGCGGGTCACCAGGGGCGCCCTGTGGTTGATGCTGCTGAGCTGGGCGCCGATCGCCGCGATGTCCCATCACCTGGGCTGGCTGGTACTCGGCGTGCTGCTGCTCGATCTGGCGGTACAGGCGCTGCACGTGACCAACCAGAGCCGGATCCTGGCCGCGGCACCGCACGCGCAGGCGCAGGTGATCGCCACCTACATGCTGTTCTACGCGGCCGGTAGTGGGCTGGGGGCGCTGGCCGGCAGCGCACTGTATGCCGCGTTCGGCTGGCCCGGGGTGTGCATGGCCGGCGCTGCTGTCTCGCTGCTCGCACTGCTGGCGTGGTGGGCGATGCCGGGTTATCACCCCATCACCGGTGGTCATGAGCCCTGCCCGGTTCCCCGGCGGATCGCGGATCGATAATGGCCGCTCACGTCCCGGAGCGAACGCATGCCCCCACACCGCCACTTCGATCAGCTCTGGCGTGACCGCAACGACACCTCCCGGCAACGCAGCCCCCGGGTGCTGATCCGGGTCTTCGTCGGCCCGGGTGAACTGGAGGCGCGGGTGGCCTTCTATGAGCAGCTCCAGGGCGTGGTCGCCGATGCCGGCTTTCCATTTCCCGACGCCGGCCTGCGCCTGGCGATGGTCGGGGCATTCCTGCTGATCGAAGGCGCGCCGGACAAGCTGGCCCCGTTCACCTCGACCACCGGCACGCTGCTGGTCGATGACGTGCAGCCGTATTACGACCGGCTGGTGGCGGCCGGCGCGCGGATCATCTTCCCGCTGCAGGTCGTTCCCACCGGGGCCGCCTTCAATGCCGTGCATCCGGACGGCACCGTGGTCGAATACGTGCACCATCGGCCCGATCCGCAGGGGCGCTGAGTCCCCGCCCCCCGCGTAGATCCACGCCCTGCGTGGATGTTCTCCTGAAGCATTCAGCACCCTCAACCGGGTCGGAATCCGGCCGTCGAATTCGTTAGCATTTTTACTAATTGCGGGTAGGATTGTCGGTCTCAGCCTTTGACACGCCTGCTGCCGATACTCGCCGCCATGCCCTTGTTTTCCGCCCGTTTCCGCCTGCTCCAGCCCTGCCGGGAGGCCCGTTGATGGGTGCCGTGCTGGCCCTGGACCGGCTGCTGGAAACCCGCCGGGTCTGGCGCGGGCAGCCGCGTGCGGCCCTCCCCGAGGCAGCGCCCCACCCGACCGGCCACCCGGCACTGGATGCCCGCCTGCCCGGTGGTGGCTGGCCGCCCTCGGCGCTGTCGGAGGTGCTGCTGGCCTCGCCCGGGGTCGGCGAGCTGGCGCTGGTCTGGCCGACCTTGGCGCGGCTGAGCCAGCAACAGCAGACCGTGGTGCTGATCGCGCCGCCGCATCTGCCGCATGCCCCGGCCTGGGCCCGCGCCGGGCTGGCACTGAGCCAGGTGCAGGTGGTCCAGGCCAGCCCGCGCGATGCGTTGTGGGCCGCCGAACAATGCCTGCGCTCGGCGGCCTGCGCGGCGGTGTTGTGCTGGCCGCAGCAGGCCGATGACCGCGCCCTGCGGCGGCTGCAGGTGGCGGCCGAAACCGGCCAGTGCCTGGGTTTTTCCTTCCGCGATGCCCGGCATGCGCGCAACCCCTCCCCGGCCGCGCTGCGCCTGCAGCTCGACGATGGCCAGGTGCGGGTGCTCAAGTGCCGTGGCGGGCTGGCACCGGCGCAGCCGCTGCCGCTGGCCGTGGCCCATTGAGCCGCCGCCGTGGACTGGGCCTGCCTGTTGCTGCCGCACCTGGCGCTGGATGCCGCCCTGCGCCAGCAACCGGATCCGGACGCGCCGCTGGTGCTGCTCACCGGCCCGGCGCAGCGGCGCGTGCTGCACGCGGTGAGTCCCGCGGCCCGGCAGCTCGGGCTGCGCCGCGGCATGCTGCTTTCGGCCGCGCAGGTGCTGACCCGCGACCTGCTCACCGTGGAGTACGACCCACGCGCCGAGCAGGCCACCCGCCAGCTGCTGGCCAGCTGGCTGTATGGCATCAGCTCACAGGTCAGCCTGGATTTCCCGCATGCGATGGCGCTGGAGATCCGGGCCAGCCGTGCGCTGTTCGGTGATTGGCCGGAGGTCGAGCAGCGGCTCAGCCGTGGCCTGACCGAGCTGGGCTTCCGGCATCGGCTGGTGGCCGCACCGAATCCGCACGCTGCCAGCGTGCTGGCCCGCGTGCATGGGCCGCTCGGCGTGGATGCAGGCCAGCTGGACGCGGCCCTGGCCCAGGTACCGATCGAACGCAGCGGGTTGCCGGCCGAGGCGGTCACGGTGCTGGCACGCTCGGGCCTGCGTACGTTGGGCGCCGCGTTCGGCCTGCCGCGCGAGAGCCTGGCCCGGCGCTTCCCGCCGCAGGTATTGGCGCACCTGGATGCGCTGCGCGGGATCAGCACACCGCCGCTGCGCTATTTCCAGCCACCGGACCGCTTCGATGCGCGCATCGAATTCGAGTACGAGGTCGAGTCCACCCAGGCGATGCTGTTTCCGCTGCGGCGCCTGACCGCCGATCTGGCCGCGTTCCTGTGCTCGCGCGATGGCGG
This sequence comes from Stenotrophomonas sp. GW821-FHT01H02A, assembly GCF_059422145.1. Taxonomy (NCBI): domain Bacteria; kingdom Pseudomonadati; phylum Pseudomonadota; class Gammaproteobacteria; order Lysobacterales; family Lysobacteraceae; genus Stenotrophomonas; species Stenotrophomonas sp. GW821-FHT01H02A. The sequence goes on from NZ_JBWKWI010000007.1 coordinate 138,065, forward strand.
CGTGCTGCAGTTCGATCTGTGGTTCGAACACGAACACCATCCCGACACGCGGCTTTCGATCGGCCTGCTGGCCCCCGAGCGCGAGCCGGCGATGCTGTTCGAGCTGGCCCGCAACCGCGTCGATCATCTGCAGTTGCCCGCCTGCAGCCGTGGCCTGCGCCTGCAGGCCGAGCAGCTGCCACCGTTCGTCCCGGCCGCCCGCGATCTGTTCGACCCCCGCCCGCAGCAGGCGATGCCGTGGGAGCAGTTGCGCGAGCGCCTGCGTGCCCGGCTCGGCGATGATGCCGTGCAGGGCTTGGGGCTGCGCGCCGACCATCGGCCCGAACGCGCCACCGGCGATGCCAAGGGCGCACCCAAGGCGCCGCCCCCGGTGCTGCCGATGCGCCCGGGCTGGTTGCTGGCCCAGCCGCAGACGCTGCAGGACCCGCACCTGCGCATCCTGTCCGGGCCGGAGCGGATCGAATCGGGGTGGTGGGATGCCGGCGACATCCGCCGCGACTATTACGTAGTCGAAACCACGCAGGGCCAGCGCGGCTGGGCGTATACCGCCGCCGATGCACGCAGCGGGCCGTTCATGCTGCACGGCTGGTTCGCATGAGCACGCCGGTGCCCGAGTACGCCGAGCTGCATTGTCTGTCGGCCTTCAGTTTCCAGCGCGGTGCGTCCATCGCCGAAGAGTTGTTCGCGCGCGCCAAGGGCCAGGGTTACCGCGCGCTGGCGATCACCGATGAGTGTTCGCTGGCGGGCATCGTGCGTGCCTGGCAGGCGGCGCAGAAGCACGCGCTGCCCCTGATCACCGGTGCCGAGTTCCAGCTGGAGGACGGCCCCAGGCTGGTGCTGCTGTGCACCGACCAGGGCAGCTACGCCGCGCTGTGCCAACTGATCACCACCTGCCGCCGGCGCGCCCCCAAGGGCGAGTACCGCTGCCTGCGCAGCGACATCGCGCAGCTGCACGCCGGCCTGCTGTGCCTGTGGCCGGCGTCCACCCCGGGGATCGAGGAGGCGCAGTGGCTGCAGGCCTGCTTCCCGCAGCGGCTGTGGCTGGCGGTTGAACTGCACCGCGAGGCCGACGATCGCGCGCGCCTGCAGCGCCTGCGTCGTTTCGGCCGCGACCAGGGCATTCCACTGGTGGCCTGCGGCGATGTGCACATGCATGTGCGCCGCCGCCGCGCGCTGCAGGACACCCTCACCGCGATCCGCCACCACTGCACGCTCGGCGAAGCCGGCTGGCGTTTGTTTCCCAACGGCGAACGCCACCTGCGTACCCGCCAGGCCCTGGCCACGCTGTACCCGCCCGAGCTGCTGGCCGAGACGCTGCGCATCGCCGAGCGCTGCCACTTCGATCTCAAGCAACTGCAGTACACCTACCCGCGCGAACTGGTGCCGGCCGGCCACGATCCGGCCAGCTGGCTGCGGGTGCTGGTGGAGGAAGGCATGAAATGGCGCTGGGAAGATGGCGCCACGGCCAAGCAGCGCCACCAGATCGAACACGAGCTGGCCCTGATCCACACCAAGCAGTACGAGTCCTACTTCCTGACCGTGCACGACATCGTGCGCTTCGCGCGCAGCCAGAAGATCCTCTGCCAGGGCCGCGGCTCGGCCGCCAATTCCTCGGTCTGCTACGTCCTGGGCGTGACGGAGATCGACCCCAGCGAGATGGAACTACTGTTCGAGCGCTTCATCTCCGCCGAGCGCGACGAGCCGCCGGACATCGACATCGACTTCGAACACGAGCGCCGCGAGGAAGTGCTGCAGTACGTGTTCAACCGCTATGGTCGCGAACGCGCTGCATTGACCGCGGTGGCGATCAGCTACCGTGGCCGCAGTGCGGTGCGCGATGTGGCGCGGGTGCTGGGCCTGCCGCCGGACCAGGTCAACGAGCTGGCCGCCTGCCTGGACCGCTGGAGCAGCCACGAGCCGCTGCCCGAGGCATTGCGCGAGCGCGGCTTCGATCCGGAGACGCCGCTGATGCGGCGCGTGGTCGCCCTGACCGCCGAACTGGTCGATTTCCCGCGCCACCTGTCCCAGCACCCGGGCGGTTTCGTGATCTCCGAACATCCGCTGTCCACGATGGTGCCGGTGGAGAACGCGGCCATGGCCGAGCGCACCGTGATCCAGTGGGACAAGGACGATCTGGACGCCACCGGTCTGATGAAGGTCGACTGCCTGGCGCTGGGCATGCTCACCGCGGTGCGCAAATGCCTGGCGATGCTGGAAGCGCATGGCGGACCGCCAATGACCATGGCGAAGATTCCGCCGAAGGATGGCCCGACCTACGACATGATCTGCCGCGCCGACACCCTGGGCGTGTTCCAGATCGAGTCGCGCGCGCAGATGGCGATGCTGCCGCGCATGCAACCGCGCTGTTTCTACGACCTGGTGATCGAAGTGGCGATCGTGCGCCCCGGCCCGATCCACGGCGACATGGTCCACCCGTATCTGAATCGACGGAAGAAGCTCAAGGAAGAAGGCATCGAAGAGATCGACTACCCGCCCGAACTGGAGAAGGTATTCAAGCGCACGCTCGGCGTGCCACTGTTCCAGGAACAGGTGATGCAGCTGGCGGTCGCCGCCGCCGGCTTCAGCCCCGGCCAGGCCGATGCGCTGCGCCGCTCGATGGCCGCGTGGAAGCGCCACGGTGGACTGGAGCCGCACCGCGACAGACTGCTCACCGGCATGGTCGCCAATGGCCACAGTCGCGAGTATGGCGAGCGCCTGTTCGAGCAGATCAAGGGATTCGGCAGTTATGGTTTCCCGGAAAGTCATGCGGCCAGCTTCGCGCTGATCACCTATGTCAGCTGCTGGCTCAAGTGCCACCATCCCGCCGCGTTTGCCGCCAGCCTGATCAACAGCCAGCCACTGGGCTTCTATACCCCGGACCAGATCCTGCAGGACGCGCGCCGCCATGGCGTGCCGGTGCTGCCGGTGGACGTGCGCTACAGCGGGTGGGACTGCACCCTGGTGCCGCCTGCCTCGCCGGCGCGACCGTTCGGCATCCGCCTGGGGCTGCGTCTGGTCGATGGCTTCAACAAAGACGTCGCCACCGGATTGGTGCAGGCACGCGCCCGCGCGCCCTTCGAAAGTGTCGCCGACCTGAGCCAGCGCGCCCGGCTGGACCGCCGCCATCAAGGCCTGCTTGCCGATGCGGGTGCGTTGAAGGGCTTGAGCGGCCATCGCCATCGCGCGCGCTGGGAAGTGTCGGGCGTGGAGAAGCCGCTGCCGCTGTTCGAGACCGCCCGTGCCACCGCCGAAACCGCCGTGCCACTGCCGCTGCCCAGCGCCTTCGAGGACATGCAGGCTGACTACAACAGTACCGGCACCACGCTGGGCCGGCACATGGTCTCGTTCATCCGCAGCCAACTGCGCCAACGCTGCTGCCACCGCTCCGATGAACTGGCCGCGCTGCCACACGGGCGCAGCGTGCGCTTTGCCGGGCTGGTGCGCATGCGCCAGCGCCCGCAGACCGCCAGCGGCGTTACCTTCCTTACCCTGGAAGACGAATGCGGCATGGTCAACGCGGTGGTCTGGCGCAAGATCGCCGACCGCCAGCACCGCGTGCTGGTCGAAGCCCAGCTGATGCAGATCGACGGCCGCCTGGAGCGCGTGGACGGCGTGCAGCACCTGATCGTCCGCCAGATGCACAACATCGACACGCTGATCGATGGCGTCCGCACCCACAGCCGCGATTTCCGTTGAACCATCCCGTGACCGGCTTCACGGTCTGGATGTAATTCCAGAGTTTTCCGACTGGTGTTGTGAACGACCTATCCGGTATGGTCGCAACCTTCCAAGGATCCGGAGAACCTATGTCGCGCGCATTGACGCTTACCACGCTGGTCGTCGCCAGCCTCGCCCTGGCCGTCTCCGGCTGGACCGCGCTGCGGCTGCACCAGAGCCAGTCCGATGAGCGCGTCATCACCGCGCGCGGTCTGGTGATCCGCGATGCCACCGGCCAGGCGCGGCTGATCCTGGGCGCGCCGGTCCCGGATCCATTGACCAAGGGCGTCACCCAGGGGCCACGCGCCTCACCGCTGTCCGGCCTGATCCTGCTGGGCGCCGACGGGTCCGAGCGTGGCGGCTACGGCACCGCCGATGTCGGTGACGAGGCCATCCTTACCCTGGACGATGCCACCGGCACCACCGAAGTGTTCAAGGTCACCGCCAACCCGGACCGCGGCGCGACCCTGGTGGTCAAGCACCAGAACAGCACCGGCGCGATGTTGACGTCGTGGCAGGGCAAGCCGGAACTGATCTTCCTCAATGACGACGAACAGTCGCACTACGTCAACCCCAACTCCGCCGCCGCGCCCTGAGCTCACGCGCCCAGCGCGTCGCGCAGATCCTGCGCGAAGCGCCTTGCATCCGCGGCGGTCAGCGTCGCGGTGGTGATCCGCAGCCCGTGCACCGGCGTGTGGACCGAGAACACCTCGCCGCCGCGCACCTGCCAGCCGCGCTGGGCCAAGGCCATCACCAGCGGCTGGCTGTCGCCCGCCAGCGGCAGCCACAGATTCAGCCCGTCCATCTCCGCACTCACCGCGATGCCTTCGCGCTGCAGCGCCTGCCGCAGCCGTTCCCGGCGCGCCACGTAATCGTCCCCGGCCCGCTGCATCCGTGCTGCCACTCGCGCAGAGCCGAGCGCTGCAGCGGCCGCGTCCTGCAGCAGATGGCTGACCCAACCGGTGCCCGGCGCCATCCGCAGGCGCAGCCGTGCTGCGGTTTCGGTGTCGCAGCCGATCAATGCCAGCCGCAGGTCCGGCCCCAATGACTTGGACAGCGACCGCAGCAAGGCCCAGCGCCGGGTCGTCGGCGGAATCACCGCGTGATACGGCTGCCGGGACAACCATGCGAAATGGTCATCGACCAGCACCAGCACCTGCGGATACCGCTCCAGCACCTGGCGCAGCGCACGCGCGCGGCGCCGGCTGAGGCTGGCACCGGTCGGGTTGTGCGCGCGCGGGGTCAGCAACACCGCCCGCGCGCCGGCGGCCAGCGCCTGCTCCAGCGCCTCGACCTGCATGCCTTCCTCATCGATCGCTACCGCCAGTGCGCCGTAGCCGGCCGCGCGCATCGTATTGAGGCTGCCGAGGAAGCACGGGTTCTCCACCGCCACCGGATCGCCGGCCAGCAACCAGCAGGCCAGCACCCGCTCGATCGCATCGACCGCACCGTGCGCCAGTTCCAGTGCAAACCCGGCCGGGCAATCACCCGCCAGCTGCCGATGCGCGAGCGTGGCCAGCACCGGGTCGATGGTCGGTGCGCCATACAGCCGGGGCGGCCGTGCCGGCAGCAGCGCGCGCAGGTCCGGCAGGCAGCGCGGGTCGGGATTGCCACTGGCCAGATCCTGCAGCGCCGAACCCGGCTGCGTGCCTTCCTGTGCACCCGGCCTCGGCCGTGCACTGACCACGGTGCCGCGCCGTCCCTGGGTCCGGGCCAGACCGGCCGCATCCAATCGCTTGTACGCGGACGCGACCGTGTTGCGGTTGATCCCCAGCGCGAGCGCCAGATCGCGAACCGGGGGCAGCAGCTGCCCGGGCACCAGCGCGCCACTGAGGATCTGCTGGCGGATGCTCTCGAACACCGCGCTGGCGGTCTGGCCAGTGATTTTCATTTTGTCCTATGCCAATATGTCCGTCGTCACGGGACAGTGTTGCACGTGCGCTGCCGCCTTGCAGCCGTCCCCGCCTCCGGAGCCTGCCATGCCCATCGCTGCCCCCACCTGGCCCCAGGCCACCACTGTCGACGAGATCCGCCACAACCTGTCCGTGGTCCGCGAGCGCATCGCCCGCGCCTGCGCGCTGGCCGGTCGCGACCCGGGCAGCGTGCGCCTGCTGCCGGTCAGCAAGACCGTCGATGAAGCCCGCCTGCGCCTGGCCTGGGACGCCGGCTGCCACGAGCTGGGCGAGAACAAAGTGCAGGAAGCCCAGCGCAAAGCCGCGGCCATGGCCGACCTGCCCGGCCTGCGCTGGTCGGTGATCGGCCACCTGCAGACCAACAAGGCACGCGACGTGGCGCGCTTCGCCAGTGAGTTCCAGGCGCTGGACAGCCTGCGTGTGGCACAGGCACTGGATCAGCGGCTGGAACTGGAGCAGCGCACGCTGGACGTGTTCGTGCAGGTCAACACCTCCGGCGAGGACAGCAAGTACGGCCTGGACCCGATCGAGGTCGCCGACTTCGTGCAACAGCTCCCGGCTTTCTCCAACCTGCGCGTGCGCGGGTTGATGACGCTGGCGGTGTTCTCGTCGGATCCGGAACAGGTACGCCCGTGTTTCGTGCGCCTGCGCGAGCTGCGCGAACGGCTGCGCCCCACCCTGCCGCCGGGCATCCGCCTGGAAGAACTCTCGATGGGCATGTCGGGCGACGTCGAGATCGCCATCGAAGAAGGCGCCACCGTGGTACGTGTCGGCCAGGCCATCTTCGGCGCGCGCTCGACGCCGGACAGCGTCTATTGGCCACCCCGGGCAGCACAGGACACGCCGTGAGGCCAGCCCGCGCATGAGCAGCTATCGCCTGATCATCCATTGCCATGACCAACGCTGGGGCCAGTTCGACAGCGACGGGCCGCAGGCCCGTGAGCACCTCATTGCGCTGGCCGCGCGGCTGCCGGCGGCAGACGGGTTCCGCCTGCAGTGGCAACAGGCGGTCGCGGAACAACGGCTGCTGCACAGTGGGCCGGACGGACTGAAGGTGCTCGGCAGCGAGCCGGTGTATCGGGACATGCCCGCACCGTGAACGACCCCGACCGGGCTTACCCCACCGCCGGTGAGCCCGCGGCACGCATGTGCAGCGCATGCTCGGCGGCTTCGGCGTGCAACCAGTCGCGGAACGCCAGGAAGCCCTGATGTGTCGCCGAGCGGGGTGGATACACCAGCCAGTGCGACCAGCGCGTCTTCAACCGGTGCGGTGACAGCGCGATCAACTGGCCGGAGTCCAGCAACAGGCGCGCGCGGATCACCCGCCCCAGTGCCACTCCGATGCCGTCCAGCGCTGCGCGATGGTGCGCTTCGGAATCGTTGAGCATCGCCACATAGCGCGTTGGCGGCGTGTCACCCATCAGCGCGAACCACCGGTCCCATTCGCCATCCGGGTCGCCGAGCAGCGGCCATTGCGATATGGGCAGGGCATCCACGCCGCCCATCCGCTCTACCAGTGCAGGGCTGGCCATCGGCACCAGCCACTCGTCGAACATCGGCTCGGCGGTCAACCCGGGCCACTGTCCCGCCCCCACCCGCAATGCCGCATCGACCTACAACTGTCGGGCGAAATCAGTGAGGCGCTCCGTGGACTCCAGGTTGATCTCGATCTGCGGGTGGGCAGCAACGAACCCGCCCAACCGCGGCACCAGCCAGTTGGACGCCATGGACGGCACCGCACTCACCGTCAGGACGCGGTCGTGGCGCGCCGCGAACGGGTGGAAGGCCTGCCCGATGGCATCCAGATGCGGCGCCACCTGATCCAGCAGCCGCTGCCCTTCAGGCGTGACCCGCACACCGCGCGGCTGGCGCGCCAGCAAAGGGTAGCCCAGACGCTCCTCCAACTGGCGCATCTGGTGGCTGAGCGCGCTGACCGTGAGGTTGACCGATTCGGCCGCGCGGGTCAGGTTCCCCAGCCGTGCCGCCATGACGAAGTTCTGCAGCGCCTGCAGCGGTGGTCGGGACATTGGACTTGATCTCAGCTCAAGGATGGCTTGCAGGAATATCGCTTTTTGCGCCTGCATCCTGGACGTATCGTCAACTCCATTCAAGTGGAGATACGCTCATGAACCTGTTTGGCGGACTGCTTTTCCTGCAGGGGCACATCACCAATGTGGCGCTGGCCCGGCAGCTGGCGGGCATGGATGCCGGGGAGGCCGACGCGGACGATGGCGACCAGCTGGCCACGATGCCTGCGTCGGCTGACAGCGCAGCGGCGGGCGGTTCGGCGACGGGGTGCGATGGCCGCCTAAAGAGTTGCCGCGCCCTGCCGTAAACACGGACTGGATTTCCCTCGCACATGATCTGGCGGCGCCCCACCTCGCCGCCAGGTTGCCCGTGCCTGCAGGGGATGCCTCTCTCCAGCACGGCGGTGCGGCGGCCTGGCCCCGCAGACGTCAGCCATCCAACAGGAAGGGTAGTTGATGCAGTTCAAAGCACCACGCAGTCTCCGGCATTCCCTGGCGCTGGCCGCCCTGCTCGCCAGCCAGCTCGGCTTCGGCACGACGACCGCACTGGCGGCGTCCGCAGCCTGCACCACGATCAATCAGATCGGGACCACCAGCAGCTACACCAATCGATGGCCGGCGACTGCGTTCGCCCCGGGCGAAAAGGTGACCGTCACATCGTCCGACAATGGCAGCCAGAACAACGGCGTGGACATCACCCGGTCCGACCTGGCCATGCTCAGTCGCTACGACTTCACCAACTACTGGCGCCACGAATCCTATCGAAGCCCCGCAGCGCTGGTCAGCAAAACCACGGACGACGGCTTCGTCGAGACGTACGGCCTCTATGTGATGGTCAAGGCCAGCACGGCGCTTGCACCGGTCACCCTCAGTTGCACCCCCGCCGTGGTCGCGCCGACCATTACGCTTTCGCCCACGACGATCCGCGATGGCGCCTACAAGCTGGGCTACCACCAGACCCTGACCGCCTCGGGCGGCACCGCACCCTACCTCTGGTCCAACAGCGGCACGCTGCCCAACGGAGTGGACCTGGCTGCTTCGGGCGAGCTGTCCGGCACCCCGACCCAGACCGGGTCATTCGCGTTCACTGCAACCGCCACCGATGCCAACGGCGTCAGTGCGGCGGGCAACTACACGCTGGTCGTGAATGCCGTCATCCCGGCTGTACCGAGCAGCGTCCAGGCCACCGCCGGCAACGCACAGGCGGAGGTCAGCTTCACTCCCGGGGACAGCGGCGGTGCACCGGTCACCTATACCGTGACCTCCCTGCCGGGCGGCCTCACCGCGACGGGGACCGGTTCGCCGTTGACCGTCAGCGGGCTGACCAACGGCACCACCTACGCGTTTCTGGTGACGGCCAACAATGGGGTCGGCGCCGCAACGAGCGCGGCCAGCAACAGCGTCACACCGGCAACCGCCCAGGTGATCACCTTCAATCCCCCTGGCGCGCACAACTACGGGACCGCCCCCACGTTGACGGCGACCAGTTCCTCGGGCCTGCCGGTGTCGTTCGCCTCGGTCAGCGGCGCGGTGTGTTCGATCACGTCCGCCGGCACCCTCAGTTTCCACCAGGCCGGCACCTGTGCAATCCAGGCGAGCCAACCGGGCAATGCCGCCTACCTGCCCGCCGCCTCGATCCAGCAGTCGTTCACCGTCCGGCCCGTCGCACCGGATGCACCGCTGATCGGCACTGCCAGTGCCAGCAGTGGAGCGGCCTCGATCAGCTTCACCGCACCCGCCAACACCGGCGGCATCGCCCTCGGCAGCTACACCGTCACCGCCGCGCCGGGCGGACGCAGCGCAACCGGCGCCACCTCACCGATCAGCGTCACCGGACTGGACAAGGGCACCGCATATACGTTCACCGTGACCGCTACCCAGTCGGCCGGTACCAGTGCGCCGTCGGCCGCGTCCAACACCGTCACGCCGATCGGCGAGCAGACGATCACCTTCGGGCCGCCCGGCCACCGCGATTTCGGCACCACCTCGCCCCTGGTCGCGACCGCATCGTCCGGCCTGGCGGTAACACTCAGCTCCACCACGCCGCAGGTATGCACGGTGAGCGGCACGTCCCTGAGTGCGATCGCACCGGGCACCTGTTCGATCGTCGCCAGCCAGCCCGGCAACCCGGCCTTCAGCGCCGCCGTGCCGGTCACGCAGTCCTTCGCCATCGTGGTTCCTGGCGGTGCGGTGACGATCACGCCGCCCGTGCTGGAGCACGCAACGGCCGGCAGTCCGTACGTGGCGACACTCGGCGCCTCCGGTGGTGCGGCGCCCTACGTCTGGACGACCAGCGGCCTGCCGACCGGCCTGTCCCTGAGCCCGGCCGGGGTCATCAGCGGTACGGCCACCAGCGTCGGCAGTTTCGCGCTTGCCCTCGGCGTGCGCGACGCCGCCGGCCAGAGCGCCACCACGCACGCCACGCTGGTCGTCGGCGAGCCCGCACCGCAGGGCATCGCCGATACCGCCAGTACCGGCGCCAATGCCGCTGTTTCGATCGCCGTGACCGACAACGATATCGGCCCGATCAGCAGCATCGCGCTGGCCCAGGCCCCGGCGCACGGCAGCGCCGTGGTGTCCGGGCTGCGTGTGGTCTATACCCCTGCCACGGATTACTTCGGCCAGGACGGCCTGACTTACATCGCAACCGGTCCCGGCGGCAGCTCGCAGCCGACGGCCGTGAGCATCAGCATCCAGGCCGGTGCCGTGCCGGTGCCTGTCGCCGACACCCGCAGCGAAACCCTGCTGGCCGGTCGCCGCGTGCGCATCAATGCCGCCGAAGGTGCCGGCAATGGGCCGTTCACTGCGGTGACCATCGTGACGGCGCCGACCAGCGGGACGCTGGAGGTCAACGGTACCGACCTGGTCTACACCGCCGACCCGCAGGCCTCGGGCGAGGTGAGCTTCGTCTATACGATCAGCAATGCCTTCGGGCCGTCCGCGCCGGTCCGCGTCGCCCTGCAGGTCAACCCGACCCCGGTGGCCGTGGCCATCACGGAAACGACCGTGGCCGGCACCACCAGCACCGTCGATCTGACCGCCGCCGCTTCCGGTGGGCCGTTCACTGCGGCCACGGTCGTGTCGGTACGGCCGGCGTCCGCAGGCACCGCCGCGATCACCCGCGCGGCGAGCGGCTACCTGCTGGTCTTCGTGGCCGCCGAGCAGTACGCCGGTACCGCGCAGGTGGATTACACCCTGGCCAATGCCTACACCACCTCGCCGGCCAGTACGGTCAGCTTCGTCGTGCAGGGCCGAACCGACCCGTCGAAGGACGCCGAGGTCATCGGACTGCTGAGCGCGCAGGCCGATGCCACCCGGCGCATGGCCAGCGGCCAGATCAGCAATGTCCAACGGCGCCTGGAACAGTTGCGCAGCGGCCAGCCGAGTGCCGGCTTCACCAACGGCATCCGTTTGAGTGCCGCCCACGCGTCCCGCCCCGCCGATGCGATGGGCGACGATGCGCTGCGTGCTGCAGACGCAGCCCTGCCCGACGCGGCAGCGATGCCGGCGGCGGCACCGGACGCCGGGCCGTCCAGCAGCACCGCGATCTGGACCGGCGGCGCGATCAACCTCGGCAAGGCCGGCACCGGCCACGGCGACACCAGCACCGACTTCACCACCTCCGGCCTGAGCATCGGTGCCGACACGTGGGTGGCCGACGGTGTGGTCATCGGCACCGGTGCGGGCTATGGCCACGATGCGACCGACGTCGGCAACGCCGGCAGCCGCAGCAAGGTAGACAGCTACAGTGCTGCCGTCTATGCCAGCTATCAGCCGACCGATGCCCTGTTTGCCGACCTGTGGCTGGGCTACCAGTGGCTGTCGCTGGAGACGATCCGCCATGTCACCGGTACCGACCGACGCGTTTCCGGCAGCCGCGAGGGTACGCAGTGGTTCGGTGCCCTTTCGGTGGGCTATCAGTTGCGCAGCGATGCGCTGCAGCTGACGCCCTATGGCCGCATCGAATGGGCCCGCGCCGGTCTGGACGATTACACCGAACAGGGCGATGCGATCCACGCGCTGTCCTACCAGCGCCAGAGCGTGGCCAGCAGTACGGCCAGCGCCGGCCTGCTCACCCAGTTCACCGTCAAGCGCGGTTACGGCGTGTGGACCCCGCTGCTGCGCGCCGAGTATGGCCGCGATCTGGAAGGAGCAAGCGAGGCCTTCATGCTCTACGCCGACCTGGCCAACGGGACGACCTACCGGGCCACGTTGCAGCAGCGCGCCCGCCATCATGCCCTGCTCGGCGGCGGTCTGAACCTGCAGACCCTGGCCGGCTGGAGGCTGAGCGCCGAGTACCAACTGCAACTGGATTCGGACACCCGCGACAACCAGACCCTGCGGTTCGGCCTGGAGAAGAGCTTCGATCCTTGATCGCGGAGGGTCCGTGCAGGGCAACCGGCCCTGCACGGACCCAACGTCGCCCGGGTTCGTCCAGACGCGCGCCCATTGCACGCCAATGCACCGGCCGCCACCGGATGTGCCATGCTCGCCCCGTTGCAACCCACCTGGAGAGCGTCACCATGGCCAAAGGCCTGAACCAACAGAAAGAGCAGAAGAAGAAGCCTGCCAAGACCGCCAAGGAAAAAAAGGCGGAAAAGAACGAAAAGAAGACCACCCGCGGTTTCGCGCCGGTCTGACCGTCGGGCTACCCGCTGATGGCGCGGGCATCATGGGAGTGCGGCCACACTACGGTGTCCCGCAGCTCCTCCCTTCCGCCAACCGCAGCCGCTGGGCATCGGTCGCCGGGGGCAAGCCGAACAGCCGTGCGTAGTCCCGGCTGAACTGCGAAGGGCTTTCATAGCCCACGTGGAATCCGGCATCGGCCGCATCCAGGCCATCACTGACCATCAGACGCCGCGCCTCCTGCATCCGCAGCTGCGTCCTGAAATCCAGCGGGCTCATCGCCGTGACCGCCTTGAAGTGCGCATGCAAGCTGGACCGGCTCATGCCGGCAATGCCGGCGATCTCATCGATCCGGCAGGCGCTCCGGAAATGCGCCCGGATCCAGAGGATCGCACGGGCAATCTGTCCGTGTCGGCTGTCATTGCGGGTCATCGCCTGCAGTGCGCCGCCATCGGGACCGCTCAGCAGCCGGTAGAGGATCTCGCGCAATGCGAGTGGGCCCAGCGCACCGGCGTCGTCCGGTGAATCCAGCAGGGAGACCAGGCGCGTGGTGGCATCCAACAGCCCGGGCGTCATCGCGTTGAGCGACAGCCCGGCGGCAGCACGGTGCTCTGCGGCGGGCCTCGGGTACTGCAGCGCGAGCTCGCCGAGCACCGTGGCGTCCAGATCGATCTGGAGGCTCAGGTAGGGTTGCGCTGCAGTGGCCTCGATCACCGATCCCATCACCGGCAGCCCCACCGACGCCAGCAGATAGCAGGTGGGATCGTAGTAATAGACGCTCGTGCCGAGCATGGCGCGCTTGCGCCCCTGGGCCACGAAGCAGACGGTCGGCTCGTAGATCACGGACATCGGCAGCGTGGGCGTGCTGCATCGGATCAGCTTCACCCCCGGCAGCCCACATGCGAAGGTGCCGTCGCCTGGTGCATGCCGGGCGATGGCATCACGGAACAGGTGCAACGAGGGCATGCCATGATCTCCTGGGTCGCGCACGGACGGTGCCTCATCATCCGTCGCGCTCGGACGATCGTGTAAGCATCGCGGAGGACGCTGCTACCGGCTGCAGCCGCCGCGGCCGAACACTGGGGACTCCGCAGGCAACGCCTGTCCACCCCGGAGAACGACCGCATGACCTCGCCCACCCCGCTTGATCACTATCGCCTGCTTGGCCGGTCCGGCCTCCGCGTTTCACCCCTGTCGCTGGGCACGATGACCTTCGGCGCCGACTGGGGCTGGGGCGCGGACGACGCCGAAGCCCGGCGCATCTTCGATGCGTATGTCGACCGCGGCGGCAATTTCATCGATACCTCGGTCAACTACACCAATGGCGCCGCGGAGCGCATCCTCGGCCGCTTCGCCAAGGCGCAGCGCGACCGCCTGGTGCTGGCCACCAAGTTCACGATGGCGCGCGATCCCACCAACATCAATTCCGGCGGCAACCACCGCTACAACCTGGTGCGCTCGGTCGAAGCCAGCCTGCGCCAGCTCGATACCGACCGCATCGACCTGCTGTATGTGCACGCATGGGACTTCACTACCCGTCCGGACGAAGTGATGCGTGGGCTGGATGATCTCGTCCGCGCAGGCAAGGTGCAGTACCTGGGCATCTGCAACACGCCGGCCTGGCGCGTCGCCGAACTGCAGACCCTGGCCGACCTGCGCAGCTGGTCGCCGTTGATCGCACTGCAGATCGAGTACAGCCTGGTCGAGCGCACCGTGGAGCACGAACTGCTGCCGATGGCCCAGGCCATGGGCCTGGGCGTGCTGCCCTGGTCGCCGCTCGGCGGCGGCATCCTGACCGGCAAGTACACCCGCGCCGATCTCTCCGACGAAAATGATGCCGACGTGGCCAGCAGTCGCAAAGGCGTGATCGCCTCGATCGGCCATCTCAACGAACGCTCGCTGGCGATCGCCGCAGTGGTCGGAGACGTGGCCGAGGAGCTGGGCGTGACGCGCTCGCAGGTCGCCATCGCCTGGACGCTGGCCAATCCGGCCGTGGTCTCACCGATCATCGGTGCCCGCACCGTCGCGCAGGCCGAAGACAACCTCGGCGCGCTGGAGATCGTCCTCAGCGACACCCATCTGGGCCGGCTGGATGAGGCCAGCGCACCGGTACCGATCTTCCCTGCGCGCTTCATCCAGCGGCCGATGGCGCAGCAGCTGATCTTCGGCACCGCCACGCTCGATGGGCGGAGGTGAGCCGATGAGCCTTCTTTCTCTACGCTGGGTGTTGTCCCTCGCCATCGGTGCGGTATCGATCGTCCCTGCGCCGGACGGTCGCAGCGCTGCGGCCGCCGAGACCACGGTGCAATCCACTGCGCACAACAAACAGGTGGTTACCGATGCGTTCAATCGCTGGGCGGCCGGCGGCTCGGATTTCTTCAACGACGTGCTCGCGCCCGAGGTCGTATGGACGATCGCCGGCTCCAGCCCCACCGCAGGCACCTACCGCGGACGCGAAGCGTTCCTCGCCCGCGCCGTCCGTCCCTTCGCCGGACGCCTGCAGACGCCGGTGCGGCCATCCGCCACCCAGATCTGGGCGGACGGCGAGCATGTGATCATCCACTGGAGCGGCGACGCGGTGGCCCGGGACGGCAAGCCGTATCACAACGACTACGTCTGGATCTTCCGCATGCACGATGACAAAGCAGTGGAGGTGCATGCCTTCCTCGACCTGGTGCCTTACGAGGATGTGCTCCGCCGGATCCCCGGCAAGGCGGCGCCATGATCCCTCCACGCCTGTCCCGGCACGTCGATCACCCGCGCTGGCACCCGGTACTCATGCGTCAGGCATTGACGTCGACCACCGT
The DNA here is from genome assembly GCF_059422145.1 of Stenotrophomonas sp. GW821-FHT01H02A. Taxonomy (NCBI): domain Bacteria; kingdom Pseudomonadati; phylum Pseudomonadota; class Gammaproteobacteria; order Lysobacterales; family Lysobacteraceae; genus Stenotrophomonas; species Stenotrophomonas sp. GW821-FHT01H02A. The sequence continues at coordinate 153,155 of NZ_JBWKWI010000007.1, forward strand.
GCGGCCCTGCACCCGCCCCTGCAGCACCCGGCCGGCCAGCGCCGGCACCTCGGCCAGGCCGATCATCTGCGTGGTGCGGGCCAGCTTGCCCAGATCCAGATCGGCAGCCAGCCGCGTCCAGGCCTGCTCGCGCGCGGCATATGGTGCGTTGACCGAATCGATGCCGGCCAGGGTCACGTTGCGCAGGATGAAGGGCAGGACGGAGCCGGGCAGATCCGCGCCCTGGGCCAACCCGAACGCGGCCACCACCCCGCGATAGCGGGTCTGCGCCAGCACGTTGGCCAGCGTATGGCTGCCTACCGCGTCGATCGCACCCGCCCAGCGTTCCTTGGCGATCGGCGCACCGGGCTCGGAGAGGGTGGCGCGGTCAAGGATCTCGGCGGCACCCAGTTCCTTGAGGTAGGCCGACTCCTCCAGCCGGCCCGTCGACGCGACCACCCGGTAGCCGAGCGTGGACAGCAGCGCGATCGCGATGGAGCCGGCACCGCCATTGGCACCGGTCACCAGGATGTCCCCCTGGTCCGGGGATACACCGCCATGTTCCAGCGCCAGCACCGACAGCATCGCGGTGTAGCCGGCGGTACCAATCGCCATCGCGTCGCGGCTGGAGAAGGCGTCGGGGATCTTCACCAGCCACTCGCCCGGCACGCGCGCCTTCTGCGCATAGCCGCCATGGTGGGTCTGGCTCAAGCCCCAGCCATTGACCAGGACCCGGTCGCCCGGCGCAAAGCCCGGGTGGGTGGAGGTTTCAACCACACCGGCCAGATCGATGCCGGGGATCAGCGGAAAGGTGCGGATCACCGGCGAACGACCACTCAGCGCGAGGGCGTCCTTGTAATTCACCGTGGAATATTCGACCGCGACGGTGACGTCGCCGGGCATCAGGTCCTGCTCGGTCAGCGGGACGACAGCGGCCGTGATGGCATCGCCGGTCTTGGTCGCAAGGAGGGCGTTGAAGGACATGGAATCTCCGGTTGCTGTGCATGAGGGACAGTGCAGACCTGACCAGTGTGCGCACCTGGCCGTACCGTCGCGTTAAACGGCTGCGCTCACTCCCCCAGTACGGTCGCGATCGACACCGCCAGCAGCGCCCGCACCGTATCGGCGTCCAGGTCCGGATCACGCACTGCGCGCATCGCCAGCCCCTCCACCAACAGGCGCATCAACAATGTGCGTCGCTCCACGTCAGCGTCCGCCGGCGTGCGCCCACGCCCGATGTCATGTTGACGCAGCCAGCCGGCGATCGCCGCGCTGGTCTGCCGGTCGTGCCGTCTCAACACCTCGGCCACGACCGGGTCGCGGTGCGCTTCTGCGGTGATCTCCGCATAGAGCGCAACGTTGGCGATGGCATTGCCACGGGTTTCCAGGGTCTCGCCGCGCGCCCACAACTGGTAGCAGCGCAACAGTCCTTCGACCAGATCGGCCGCCGGCGGCATGTGGCCGATGGCGTCCTGGTCGTGCGCAAGCTGCCGCTCGATCAGCGCCAGCACTAGGGCCCGCTTGTTGTCGAAATAGCGGTACATCAGCCCTTGGCTGATCTCCGCCTCCGCAGCAATGTCGCTGATCGAGCCGGCATGGAACCCGCGGGCGATGAAGCAACGCTGCGCGGCGTCCAGGATGCGCTGCCGCTGGGCCTCCGCGCGGGTCGCGGCGGGATCGTCGGAGAGAGGGCCGGAAGGGGGATTAAGCGTCATTGCTCGTCGTAGATGGCATCCAGTTGAGCCGTGATGGTACGTCAATCGGCCACTGAATGAACGGTCATTCATCTGTCATTTTGCGCGGACAGACTGCGCCGGCCCCCTCCTTTCGTGAACGACTCCGATGCGCCACGCCCAGCTGCACCGTCAACTGCTCGCCCTTGCCATCGCCACCACCCTGCCCGGTCTCGCCCACGCCACGGATGCGGACACCGCCGCGCCTGCCGAGAGCGCTGCCCGCGATGTGGTCGCCCTGGACCAGGTCGTCGTCACCGCCCAGAAGCGCGCGACCAACCTGCAGGACACCCCCATCTCGGTGTCCGTGGTCGATGCCGAAGCATTGAAGGACCGCAGCGCGATCTCGATCGGCAGCCTGTCGGACGGCTCGATTCCCTCGCTGCGGGTCACCCCGTTCGCCACCCGCAGCTCGGCGCTGAACATCGGCATCCGCGGCATCGGCGCCTCCGGCGACGCCAACCAGCCCGCGCGCGACGCCGGCGTCGGCGTATATGTCGATGGGGTGTTCATGGGGCGCGCGCAGGGCTTGGGCAGCATGCTGTACGACGTGGAGCGCATCGAAGTGTTGAAGGGCCCGCAGGGCACCCTGTTCGGCCGCAACACCGAAGGCGGCGCGATCAGCATCGTCACCAGGCAGCCCACCGGCGAGTTCGGCGGCAGCGTCAGTGCCGGCGTCTCCAACTACAGCGGCTACACCACCGGCCTGCATCTGGATCTGCCGAAGCTGGGCGATGTGAGCTTCAAGATCGATGCGGTGCAGGCCAAGCGTGGCGGCACCACCGACAACCCGATGCGCGGCGAACGCGACTTCAACAGTTACGACAAGCGCGGCGCCCGCTTCAGCGCCCTGTGGCAGCCCAGCGACGACTTCTCGGCGCTGTATGCCTTCGACCGTTCCTACGATGCCACCACGCCGTACCACACCCAGGTGCTGGTCCCGGGCCCATACCTCAGCCCGCTGCAGAAGGCCGGTGCCAGTACGGACCGGCGGGATTCCTCCATCCTCGGCGGCCCGCAGGAAGACAACATCGGGCGCACCAGCGGCCACCTGCTCAACCTCGGCTGGACCCTCAGCGAACACCTGGAACTGAAGTCGATCAGTTCCTACCGCGAGCTCACCCAGGGCCAGTTCGACATGGGCCTGGTCGATGCGATCTCCGCCTACGGTGGCCCGAATACGCCGTTCGGCCGCTACAGCCTGGCCCAGGTGTACCAGCATCAGTACAGCCAGGAATTCCAGCTGATCGGCACCACCTCGCAGGTGCAGTTCCTCGCCGGCGCCTTCTACTATCACGAAACCGCCGGCGACAACGCGCAGACCCCCAACATGCTGCTGTGGGGCCCGGGCGGCAACAGCTATACGCTCAACCCGGCGACCAACCCGTTGAACCTGGGCAACGTGCGCATCGACCGCGCCAGCAAGGCCTGGACGGACAGCCTGGGCATCTTCGGCCAGGCCACCTGGACACCGGCTTCGCTTGAGCGCCTGCACCTGACTGCCGGCGGCCGCTACACGCGCGATGACAAGAAGGGCAGCCTGTACATCGTCAACGGGGTGGCGACCGACCTTGCCTTCGACGATGCGTGGGGACGCTTCGACCCGATGGTGAACATCGCCTACGACGTGGGCGACAACGCGATGGTTTATGCCAAGTACAGCACCGGCTTCAAGGCCGGTGGCGCCAACTCGCGCTCCACCACGTATACCGCCTTCGCCCCGGAAGAAGTGACCGCGATCGAGCTCGGCTTCAAGTCGCAGTTCTGGGACAACCGCGCACGCCTGAACCTGGCCCTGTTCGATTCGAAGATCGAACACAAGCAGATGGATTTCTCGCTGCCGTTCGACCCCAACAGCGGCGAAACCCGCACCACCATGGTCACCACCAACGCATTGAGCAACGGGACCTCGCGCGGTGCGGAGCTCGAATTCAACGTGATGCCGGTGGACAACCTGACCGTGGGCCTGAACTACGCCTACACCCGCATCGATGCACAGAGCGCGGTCGATCCGTTCGGCGCCGGTGTCCAAGTCACGGTGCAGCCGCTGCTGGCGCCGAAGAACGCCGGCAGCGTGTCGCTGGATTACCTGGTGCCGTTCGCCAACTTCTCCGCGCTCAAGTTCCATCTGGATGGCAACTGGTCCGACGGTTACTACACCAGCGAGTACGACCAGATGCTCACCGACAGCTCCTTCATCGTGAACGCCCGCGTGGCCCTGGTCGACGTCCCCCTCAACAGCACCGGCTCGACCATGGCCGTCTCGCTGTGGGCGCGCAACCTGCTGGACGAAGAACACCTGTTCTACAAGCTCAACAACGCCTCACTTGGCCAGAGCGGCATCTTCAATGACCCGCGCACCTATGGCCTGGACGTCACCGTCAACTTCTGATCGCCCTGGAGATCCCGATGAACCTTCGACGCACCCACCTTGCCCTTGCCGTTGCCCTCAGCCTGCCGATGCTCACTGGCGCCGGCATCGCCCTTGCCCGCGCGCCCGTCGCCGACACCGCGGCCGCCGCGCCTGCGGCCGCGCGTACCACCAACGTGCAGCCGGTCGCCGCCGATGCACAACGCCTGATTCCGCTGCAGGGCGCATGGAACACGCGCACGTTTGCCGGCCTGCAGGGCAGCCACGGGCCGATCCCGGCCAGTGCGTTCGTGCGTACCTCGGACCTGGGCCGCCTGACCGCCGCCGACCGCGACGCACTGGCCGCCGCCGGCGTCACGCTGGATATCGACCTGCGCACCGCCGATGAGCAGGCGCAGTCGCCGGACCTGCTGGCCACCGATGCCCGCTTCGCGTATCAGCGCACCTCGCTGATGGGCACCGAGACGATGGATCTGCAGAAGATGATGACCACCTTCCCGGACTCGCTGGGCGCGGCCTACGTGCAGTGGCTGGATCACAGCCAGCCACAGTTCAAGCAGGTCTTCCAGCGCATCGCGGCAGAGCGCGACGGCACGGTGTTGTTCCACTGCACCGCAGGCAAGGACCGCACCGGCATCATCGCCGGGCTGCTGCTCGATCTGGCCGGCGTCCCGCGCGCGGACATCGTGCACAACTACGCGATCTCAGCCCATTACCTGGAAGGGCAGCCCAAGGACAGTGCGATGAACGCGCAGATCATGGAACTGATCAAGCAGAACCCCGAGATCGGCAGGAAGATGGCCGGCATGGCCGGCACCGCGCCGGAGAACATGGAGATGTTCCTGGCCGCCCTGCATCAGCAGTACGGTGGCGCGGAGGGTTATTTGAAGTCGATCGGCGTCAGTGAAGCGGAGATCGATCAGCTGAAGCTGCGGTTGGGTCAGGCGGGCTGATCCGACCACCGCCTCGCGTGCAGGCTGCGGACGCCCTGCACGCGAGGCGGTGCACTCGGGACATCCCTTTACCGCTGTTCCGCCATCACGCGTTGCATCCACTCCGCGTAATGACTCATCCGCACATTGCATGTCACCTGCCCATAGCGCCCGGGCCTGGCCGTCAGCACATTGCCCTGGACCACTTTCCACGCACCCTGCCCGGCCAGCAGCCATTGGCCATCGCGCTCGATGAGCACGGGGCCGCCGCTGTCACCATTGCCCAGCACGCCCTCGAGTGGCAGCGCTTCGGGGGGCTCGTCGAAAACATAGCAGAGCCAGCGGTCGTAGGCGCTGGTGATCCGGTTGAATGCACGGCGAAGTTCGGTGCGGTTGGGGCCACGGGGAGAGTGCCCGGTGGCGCCGGTACCCGTCGCGCCCTTGCCCAGGATCTTTGCGACCTGACCGGCCTCGTCGCTGCCGCTGTAAAGCACGACAGGCGCAACGTCGGTGACGGGCGCCTTCAACTTGATGAGGGCAACATCATCGCCCGAAGCCAGGAACACCACGATCAGCATCGCCTCGCCACTGGCCATGGCCTGGTCGATCAACGTCTGCGGCAGCGTGCGATAGCCGGGGTGGGTGACGACGCGCTCCACGTCCCGGGCACTTCCATTGATCACCACCTGCTTGAGGTCGGCATGCATCGGCAGCGTATGCGCGGCGGTCACCACCCACTGCGGTGCGATCAGCGCGCCGTGGCCTTCGCCGGGCATGTCCACGAGGGCGGGAAATTCGGTGGCGGGAACGCGATACTGCGCATCATCCACGTCGTGCCGGATGACGATGGCATGGGCGGTCGAGGACGCGGCCAGGAGCAGCGTGAGTAACAGGAATCCTTTCACGTGAGATGCCTTGGGGGTCTGACAACGGGCGCCAAGCCACCAGGGCCTGGCTGAAACAGTCGGCTGCGCGGCTACGGCTCCCGCTCGCGGGCTTCCAACGCGCTGGCGAACTTTGCCATCAACCGCACCAGCTCCGATACCTCCTGCGCGGGCCACGCGGCGAAGATCTCACGACCGATCCGCTCACGTGCTGCGTCGAGCCGATCCGTCATCTCCTTGCCCTTCGGCGCGATGGTCGCCTCCCGGATACGGCGGTCCTGGGGATTGCCACGGCGTGTGACCAGCTCCATAGCGGCCAGCTTGGCCACCTGCCGGCTGATGGTCGTGTAATCACGGCCCAGCCGGTCGGCCAGCTCGACCACCCCGATCGGCCCTACCCGTTCGATCACCACCAGCAGCCGGAACAGGGCCTGGTCCAGGGTCACGCCTGCTTCCCGGATCAGCCGCTCATCGTTGCGCGGTCGGTTCATCACGCTGACGAGGCTGACCATGGAGAGGTGCAGCGACTTCAATGCGGCAGCATTATGTGTATCTTGCACCTTATTTTTCACCGGCATAGCATCCCCTCCAAGTAAGTGCATATTACACACACCTGGAGCGGACTGATGGGCGACACCCTTGATGTAGTGATCTGTGGCGCCGGCGCCGCCGGACTGACCCTGGCCATCGAACTGGCCCGCCGGGGCGTCACCTTCCGGCTGATCGAGCAGCACGAGCAGCCCTTTCACGGGTCGCGTGGCAAGGGCATCCAGCCGCGCAGCCAGGAAATCTTCGAGGACATGGGCATCGTCGATCAGCTGTTCGCCGCCGGCGGCCTCTATCCAGTCTCGCGGTCGCACCAGGCCGATGGCACCTGCACGGACGCCGCGGTCATCGAGGCCGCCCCGGCAACACCGGCCGAACCCTATCGGCGGCCGCTGATGGTGCCGCAGTTCCTGACCGAGGCCGTGATGCGCGATCGCCTCGCCGAGCTGGGCCACCGGGTCGAGTTCGGACACAGGCTGATCGGCTTCGAACAGGACGCCAGCGGCGCAAGCGTCCGTCTTGCCACGCCAACGGGCGAGCAGACCATCCGCACGCGCTACCTGATCGGCGCGGACGGCGGCCGGAGTTTCGTACGTCAGGCACTGGATATCGGCTTCCCCGGCAAGACCCTGGGCGTGCGTGCAGTGGTGGCCGACATCGTGCTGCACGGGCTGCCACGCGATGCCTGGCACACCTTCAATGAAGACGACCCGGAGCAGCGGATCTCACTGTGCCCGCTGATGGGAACCGCGCTGTTCCAGCTGCAGGCCCCCGTGCCGCTCGAGGGCGACGTGGACCTTTCCGTCGACGGCCTGGCCGCCCTGGTGCGCGAGCGGACCGGTCGGCATGACCTCGCGGTTCTGGACGTCAGCTGGGCGTCGGTTTACCAGATGGGCGCGCGGCTCGCCGATCGCTATCGCAGCGGTCGCACGTTCCTCATCGGCGATGCCGCCCACACGCATCCGCCCACTGGCGGCCAGGGCCTGAACACCAGCGCCCAGGATGCCTACAACCTCGGATGGAAACTCGCGTCCGTGCTGCAGGGCGCGCCGGACCGTCTGCTCGACACCTACGAGCAGGAGCGCCGCCCGATCGCGGCCGCGATGCTAGGGCTTGCCACGACGCTGCTCGACCGCGCCCAACGGGGTGACAACCGGCGCGGGCGCAACGTACAACAGCTCGACCTCGCGTACCGCGACTCGGCGCTCACGCTGCCGGGCGGGGCGCGTCATGCACGCATTGCACCCGGGAGCCGCGCTCCCGACGCTGCGCTGCACGGCGCGGCTGGACAGCCGGTGCGTCTGTTCGAGGTGCTCCGAGGGACACACTGGACGCTGCTGGGGTACGCGGCAGATCGCGCAACGGCACCGTCGAGAAAGGGAATGCGCGTGCACGTCATCGGTCCGGCCGGGGATCTACGTGATCCGCAGGGGCACTTCGCCGACGCTTACGGAGTGGACGCCGGCACGTGGCTGCTGGTCCGACCGGATGGCTACGTTGCCGCGGTCGTCGATGCGCCACACATGGCAACGCTGGAGGCGCATCTCGAGCGCCATGCGCGGTGAAGCGGCACGCAGATCACTTGCCGGCGGGACCTGCGTGGACGCCCTCGTCACCCTGCGCCGCCGCGCGACTCTTCGCGAACGCCGGGAAGGTCTCCGCTATCGACGCCTTGTCCGGCAGGACGTAGAACACCCCGCCCTTCTCGAACGTGGTCTGGATCACCTGCTCGTAGAATCCTGGCGAGACATTGATGCAGCCATGGGTGACACGGTTGTCGTCAGGTGTGGGCGATGCAAGACGTTCAACGCGCCTTTCGGCCGGGACGCCCGTCGCGGTCGGGTGGATGGAGACGGCAGACTCGTAGTCCACCCACAGGACCCGCCCGGCGTCGATGGACGGGCCGAAACCGCCCACGAAGCGACCCGCAGGCGTCGTCCGATCGCGACCCGGGATCTCACGAAGCGCAAGGCCGGCAATGCCAGGGGCCGTATGGTCGCCGGTCGCCGAACCGAACAGGCCGGAGGCCGCGCCGCGAAGCCGGCCGTCGCCATCGAAGACCAGGACCTGCGCGGCCGCCTTGTCCATGATCGCGAACGGATAACCCTGGCTGTCCTTGGTGGCGACAATCCAGCCCGCGAGCTCGATCACGGTGTTGGACACTTCCTGGCCCTGGGGAAGTTCATCGACGGCGGCGGTCGGTGGTACGACTGCGTCATCGGCATGGGCCACGCCGACACTCGCGAATGCCAGCGCTACGGTCAGCGCTCCGCGAAGGGCCAGGACGGCAGGTGATGAATGCGTACGGATGGGACACTTCCTTGCAATGAAGATTGCACGATCAACGGAAACCAGTGGCCTGTACAGGCCACCGGCCCCGATTCAAACGTTCCGCACCAACGGTGCGGGAGCGATCAACCGCGCGGCTTGCGGCGGGGCGCCTGCTCCAGCTGCTGGACGCGACCTTCGATCTGATCCAGACGCTGATTGGCCTGTTGCGCGGACTGGTTGGCCGACTCGGCACTCTGGGCAGCGCCCTGCACCTTCACGTCGAGTTGGTCGAGGCGGGAGTTGATCGTTGCGAACTCGTCCTTATAGGTAGCGCAGGCGCTCAGGCCTACCGTCGCGATCAGCGCCACCGTCAGTGTCCGCGCCGTCGTCAGTTGCTGTTTTGTCAGGAACATTGCACTGCCTCCTTCGTATGGGGTGTTCGGACGATAGCGGCCTCATCGCCAGAGCCATGACCGGGGTTCAGTTGAAGCCGGAAGACGTAGAGGGAACGTGAAGAAACTGAATGCTTCCGATCCGGGTTGGCGGTTGCGCTGCAGGTGGATCGCAACGTATCCGCGCGCGCTCGACATCGTCGGCATGGACGTGCGCTCCTGCCTGATCCGATATGTCACTCACCCTGCTCTCCATCACATCCAATGCTGAAAGGGCGATCGCAACTCGCTAGCCGGACGATGACCAACCACCCCCCAACGCCAGGAAAAGATCCACCTGCCGGTCGATGACCTGCGCCTGCGAGGACGCCAGTGCGGACTCGGCATCTGCCAATGCCGCTTCGGCCGACAGCACATCGATGAAGCCCACCCTGCCGAACCGGTACAGTTGCCCGGCCTGTGCACTGGCAAGGGCCGCGTCGTCACGCGCCCGCGCCAGACTGGCCTGGCGATCGAGCGCCTGCGAATAGGTGGACAGCGCGGCGTCTGTCTGCCGCAGCGCCTGCACCACGGCACCATCGAAGGACGCCAACGCTGCTTCCGCACTGGCACTGGCCGCAGCGATCCGTGCCTTCACTGCCCGCCGGTTCGGCCAACGCCATGACAGCAGCGGCCCGACGCTGCTGCCGAAGCTCTCGCCGGAGAGCAGGTGCCGGGGCGCATTCGCGATGCCGGCCGTGGCGCCGAGGCTGACCTGCGGATACAGCTCGGCGGTCTGCACGCCGATGGTTGCCGTCGCTGCGGCCAGGCTGCGCTCTGCCGCACGGATGTCCGGACGTCGTTGGATCAGCTGCCACCCGCTGCCCACCGGGATGGGCCGATCCAGCCGCGGGGGGCGCGCGCAGGTGGCCACTTCCTGCGGGTAGTTGGCCGGCACCCGCCCCATCAATGCGCCCAGTTCGGCCACGGCACGCTGCCGGTCGGCGATCAACTGCGGAACGGCCGCCGCACTCCGGTTGACCGCGGCACGGGCCCGGGTCACGTCGAAGTCCGTGCCGCGCCCACCGGCGGCCAGCCGGCGGGTCGCCTCCAGCGTGTCACGCTGGGTCCCCAGCACGCGCTGCGTGGCCGCCAGCGTCTGATTGGCCGAGCAGGCGCCGACGTAGGCGCGGGTGACCGCTGCCGCGACCGTCACCCTTACGTGGTCACGGGCCGCTGCGATGGCCTCGGCATCAGCGCTGGCCGCTTCGATGCCGCGGCGGATGCCGCCGGCCAGATCCAAGGGATACGAAAGATTGATCCCGAGCGCATAGGCTTGCGGCAGCGAGGACGAGGGCAGCGTGTACCCGCCCACATGCGCGAGCTTGCCTGACGCGGCAGTGTCGGTGCGCACCATGCCTTGTGCCTGCTGTTCCTGCACCACTGCGGAGGCACGCCGGAGGTTGGCATCGGCCGCCCGCAGATCGGTGTTGGCCTGCAACGCTTCGGCAACATAGGCGTCCAGGTGCGGGTCCTGGTACAGCCGCCACCACTGGTCCGGCGGCTCGGCCTGGCTGTAGGCCGACTCGCCGCCTGCGACGAGCCGCCCCTGGGCATCGGGCGCGATCGCCATGGCAGTGGCCGGAACACGGTAGTCCGGACCGGACACGCAGCCGGACAACCACAGCATCGCGCTGATCGCACCGAGACGCGGAAGCTGCGCCCTCATTTGCAGCCCCCCCGCGCAGTCGGGGTGATGGTGACGCTGGCGGTCCTGCCGATGATCAGGCGGGTCTCGGGAGGAACGTCGTCGAGCCGGATGCGCACGGGGATGCGCTGTGCCAGCCGCACCCACGCATACGTCGGCGCCACCGCGGGCAGCAGGTTGTGCGTGTTCGATCGCTGGTCATCGGCGATGCCGGCGGCAATGCTCTCGACATGACCACGCACGTCGCGGGTATCGCCCATCAGGCGGGCCGTCGCGCGATCGCCTTCGGTGATGCAGGTGAGCTTGGTTTCCTCGAAGTAGCCCTCGATCCGCAGGCTGCGGGTATCGATCAGCGCCAGGGCCTGGGTACCCGGCGGCAGGAAGTCGCCCGGGTGCAGGTCCAGATTGGTCACGATGCCATCGGCGGTGGCGCGCACCTCGGTCCGCTGGACATTCAGCAGCGCTACCCGTCGCTCCGCCTGCGCTTCGGCCAGGCCCGCCACTTCGGTGTCGACCTTGGCGACGTTCTGCTCCCGTGTCTCGGAGGCGACCAGATTGCCCAGGGCGGTGTCCCGCGCGGATTCCCGGCGTGCCAGGGTAAGCGTGGCCTGTGCGCTGCGCACCCGTGCGTCGGCTGTTTCCAGCGCGGCGGCGAAGCGCGGCTGGTCCAGCACCAGCAGCAACTGCCCTGCCCTGACCCGCTGGTTGTCGCGCACCAGCACCTGGGTGACCAGCCCGCCCTGGTCGGACGCGACCCGGACCACATCGGCGCGGACGCGGCCATCGCGCGTCCAGGGATGTCGTTCGTACCGGTTCCACAGCGACAGCACCGCGATCACGGCGAGGGCAAGCAGGCAGAGCGTGGTGCTCCAACGGCCAAGGACGACAAGCATGTGCTTCATTTCATTTCTCAAGCAGGGGCACGAGCTGGATCAACCGCTCGGCCAGGATGACGAACAGGGACAGGCCGACGAGCGGGCGGTAGGCAAACACCCGGTACAGGCCCAGGCGCGCCAGCAGCCGCGACACCAGCAACGACAGCACCAGCGCAGCAACCGCTACGGCCATCAGGCCGGGAATGAAGACGCCATCAACGGCAAGGTCGGGCAACATCGCATCAGTCTCCGTGTGCGATCAGGGATGCCAGCAGGTCGCGGCGAAGGGCGGCGAGCAGCAACAGCAGGCGCCTGTGTTCGGGACCATCGCCGGCCAGCACCGTGGCGCGGGCGCGATCAAGGTGGTCCAGCAGGGGCCTCTGCGACGAAGGGCGGCTGAGCGAGTCGCGCTGAAGGTGATCGACCACCGCGTCGATCAGCTCCGCGAGACAGCGGCCGATGCCCGGCACACTCGATCGCGTACCGATCCCGCGCAGTTCGGCAACGACAGCGGCCGCTCGCAGGCCGGCGAAGCCCGCGCGCAGACGCTGGGCGGCGTCGGCCTGTCCGCGCAGGCGCGGGGCCAACAGACCCAGCCGGTCCAGCATGCGGCTCGTCCACCCGGCAATGTCACTGACGCGACCGCGCATGCGCCGCGCAACGTCGTGGCGGAGCGCCGCCTGCAGCCTGCCGCGGCCGTGATTGGCATCCAGGGTCTGGAACAGCAGCATGCTGCACAGCGCGGCGCCGACGCCGACGAGCAGCGCCACGCTGCTGTTGACGGCGCCCACGAAATCCCATGCGTTGGTAGCGCCCAGGCCTGCAACGAGCGGGAACGTGAGCACCACGCCCAATGCAGCCATGGTGAACGCTGGACGCGCCAGAACGGAGCCGCTGAGCAGCAGGGCCGGTGCCAGTGCGACGGCCAGCCCGACGAAGCCGGACATCCCCGGAAGAATCATCAGCCCGTAGCCAAGACCGACCACCACGCCGATGGCCGATCCGGCCAGATACCGCATCACATGACCCGCCGGCGCCTCGGTGGTGCCAAACAGCACGCAGGCGGTGCCGATGATGGAGACGGCCGTGGCGCCGTCCGACCAGGCCGTCGCGATCCACAGCCCGCAACTCAGCACGATGCCGATGAAGGCACCGACAGCGCTGCGCAGGGCCAGCCCACGGTCCCGGTGCAGGACATGTCCACGCGCCTGGCCCGCGAGACGGGCCGGCACGCGCCGGCGCCAGTCCGGATCGTCGTGACCCAGTTGCTGCTCCAGCAGGCGACAGTCGCGATGCGCGGCATCCAGTTCGGCAAGGTCCGCGGCGAGGTTGACCGACAGCAACGCCGGCCAGCGGTCATCGCCGACCTCGCCGACCACGTCCGCCGTGTCGAGTGCCGGGGCCGCACCTGCAGGACACCCGCCTGCTGGTGCACGCAGCGCGGCCATCGCGTCCTCCACGCCACTGGACAGCACCAGCACGTCGAGCATGCGGTCATGCAGTGCCCGCAGTATCTCTGCCTGTATGACGCCGTGGGCGCTGTCGAACGGGAGATGGACGGACAGGGTGTGCAGCTCAAGCAGGTCCATCGCTGCCTTGGCGCGGTCTTCGGCCAGCACGGCCTCGGCAGCGCCAGCGCGCATGTCGCCGGTCCAACGCTCGGCATCGGCCAGAATGCCGGCCACACGGGCCTGCACGCGGCGGGACACCGGCCGCGGCAGCACCAGCGCGTGCACCAGCGTGGCGGCAAGAATGCCGATGGAAATTTCCTGCACCCGCATGACGGCCACGCTGAAGACCGCATCGGGCTGCATCACACTGGGAAACCCGATCAGGCTGGTTGTATACCCTGCAAGCAGGAAGGCGTAGGCACGCGGTGTGCGGTCCAGCATGGCCAGATACAGGCACAGCCCCATCCAGGCAGCCAGCACGACGCTGAGCACCAAGGGTGCATTGGCGAACCGGGGGACCAGCAGCACCGTGGCCACCCCGCCGCCGATGGTCCCCAGCAACCGGAACAGGCCGCGGCTGAGCGTCGCGCCGGACATCGGTTGCGAGACGAGATAAACGGTCCCGATCACCCAGAACGGACGGGTCAAGCCGATCCACAAGGACACGTACAGCCCAAGGAGCGCGGCGACCAGGCATTTCAGCGAAAACAGTGCGGCTTCCTGGTCGACCCGGACGGCGGGCGATGCCAGCAGCGCGAGGGATCGCGCGACCACCGAGCGGCGAATGGGAGGGGGCGGCAGATGCATGGCGCACATCCTAGGCAGCGACCGCGGTGATCGAATATCGCTACAATGCCAATCATTCGCTAAATCCGGTCACGAGAATGTGTCCCGTTTCCATTGCCGGCTTCGACATCGACCCGGACGTGACGGATCGGCCTGCCGTCGCCAAGCGCCTGCAGGTGGCCGAGCACGCGGCGGAGATTCCGGTCCACGACCATCGCAAGGGCCAGCTGATCCTGGCGCTGCATGGGGCAGTCACCTGTGAGGTAGAGCACGCGCTGTGGATAGTCCCGCCTCAGTGCGGGGTATGGATTCCCGGTGGCATGCCGCACAGCAACCGTGCCACGGCGAACGCGCGGCTCTGTTATCTGTTCGTGGAGCCCGGCGACGTGGATCTGCCGCAGCATTGCGTCACGCTGACGATCTCACCGATGGTGCGCGAGATGATCCTGCACCTGGCCGACGCGCCGTTCGACTACCCGCACGATGGACCGACCGACCGCCTCGCGCGGGTGCTGCTGGAAGAGCTGGTGCAGATGCCGAGGGAACGGCTGTACCTGCCGGTGAGCCAGCATCCGAAAATCCGGGCTCTGGCCGCCGCGCTTTCGGCCCACCCCGAAGACCGCGGCACGATCACCGAATGGGCCAAGCGCCTTGCATTGGGCGAGCGCACGCTGACACGGCTCATCGCCAGCGAGACCGGCCTGTCGTTCGGCAGGTGGCGACAGCAGCTGCAGTTGTTGATCGCGGTCCGGGAACTCGCTGCAGGCGCCCCGGTCCAGCGGGTGTCCGAATGCCTGGGCTACGAGTCGGTCACGGCCTTCATCACCATGTTCAAGAAGGCCATGGGGCTTTCGCCCACCCGTTACTTCGCCGCACGCTCACGCAGCCACCCGCCGGGAAGCCAAGGCCCGGACACGCCGACCTAGCGCGCCGGGCACAGGCCACGCTGTCGGTATCAGCGCCAGCCGCGGTTATGGTTGCGGCGGTCCTGATTCCAGCGACGCTGGTCATGCCGGCGGTCGTAGCGGCTGCTCCGCTCGTAGCGGTGGCCATGGTCGTAGCGACGATCGCGATCGTAGCGATGGTTGCGGTTGTCACGACGGTCCTTGGTGGTCACGTTGCCGATCGCACCACCCGCCACGGCGCCACCGGCGGTCATCAGCGGGTCACCGTTGGACAATACGTGCCCGGCCACGCCGCCCACGACAGCACCGACCAGCGTGTTCTTGTCCTTGCGCGACATCGCATCGGCGTTGCCTGCGGCGGTCACGCCAGCGGTCAGCGCCAATGCCAGGGCCAGGCCACGGAAGCTGAAAACGGTCGAGGTGAGCATCGTTGGATCCTCCTGAGGAAACGGTGTTGAATCGAATCTGGTCGCCGAAGGTTGCCGGAACATTGCGTACCCACGGATGAACCAACCCCCTGTTCAGGTTTCGTGGGCAGGGCGTGTTACGCCATCGGCCGCTTCACGTACGCATTTGTTATGGTGCCCTCCGTCAGCCCCTCCTCCCTGGAATCCCATGCCCCGTACGCCTTCCACCGCCCCCTCCGCAGCAACGATGAATACCCGCCTGGCAGCGGCGGTCGCGCGGTCGGGACTGGACGAGCAGGCGCTGCTCAAGGCGGCGACCAAAGAGGCCTATGAGCGGGTGACTGTACTGCTGACCACCAGCTATGCCGATTTCAGCCCCGAGCAGCAGCGCCGGATCCGGGCGCTGCTGGACACCGCGCCTGCGGCCAGGCGCGAGAAGGCCCCCAAGGTCGCCAAGGCCCCGAAGGAAGATCTGCCGCCCCGTTTCTGGTTGCCGCACAGCGGCGCCACCTGGTCGGGCCGCGGGCGCGTGCCGAATGCTTTCCTGTCCTGGGAAGGCACGGTCGCGCATACCGAATGGAAGAAGACCCACCCCGATCAGCGCTTCCCGTCCTATCCAGGCTGAGGCCGCACGCATGCCCCAGACCGTCATTCCGCAACTGCGCATGACCGACGCCGCGATCAGCGTGCCGTTCTACCAGCGGCTCGGGTTCGCGATCGACTGGGAACATCGCTTCGCACCGGACATGCCGCTGTTCGTGCAGATCAGCCGTGAAGGCCAGCAGATGTTCCTCAGCGAACACACCGGCGACTGCGAGCCGGGAGGCGCCGTGTATTTTCATGTGCCTGACGTGGACGCATTGCATGCCGCGTTCGTTGCAGCCGGCGCGCCGGTCTTCCGACCGCCGGCAGATGTGCCATGGGGCGGGCGCGAAATGATGGTGATCGACCCGGACCACAACCGGCTGCGCTTCGCCACGCAGGGTGACTGATCGAAGCGACTATGATGGTCGCCATTGAACGAAGCAGTGGTTGCAGATGAGTCGCGGAATCAAGATGCGTAAGGCGGTGGGCACGCACGGCACCCTGCACCGGGTGGGCGACCTGCAGAAGCGTCATGACGCGCAACAGACCCTGCCGACGCTGCTGTGCGATGGGTGCAGCGTGCCGGTGAGATTCGTTCCCGAGCACAGCAGGCCCGGCGTGGATCGTGCCCCGCCCCTCCACCTCCCCGCCTACCTCGCCCTGACTAAAGGCACCGCGCATCTGCCCGGGTGTCGCTACAACGCGCCCTCCCATCTGCAGGCGCTGCTTGCCGCCGGAGCGGATCCCGAGTTCCTGCCGGCACTGGATGGTGGGAAGCACGAGCTTCGCCTGCTGATCCTCCAGCAGGCCCTGAAACGCGGCAGCGTGGGACCGACGCCGCTCCCGGCAGATGCAGCGCTCGACGGTTACCTGCGCACCCTCACCGACCTGCTTACGCTGCAGGCGATGTGCGAGGACGACACACTGCTGACCACGCAGCTGACCCTGCGCCTGGGCAAGAAGCGGGTGGATTGGACGAATTTCGTCTACCGGCAGGACCGCTACGACGAGGCATGGGAACGGCTTGGCTCCGCATCCAGCGAGCTGCCGATGGCGCTGCTCGGGGTCGTGCGGTCACATCGCACGCCGCAGCCCGGTGACCCCCATGGCGTCACCTTCCTCAACTGTGCCCCGAAGTATCAGCACACCGGGGTGACCGACCGCCGGGATTTCTACGAAGTCAGCGTCGGGCACGCCGATGCCGCATGGCTGAAGTCCTTCCCGGTGGGCGCGGAGATCGTCATGTTCGGACTGTGGCGCCAGGGCAGGAGCAGTACCGCCTCCCGGCCGCATCCGACCGATCCGCGCCGCACGATCACCAGCGTCACCCACAAGCTGGCATTACGGCCGGGCTTTATCCGGCAATTGACCGTGGTGGAGTGAGTCGCGCGGCTGGCATGGGGTTTCTCGTCATCGACCGCGCGCAACGATAACGACATCCTGCGTATGGAGATGTATCACTACATTTCAAATGCGAATGGTTCGTGATACTATTGTTAAGATTTCTTGAAACCCTACACGGACGTCCCCAGCCATCGCCAGCGGGCTCCCCTACCCAAGGAGTACCCTCGCGATGTTGCACCCCTCCCCCCGTTCCCGCCGTTCCGCCGCCACGCTGGCGGTCGCCATCGGTCTGGTGTTGACCGCCCAGGCGCACGCCGATGCCGCAGCGGACGCTTCTTCGGCCAAGCAGATGGATGCCGTGGTGGTCACCGCCACCGGTGCCCAGCAGTGGATCAAGGACGCCCCCGCCAGCATCAGCGTGATTACCCGCGAGGAGATCGAACGCAAGCCGGTCAGCAGCATCGGCCAGCTGTTGAGCACCGTTCCTGGCGTGACCGGTGGCTATGCGCTGTCCGGCGCGCAGTCCAAGATCCGCCTGCGCGGCCTGCCCGAGCAGTACACGCTGATCCTCATCGACGGCCGCCGCCAGGGCAATTCCTCCGGCGTGAACTACCGCGATGACCTCGGTCCGCAGGATCTGAACTGGCTCTCGCCGGACATGATCGAACGCATCGAGGTGGTCCGCGGGCCGATGTCCTCGCTGTACGGCTCGGATGCGATGGGCGGGGTGATCAACATCATCACCCGCAAGATCGCCGACGAATGGGGTGGCTCGGTCACCTACAACTACAGCAAGCCCGATTCCTCCACGCGCGGCAACACGCTGCAGATGGGTGGGCTGTTCAGTGGCCCGCTGACGCAGAACCTGGGCCTGCGCGTGGGTGCCAACGTGACCGATCGCGAATCGGACCGCGGCGAGTATCAGACGCCGGGCAACAAGGCCGAGAACGCCAACGTGCTGCTCAACTGGCGTGTCAACGATGACCACACCATCGGCCTGGAGGCCTCGCGCGGCGAGCAGCGCAACCGTGGCGCCGGTGATGTCGGCGCGTGGGGCCTGTCCAAGCTGGTGCAGACCGGCTACGCGATCAAGCATGACGGCCGCTACGGCGATGCCGCCACCTCCAGGACCACGCTGGTCCAGAACGATTACGAAGACAAGGGCAGCACCGTCGGCAACCACGCCAAGGAGACGGTGTTCGATACCGCGTTCACCCGCAGCTTCCATTGGGGCTTCGAGCAGAGCCTGAACGTGGGCGGCCAGTGGAAGCGCGAAGAACTGGAGAACAGCGACACCATCGGCACCGTGCCGGTGACCTGGACCGGCACCGGCCGGATCAGTCCGACCAGCCAAGCCGATTCCTGGGCGCTGTTCGCCGAAGACCACATCACCCTGCACGAGCGCTTCATCCTCACCGTGGGCCTGCGCTGGGACAACACCGACAACTACGACGACAACCTGAGCCCACGTGTCTACGGCGTCTGGCACCCGTCCGATGCCTGGACCATCCGCGGCGGCGTCTCGGAGGGCTTCCGCGCACCGACGCTGAAACAGGGCACGGCCGGCGCCGCGACCCAGTCCGGTGGCCGCGGTTGTACCGCCCTCACCGTGGAAGGCTGGACCAGCCGCTCGGTCAGCGCCGACGGCACCACCGGCTGCTACATGGCGGGCAATCCGAACCTGGAGCCGGAAACCAGCACCAACTACGAGATCGGCGTCGGCTTCGACAGGAATGGCTGGCTGGTCTCGGCCACTTACTTCCTGACCGACTTCGACGACAAGATCCAGCAGGTTCCGCTGCGCGACATTCCGGGGCAGACCAGCAGCTTCGTCAACGGCTTCTGGTGGACCGTGGCAGAGAATGTTGAAAAGGCGCGCACCCGGGGCGTGGAAGCCAGCGTCACCGTGCCGCTGCATGAGCGCCTGAGCTGGACCACCAACGCCACGCGCATGCTGGAGTCGAAGAACCGCACCACCGGCGCCAACCTGCTGGTCGTGCCCAAGCTCACCGCGAACACCTCGCTGGACTGGCAGGTCAACGATGACTGGTCGCTCAACCTGAGCGCGCAGCACATCGGGGAGCAGCTGGTGTCCACCTCCAGTTCGACCTTCGCCAAGGCCTACACCACCTGGGACCTGGTGGCCGGCTTCGACGTCAACGAAAGCCTGACCCTGCGTGCCGGCGTGCTCAACCTCGGCGATGTCTCCACCATCGAAGAAGGCAACGACTACGACGGCGGCGCACGTACGTTCTTCGTGGGTGCCACGGCGCGGTTCTGACCGCGCCGGGTGAATGCAGACCTGAGTTGAAGCAGGGCGGCGCGGACTTATCCGTGCCGCCCTGCTGCGTTGTGGAGCACGGCCTCGTTGCGCGCTGCCGTCCACGCGCGCAGCCCCATCACCGCCAGCCCGACGAAGACCAGATACAGCACGGCGGTCACGTGCAGGGATTTGACCAGGTACATGCCCACGTAGACCACATCGACCAGGATCCACAGCCACCATGCCGCCGTGTGCCGGCGCGCCTGCCACCACTGGGCGACCAGGCTCAGCGCGGCCAGCATCGCATCCAGCCACGGCAGCGCTGCGTTGGTGTAGACATGCATCGCCGCACCGAGGGCGAGGCCGAACACCACGCCGATGCCCAGATCACGCCACAAGGCGACCCGCGCCAACGGCATGATCGCGACCCGGCCATCATCCTGGACCTGGCCACGCCAGCGCACCCAGCCGTAGACCAGGAAGCCGCCGAACACGATCTGCAGCAGCGTGTCCGAGTACAGGCGCGCCTCGACGAACACCAGCGCGTACAGCGCCACCGAGATCAGCCCGACCGGCCAGGCAACGGTCACCCGGCGCGTCATCAGCCACACGCCGAGCATGCTGACGATGGCGGCCGACCATTCCAGGATCGCCGGGTTCATAGCGCGAACGTGACCGACAACCGGGCCTGGCGCGGCGCGCCCGGGAACAGGTAGTAGTCGCCCGAGCTGCTGCCGGTGTCACGCCAGTAGAAACGGTTGAACAGGTTGTCCACCGAGAGGTTCCAGGTCACCGGATGCTCACCCACGCGGTGCTTGAAGCGCAGCCCGGCGTCGAACACGCTGTAGGCCGGTGCGCTGACGCGGCCGTCGGCGGTGGCCACGTTGGAGGAGGCATAGCGCCAGCCGCCGGTCAGCCCCAGGCCGGTCACGAACGGCAGCTGGTACTCCGCATGCACGGTCGCGCGCCTCTTCGGCACGTTGATCAGCTGGTGCCCTTCGTAATCCGGCGTGCCGGCATCGCGCGCGCGCGCGCGCAGGACGCTCGCACTGGCGGTCAGCGACAGGCGCCCGGTCAGCTGCCCCTGTGCGGTGAGTTCCAGCCCGGTATGGGTCTGCTGCCCTTCTTCGACGAAGGTGTAGCCCGCGTCGCTGTCGTCCGGCCTGGCGTACTGGAACGGCTGCGAGGTGCGGAACAGTGCCGCACCCAGCGTCAGTGCATCGCTGGGCACGTACTTGATGCCCACTTCGATCTGGCGCGACAGCACCGACGGCAGGAACGCGCCGTCGTTGGAGGTCCAGAACGGTGCTTCCTGGCCGAGCGATATGCCCCGAACGTAGCTGACGTAAGCGTTGAGCTCATCGGTGGCCTTCCAGACCAGCGCGGTCTGCGGCAGGAACCGCGACAGGCGGCTGTGCCGCTCGGGGTTGCCGCGTTTGTCGTAGGCGCGCTCGTCCAGGCGCACGAAGCGACCGCCGGCCAGCCACTGCCAATCGCCGAAACTCATCCGGTCCAATGCGAAGACCGCTGTCTGCGCGCTGTCCAGGCGCCGCGCGGACGGGCCCGGCATCAGCGGCGACGGGTCGAACTGCGGCACCTGTGCATCATGGATGTTGGCGGTGCCCACGTACTCGTTGACGTTGCGGCGCTTGTCCACGGTGCGTTCGAACCGGTCCGCGCCAACGCTCAGCGCGTGGCCGATGCTGCCGGTGGTGAAACTGCCGCGCAGCTCGGCACGGAATTCCAGGTTGCGGCGCGTATCGTCCGGGCTGCGGTAATCGTAGATGTCGTAGTCGCCGTTCGGCGCGAAGTAGTTGCCTGGCACACTGCCATCGGCGCAGCCGGCAGCGTAGTAACAGCCGTAGGCGAAGGCGACGTTGTCGTCGATCACCGAGCGGCTGTAGCTGGCGGACAGGCGCGACTGCCAGTTCGGGCTGAAATCGTAGGTGTGGAGTGCGGTCAGGTTGGTGCTGTCGATGCCGACCGGTCGCTGCCAGGCCTGGTAGCCCAGCAGCTGCTTGCGGTCCACGCCGCGCGGCAGCTCGGTGGCGCCCAACAGCTGATAGCCCGAGGCCGAACGCTGCGTGCTGGTCTGGTAGTTGGCATCCACTTCCAGCTTGCCGCGCTCGCCGATCAGCCAGTCGGTGGCCAGCGAATAGAAATTGCGACGACCGTCGGCATGATCGATGTAGGAATCGCTGTCTTCCCAGGCGGCATTGAAGCGCACGCCGAAACGGGGCGACAGCCAATGGCCGAGATCGACCGCGGTGTAGCGCGAGCCTTCCGAATCGGTACCGAGGGTGACGCTGCGGACCTCGGCCGGGCGCTTGCCCACGTAGTTGATGATGCCACCCGGCGCCATGACACCGGCGGCGAGGCCGGCCTCGCCCTTGAGGATCTCCACCGCCTGGATGTTCTCCAGGGCCAGGCGCTGCTCACCGGTGATGGCCAGCCCGTTGAAGCGGTAGCCGGTGCCGGTATCCAGCGGGAAACCGCGGATCGCGATGTTCTGGTAGTAGCCGACCGGCGCGTAGCTGTCGCCCAGCGAGGCATCGTTGCTGGCCAGCTCGGACAGCGTGCGCACCTGGCGGCTGTCCAGCAGGTCGCGATCCAGTACGTTCACCGAGGCCGGCGTGCTCTTCCAGTCGCCAGCGCCGAAGCTGCCGGTCTGCGTCGAGGTGGCAGCCGGCTGATGCGCCTGCACGCGCACGGCGGCCAGTTCCGTCGGCGAGCGCTCGGGCGCTTCGGCGAGCTCATTGGCATGAAGGGGCAGCGCGGCGCAGAGGGCGGCGGATAGCAACGTAGGGCGGAAGCAGCGGTTCATTCGATTCGTCATCAGCTGGGGGAGACGAAGCGAAGGCGCGCACGCGCACCGACCCATCACGGCGGCATGCCTGCTGCTCAAAGCTCCCTACGCCGGTGCAAACCGGATCAGGTTCCAAGGGACTCTCTCAGCCTGGTTTCGCCAGGCACCCCCGCTTCTGTGACTATTTCACTACAACTGGTACGGATTTGCGAGCCTGCCCTCAGGCGGCCGCGTGCAGCGCCGTCAGCAGGCCCTGCCCTGCCGGGGTGCTGAACCAGTCAGCATGCCCCAGCAGGAAGGTGTGGTAAGCCACGTCGGCATTGGCGGGCGAGCCTGTCACGCCCTCGAAATACTCCACTTCCGACAGCGCGAAATCGAGCTGCACGATCGGCAGCAGATCGGCCAGCAGGTGGACGCGTTCAGTCGACAGCGGCAGCATTTCGCGATAGCCCGCAAGCAGCGCCAGCGCGATATCCGCACGCACCGCCTGCTCGCCGCGTTCCAGCGCCAGCCAAGCGATGGCGTTGCGTTCGATGGCGGTCGCAAGATCGAACAAGGCGCTGGTCGGTGAGGCCAGCCCCAGGTCGAGCACGGTGTCGACCACGGTGCCAGTGCCCTGCTGGCACCAGAGCAGATTGGAGACATGCCAGTCGTTGTGCCCCCACAGGCGCGGTTCCGCCTGCAGGCGCGCGGCCAGTCCGGCATGCCAGGGCAGCACCGCCCGCCGCAGATCCCGCTGCCAGTCCTGCCGCGCAAGATAGGCTGCCAAGCCGGGCCGCACCGCGAGATCCGCCTGGATCGCGGCGATGGGATCGGCGGCACGGATCAGGTCATCGCGCGCGACCAGCAGATGGGTGCTGCGCTGGGGCGCGTCGTAGCTGGCCGATGCCAGATGCAGCGTCGCCAGCATCCGCCCGGCTTCGCGCGCCTGCGCGGTATCGGTCAGCAGCGTCCAGGACGCTGCGTCGCGATACAGATCCTGGCCACGGCCCACGCTGTGCAGCTCGTAGGTCCAGCCTTCGTGCTCGACCGCCGTGGCGCCATCGCGGTCACTCACCACCTCGACCACGGGTACGCCGTGATCGGCCAGGTGCCGGATGAAGCGATGCTCCTCGGCCAACGTGGCCGCCGAACGGACACTGGCATGGTGACGTTTGACGAACACCCGCCCCCCGTCGCTCTCAACGATGGCCGCGGCGGACATCGGCCGCGGGCTGTGCCACAGCAGCCGGCACGCACCCGCCAGCGCCGCGAAGCGCTCGCCGAGCCAGGTGATCTCGCGGTCGGTGATGGCGGGCCAGTCGGCGGCCACCTCATCGTTGTTGAGGCCCTGGACGCGGTGGGTGTTGTTGCTCATGGGATGACGGGGTCGATGACGGCGAAAAGCCCGCTGTCACCAGACAGCGGGCGCGGCGAGGATACCAAGCCACGCCCAGCCAAGGGGGAACAGCTGCGTCCCGTCAGCGCGTGCCGTCGCCTTGCTTCGCGGCGGCGGGCTTGGCCGGCAGCAGCCGCGGCTGCTCCGCATACCAGTTGCGGGCACCGGCGAGGTGCCACTTGCGCTGCTCGCCCTGCAGCTCGATGCCGGCGCCCAGCACGCCCCAGCGCAGATAGAGATCGCCACGGCGCTTGCCGTGGCTCAGGTCCAGCCGCGCCTGCAGGGACAGGCGCTCGTTCTCGGCCTGCAGGTCCTCCACGATCAACTCGCCGCTGCGCCAGCGCAGCTGCCCACTGGCCTGTACCTCGCCGGAGTCCAGCATCCCGAGCACCCAGCGCGGGTACTCGCTGCGCTGCGCGAACACGCCAAGCAACGGCCCGGCATCGCGCAGGTGCAGGTCGGCCAGCCCATCCACCTGGAATGGCGCCGCCGCATCGATGTGGCCACTGCGGATCGCCACCTTGCCCCACCAGCGCCCATCACTCTTTTCATCGCCCACGTGGATGTTGCGCAGCTCTACCGTGGTACCGCCAAGATCGAACTGGCGGCTGTCGAAATCCGCACGCTGCAGACGCGCCTGCAGCTGCGCATCCCCGCGCATCGCGATCCCTGCCACGCTCAACCGGGCGCCGGTGCCGCGCAGATCGGCGCTGCCCTTGCCCACCCGGCCGGAGGCATCCAGCGAGACATCCCCACTGAGCAGGCCGGTACCGCCGAGCAGGCGCACATTGTCGTTGCCGAGGTACCGGTTGTAGGCGGTCAGGTCCGGCACTCGCGCATCGGTAAAGCGCAGCTGGGCGCGCATGCCGTCACTCAACTGCTTCAGGCGCGCATCGCCACGCAGGTTCAACGCAAGCTGGCGGCCATCGAACAACACCGCCTTGGGTGCGTTGGTCGGCGCGGCCTGGAAGCGCGGAATCTGCACCTTCAGCTCCGCCTGCGCGGGGGTGCCCTCGACAATCCGGCCCTGTGCGTGGGCATCGCCACGCATCCGGACACCGGCGACCTCCGCCACGGCCGCCACCTGCGGGATGTCCACGGTGCTGCCAGGCGCGAGTTCACCGTCGGCGATGATGACGTCCGCCTTCAGCAGGCCACCCCCGTCAAGGTGGAACCAGGGCTTTTTCACGAACAGATCGCTGATCCAGTTCAGCGACTGGAACTGCCATGCGCCCTGGACGTTGCCGGACAACCGCGGCAGCAGCTCGGCCGGTGCCTGGAACGGAAACTTCCGGCCGGTGATGCGGACATCGGCGTTCAGTTCGCTGCCCGTCTCCGGGTCGCGTGGCAGCCGCGCCTGCACCCGCATGTCCTGCGCGACGTCCAGCTGCAGCGACAGCAGGCCACGGTCATCGGCATGCACGCCGGCATGCAGCGGCAGCCGCCACACCAGTCGGCTGCCGGGTCGCAGCGCGCCCGCCTCCAGCGTCACATCCGCGGTGAGGCGCGCATTGGACACCGCGCTGCCGACCTTCACGTGGGGGCCGCCGGTATCGATGCGCAGCCCCTGGCTGCGGGCATCGATCTGCAGCTGCGCCCAGGTGATGCCGAGTTTCTGCAGCCCCGGCGCGTCGTCACGATAATGCCGCGGAAAATGGAAGCGCGACGCGATATGCGCATCGTCCAGCACATTGACGCCGTCGAAGCTGACCTGCGCGTCGTCGAAGCCCACCGTGGAATCGAACAGCTCCGACGGCCCCCCCTTGAGCTGTTTGAGGAAGCCGACCGTACCGTGGCCCTGGCCGACGATCAGCAGCTTGCCGAAGCGCCCACTGCGGATGGTGTCGCTGTGGATCGCATCAAAGCGAAGCGTCCAGCCGCGGTCGCCACGCGGCGGCGGCGGGATGGCGTTCTCGACGCGTTCGACCTCCGCTTCCACGCCGGTCGCGTCGATGCGAGGGATGCGCACCTCCTTGCGCAACAGCGCCGGCAGATCAATCCACGCACTGGCACGATCAGCACGGAAGACATACTGCGTTCGATTGGCCTGGCCGCGCATGCGGATGTTCCACACCACGGCATGGCCGGGCATGAGGGTCAGCGCCGGGCCGGTCTGCATCGTGAATTTTTCAGGTTTGCGGTTGGTCACCGCATCGAACAGGGGCGTATTGAGGAACACGTTGCCCGCCAGCAGGTACAGCGCATACAGCGCCAGCAGCGAGAGCAACGCCACGCGCCACGGCCGGGGCCAGCGCTGGACGCGCTCGGGAATCAGGGGCATGTGGATCCGCGACGGGAAGCAGGATGACGCCCCACTATCGGCAACGCGCAGGCGTCACCGTGTGAAGGCCTTGCGTCGCAAGACCTTTCATGGCGCAAGCACGGCTCAGGAACCTCGTGCTGCCTGCTGCGCCTGGAAGAACGCCACCGTCGGGGCCAGGCCCAGGTGCGAAAGCTGGGTCGCAGCACCCTCGGCCGCACCCTGCGCAGCGTCGATGACACGCTCGAACATGTGCGCCTCGTAGGCCGCCACGGCACGTTGCCAGTCCGGCTCGTGTCCCAGCCGTGCGGCCAGTTCGGCGGCATCCAGCATGGCCGCGTTCACCCCTTCACCGCCGAACGGCGACATCACGTGCGCCGCATCGCCGATCAGGCTGAGCCCTGTACGTGGCGTCCAGCGGTGACCGACCGGCAGCGCATGGATCGGGCGCGCTGCGAATCCATCGTTGCTGGCCCGGAACAGGTCGCGGATCGTCTCGGCGAATCCCTCGAACTCTTCCAGCAAGGCCGTGCGCATCGCTTCGGGCGAGGTGAAATCGAACCGGGTTGCCGCCCAGTCGGCCGGGACGCGGAAGATCGCATAGCCGCGCACATGCGAATGGCCGTTGCGCTGGGCGATGATCATGCGGCCGTCGCCTTCGATGCCGACCTTGCCGCGGCCGACCAGCGCGGCCAGGCGCGGATGGGTCCGGTCGATGTCGTCGATGCCGAACTCGATGAAGGTCAGCCCGCTGTACTGCGGCCGATAGGGCGAGAGCAACGGGCGCACCCTGGACCAGGCGCCGTCGGCGCCGATCACCAGATCGAACGGCCCTTCCACACCGGTGTCGAACACCAGCTCCCAGCGGTCGCCTGCGCTGCTGCGTACTTCCGCCAGTCGCCTGCCCCACTGAAGGGTGTCGGCAGGAAGCGAATCGATCAACAGCGCGCGCAATGCCGTGCGATCGACCTCGGGGCGGCTCCGATCGGCGCCGTCACTGTCCTCGAACAGCACCCGGCCGGTCTTGTCGAGGAGGCGCTCGCCCTGATCGTCGCGCCGTGCAATGGCGTCGAATGCCGCGCTGAGTCCGGCACGTTCGAGCGCCAGCAGCCCGGACTCGGCGTGCAGGTCGAGACTGCCCCCCTGCGGGCGCTCGTCGGGATCGCGCTCGGCCTCATAGACGACGCTGACCACCCCGTGGGTGTGGAGAATCCGGGCCAGGGTCAGGCCGGCGGGGCCGCCGCCGACGATGGCGATGCGAGGGGGGCTGGGCATGACGTCGATCCGGGATTAACATAGGGACCTATATTTATAGATAGCCACCTATGGAAAGTCAATCCGCACCTTCCCCGCCCTCCACCGAGAAGCCGCTCAAGCTGCTGGGCGTGGCTTATCGCGGCTTCCAGCGGATCGTGGACGCGCCGTTGCGCGAGCTGGGTTTCGCGATGAGCCAGCTGCCTGTGCTGGTCTCACTCAAGCATGGCAACGCGCTACCCCAGAGCGAACTGGCCCGGATCGCCGGGATCGAGCAACCGAGCATGGCGCAGCTGCTCAACCGCATGGAGCGCGACGGGCTGATCCAGCGCCGTCCGGACCCGGACGACCGCCGTAGCCGTCTGATCGCGCTGACCCCGCAGGCGCGCGAACAGTTGCCTGCCGCGCAGGCGGTGATGGACGCAGCCAGTGCAAAGGCGACGGCCGGCTTCACCGCCGCCGACATGGCGCAGCTGCATTCGCTGATGGTGCGCCTCAACGCCAACCTCGACACGATCGACTGACCGGCCACGCTGACCGCACCGATCAGCGTGGCCGTTTCTGATCGGCCACCCGGACCTCCGGCCGCACCTGCCCATCGCGGCCCCGGGGCCATGGCTGGATCGCAAGCCTGCTGCCACGGCAGGCATCCACATCCTGGTAGACCTGGGTCCTGCCGTTGGCGAAGGTGAAACGCAGGTCGTAGCGGCAGCCCTCGCCGGCCAGGTCCACGGTGATCGCATCGCCGCCACCGGACAGGCTGCGCTCCAATGCACGAGGCTCGAACGCGCCACTGCCCGCGGACCCGACGTCCACCGCGGTCACGCTGTCATGCGCGCGGTTGACCAGGGTCAGATAGCGTGCGTTGGCGGCGCCGACAAGCGGCACGATCACGATGGACAGCAGGCAGGCAACGGCAACAGCGCGGGTCGGGGTCATGGCAGCAGTCTCCAGCAAGGAAGGGGTACCGGCCGCGCCTGCGGTACAGTGCGTCCCGGCCTCCCCATCTCGCCTTCGCCGCAACGCCCCGGCAACCGATCCGGGACGAATCGTCGCTCCGCACGGACCAATCGTAGTAGGCCCTCATGGCGCTTCCCGCGCGCACGTCCGCCTGCCTAAGATGGCATCCGCCACAGATCCCTGGCCCGGAATCGCCCATGTACATTCGCCTCGGCAGCACCCGCATCCGCCTGTCACGCTACATCGCCCTGTGGACGGCGGTGGCCGTCGTGTTCGCGGTCCAGACCTCGATCAACGCCGGGCTGCCGAACAGCCAATGGCCCCTGTGGGACCTCATGCGCTGGTCGCTGATCCAGTGGTACACGTGGGCCGCGCTGGCGCCGACCGTGTTCCGCCTCGCCGAGCGCTTCCCGGTGCGCGGTACCGGCCGCTTCCACGGGCTCGGCGCGCAGGTGGCCGCCAGCCTGTGCATGACGTGCATCGCGATGGTGCTGGGCGCGCTGGTCTCCACCCTGTTCGAACCCAGCGGCGTCATCGAACAGCTGGGCTACTTCCTGGAGCAGCACTTCGCGATCGGGCTGCTGACCTACTGGACGCTGTTCGCCATCCAGCAGGCCCTCCACTTCCACGCCGAGAAGGCGCGCCGCGAACTGGAAGCCAGCCAGCTGGCCACCGAGCTGGCGCAGTCGCGGTTGCTATCGCTGAAATCGCAGCTGCAGCCGCATTTCCTGTTCAACACTCTGCATGCGATCGTGACCCTGCTGGACGAGGACAAAGTCTCGGCCGAAGACATGCTGCTGCGCCTGAGCGAGCTGCTGCGCGCGTTCCTGGAAGACTACGATGGCCAGGAAATCAGCCTGCGCCAGGAGCTGGACCTGATCGAGCTGTACCTGGGCATCCAGCGCACCCGCTTCAAGGACCGGCTGACCACCCGCACCTACATCGCCCCGGACACCCTGGACTGCGCGGTGCCCAGCCTGATCCTGCAGCCGTTGGTGGAGAATGCCCTGCGCCACGGCATCGGCCAGCGCGTGGGCAGCGACATCATCGAGATCGAGGCCCGGCGCGACGGCGATGCGCTCTGCATCGAGGTGCGCAACCGCAACAGCACCCTGTCGGCCGAACCGACCGCCTCGGCCGGGCATGGCATCGGCATGTCCAACACCCGCCTGCGCCTGAAGGAACTGTACGGCGATGCCGCCGACGTCCGGCTGGACATGCTCTGGCCCGAAGGGGTGGCGTGCCGCATCCGGGTGCCGTTCCGCGAACTGGACAGTGCCGACGAGGCACCCGAGTTCACCGCGGGGATCGCGCCGGCATGAGCCTGACCGTGCTGACCGTGCTGGTGGTCGATGATGAGCCGATCGCGCGGCATGCGATCGTGCGGCTGCTGCGCGACGATCCGGAGATCGAGATCGTCGGCGAATGTGGCGATGGCGTCTCGGCCGTGGCCGCGATCCGCAACCAGTCGCCGGACCTGGTGTTCCTGGACATCCAGATGCCGGCGATCAACGGCATGGACGTGGTCGCCAGCATCGGCGCCGGACGGATGCCGGCCACGGTGTTCGTCACCGCCTACGAGCAATATGCAGTGAAGGCCTTCGAGGCCAATGCCGTGGACTATCTGGTCAAGCCGTTCAGCCGCGAGCGTTTTGCCGCCACGCTGCAGCGGGCCAAGGCACGCCTGTCGGCGGCCAACGGGGTCGGCGCACAGACCTCGGCGCAGATCCTGCAGGCGCTGGATGCGCTGCGCCAGCGTGACGATTACCTGCAGCGCATTCCGGTGCGGGTAGAGGAGCACGTGGTGCTGGTGGCGGTCGATGACATCGTCTGGATCAAGGCCGCGCGCAACACGGTCGAAATCCATCTGGTCGACCGCATGCATGAGCTGCGCGAGACCATGTCCACCCTCGCCGCGCGGCTGGACCCGCGGCACTTCGCGCGCGTGCATCGCTCGGCAATCGTCAATGTGCGCCGGGTCAGGGCGATCCACCCGTGGTTCAACGGCCACCATGTGGTGACCATGGATACCGGCCAGCAGCTGCGCATGAGCCGGTATCAGAACGAAGCCTTCCTCAAACTGGTTTCCACGCGCGGCGGCGACGCAAGCTAGCGCCGGGCCGGCCGCGACTGCGTCCGCTCAGCGCGTCGAACGCTCGTCCGCGCGCAACGTCAGCACTTCAACGCCATCGGCGGTCACCAGCACGGTGTGCTCGGCCTGCGCCGACAACTTGCCGTCACGCGTGGTCACGGTCCAGCCATCATCGCTCATGTCGATGGCGGCTCGGCCCTGGTTGATCATCGGCTCGATGGTGAAGGTCATGCCCTCTTCCAGCGCCAACCCGTCGCTGCGGCGCCCGTAATGCAGCACCTGCGGTTCCTCGTGCATCTCCTGGCCGATGCCATGGCCGCAGAACTCGCGGACCACACTGTAGCCATGCGCCTTGGCATGCTGCTGGATCGCAAAACCGATGTCGCCCAGGGTCGCGCCCGGCCGCACCACGCCGATCCCCTTCCACATCGCCTCGCGGGTCACCCGTACCAGCCGCCTGGCTGCGTAGTCCACCTCGCCGATCAGATAGGTCTTGCTGGAATCGGCGATGTAGCCGCCCTTCTCCAGGGTGATATCCAGGTTGACGATGCTGCCGCTGCGCAGGATGACATCCGGCGATGGCACGCCATGGCAGACCACGTTGTCGATGGAGGAGTTGAGCACGTAGGCAAAGCCATACTGGCCCTTGCTCGCCGGGCGGGCCTTCAGCTCATCGACGATGAAGCGCTCGACCCAGTCGTTCACCTGCAGCGTGCTCATGCCTTCCAGCGGCAGCGTGTCCAGCGCCTCGAACACGGACGCCAGCAGGCGCCCGGAAGCGCGCATCAAGGCCTGTTCTTCAGCCGTCTTGATCATGCCTCGGCCACCCGCAAGGCGCCGGGCGCGACCCCGGCGGCACGCAGCTCGCGGCTGACGATCTCCTGGTAGCTCATGCCGGGGTTCATCTCGCACAGCATGCCGATCTTGATCCAGAAGCCGGCCTGGGCGTTGATCGAGCGGCCGGAGACGCCGCTGGCGCGGCGCAGATTGTCGTGCAGTTCGTCGTCGATGTTGACGATGCCCATGGCAGGCTCTCTCGTACGGAATATACGCATCATATACGATGCGTATATCAGCGTGGAAGCACCGCCGAAGCGTCGAGCGCCTGCGCGACCTGCGAGGGCAATCCGCGACCTACCGTCGATCAGGTCCAGGCCGGATCAGCGGTGAAATCGATGGTCAACCAGAACTCGCTGCCGCGCGCATCCAGGCGTTCGGCGATTTCATCGCGCATCGCGTCCACGTTGCCGATGGTGCCGATCACCGTCTCCGGGTGGGTCAGGATGTGGATCTCAACGAACCGCATCCGCCCCATCTTGGCCACGTGGCTGGTGAAATCCAGATAGCCGTGCTCGGCGACGAACGCCTTCATCACCGCCTGCACGCGTGCGTCCAGCGTATCCGGCGCTACCTGCAGGACCTCGCGCATGGCCTTCCACGCACTGCGCAGTGGCACCGGCAACACCGCCACGCTGATCGCCGCCAGCACCAACGGATCCAGATAAGGGATCCAGTGCGCATGCTCGCCATCGCGCAGCAGCAGCGCGATCGCGAATGCCAGCACCACCGCCAGGCTCATCATGCCGCTCAGCAGCCAGGCGCGCACGTCCAGCCACAGCAGGGCCGAGTGCAACTGCATCGCGCGCGTGCGCACGAATGCAGCCATCGCCAGATTGCTCACGCACAGCAGGGCCGCCCACAGCAGGGCAGGCCCGGCCTTGACCTCGTGCCCCCCGGTGGTCAGCCCGATCACCGAATTGGCCAACGCATAGATGCAGGCCAGCGACAGGATCGCCCCACCCAGCGCTTCCACCATCGGCTCCAGATGCCAGTACCCATACTGGAAGCGCGGGCTTTCTTCCCGCGCCACCAGCCGCAGCACCGACAGCGCCACCAGGGTCAGCGCCACGTCCACCAGGCTGTAGACACCGTCGAACAGGATGGCCTGCGATCCCACCAGCAGGCCGCCGATGAAGCCGATGGCACTGACCGCCATCGTCACCCCGATGGAGAATTTGAGGACCCGCTGCTCGCGTGCTGTATCCATCGCTGGCCGAGGGTCCTGCGCGCGGGCGTCAGACCTTCAGCACCTCCACCTTGTAGCTCGGCGCATCGCCGTCGGTGTCGATGATAAGCCCGTGCACATCCGACTCGAAGCCCGGGAAGCGGGCGTTCTGTTCGCGGGCGATCCGCAGCGACTGGATGATCGGTTCATCGCTGCTGCCGAAGCGCTCGCCCGGCATGATGGTCGGGATCCCCGGCGGGTATGGCACCAGCATGGTGCCGGCGATGCGGCCGCTGATCTGCTCGATGTCGACCCGTTCGATCTGGCCGCGGACCAGGTGATCATAGGCCTCGGCAGGCGTCATCACCGGCTCGGGCAGGTCCACGTACATCGCGCGCATCACCTGGGCCACACCGAACTCGGCGTTGAAAGCGTGCAACGCATCGCACAGGTCACGCAGGCCCCAGCCGTCGTAGGCGACCGGGAACTCGGCCGCGAGCTGCGGCAGCGCGCGGGTCAGCGGCGCGTTGCTGTCGTAAAGCTCCTTGAACGCCATCAGCTCGGTGACCAGGGTGCTCCACTTGCCCTTGGTGATGCCCATCGAGAACAGGAACAGCACCGAATAGAGATTGGTCTTCTCCACGGTGATGCCGCGGGTCCACAGGAACTTGCTCAGCACCGCAGCCGGAATGCCGCGCTGGCCCATCTCGCCGTCCATCGAGAGCCCAGGCGTGAGCAGGGTGACCTTGATCGGATCGATCAGCACGTAATCATCGACCAGGCCATCGAAGCCGTGCCAGTGGGCGTCCGGTTGCAGATACCATTCGCTGCGCTTGGCCACCATGGGCGCCGGGGCATCGCCCTTGGCCAGCGAACGCTCCAGCTTGTCCGGCTGCCACACGCTGAACCACCAGTCGTCGCGCCCCAGGTCTTCGCGTACATGCAGCATCGCGCGACGGAATGCGATCGCTTCATCGTGCATTTCCTGCACCAGCGATTCACCTGCGGCGCCCTCCATCATCTTGGAGGCCACATCGCAGGCCGCAATCACGCCGTAGTGCGGGCTGGTGGTGGTGTGCATCATGAAGGCTTCGTTGAAGCGTTCGGCGTCCAGCGCGTGGGTGGCGGCGTTGCGCACGTGGATCATCGAGGCCTGCGAGAACGCGGCCAGCAGCTTGTGCGTGGAGTGCGTGGTGAAGATGATCGCATCCTGCTCGCGCGGCTTGCCCTTGGCCATGCCGTAGTGGTTCTCGTAGAACGGATGGAACGCGGCATAGGCATACCAGGCTTCGTCGAAATGCAGGAAGTCGACCGCGCTGCCGATCTCCTCGGCGATCTTTTCGGCGTTGTAGCACAGCCCGTCATAGGTGGAATTGGTGACCACCGCGATGCGCGGCTTGGAGCCGGCCTTGTACGCCTTGCTCGCCAGCGGGTTGGCCGCGATGGCCTGCTGCAGCGACTCGGGCGTGAACTGGTCCAGGCTGATCGGGCCGATGATGCCGTGCGCGTTGCGGCTGGGGGTGAAGTACACCGGGACGCCGCCGGTCATGATCAGCGCGTGCAGCAGCGACTTGTGGCAGTTGCGGTCGACGAACACCACGTCGCCGCGCCCTACGGTCCCGTGCCAGACGATCTTGTTGGCGGTCGAGGTGCCATTGGTGACGAAGAAGGTGTGATCGGCCCCGAAGTTCCGCGCCGCCTCGTTCTCGGCGTCCTTGATCGGCCCAGTGTGGTCTAGCAGCGAGCCCAGCTCCGGCACCGAGATCGACAGATCGCTGCGCAGCGTGTTCTCGCCGTAGAACTGGTGGAACGCGCGGCCGACCGGCGATTTGGTGAAGGCCACGCCGCCGGCATGGCCGGGGGTGTGCCAGGAGTAGTTGGACTCCGCCGTGTGGTGGATCAGCGCCTTGAAGAACGGCGGCAACAGGTTGGCCATGTAGTCTTCGGCCGCGCGCATCACCTGGCGTGAGATGAAGCTCTTGGTGTCCTCGAACAGGAAGATGTAGCCGTGCACGAACTTGAGCAGCTTGCTCGGTACCTTTTCGATGGTGCGCCGCTCGCCGTACAGGAATACCGGCAGGTTGGCGCGGCGGGCCGTCTGCTCGCGCAGGAAACCGAGCAGGCGCTGGAACTGCTCCGGGTTTTCCTCGGTGCCGTCGATGGAGATCAGCACGGCCGAGGCGGCCACGTAGGTACGCGCACCGGCCTGGGCATCGGACAGGGTCAGGCCACACAGCACGCGCTGGTCGTTCTTGCGCAGTTCGTCCACCAGCGCACGGATCAGGATGCCGCCGATGCGGGGGGACTCGTAGTCGTCGTCGATGACGATGATCGGGTAATCAAGGGACTTGAAATACACAGGGATTCTCCTGGGGGAATGTCACGAAAGCGTCGTGCGGACGGCGGCATCGAGCGCGGGCAGCTGGCCACGCTGGCGGCGACGCTCCTCGCTGAAGAACGGATAGAACACCGTGATGAACAGCACGAACAGGAAGGCGTACTGCACGATGTTGCCGGCCGAACCGAAGATCGCCCACAGGCAGTACACGACGGTGACGCTGGTCAGCAGCCAGAACGCGCCGGTGTGCACCAGCGTGTGCGAGCGCTCGACCACGAAGTAGCAGGCCACGCAGGAGTAGATGTACGGCAGCAGGGTCAGCACCACCGCGGCCGAAGTGATCACATCGAACTGGGCCGACGCGGTCTTGGAGGTCGAGGTGACCAGCACCGCCAGGGTCATCAGCACCGCCACGATCAGCACGCCCTTGACCGGTACATCGTCCTTGTTGGTCTTGCTGAAGATGCTCGGGAACAGGCCGTCATCCGAGGCTGCCTTGGCGCTCTGCGCAGTCAGCAGGATCCAGCCGCCGAGCGAGCCGGCCGCACCTACGAAGGCGCACAGGCTCACCAGCGCCCCGCCCCAGCCACCCACCGCATTGGCCGCGGCCAACGCGAACGGCGCATCGGACACCTGCAGGTCGCCATTGGGCACCATGCCCATGATCACCGAGGAGCTGGCGATGTAGGCGATCGCGGCCAGGAACACGCCACCCAGCGTCGCGCGGGCCACGTTCTTCTCCGGGTTCTCGACCACGCCGGCGGTCACCGAGGCCGATTCCACGCCGATGAAGGCCCACAGGGTCAACGCCGCGGCACTGGAGATCGCGCCGAAGTTGGATTCCCCGGAGACGTTGTAGGCCCCCTTGAAGATGGTCGGGTCGAAGAAGAACCACCCGAAGATCGCGATGCCCAGGATCGGCACCAGCGCGAAGCTGGTGGTCACCGTCTGCAGCTTGCTGACGAACGACGGGCCGATCACGTTGGCGAAACTCAACGCCCATACCAGCGCCAGCACCGCGATGCAGCGCGGCAGCGGCTCGGACAGGATCGGGAAGAAGTAGCTGAAATAGCCCACCGCCGCGATCGGGATGGCGACGTTGCCGATCCAGTTGGCGAACCAGTAGATGGTATTGGTCTGGAAGCCCATGTACGGGCCGAACCAATCCCTGGCGTAGGCGTACGGACCACCGGCCTTGGGGGCCAGCTTGCCGAGCTTGGCGAACACGAAGGCCAGCAGCAGCGCGCCGGCGGTGGTGATCAGCCAGCCCCAGATCGAGGCCGTGCCGATCTTGGCCAGACTGGAGGGCAGCAGGAACACCCCCGATCCCATCATGTTGCCGGCCACCAGGAAGGTGGCACCAACCACCCCGATTTTCTTCGCTTTTGCCATGACGCTTGCTCCTTTGCCAGGCAGGAACCCGGTCGAGCCGGGCGTTGGGAGTTACTTGATGAAGTTGTATTGCAGGCTGCCCTGCAGCCGCATCGTGTCGCCGCGTTGTCCGCTCTGCTGCTCCAACTGCCCATAGAGCAGCTCCATGCCCATCGTCCAGGACGGGGCCGGGCTCCAGAGCAGGTTAAAGACGCCGTAGCGGCTCTGGCGGAACGCATCGGCGGCCAGCGCATCGTTGCGCCCGCTGGTGAGCTGGCCGTAGATCAGGTTCGAACGCCACAGCGGCGACCAGTAGTGCGTGTATCCGACAAAGCCGCCATACAGCGACAACGCCTGCAGCCGTCCATCGGCGGTCACCACCGCGTCCATGCCCGATCCGGTCAGGTCGGCGGTATAACGGGCCAGGCCCTTGCCGCCGAGCATGCCGAACAACAGCAGGTCCTGCTCGCCGACCGCGGCCGAACCGCTCAGCTGCAGACCACCGGCAAAGCGCCGGCCATCCCCGGCATCGCCGTCGTACCCCAGGCTGCGCGCGACCGCGCCCAACTGCAGATGGCCCCAATCACGTTCCATGCGCGCGGTCACCGTGACATCCGGCAGCTGGTCGGCCGGCATGATCCCGTCCGCGGGGTTGCTCAACTGGGTGTCCGGATCTTCGGCCGCCACGGTCAACGTGTTGCCCTTCCCCATCGCGAAGCTGTGGTGGATGCCGGCCACCAGCAGGTACCCGGCCCCACCCGGCCCGGCGAAATCCAGGGTGTCGGGCAGGCTGTCGGCATCCATGAAGGTGGAATAGCCATAGCCGGCGTAGGTGTTGCCAAGCTGTCCGTAGGCGTGGCGCAGGCGGAACTGGTAGCTGTCGCTGCTGCCGAAGAAGTCGTTTTCCAGATAGAAGCGCAGGTTGCCATGCGTGGTCGGTCGCCGCGCCTCGAAGCTGAAACGGGTCTGCTTGGCATGCAGCGTGAAGTTGGACACATCCCGGTGCGCACTGCCGACCGGAATCGAGGAGGTGACGAACTGTTCCGGATCGCCCGCCGCGCGCGAATCGGCGATCGCATCGAGCTTGGCGTAACCGCCGATGCGGATCAGCGTATCGGTGTTGGGGATCGCGAAGAATCCTTTCAGCTCGGGATCGGTCGGGCCGGCCGCACTGTCCGGGCGCGAGGCGGCGCTGGACGGATCGGCAACGGAATCGCGTTGCGGAAGAATCGCCTGGCCCACGCCGGGCACCTGTGCCTGGGCGGTCAACGGCGCGGGCATCGGCGCCGCCGTCGGGCTCGGCCCCGGCGTCGGTGCAGGGGCTGCCGTGACCGACGCCGGCGCAGGCGAAGGCGTCCCGGATTCGATCGCCTCCAGCCGTTTCTCCATCTGTTCCAACGTCTGGCGCAGGGACTGGATGTCCTGCCGCAACGCGGCGGCCGAATCCTGCGCGTACACGGGCGCCGCAGCCACTGCTGCCGCGCATGCGACCGTCAACACAGCCAAACGCATCATGTCCTCCTTGAACCACACACAGCCCCGCGCGTCCGCACCGGCTGGCATCCAGGCCGCCGCCGGTCACGGGCACGCAGCCCGGCCCTGCAATGCGCGCGGCCTGCGCCTGCGCCACGTCCGGGGGCGGTCATGCCTCCGATCGCATCGCCTGCGCGGGTACGCTCGCACGGGATCCCCTCATCCCTGATGACCGCCACGCATGTGCGCGCCGGACAGCGCCTTGAGTAACAATCGCAAAGTGAGAACGCCGTGAACGTTGCCGGGCAGTTTTCTGACCGGCAGGTCACGCATCCAGTGCGTGCGGGGACATCCGTGGGGTAGCGCATGCAGGACAGCGTAACGATCCAGCCGACGTCGGCCTTGATCCAAATCAAGCCGGTTGCGTCAGCGCATGGTCGTCAGGCCCCACCTGACACCCAAACGAAGCGCGCCGGGCAGAGCCCGGCGCGTTGTACAGCGATCCCCTGGCCTGCTCAGCGCGGACCGAGCACCACGGTCATGTCGTCGCCCTGGGGCATGCCGGAACGGCGTTGCACCATGCCCTGGGCGTCCTTGAACAGAATGCCCGGCGTGCCCTGGAAGCCCAGCTCGATCATCAGCACCTGATTGGCATCGAGCTTGTTGGCGACCTCCGGCGTCAGCGACGCCGCCGGTTTGATGCCGCCACGATCGAACAGACGTTCGTTCTCCAGCAGTGCGGCGCTGGGATTGGGCGCGGTGAGGATCGCGGCAGCCTTGGCCGGGCTGTCCTCACGGATCACGCCCACCATCACGTGGCGCAACTGCACCTTGCCGGCATCCACCCACGGCCGCGCCGCTTCCCAGAAGCGATGGCAGTACGGGCAGTTCGCATCGCTGAAGGTATAGACCACGCGCGGCGCGTCGGCCCGGCCATCGCGCACCCAGGCGCTCTCGTCCAGCTTCTTCCAGCTACGCTCGGACATCGGCTTGGCCACCAGCTTCTCCAGCGGCGCCGCTCCCACGTCTTCGCCGCTGGCATCGAACAGACTGCCCACCACGACATGCTTGCCATCCGCGGTCACGTACGCTGCTGCCGGCTGCTGGCCGCCGACCACACCGGCGAAGCCACGCAGGCCACCGGGCGCGTCGAACTCACCGATCACCTCGAACCCATGCTTCTCGATGCCCTTCAGGACGGCCGGGCGGTCGCCGCCGGCCTTCGGCGCGGCACCACCGGCGTTCGGCGTCTGTGCCTGGCTGCACCCGGCCAGGGCGATCAACAGCGAGACCGCAAGCGCGGTGCCCAGCGGGCGAGAAGGGTTCAATTTCATGGTGACTCCTGGATTCAAAAAAGAGACAGCGTGACCATCGTCACAGGTCGTCGAGCTTGGCTTGCAGGCCGGCAGCGCTGAGTTCACCCAGGTGGATCTGCCGCAGGCGGCCCTGCCCGTCGAAGAACAGGGTAGTCGGATAGGCGTGCACCTGCAGCTGCTCAGCGGCAACTGCATCCTCGTCGAGCAGCACGTTGTCCAGCGTCAACTGCTCGGCGGCGATGAAGCCTTCGACCTCGGCGCGGGTCTCTCCCTGGTTGACGAACAGGAAGCGGATCCCGGGATGGCGCTGCTGCGCCCGTGCCAGTACCGGCATTTCGCGCCGGCAGGGACCGCACCAGCTCGCCCAGAGATTGATCACCACCGGCTGGCCCCGCGTGTCGGCCAAGGCGACCGGATCGCCCTGCAGCGAGGTCAGGGTGATCGCCGGCAGCGTCACCCGAGATTGCTGCAGCCAGGCGGCGCCGGTCGACATCGCCGCCCAGGCCAGGATCCCGGCCACGGCCGCGCTCCATATCGGCCGACGCAGCGACGGCCAACGGCGCAGGCGCCAGGCGCCCCACCCCACCCCCGCCACCAGCGCAGGCCACACAAGGAAGCCGCCATCGCCGATGCGTAGTACGCCCCAGGGATCCTGCGCATAGTCCGCCATGTGCCAGATCACGAACGCAGCGCGTCCGGCCAGCAGGCCCAGCAGCAGCATGTCCACCACCACCGATCGCGGCCGCGGCGCGCCTTCAACTGCCGGCGCACGCACCACACTGGCCACCAGCATCGCAACGCCGAGACCCACCAACACCCACACGACCGCAAGCGGTACCGGGCCTACACTGCTGATCATCGCGTCTCTCCGCCGTCGCCCGGGACCTGCCACGCTGCGACGGCTGTTGCATCGGGCCCGTCGGCATGGTCACCGCAAGGCGCCGATGGATCAAGCGCGGCGGTGTGGCGTGATTCAGGCGGCGGGACGCATCGGCTCGACCATGCGACCCATCGGGCGCGACGTCGTTCGCTCCCGCTGCTGTGCGGCCACCTGGCGGCGATAGCGCGATGGCGTCAGCCCGACGATGCGCAGGAACAGGCGACGGAACGCGCTCTGGTCGGAATAGCCCACTGCCCACGCGACCTGGTCGACCACGCCACCGGCCTGCAGCAGCAGCTGCGCCTTGGCGATGCGCAGGCGCTGGCAATACTCGATCGGCCGCATCCCGGTGGCTTTCAGGAACCGGCGCTGCAACGTGCGCGGCTCCAGACCGGCCTGTGCGCAGATGTCATCCAGCCCGATGCCGCGTGCGGCAATGCCATGCAGCCAACGCTGCGCCTTGAGGATGGAGCGGTCGCCGTGCGCGAAGTTCGGACTGAAGCGTTCCAGATCGTCCAGCTCGGTACGCGGGACCACCAGCTGCAGCTGCTGGATGACGGTATTCATCACACTCTGCCCGTACACGCGCGCGAGCATCCGCAGGCTCAGGTACTTCCAGGCGTCCTGGCCGGCCGCGGTCAACAGATCGCCATCGTCGACCAGGGTGCGTTCGCTGGGCAGCCAACTGGGCACCATCGTGCGCAGCGCCGGGCAGCGGGCCGGATCGGGCACGCTGACCGAACGGCCGGCCAGCACCCCCGCGGCGGCCAGCAGCAGGCCGCCTTCATCGCAGCCGGCCAGCAGGCAGCAGCCGTCGTGGCATTCGCGCAGCCAGGCCAGCAGGCGCTCATCGGGCGGCGCCATGGTCCAGCTCGATTCGCTGCCGGGCACGACGATGATCGCCGGCAGCGCATCGCCGAACAGCTCTGCCCCGGCCACCCGCTGCATGCCGCGGGCGGACATCGTCCAGCGGGTGACCAGCATCCGTGCACCGGTGCGGCGGCCGGCAGCCAGGGTGCGGTTGCAGCGCTGGGCCAGCTCGGACAGCACCGGCGCGGCAGCGCGCAGGCTGCCGGGGAATTCCACGACCGCGACTTCCATCAGGGTCGGCGTATCCGGCCGGCGGTCCGGCTGCAGCGTGTTGCGGGGTGCGTCCATGGCCATTCTCCTGGGACAGGGTCTGCCGACACGGCGCCAGACAGCGCAGGTCGATACGTAAGATCGCCTGAGGCTACGGAGGGCGCCGGGCGAGGGCCATGCAACTAGTTGTAAATTTCACCCTGACGGGCGTCTCAGTTGGGTTCCAGCAAGGCTTGACTCTGGACCAGACTCCAAGGTCCAGAATGGGCCGGTCATCCACGAGGTGCTCATGAACATTGGACAGCTCGCGCGCCAGGCCGGCGTGCCCATCGATACGGTGCGCTACTACGAGCGGCAGCTGCTGCTGCCCACTGCCCGGCGCAGCGCCGGCGGCTACCGGGTCTTCAGCGAGTCCGACCTGACCCGCCTGCAGTTCATCCGCCGCGCCAAGGCGCTGGGCTTCAGCCTGGACGAGATCGCCGAGCTGCTGCGGGTCAGCGATCAGCGTGGCCAGGACATGGCGCAGATCCGCGAGAGCGCGGTGAACAAGCTCACCGACATCGAACAGCGCATCCGTGAACTGCAGCGCATGCACCGCGCCCTCAAGCAGCTGGTCGATGCCTGCCCCGGGCACGGTGACCCACAGGCATGTCCGATCCTCACGGCGTTGACGGAGTCAGACCAATGAGCCGCCCCCACCAGCATCCGGCCTCGGGCGCCACGGTCAAGGACCCGGTCTGCGGCATGACGGTCGACCCGGGGGCTACGCCCCATCACGCCCACCATGACGGCAGCTACTACCACTTCTGCAGCGATGGCTGCCGCCGCAGGTTCATCG
Source organism: Stenotrophomonas sp. GW821-FHT01H02A (assembly GCF_059422145.1). NCBI lineage: Bacteria > Pseudomonadati > Pseudomonadota > Gammaproteobacteria > Lysobacterales > Lysobacteraceae > Stenotrophomonas > Stenotrophomonas sp. GW821-FHT01H02A. The sequence continues at coordinate 194,617 of NZ_JBWKWI010000007.1, forward strand.
CCGATCCGCAGCGCTGGCTGGCACCGCCCTCCCCGGCGTCCGCGCCGGCCGCCGGCACGCTGTACACCTGCCCGATGCACCCGCAGATCAGACAGCAAGGTCCGGGCACCTGCCCGCTGTGTGGCATGGCGCTGGAACCGGCGATGCCCAGCCTTGAGGAGGACGAAAACCCCGAGCTGACCGATTTCCGGCGGCGCTTCTGGTGGAGCCTGCCGCTGAGCGTGGCCACGATGGCACTGGCGATGCTGGCGATGACGCCGGTACTGCACGGGCTCTCACCGGATCTGCGGGTCTGGATCGAGCTGGCACTGGCCACGCCGGTCGTGCTGTGGGCCGGTTGGCCGTTCCTGCAGCGCTGGGCGCAGTCGATCCGCACCCGCAGCCCGAACATGTGGACCCTGATCGGCACCGGCGTACTGGCCGCCTTTGGCTACAGCGTGGTCGCTACGGTGGCGCCAGGCCTGTTTCCGCCGTCGTTCCAGCAGCATGGGCATGTCGGCGTCTATTTCGAGGCGGCAGCGATGATCATCTCGCTCACGCTGCTCGGCCAGTTGATGGAGTTGCGTGCACGGGCGAAGACGTCCGCCGCGATCAAGTCGCTGCTCGGCCTGGCACCGAAAACCGCGCGCGTGCTGCGCGAGGATGGGCACGAAGAAGACGTCGAGATCGCAGCGCTCCAACCCGGCGACCGCGTGCGCGTGCGCCCGGGTGAGAAAGTGCCGGTGGATGGCACCGTGATGGAGGGCCGCTCCTCGATCGACGAATCGATGCTCACCGGCGAGCCCGTTCCGGTGGGCAAGACCGTCGGCGACAGCGTGATCGGCGCTACGCTCAATGGCACCGGCAGCCTGGTGGTGCGCGCCGACCGGCTCGGCGATGACAGCATGCTGGCGCAGATCGTGCAGCTGGTCGCGCAGGCGCAGCGCTCGCGTGCCCCGATGCAGCGCATGGCCGACACCGTGGCCTACTGGTTCGTGCTGGCGGTGTTGTCGGTCGCGGCGCTGACCTTCCTTGGCTGGGGCCTGTTCGGCCCGGATCCATCATGGACGCACGCGGTGCTGAGCGCGGTGGCGGTGCTGATCATCGCCTGCCCGTGTGCACTGGGCCTGGCCACACCGATGACGATCATGGTCGCCACCGGCCGTGCCGCGCAGCATGGCGTCCTGTTCCGCGATGCCGAAGCGATCGAAGCGCTGCGCCAGATCGATACGCTGGTGGTGGACAAGACCGGCACGCTGACCGAGGGCCGCCCCTCGTTCCGCGAGGTTCGGGCAGTGGCTCCGTTCGAGCCCGATCAGATCCTGCTGTGGGCGGCGAGCCTGGACCAGGGCAGCGAGCATCCGCTGGCCGCCGCGATCGTCGCGGAAGCGAAGGCGCGCTCGAGGGTGCTGACCGGCGTGTCGGACTTCGATTCGCTGACCGGCATGGGTGTGCGCGGCGTGGTCGACGGCAAGGCGCTGCTGCTCGGCAACACCGCACTGATGCACGAACACGGCATCGGCCTGGATGCGCTGCGCGAAGCTGCGGAGCAGCTGCGCAGCGCCGCGGCAAGCGTGATGTACCTTGCCGTGGATGGCCGGCTCGGTGGACTGCTCGCGGTCGCCGATCCAATCAAGGGCTCCACCACCGAAGCGATCAGGCAGTTGCACGGGGATGGCCTGCGCATCGTGATGGCCACCGGCGATGGCACCGCCACCGCTGAAGCGGTCGCGCGGGAACTCGGCCTCGACGAAGTGCATGGCGAAATGCGTCCGGCCGACAAGGCGGCACTGATCCGCGCGCTGCAGGCGCAGGGACGCAGGGTCGCGATGGCCGGCGACGGCATCAACGATGCGCCGGCCCTGGCGAGCGCGGATGTCGGCATCGCGATGGGCAATGGCACCGATGTGGCGATGTCCAGTGCACAGGTCACCCTGGTCAAAGGCGATCTGCGCGGCATCCTGCGTGCGCGCCGGCTCTCCACCGCAAGCGTGCGCAACATGCGGCAGAACCTGGGGTTTGCGTTCCTGTACAACGCGCTTGGCATTCCCATCGCAGCTGGCGTGCTGTATCCGCTGGGCATCGTGATGTCGCCGATGTTGGCAGCGCTGGCGATGAGCTTGAGTTCAGTGTCGGTGATCAGCAACGCGTTGCGACTGCGCCATCAGCGGCTGCCAAGCGGATGAGTGGCAATGGATGACGACATTTCTTCACTTTTTCCTTGCCAATCGAAAACGCCGTCGCTATGATTTCGCTCCTCACGACGTGGGGCCATAGCTCAGCTGGGAGAGCGCCTGCATGGCATGCAGGAGGTCGGCGGTTCGATCCCGCCTGGCTCCACCAATCCGATCATTAGGCCGATCAGATTGCAGTGACAAAATTTGAAGTTTTCGTGCGTCCCCATCGTCTAGAGGCCTAGGACATCACCCTTTCACGGTGGCGACCGGGGTTCGAATCCCCGTGGGGACGCCAGTTTCAAACAGACAGCCCTGACTTCGGTCGGGGCTTTTTGTTTTCCGTGATGGATTTTTTCCCGTGCGCATTCTTTCTTCGGTTTTTCAGAAAAAAAACTTGGCGAACGCTTCACGGCCGCGTAGAATTCCGCCTCCAGCATCGTGGGGCCATAGCTCAGCTGGGAGAGCGCCTGCATGGCATGCAGGAGGTCGGCGGTTCGATCCCGCCTGGCTCCACCACTCCGGACATTAGGCCGTTCGGATGTGCTGAACAATTTGATGAGTTTCATGCGTCCCCATCGTCTAGAGGCCTAGGACATCACCCTTTCACGGTGGCGACCGGGGTTCGAATCCCCGTGGGGACGCCACTCATCAGACGAATACCGAGGCCCGGCATGCCGGGTCTTTTTATTCACCGTCTACTGCGGTTGCGATGCGGATGTCGAAACGCTTCCACAAACGTGAACAGGCAGATATACTAGGCGGCTCGCGGTACAAACTGGGGCCATAGCTCAGCTGGGAGAGCGCCTGCATGGCATGCAGGAGGTCGGCGGTTCGATCCCGCCTGGCTCCACCACTTCTCCGGACACAGGCCGTCCGAGGGAAGCCAAAATTCGGTTTAACGCGTCCCCATCGTCTAGAGGCCTAGGACATCACCCTTTCACGGTGGCGACCGGGGTTCGAATCCCCGTGGGGACGCCAGTTTCAAACAGACAGCCCTGACTTCGGTCGGGGCTTTTTGTTTAACGACCCCCTTCCCATCCGGCAAAACCGCCGCTATGATAGGCGGCTCGCAGCACAACTGTGGGGCCATAGCTCAGCTGGGAGAGCGCCTGCATGGCATGCAGGAGGTCGGCGGTTCGATCCCGCCTGGCTCCACCACTTCTCCGGACACAGGCCGTCCGATGGAAGCCCAAAAATTCGGTTTAACGCGTCCCCATCGTCTAGAGGCCTAGGACATCACCCTTTCACGGTGGCGACCGGGGTTCGAATCCCCGTGGGGACGCCAGCTTCAAACACACAGCCCTGACTTCGGTCGGGGCTGTGTGTTTATGGGCCTTACGCCACCACCTTCGCCATGCCTACCGAGCGCGGCGCGGTCAGGGCGAAGCCGAACTGCGCATACAGGCGATGCGCCTGCCCATCGGCGATCAGGCTGACATACGCACCGGCAGCATTGGCGCGCAGCCAGGCGTCGAGTTCGGCCATCACGGCCTTGCCCAGGCCCTGCCCCTGGCGGTCCGGGACCACGGCGATATCCACCACCTGCAGGAAGCAGCCGCCGTCGCCGATGATCCGGCCCATGGCCAGCAGCCGGTCGCCCTCGCGCAGGCTCACGCCGAATACCGTGTTGGGCAGGCCGCGCGCCGCCGCCTCGGCCGTTTTCGGGCTCAACCCGGCCAGCACCCGCAGCGCGCGGTATTCCTCCACGCCGGGCGGCAGGGGAATGCAGTGAACACCAGCGGGCAGCGACATGACACGGATCCGGCAATGAATGGATGCTCAGCATGCCCGAACGTATTCGCAGGATGTGCGACCAACCGGCCTATCCTGTCTCTCTGCCCACCCTGCTCCGCCACCATGTGCTACTCCGCCCAGATCCGCGCCGATTACACCAAGCTGGTCCGCGAGTACGGCGCCATGATGTCGTTGGACGAGTTCGCCCAGCTGTATGCCCACGACGCCGGCAAGCAGCGTCCGAAAACCCCCAAGGCGATGGACGATGGCTTTGCCGGTGCCCGCACCGCGCAGGGCCAGGAAATCGTCGCCCGGATCCAGCAATGGCATGCGGAAGAAGTGCACGCACTGGATGAGGAGCTGCGCCTGCAGGGCGCGCGCCTGAAAGCAGCCGAGGAACAACTGGCCGCACGCCCCACGCAGAAGGCCCGCAATGAGGTGCGCGTGGCCGGCAACCGGATCGAACGCGCACAGACGCGCCTGTCGGACCTGCAACGCGCCGGACTGGTGCCGCGTGACAGCCGCATTTTTCCCGGGGTCTACGCACCGGTCATCGTCTCCGAGCAGGGCCGGCGCGTGATCAAACCGATGCGCTACCAATGCCGGCTGCCGGACAAGCCCGCACGCAACGACGTGCTGTATCCGGGCACCTACAATGCACGCCGGGACAGCCTGGAGGCGTACTGGAAATCCGCGTTCGGCCATCAGCATGGCGTGGTGGTGGTGCAGTCGTTCTACGAGCATGTCCCGCGTCACGCACTGGAACAACGGACGCTGTCGCCTGGCGAGAAAGCGGAGAACGTCGTGCTGGAATTCAGCCCACAGCCGCCGCGCGATCTGCTGATCGCGTGCCTGTGGTCGGAATGGGACGGGCCGGAAGGTCGCCTGCTGTCATTTGCAGCGATCACCGACGAGCCGCCCGCCGATGTGGCGCGCACTGGCCACGATCGCTGCATCGTGCCGATCCGGCGTGAACATCTGGATGCATGGTTGAATCCGGATCCTCACGATCGCGCGCCAGCGCGGCATTCAATTCGGCCGTCAGGTAGGGCTTGGTCAGGATGATGCCGGAGCGGAAGGCCTCGGGCAGATGCTCGGTCGCCATGCCGGTGGCCAGCACGAAGGGAATCTGGCGGGCCACCAGGGCCGCGGCCACCGTTTCGCTGGTCTCGTTGTTGGCCAGGCGGTAGTCCAGCAGCACCACCTGTGGCTGGGTCTCGGCCAGCAGGCGCAGCGCCTCCGCTACCGAGGCCGCCAACCCGACCACCACGGCGCCGGACTGCACCAGCTGCATCTGCAGCAGGGCCGCGCTCATTTCGTCGTTCTCGACCACCAGCACCCGAAGATCCTGCAGCGCGCTCATGACGACTCCCTGTATGGTTCAGCGCCATGAGTATAGCGTCCTCGGTAGGTGAAACCCTGACAGGAACTTAAGCATTCAGGTCTGCACAAACCTCTACATCTTGTATACACTACGCGGCCAGCCAGCCGAAGTGGCGGAATCGGTAGACGCAGCGGACTCAAAATCCGCCGCCCTTAAAAGCGTGTGGGTTCGAGTCCCACCTTCGGCACCATGGAAAACCAGAACGCCCCGGATCGACGGATCCGGGGCGTTTTTCGTTATGGCGGACGGCAGCTCAGACCAGTCGAAGTGTCGGGTGGGCGCCGTTGGCCGCCGGCGTCGCGGTGGATCGCACGCCTGCCGCCCCCGCCACCCGGAACGCCGCCACGGTCTGCAGCAGCCGGGAGGACTGCTCTTCCATGCTGCGCGCAGCGGCGGATGCCTCTTCGACCAGCGCCGCATTCTGCTGGGTGCTCTCGTCGATGTGTTCGACCACCTGGTTGATCTGCTCGATGCCCTCGCTCTGCTGCTGGGCCGCCGCACTGATGTCGGCCATGAGATCGCTCACCCGCTTCACGCTGACCACGATCTCGTCCATGGTGCGGCCCGCGCTTTCAACCTGGCGCGCGCCTGCGCCGACCTTCTCGACCGAATCGCCGATCAGCTGCTTGATCTCCTTGGCGGCCTCGGCCGAACGCTGCGACAGCGAGCGGATTTCCGAAGCGACCACCGCAAAACCGCGGCCGTGCTCACCGGCGCGTGCCGCCTCGACCGCGGCGTTGAGGGCCAGGATGTTGGTCTGGAACGCGATGCCGTCGATCACCCCGATGATGTCGACGATGCGCCGTGAGGAATCATTGATCAGCGACATGGTCGAGACCACCTCGTGCACCACCTGGCCGCCCTGCGCCGCCACCTCGACCGCGCCACCGGCCAGCTGATTGGCCTGGCGGGCGTTGTCCGCGGTGCGCCGCACGGTGGCGGTCAGCCCCTTCATCGACACGGCGGTTTCCTCCAGCGAGGCCGCCTGTTGCTCGGTGCGCACGGACAGGTCGCTGTTGCCTTCGGCGATCTCGCTGGCGCCCACCGCGATGGTGTCCGCGGCCAGCTTGATCTGGGCGATGATGCCGGCCATCGTCTCGACCAGCGCGTTGATGCCCTCGCACAGTTCGGCGATCGGGCCGGTCTTGTCCTGGGTCGCGATATGGCCGGTCAGATCACCGGCCTGCGCTGCGGCCACCACTTCGCGCGTCTGCGCCACGGCCTGCTGCAGGGCCAGCGTGTCACGCACCTGCGCGGTGATGTCGGTGGCGTACTTGACCACCTTGAACGGGCGTCCGTTCATGTCGTAGATCGGGTTGTACGAGGCCTGGATCCAGACCTCGCGCCCGCCTTTGCCCAGCCGCCGATACTGGCCCGCGTCGTACTCGCCGCGGCCGAGCTTGGCCCAGAACGCGCGGTACTCGGCACTCTGGCGCTGCTCCGGTGCGGCGAACATCGAATGATGCTGCCCGCGCACCTCCTCCAGCGTATAGCCCAGCGCGGCGAGGAAATTGTCGTTGGCGGCCAGGATGCGGCCCTCCAGGTCGAACTCGATCACCGCCTGTGATTTGTTGATCGCGGCCAGCTGGCCGGCAAAGTCGGCGGCCTGGAATTTCTGCGCGGTGATGTCGGTCGCGAACTTGACCACCTTGTACGGCCGCCCGTCGCTGTCGAACACCGGGTTGTAGGACGCCTGGATCCAGATCTCGCGGCCACCCTTGCCGATCCGGCGGTACTGCCCGGCATCGAACTCGCCGCGGCCCAGATTGGCCCAGAAGTCCCGGTACTCCCGGCTCTGCGCATACTCGGCATCAACGAACATGGCATGGTGCTTCCCCTGGATTTCCTCCAGCGTGTAGCCCAGCGTCTGCAGGAAATTGTCGTTGGCGTGGACGATGGTGCCATCGAGATGGAACTCGATCACGGCCTGGACCCGGTGCAGGGCCTTGACCTGGTCTTCCAGCTCGGCCTGCCGCCGTAATGCGGCCGATGTCGCGGTGCCATGGGCGGCGCGACGGGAAACGAACAACGCGGTGATCGAGCGCCACAACGACCCGGCGTCGGCGTCGCTGCCACGACCTGCCACATGCGCGTGCAAGCCTGAAGTAATCATCTGTAGACCTCGGTGTCCGGTTAGCGAATAGGTCAGCGCCGGGCGGTGGCCCGGTGGCGGTATTCCGTTGGCTGGGACTCACGAAGATCGTCAGTGGGGATGACGGTGCTTCGATGTGCTTCAAACGCCGGTTGGGCCGGCGAACATGAACCATTGAAAAAGGTGTAAGGCCAGATATCCACGTGAGCAGACAGGCAGCAATTGCGAGTCATATAACGGCGCGCAATCTGAAAGCTTTAGGGCGATCGGCGGGTGCGTCCCCGACCGCACGGGCACGCCCGTCTCAGTCGCTGCTTTCACTGGCATCGAGGGCATCCAGGGGGTCGATCGCGCCCAGGGCCTGCGCCTCGACCTGCACGTTGTCACGTCCCATCGCCTTGGCCCGGTAACACTGGGCGTCCGCGGCGGCCACGGCATCATCCACGCTCATGCCCCCGAACAGCGGGGCAACCCCGATACTGGCCCCGACGCTCAACCGCCGCTGGCCCCAGGGGATGGACAACCCCCGCATGGCCTCGAGCAGGTCACTGGCGATGCGCCGGGCACGCTTGAGCGAACATCCGGCCAGGATCACCGCGAACTCGTCGCCCCCCAGCCGCGCCACGATGTCCGAATCGCGCACGCCATGGCGCAGTACGCTGGCCACCGCCCACAGCACGGCATCGCCGGCCAGGTGGCCGTGGGTGTCGTTGACCGGCTTGAAGTGGTCCAGGTCGATGTACATCAACGAGGCCGACTGGCCAGTCCGCGCGACCCGGGTGATGGCCTGCTGCAGGTGCGCCTCGAAACCGCGCCGGTTGCTCAGCTCGGTCAGTGGATCGATCTCGGCCAGGTGCCGGGCTTCGCGCTGCCGGGCACGTTGCTGGGTGACGTCACGGATCACCCAGACCGCGCCGCTGATCCGGCCGTCTTCATCGCGCAACCAGGCACGGGTGAGGTCGACCGGCAGCAGGTGGGCGCCGACCGACAGCAGCAGGTCCGAATGCAGGTCGACGGCATTGCTGTCCGGGTCGAGCAGCACGGCCACATCCAGCAGTGAGCGCGGCGCGTACTCGGTGGTCAGTTCCATCACCTCCTGCAGCTGGCTGCCGGCCAGCGCCTCGGCGCCCTCCCCGGCCAGCGCGCGGGTGGCCGCCGCGTTGGCGTACTGGATGCCACCGCACAGGTCCAGGGTCAGCACCATATCGGCCACCGCATCCAGCGTGACGCGGGTGCGCTGTTCGGATTCGCGCAGCTGCTGGCCGCTGAGCCGCTGGGCGGTCACGTCCTGGATCTGCGAGACGAAATGCAGCGGCTCGCCGTTCTCGGTGCGCACCAGCGACACCGACAGCCGGCCCCAGACCAGGTTGCCTGCCTTGCCCAGGTAGCGCTTTTCCATGTGATAGTGCTCGCGGCGTCCGGCCAGCAGGTCGCCGAGCAGGGCGAGATCGGCATGCAGGTCATCCGGATGCGTCAGCGTCTGGAAATCGATCTGCAGCAGTTCGGCACGGGTGTAGCCGAGAATGCCGCACAGCGAATCGTTGACGTCCAGCCAGCGCCCTTCCAGCGACACCAGGGCCATGCCCAGCGCCGCCGAGGAAAACGCCCCGGCGAACTTCTCCGCCGCGACGAAGGCCTGCTCACGCACCTGCAGCAGCGGGGTGAGGTCGACCGCCATGCCGACGTAGCCGATCCGGTTGCCGTCGGCACAGTCCAGCGGGCTGATCGACAACCGCACCTGGCGACGCTCGCCGTCCTTGCGCAGGAAGGTCCACTGGTGCGACCACGTGCCGAGAGCGGCGCGCGCGGTCAGTGCTTCGAAAATGGTCGGCATGCGTCCGTCCGCGTCCACCTGGGGCTGCAGGTAGGCGCGCATCTCCTCCGGGTCATGGAACAACCCGGGGTTGACCCGCCCGATCACCTCCTCGGGTCGATAACCCAGCAGCTTCTGCGCGCCGGTATTGAACAGGTTGACCACCCCGTCCACATCGGTGGCGATCACCGCGACCTCGTCGGACGCATCGACCACCGCCTGCAGGCGCTGGCGCATGTTGGCCGCATCCTGGCGGGCCTGCTGCAGATCGGTCACATCCGCGTGGGCGCCGGCCATCCACAGCGGGCGGCCCTGCGCATCGCGCTCATAAACGCGGCCGCGGTCCTGCACCCAGATCCAGTGGCCCTGCTTGTGGCGCATCCGGCACAGGCTGTCGTAGTGCGGCGAGCGGCCCTCCAGATGCGCGCTGAGCAGCGCGTTGGACTGGGCAAGATCGTCGGGGTGCACCAGCCGGAAGAACGTGTCGGGCGTGATCGGGGCCAGTTCCTCGCGGGTGTAGCCCACGATCTCCGCCCAGCGCTCGTTGACCCGCATCTGGTTGCCCGGGATGTTCCAGTCCCAGGTGCCGGCCGCGGTGCCTTCGATGATCATTTCCAGCCGATGGCGCTGCTCGGCCATCTCCTGCAGCGCCGCCGCGTCGGGTGCGCCGGTCGGTGCCCGGCTCATGCGCGGCCTCCGGTCCAGGATGCCGCGCACAGCCCTGCGCCAGCGCACTGATCGGCACTGCGGCCCGCCCGGTTGCCCGGTCCTGCCTGGTCGTCTGTCATCGGGGCTCCCCGCCGTCCACCCACCCTACGGGCATTCAACGGGAAGTGTGCGTAAACGCGCGTCAAACCAGAAGTGCCCCCGGCCGCTTGCCGCCCCGAAAACGCCAAAGGCCGCCCGAAGGCGGCCCCTGGCAGGCAACACCAGCGGATCAGCCGCCCCGCTTGGCCCGGGCGAAGGCATCCGCCAGCGCATTGTTGGCCGGCGGTGCCGCACTGCCGGGACGCGGGCCGGACGGACCGCTCCGGTTTCCGTTGCGCGGGCCATTGCCGGCCCCGCCGTCGCGGCGACCGCCACCAGCCGGGCGCGCGTCGCGCTCGCCGGGGGCCTTGGCCGGGGCCGGGGTGTCATCCAGGCGGCGGGTCAGCGCGATGCGCTTGCGCGCGACGTCGACCTCCAGCACCTTCACCTTGACGATGTCACCAGCCTTGACCACGTCACGCGGATCCTTGACGTAGGTGTCCGACAGCGCAGAGATGTGGATCAGGCCATCCTGGTGCACGCCGATGTCCACGAAGGCACCGAAGGCGGCCACGTTGCTGACCACGCCTTCCAGGATCATGCCGACCTTCAGGTCCTTCAGTTCCTCGACCCCGTCGGCAAAACGCGCGGCCTTGAACTCCGGGCGCGGATCGCGGCCGGGTTTCTCCAGTTCCTTGAGGATGTCACGCACGGTCGGCACACCGAAGGTGTCATCGGTGAACTGTTCGGCCTTGAGCCCGCGCAGGAAGCTGCCGTCGCCGATCAGTGCCTTGATCGGGCGAGCGGTGGCGGCCACGATGCGCTCCACCACCGGGTACGCCTCCGGGTGCACCGAAGAAGCATCCAGCGGCTGGTCGCCATCGGCGATGCGCAGGAAGCCGGCGCATTGTTCGAAGGTTTTCTCGCCCAGCCGCGGCACCTTGAGCAGGTCCTTGCGGCGCTTGAACGGGCCGTTGTCGTCGCGATGCCGCACGATGTTCTCGGCCACGGTGGAGGACAGCCCGGACACGCGCGAGAGCAGCGCGGCCGAGGCGGTATTGACGTGCACGCCGACCGCGTTGACGCAGTCTTCCACGCGCGCATCCAGCGCCCGCGCCAGGCGGTACTGGTCCACGTCGTGCTGGTACTGGCCCACGCCGATCGCCTTGGGCTCGATCTTGACCAGCTCGGCCAGCGGATCCTGCAGACGGCGGGCGATCGACACCGCACCGCGGATCGACACGTCCAGGTTCGGGAATTCCTTCGCCGCGAACTCCGAGGCCGAGTACACCGAGGCACCGGCTTCACTGACCACGATCTTCTGCAGCCTGGTGTCGCCCAACGCCTTGATCACGTCACCGGCCAGCTTGTCGGTTTCGCGGCTGGCGGTGCCGTTGCCGATCGCGATCAGCTCCACGTTGTGCTGTACGCACAGCTGCTTGATCGTGTGCAGCGACTGGTCCCACTGGCGGCGTGGCTCGTGCGGGTAGATGGTGTCGGTGGCGACCAGCTTGCCGGTGGCATCGACCACGGCGATCTTGCAGCCGGTGCGGATGCCCGGGTCCAGCCCGAGCACGGCCTTCGGGCCGGCAGGTGCGGACAGCAGCAGGTCCTTGAGGTTGTCGCCGAACACCGAGATCGCTTCGGCCTCGGCCTTCTCGCGGGCCTGGTTGAACAGGTCTAGCAACAGGTGCATGTGCAGCTTGGCACGCCAGGTCAGGCGGCAGGCGTCGAGCAGCCAGCGATCGCCCGGGCGGCCGGCATCGCGGATGCCCGCGTTGTGCGCGACACGGCCTTCGGCGTACAGATTGCCGGCCTCGGCATCGCTGCCCGGGTCCAGTTCCAGGAACAGGATTTCCTCGCGGCGAGCGCGGAACAGCGCCAGCAGCCGGTGCGACGGAATCTTCGCCAGCGACTCTGAATGCTCAAAGTAGTCGCGGTACTTGGCGCCCTGCTCTTCCTTGCCCTCGGCGACCCGCGCGCGGATCACGCCGTTCTCGCCCAGCCAGGTGCGCAGTTCGCCCACCAGTGCAGCATCCTCGCCCCAGCGTTCCATCAGGATCGCGCGGGCGCCCTCCAGCGCTGCCTTGACGTCGGCCACGCCCTTGTCGCTATCGACAAAGGTCGCGCCGAACACCTGCGGATCCAGGCCCGGATCGGCCAGCAGGCCATCGGCGAGCGGCTCCAGGCCGGCTTCGCGGGCGATCTGGGCGCGGGTGCGGCGCTTGGGCTTGTACGGCAGGTACAGATCTTCCAGGCGTGACTTGGTGTCCGCACCGAGGATCTCGTTGCGCAGTTCGTCGCTGAGCTTGCCCTGTTCATCGATGCTGGAGAGCACCGCGGCGCGACGGTCTTCCAGCTCGCGCAGGTAGGTCAGCCGCGTTTCGAGGTTGCGCAGCTGGGTATCGTCCAGACCGCCGGTGACTTCCTTGCGGTAGCGGGCAATGAACGGAACGCTGGCGCCTTCGTCCAGCAGGGCGATGGCAGCGAGGGCCTGGGCGGTCTGGGCACCGATCTCATCGGCGATGGTCTGGGCGATCTGCTGCGCGAGCTTGATGTCAGGCATTGCTTCCGGCCGGAGCCGCTTTGCGGAAAGAACCCATTCTGGCAATGCCGGGCGGCGGGGGAAAGCCGTTGACAGCCCGGGCCGAACCTGTCGCCCCGTGGCGGTGACCCCACCAGGGCTGCTGCGTTCACGCCGGCATCCTGGCGTGGGGCTCGGATGCCGGCGCGGGCGCCCGCGATCACCGGGCGCCTCCGCGGTATCGCTGGCTTAGCGGTAATGCACTGCAGCACGTTGATGGACGATGTCGTCGCGCATCGACTCCAGCGCCATCACCCGCACCTTGCCTACGCCCTGCAGTTCCATGAACCGCTCGGTGTAGATCTCCGGACCCTGTTCGGTATCGGCCTGGGATTTGCTGAAGCCATGGGGCACCAGGCCCTTGTCGCCATCCTTGCTACCACCGACATAAAGAACGATTGCCATGTGATGTGTTCCTCCAGAAAAACGGTTGCTCGTACAACGCTGCAAGCTTACCCCGGTCAACCTGACTGATTCGTCATGCAGGCTAATAATGTTTTTTTGCATGCAGATGACGTCGCGTTGTCGACGTTTTTCTTACGTGGATTTAACGCGGAGATAACCTCACGACAATGCGCGCCAGCGTGGCCACCAGCCCCGGCCCTGCAGTGCATAGCAGTCTGCCGCCCGTTCGAACGGATTGCGCGCGCTCACCCCGCCGCACAGCAGGTACACCGGCAGGTACAGCGGCCCGAGTACCAGGTACTGGTAGACGTGCGCGCGCTCGTGGTCGTGCAGACCGATCACCGGCTCGGTGGCATGACCGGCCTGGTGCGCATAGGTACGGCACGGCACGTCGAGTATCGGCCCGGTATGCAGGATGACGTTGCCCAGCGTGATCGCCCCGCCCGGCCCCCACGGGAATTCGCGGAACACGATCGCGCAGTCGCGCCGGTTCCACGACGGGCGCGCGCCGGCCAGCATCCCGGCAGTGCCGGCCGCGAGGCCGATCAGGGTATTGGGCGACGTCCACAGCGCACCCAGCACCTGCAGCGCACGCAGCAGCATCGGCGACAGGCTCAATCGGCCTCGTTGGGGATCAACAGCCACAGGATCAGATACACCAGAATGCCCGGGAAGGCGGCCGAACCGATCGAGATCAGCACGAACAGCACCCGCACCAGGGTGACGTTCCAGCCGAAACGATGCGCGATGCCGCCCATGACGCCGGCGATCATGCGGTCGTTGAGCGAGCGGGACAGCGGACGCGGCGGTGTGTTCATGCACGGGGTCTCGAGCCGGTAGATGCCGACTCTAGCGCGAACCGTGTCTACGGGGTGCGTTGGCGCAGGGCCTTGAGCCGCGCCGTGAACCAGACGGCCGCGGTCTGCTCCGGCTGTCCGGGGCAGGCGATCCGATAGGGCTTGCCGCTCATGCTGCTCTGGCTGGCGGCGCGCTCGATGAACTGCTCGGCGGTGTCGACCTTGTCCTTCTTGAGCAGGTAGTCGTACTTGCGCTGCAGGTGGGTGCGCGCCTCGGCGGCGTCGTGCCAGCTGCCGTTGCGCTGGAAGCGACACGACGAGCCGTCCAGCGAACCGATCAGCCCGGCGATCTCGCGTTGCGCCGTCGGGTCCGGTGCGGCCGTCACGCCACCTGCCGCAGCAAGGAGGGCAACCGCCAGCGAGGGGGTCCATGGGAGGGTCATGCGCTGCGCTTCTTCAACCAATCAGTGATGGTCACCGGCACTTCGCGCTGGGCGCGGCCGGAGACGTAAATGCCGATGTGGCCACCGCGGAAGCTGCTCTCGGTGTAGTCCCCGCTGCCGATCCGGGCGCGCAGGGCGCGTGACGCATCCGGCGGCACCAGGTGGTCCTGCTCGGCATAGATGTTCAGTACCGGCAACGTGACCTGCCGTAGATCGACGTGTTCTTCGCCGATACGCACGCCGTCGCGCATCAGGCCATTGCCCTGGTAGAACTGCTTGATGAAGTCACGGAACGCCTCGCCGGCGAGATCGGGCGAGTCGAAGATCCATTTCTCCATGCGCAGGAAATCTTCCAATGCGTCCTTGTCATCGAGAATGTCGAGCAGGCCGACGTACTTCTGAACGTTGAGGCGGAACGGCTTGAGCATCAGGTAGCTGGCGTTCATCAGATCGGCCGGGATGTTGCCCAGCGTGTCCACCAGCAGATCCACGTCCACCTGCCGTGCCCAGTGCGAGAGCATGTTGTCCGGGGTGTGGAAATCGACCGGGGTGACCATCGTGATCAGGCTGGCCAGCTTGGCCTGGCGCAGCGCGGCGTAGCACAGCGCGAATACGCCCCCCTGGCAGATGCCGAGCATGTTGATCGGCGCACCGTCATTGCGGGCCTGCAGGTGGTCCACCGCGCCGTCGACGAAGCGCAGCAGGTAGTCCTCCAGCGTCTGGTAGCGCTCGGAGCGGTCCGGGTAGCCCCAATCCAGCACATAGACGTCGTGGCCGAGCGCCAGCAGTTTCTGCACCAGCGAGCGGTCGGTCTGCAGGTCGACCATGTACGGCCGGTTCACCAGCGCGTAGACGATCAGCAGCGGCGTCCGGTGAACTGGCGCCTGCTCGCCGACGAAACGGTACAGGGTCACTTTGCCGTCGCGCCAGACTTCCTCACGCGTCGTCACGCCGTAATCGACATCGTCCACCGAGGGCAGCAGCTTGAGACCCTCCATCAGCTTGCGCTGCATGGCCAGCGTTTCCTGCAGCAGGTCTTCGGCGTTGAAGCCCAGGGGACCTTTCATGCGCGGTGCGTCCGGGACGTGGTGGGTGCAGCTTTCGGCGCCTTCGTGGGCTTGGCGGACTGGCTCGCTGCCGCGGCCGGACGCGCCGGCGCGCGTGCCTTGCCCTGCTTCGGTGCCTTTGCGGCGGTTGCCTTGCCCGGAGTTGCCTTGCCCGGAGTTGACTTCTTCGGGATTGCCTTCTTCGGGGTAGCCGGGCGGGTGGCCGACGCACCATCACCGCTCGCCGCACCCGCGCCGGCGGCCATGCGCCGTACCAGCCGCTCCAGCTCGGCGATCCGGCGATGCGCGGCATCCATCTCGGTGCGTGTCGGCAAGCCGACACTCTCGGTCAGCCGTTCGATTTCCTGCTGGGTCGCCGCACGCAGCCGCATCTGGGCATTGCCCAGCGCGGCGTAGACCGCCTGGAACGGTTCGGACAGCGCCACCTTCGCATACGCCTCTTCGGCCGCGTCGATCCAGAGATCGAACATCGCCCGCGCACTGGTCAGCTGGTTGCCCGGCTGTTCGTGTTCGGCCAGGCGCTGCTCGAACAGCGTGAACGCATCGTCCAGCGCCTGCTTGATCTGTTCTACATAATCGCGCGAGTGCGCCTGGTAGTCCTGCTGGGCGCGCAGCAGCGCCTGCCAGCGGGCCTGGTGCTCGCGGCCGGGACCGAATGCCGGGCTCTGCAGCCACGGGCCAAGCTGGCGCTGCAGGGTCTCCAGCAGCTGCAGCAGGTCCGGCCCCTCGGGCTGGGTATGGCCGCGCGCGCCCTGCAGCATCCACTGCAGCAGCCCGTCCCCCTGTCCCAGCACCGCTGTCCGCCACGCCTGCGCGACATCCGCGCTGGTGGTGTCGCGGCCGGCAAACTGGGCGGCAACCTGCTGCATGGTGCCGTACCAGCCACCGGCCTGCTCACGGAAGCGGTGCACGGCCTCGTCGGCCGGTCCGCTGGCGGCATTGGGCATCATCTGCGCCCACCAGTCGATCGCCTGCTGCCAGTTGCCCTGTCCGTCCGGGCCGGCGGCCTGGCCGGGCGGCGCCGCAGCGTGCCGCAGCGCATCGCCCCAGGCACTGAAATACTGCCGCGCCAGGGCCTCTACGTCGCCTGCGCCGCTGCCGCTGCCCGCCGTGGTCATGACCGTCCTCCCATCTCGGGAAACGATGATAGCAATGCCGCGTCGGCGCGCCTCACGGTTTGGGAATGCGCAGGGTCTTGCTGATCATCAGCGAACCGGACAGCGCGAACAGCAGCACCAGCGGGTGCAGCTGCCACGGCCCCAGCTGCCATTGGCCCAGCCACAGGTCCGCGCCGGTCGCCCCCACGCTCGCCGCGACCGCCAGCACCACCACCAGCGCCAGGCTGGTCGGGATCGGGGTGCCCTCGAAGTACGGCACTTTGTCGCCCTCCCCGGCCAGCGCCTCGGCGGTCACGTTGTAGCGGGCCAGGCGGCTGACCCCACAGCAGACGAAGTAGCTCAGCACCAGCCAGTCCCAGCCGCCCTGCATGCCGCAGGCATAGGCCAGCGCGGCCGGAGCGACGCCGAAGGAAATGATGTCCGACAGCGAATCCAGCTCACGGCCCAGGGTGGAGCTGGACTTGCGCCAGCGTGCGATGCGGCCGTCAAGCGCATCGAAGATGAAGGCCAGCGGGATCAGCGCCATGCCGAACAGCAGATAGCTGCGCTCGCCGTCCTGCAGGTAACGCATGGCGGCGAAGACCGCCCCGGTGCCGCAGAACGCGTTGGCCAGGGTGAACCAGTCGGCCAGGTGGAACTCGCGCAACATCGAGAAATGACGTTTCATGAAAGATCGGGTGGCGGCAATCGCAAGAGAGTACCGCGAGCGGCCCGCACCCGGACAGCCCACCCTACGCCACCGTACCCGGCCTTGCCGCGCCGTTCACGTCAGGACGACCTGCGGTGAATTTTTGGCCACCCATCTTGACAGCGAGTACCGGCGGGGGCCGACGCGGCTTATCCACAAACTTGCCCACGAGTCATCCACACCCCCTGTGGACAACTCAGTCTCAATAGACGCGACGATGGTGATTTGTTGATCACCGATCTTCATCGTCGCGGCTCGATCGCGCTTGTCGACCGCGCCCATGGTGCGCTCCAGTCGGCTAAGCTGGTGGATGGACTCCGCCGCCGCCAGGTCCTGCCGCCCACCGACAGGAGTCTTGCGCGTGCTTTCCCCCGACGATCTGGCCGCTCAGTTGCGCAACCCCCACGGCCCCCACGCACGTGCGGTGGCCCAATCGATGAACCGCAGCAACGGCGACCTCAACCGGGCCGCGCTGACGCTGCTGTCGGTCAGCGCTGGCGAACAGGTCCTGGAGATCGGCCCCGGCAATGCCGCGTTCGCGCCAGAGCTGCTGCGTGCACCCGGCAGCCAGTACGTCGGCATCGAAGTCTCGACCGCGATGGTGGATGCAGGCAATGCGCTGCTGGCCGAGCACGGGCTGCAGGACCGTGCCGACGTCCGCCTCGGCGACGCCCATGCCCTGGCGCTGGATTCGGACTGCATCGATGCGGCGCTGGCGGTGAACACGGTGTACTTCTGGGACGAACTGAAGGTTCCGTTCGCCGAGCTGGCGCGCGTGCTCCGCCCCGGCGGCCGGCTCTGCCTGGCCTTCGGCGATGCCGCGTTCATGCGCAGCCTCCCGTTCGCCGTGCACTTCCACCTGCCTGAGCTGGCCGAGGTCGAGCAGGCCCTGCGCAGTGCCGGATTGAGCGTGCAGGCCTGGCGTGCCCATCACGAAACCGGGCGCAGCAACGATGGGCGCGAGGTGAGCAAGCACTTCCACCTGTTGCTCGCCCAGTGCCGCTAGGCTCGATTACAGCCGGGTGTAACTCCACGACTGCATGGCGCCATCGCGGTAAGGCATCACGCCGTGGAAAGCGCGTGGCTCGTCGTCGAAAACCAGCGGCAGGAAGCTTCGATCCCCTTCCCACAGCGGCAGGCTGTCGATCCTGTCCACGTCCACCCACTCCAGCGTGCCCTCCGGATTGGAGGTCAGCGGGGTGCCGGTGAAGTCATCGATGACGAACACGAAGCCGAACCAGTCCTCGCCGTTCTTGCCGAAGCCCGGCCAGCTGATCGTGCCACGCAGGCGCATGGTGCCGCACTCGATGCCGGCCTCTTCGCGGATTTCGCGACGCATGCAGGCAGCGGCGTCTTCATCGCGCTCCATCTTGCCGCCCAGCCCGTTGTACTTGCCCAGGTGCAGGTCGCCGGGGCGGGCGTTGCGGTGGATCATCAGCACTTGCTTGCCGTCGGCGGACAGCACGTAGCCCAGGGTGGCCACGATGGGGGTATAGGGCATTTCGCACACGCTCGGGAACACAGACCCCGATTATGCGTGATCCTTCCGCGGACGGCTCAGGGCACCAGACTGGTGCGGCGCGCGTCGGCCGGCGCCGCCACCGCGCCATCGCGGCGCAGCGTGGCCACCCCATGGCCGCGTTCGGCCAGGTATTCCAGCCATTTGCCGAGGAAGGTGTTCATCCGCATGCGGTGGCTGATCAGCTCGGCCGGCGGCGGGTACATGCCCATCACGTCCTGCCAGCGGCGGCCGACGTAGCAATGGGTGGTCTCGGCCTGGCGGGCATCGCGGTACAGGCGCACATAGGCCGAAGGATCCGGCTGCCCGGTGACCGGATCGGCGAAGTCGTAGGTCAGGCGCAGTTCGACCGTGTAACGGTGGCACTCGATGACATCCAGGCGCACATCCAGCCCATCGCCGATCGAAGACACGTAGCTGCCCGGCACCAGTTCCGAGGGGGCGAACAGGCGGACCAGGTGCTGGTAGTTTTCGGCATACAGGCCCATCAGCCAGCTCAGGCGGCTGAGCCGGGGGATGCGTTCGATACGGGGCGATGCCTGGGCCATGGGTCGATCCTACACGTTGATCTCCCAACGTGGGGGCGGCAGCGCCCCGGCCAAAGGGGCCGCCCGCCACCGGTTCACGGACGCAGGGTAGTCCCGGCCCCGGACGAAGGAAGCGCCCCCTTCTTGTTCAAGGGGGCGCGCCGAATCAATACATCTCGCGCTGCAACCCCAGCGTGCCCAGCACTTTGCTCGAAATCTCCTCGATCGAGGTATGGGTGGTGCTCAGGGTCGGGATCCGCTCCATCCGGAACATGGTCTCGGCGGCGGCGACCTCGCGGCGGCAGGTCTCCAGGTTCGCGTAGCGCGAATTGGGGCGGCGCTCCTGGCGGATCTGCTGCAGGCGATCCGGATCGATGGTCAGACCAAACAGCTTTTTGCGGTACGGGCGCAGCCGCGGCGGCAGGCGGTCCTGCTCCAGGTCCTCGTCGGTCAACGGGTAGTTGGCCGCGCGGACCCCGTAATGCAGGGCCAGGTAGATGCAGGTCGGGGTCTTGCCGGCCCGGGACACGGCCACCAGGATCACGTCGGCGTCGTCGTAATTGATGGCAATGCCGTCATCATGGGTCAACGCGAAATTCATCGCGTTGATGCGCCGATGGTAGGTTTCGAAGTCGACCATGCCGTGGGCCTGGCCGACCCGGGAATGCCGGTTGACCGCCAGTTCCCGCTCCAGCGGCTCGATGAAGGGGGCGAACACGTCCAGCATCAACCCGCCACTTTCGGCCAGGATGATGCTCAGCCCGCTGTCCACGCAGGAACTGACCACGATCGGCCGGACCTGGTACCGCTCGCCCGCTGCACGGATCCTTTCACAGGCTTCCCGCGCTTTTTCCGGATCATCGATGAACGACATTCGATCGGTGATGAAGCTGAACCCGGAGAACTGGGTCAGGAGGCTATGCCCAATGGTTTCAGCGGTGATACCGGTTCCATCGGACACGTAGAACACCGGACGGATCGTCGACATGCGCCTTTTACCCCCTCTGAAGCTTAAAAAGGCCGTCGATACAAGCTTGTGCCGACAGCGGTCTGCCCGGCATCATATCGGCTTCTTCCTACGGACGTGGCCATCCAGCCCGCCTCGGGCGATGGCCAAACGGAGCATCGCGCTTGAACGAGAACATCCTGTGGTTGCACGAACTGCGCCTGGCCGATCTGGCCCGCGTAGGCGGCAAGAATTCGTCGCTTGGCGAAATGATCGGCAATCTGGCCGGTCTGGGGGTGTCTGTCCCCGGCGGTTACGCAACCACCTCTGAAGCCTTCAAGGACTTCATCGCCCACAACGATCTGTCCAAGCGCATCTTCGACAAGCTGGCCACGCTGGACGTGGAAGATGTCAGTGCCCTGACCCTGGCCGGCAAGGAGATCCGCGGCTGGGTGATCGATGCCCCGCTCCACCCGGCGCTGGACCAGGACATCCGCACCGCCTACGCGAAGCTGTGCAGCGAAAACGGCGGCGGCGATGTCGCGGTGGCCGTGCGCTCCTCGGCCACTGCCGAAGACCTGCCCGATGCGTCCTTCGCCGGCCAGCAGGAAACCTTCCTCAACGTGACCGGCGCCGACGATGTCGTGCACAAGGTCAAGGAAGTGTTCGCCTCGCTGTACAACGACCGCGCGATCGCCTACCGCGTCCACCACGGCTTCAAGCACGAGGACGTGTTCCTGTCGGCCGGCGTGCAGCTGATGGTGCGCTCGGGCGTGGGTTCCTCCGGCGTGCTGTTCACCCTGGACACCGAGTCCGGCTTCCGCGACGTGGTGTTCGTCACCTCTTCGTTCGGCCTGGGCGAAATGGTCGTGCAGGGTGCGGTCAACCCGGACGAGTTCTACGTCTACAAGCCCACCCTGACGGCCGGCAAGCCGGCGATCCTGCGCCGTTCGCTGGGCAGCAAGGCGATCCGCATGGTTTATTCGGATGTCCCCGGTGAGCGCGTGCGCATCGAAGACACGCCGGCCGAGCTGCGCAACACCTTCTCGATCAGCGATGAGGACGTGCAGGAACTGTCCAAGCAGGCGCTGGTCATCGAAAAGCATTACGGCCGCCCGATGGATATCGAGTGGGCCAAGGACGGCGTCAGCGGCAAGCTGTTCATCGTGCAGGCGCGCCCGGAAACCGTGAAGTCGCGTGGCCATGCCACCCAGATCGAACGCTTCGCGCTGAGCCAGAAGGACGGCAAAGTGCTGGCCGAAGGCCGCGCCGTGGGTGCCAAGATCGGCGCCGGCACCGCCCGCGTGGTGAAGTCGCTGGACGACATGGCCCGCGTGCAGCCAGGCGATGTGCTGATCGCCGACATGACCGACCCCGATTGGGAGCCGGTGATGAAGCGCGCCTCGGCCATCGTGACCAACCGTGGCGGCCGTACCTGCCACGCGGCGATCATCGCGCGTGAACTGGGCGTGCCGGCCGTGGTCGGCTCGGGCAACGCGACCCAGCTGATCCAGGACGGCCAGCAAGTGACCGTCAGCTGCGCCGAGGGTGACACCGGCTTCATCTACGACGGCATCCTTGAGTTCGAGCGCACCACCACGGACCTGGGCAACATGCCGCCGGCGCCGCTGAAGATCATGATGAACGTGGCCAACCCGGAACGTGCCTTCGACTTCGGCCAGCTGCCGAACGCCGGCATCGGCCTGGCCCGCCTGGAAATGATCATCGCCAGCCACATCGGCATCCACCCGAACGCGCTGCTGGAATACGACCGCCAGGATGCGGCGACCAAGAAGAAGATCGACGAGAAGATCGCCGGCTATGCGGATCCGGTCAGCTTCTATGTCGGCCGCCTGGCCGAAGGCATCGCCACCCTGACCGCTTCGGTCGCCCCGAACCCGGTGATCGTGCGCCTGTCGGACTTCAAGTCCAACGAGTACGCCAACCTGATCGGCGGCAGCAACTACGAGCCGCACGAAGAGAACCCGATGATCGGCTTCCGCGGCGCCAGCCGTTACGTCGACCCGAGCTTCTCGGCCGCCTTCGCACTGGAGTGCAAGGCCGTGCTGCGCGTGCGCAACGAGATGGGCCTGGACAACCTGTGGGTCATGATCCCGTTCGTGCGCACCCTGGAAGAAGGCCGCAAGGTGGTCGAGGTGCTGGAACAGAACGGCCTCAAGCAGGGCGAAAACGGCCTGAAGATCATCATGATGTGCGAAGTGCCGTCCAACGCACTGCTCGCCGATGAGTTCCTGGAGATCTTCGACGGCTTCTCGATCGGCTCCAACGACCTGACCCAGCTGACCCTGGGCCTGGATCGCGATTCCTCGATCGTCGCGCACCTGTTCGACGAGCGGAACCCGGCGGTGAAGAAGCTGCTGTCGATGGCGATCAAGTCCGCGCGCGCCAAGGGCAAGTACGTGGGCATCTGCGGCCAGGGCCCGTCCGATCACCCGGACCTGGCCGAATGGCTGATGCAGGAAGGCATCGAGTCGGTGTCGCTGAACCCGGACACCGTGGTCGACACCTGGCTGCGCCTGGCCAAGCTCAAGGCCAAGGGTTGATCGTTCCGGCCCTGGGATGAAGAACAAAACCCCGCGCAAGCGGGGTTTTGTTTTGTGTGCCTTTGGTAGAGCCGACCGTTGGTCGGCTGCCGCGCATCGCACGGCGGATGACGTATACACGCCGTCGGATTGAAGAGCAGCTGACCAACGGTCAGCTCTACCCACCCTGGATCGCGGGAGAGCAGCCGACCAACGGTCGGCTCTACGCGGTGCGCGTTCAGGCCTCGGCGGTTTCCGCCACCGGGTAATCGGTGAACCCCTCCGCGCCGCCGCCGAAGAACGTCGCCTTGTCCGGCGGGTTCAACGGCAGGCCCTGCTGCAGGCGCTCGGGCAGGTCCGGGTTGGCGATGAAGGGGCGACCGAAGGCGATCAGGTCGGCCCAGCCCTTGGCCAGGGCCTCTTCCGCACGTTCCACCGTGTACTTGCCGGCGTAGATCAGGGTGCCGCGGTAGAGCATGCGCAGCGCTTCCTTGAAGGCCACCGGCATCACCGGGGCATCCTCCCAGTCGGCTTCGGCGATGTGCAGATACCCCACGCCGATCTCGTCCAGCAGATGCGCCGCGGCCAGGTAGGTCGCCTGCGGGGTGTCATCCACCGCGCCCTGCAGCGTGGTCAGCGGCGCCAGACGCACGCCGACGCGCTCGGCACCGATCTCCGCGGCCACCGCTTCGGTCACCTCGCGCAGGAAGCGCAGGCGGTTCTGCAGCGAGCCACCATAGCCATCGGTGCGCTGGTTGGCCTGGGAATCGATGAACTGGTTGATCAGATACCCGTTGGCCCCGTGCAGTTCGATGCCATCGAAGCCCGCCGCGATTGCATTGCGCGCGGCCGCCGCGTAGTCGCGCACGATCCCGGCGATCTCATCGGTCCCCAGGGCGCGCGGCATCGAGTGCTGTACCATCTCGCCGACCCCGCTCTGCGGGCCCCGGCCTTCGGGATCGACGAATACCTTGACGCCCTCGGCCAGCAGCGCCGAGGAGGACACCGGTGCCGCGCCCCCCGGCTGCAGGGCGACGTGCGAGACCCGGCCGACATGCCAGAGCTGGGCGACGATGCGGCCGCCGGCAGCGTGTACCGCATCCGTGACGGCGCGCCAGCCGGCGACCTGGGCTTCGTCATGGATGCCCGGGGTCCAGGCATAGCCCTGGCCCTGCTGGCTGATCTGGGTGCCTTCGCTGACGATCAGGCCGGCCGAGGCGCGCTGGGCGTAGTAGTCGGCCATCAAGGGCGTGGCAACGTTGCCCTCGCCGGCCCGCGAGCGGGTCATCGGCGGCATCACGATACGGTTGGGCAGCGTCAGTGCGCCACGGGTATAGGGGGAGAACAGCATGGCAATCCTTGATCGGGGGAACCGCCGCAGCGGTGATGACGACAAGGATGGGGACAGGGCGGCCAGCCCAACAGGCCTGCGGCGGCAAAACAGTTGTGCCGCCGATGCAACGATCGCTCAGCCGCGCTCGGCCGCCAGCATCGAATAGGCGGCCCGTACCGTTTCGTAGCCGTAGGTACGCTCCAGCCGACGCACGATGAAGTGCCCGCGCGCCACGTCCTGGTAGTAGTCGGTGAACATGGTGTTGAGGGTGGCGCCAGCCACCGCGCCGACGATCGGCACGGCCTGCGCGGCGAACTTCTCGGTGACCACCACGCCGAAGCGCGCCGCCACCTTCTCCACGATCTTGGCCAGCCACTTGCCGGCTTCTTTCGGGGTCAGGCCGATCATCACCGGGCTGCCGCCGACCGCGCGCCCGGCCAGCTCGGCCGAGAGGTGACGCATCACCTCGGCGGTGAAACCGCGGGTGATGTAATAGCCGGTCTCGCTGGCATCGTCCTTGCCGGAGTTGCCGCCCAGCGCGAACACCTCCAGGCAGGCGTGCCGGGTGCTCATCTCGCGCAGGTCGAAGCCTTCGCTGCGGGCGACATCGGCCACCGAGCGCATCATGATCGTGGTCGAGACCGGCAGCTCGATGAACAGCGTGGTGAAGCCGAACGCGCCGCCGACCGCACCGGACGTGGCGGCCGCCAGCTTGTGCCAACGCGTGGATGCGGCCTTGCCCGGTGTGTTGTCCATGCTCCACAACGCCGCCTGGGCGGATTTGAACAGTGCTGCTTCGACCGCACCGTGGATGCGGCGGGACACCGACCCGGGCAAGCGCTTGACCGCGAACTCCAGCGGCGAGCCGATCAGGTTCGCCATCTTGGCGGTCAGCGTGGGCGATTCCAGCAGCTCCACCGCACGCTGCAGGTCACGCCAATCCTGCGAGGTCGGCAGGATCGAGGAGTGCAGTGGCGGCGGTTGCGGCGAGGTGATGGCGTTCATGGCCGCGATCATAACGCCGCCGATGTTCACCGCTTGTGGCCTCGCCTGCCAGTGGCTGAACGCTGGGGTGCAGGCCGGATTGCCGAGCCACGCCCGGCGTCCGGGTCAGGCCGGCAGGCCCGACAGCGCGCCCATGAACTGGCGGTAATGGCGCAGCTCGTCGATGGAATCGTGTACGTCGCTCAGCGCCGTATGGCTGGCGGTCTTGCCAACGCCGGCGGCCACGCCCGGGGCCCAGCGCTTGGCCAGTTCCTTGATCGTGGACACATCCAGGTTGCGGTAGTGGAAGTACTTCTCCAGCCGCGGCATTTCACGGTGCAGGAAG
The DNA here is from genome assembly GCF_059422145.1 of Stenotrophomonas sp. GW821-FHT01H02A. Classification (NCBI taxonomy): domain Bacteria; kingdom Pseudomonadati; phylum Pseudomonadota; class Gammaproteobacteria; order Lysobacterales; family Lysobacteraceae; genus Stenotrophomonas; species Stenotrophomonas sp. GW821-FHT01H02A. Next base: position 219,843 of record NZ_JBWKWI010000007.1, read on the forward strand.
CGACGGTCCTGGCAGATCGAATTGCCGCACATCGGCGAGGCTCCCGCCTTGATCCACTGCTGCAGGAACGCGATGGTCTGCGCTTCGGCCTGGCCGAGGCTCACCGTGCTCTCGACCACGCGCTGCCACAGGCCGGACCGGCGATGCTGGTTGCGGTTCCATTCGTCCATGGCCTCGAGCCGCTCCACCGGGTGATGGATGGCGAATTCCGGACCTTCGGCCAGCACGTTCAACTGCGCATCGGTGACCACCGTGGCGATCTCGATGATGGCATCGTTGTCGGTGTCCAGACCGGTCATTTCCAGATCGATCCAGATCAGTCGCTCGCCTTCTGCGCCGTTGTCCGCCATGTGTTCGCCTTGTGCTGGGCCGCCGCTTGCGCGGCGACCGGGATGGATGAGGCGCCCATGATACCGCCAACGGGTCACGGCCCCGTCGCTGCCGCGGCGTCATTCCAGCAGCAGCGGCGGCTTGCCGCGCTTGGCGCGGAAGTAGTTGGTCAGCCGGGTGCTGGCGTCTTTGGCCAGTACGCCGCCGTGGATTTCCACGCGATGGTTGTGGCGCGGGTCACCGATCAGGTCGAACACGCTGCCGCAGGCACCGGTCTTGGGGTCGGTGGCCGCGTACACCAGCCGCGCCACCCGGGCGTGCACGATCGCCATGGCACACATCGCGCACGGCTCCAGCGTCACGTACAGCGTACTGCCGAGCAGCCGGTGGTTGGTGATCGCCCTGCCCGCCTGCCGCATCGCGACGATCTCGGCGTGCGCGCTGGGGTCGTGGTCGGCGATGTTGAGGTTCCAGCCTTCCCCGAGGACAGTGCCATCGGCACCGACCAGCACCGCGCCAACCGGGATCTCGTTGAACTCGCGCTCGGCACGCTCGGCCAACCCCAGTGCGTGGCGCATCCAGTGTTCGTCCTGGTCGTGCACCGGAACGCCCAGCGGAGGCGGCGGTGCGAGGCGCTCAACCATGGCCGTTGGCCTTTCGCACGAACGCCTCGAACGCGGCCAGGGTGGCCTCGCTGACATGGTGCTCGATTCCTTCGGCATCGCGACGCGCCGAATCGGCGTCCACGCCCAGCGCCAGCAGGAACTGCTCCACGGTCTGGTGGCGGGCGCGCATCTCCACCGCCAGCTGCTCGCCGGCCGGGGTCAGGAACACCCCGCGGTACGGGCGCTGGATCGCCCAGCCCTCCTTGACCAGGCGCTTGAGCGCCTTGGCCACGGTCGGCTGCGCCACCCCGAGCCGGGTGGCGATATCCACCTGGCGGGCCTCGCGGCCATCGGCGATCAGGTCCGCGATCAGCTCCACGTAGTCTTCGACCAGTTCGGACCGGCGCGCTTCGCGCACCTGCACGAAGCCCTCGACATGCACCTGGGCATCGATCAGGGGCGAAGTGGCTTTACGGGTCGAGGACGGCATGATGGCTCCAGCAAGGGCCGGTGGCGAAGGGCTGCGGCGCTGGAACAGTTTACCTCACGGGGGTTTGCGACTCCCCCGCCCGGGGCGGGCAGCCCCGACGGGGGGACTGCACCGTCGTGGCGGACGCTGCCTCAGCGCGGCCGACGCTGCAGGGCGGTCTCGAACAGCACCGTGCCGTCCTGGTTGGCGGCCACCAGCCTGCCACCATGCGCACGCGCGAACTCGCTGGCGATGAACAACCCCAGCCCCAGGCCACGGCTGTCGTGGAAACTGGCCTTGAACGGCTCGAACAGCCGCGGCAGCAATGCGTCGGGAATCTGCCCGGCATTGCGCACCTGCAACCGCAGCGGCGCGCCGCGCTCGCCCTCCACGCGCACCACCACCGGCGCGTCGCCGCCATGCAGCACGGCGTTGCCGACCAGGTTGGACAACAGCTGCGCCAGGCGATCCGGGTCGCCCTGCAGCTGGGCATCGCCCTGCACCTGCAGCTCGATGGTCGCCTGCGGATGCGCGCGGCCGATCTCGGCCACCACCGTGGCGGCCAGCTCTGCCAGATCGCAGTCGGTACTGTGCAGGCGCAGGCCGCCGGTACGGATCCTGGAAAAATCCAGCAACTGCTCGACCATCCGCGCCATGCGCTGCGCACTGCTTTCCAGGTGGCCCAGGGTGCGCTGGACCTGACTGTCTTCGGGCAGGTCCAGCGACAGCTTGTCCGCGCACAGCAGGATCGAGGCCAGCGGCGTGCGCAGGTCGTGGGTCAGCACCGCCATCATCGTCTCGTTGAGCTTGAGCGCATGCTCCAGAGCCTCGTTGCGTGCCTTGAGCAACTGCTTCTGCTGGTAAAGCTCGATGAACACGTTGACCTTGCTCATGATCACCTGCGGCTCGATCGGCTTGTGCAGGAAATCCACCGCGCCGGATTCATAGCCCTTGAAGGCGCGCACGGGATCGTTCGGCGAGGCGGTCAGGAAAATGATCGGCACATCGCGGCTGCGCTGTGAACCGCGCATCAGTTCGGCCAGCGAGAAGCCATCGATCTCCGGCATGTGCACGTCCAGCAGGGCCAGCGCGACTTCATGCTCCAGCAGCAGTTCGAGTGCTTCGGCGCCGGAGAGCGCGCACAGGATTTCCAGGCCGGGACGGCGCAGCAACGCTTCCATCGCGACCAGATTCTGCGGGATGTCATCGACGATCAGCAGCTTCACGCTGTCGGAGGTGGCAGTCGACCCGGCGGGCTCGATCAGGTTCATCGGGTAAGACCTTTCATACGCGTGCAGATGGAGGTGAGCGGGAGCACCGCGTCGGCGCCGGCATGCGCCAGGGCGGACGCGGGCATCATCGAGGAATAAGCCTCCTCAGGGCATTGGATCCAGGCGTCGCCCCCGGCGTGGCGGACCGCAGCGACACCGTCACTGCCATCGCTGCTGGCGCCGGTCAGCAGGATCGCCAGCACGCCGTCACCGAACACATCGGCGGCGCTTTCGAACAGAGGGTCGATCGCCGGGCGCGAGAACAGCACCGGCGGATCGACCGACAGTGCCAGCGTGTCCCGGTCCTCCACCAGCAGGTGGTAATCCGGCGGCGCGAAGGTCACGGTGCCGGCCTGAAGCGGCTGTTTGTCCTCGGCTTCGCGCACCGGCAGCGGGCAGCCGGCATCGAGCAGATCGGCGATGCGGCTGGGCCGGTCGCGTGGCAGGTGCAGCACCACCAGCACCGGCAATGCCAGCGTTGCCGGCAGCGCCGACAGCAGGGCCTGCAGCGCACTGACGCCACCGGCCGATGCGCCGATGACCACCAGGTCGAACCGGCTGCGTTGCGAGGCGGCATTCATCAGGCCAGCTTCCGGTACAGGCGCTGGTCGCGCGCACAGGCCTCGAACAGCTCCGCGTGCGCGCCGAACTGCAGCGACTCCTTGCTGCCCAGGCCGAGGAACCCACGATGGACCAGGGCTTCATGGAACAGGCCGATGGCGCGGTCCTGCAGCGGCCGCTGGAAGTAGATCAGCACGTTGCGGCAGGACACCAGGTGCACTTCGGAGAACACGGTATCGGTGGCCAGACTGTGGTCGGCGAACACGATGTTGCGCTTGAGGCGGCGGTCGAACACCACGCTGCCATAGCCGCTGCTGTAGTAATCCGAGAGCGAGCCGGTGCCACCGGCAGCCAGGTAATTGCGGCTGAACTGCGCCAGCCGGTCCAGCGCGAAGGCACCGGACTCGGCCGCCTGCAGTGCCTCGGGATTGATGTCGGTGGCGTAGATGATCGCCCGGTCGAGCAGGCCTTCTTCGTGCAGCAGGATCGCCAGCGACCATACTTCTTCGCCGGTACTGCAGCCGGCGATCCACAGTTTGATCGAGGGATAGGTGCGCAGCACCGGCACGGCGTGCTCGCGCAGCACCCGGAAGTACGGCGGGTCCCGGAACATCTCCGAGACCTGCACGGTGAAGTACTGCATCGCCTGGGCGAAGGTCTCCGGCTCGTGCAGCAGGCGGTGCTGCAGCGCGCCCATGGTCGAGCAGTCGAAGCGCGACATGGCATGGCGCATGCGCCGCCGCAGCGACGCCAGCGCATAGTCGCGGAAGTCGTAGTGGTAACGCTGGTAGACCGCCTCCAGCAACACCTTCAGCTCCAGGTCGAACAGCTCCGTTTCATTCATCGGCGCGAGCACCACACGCGGCACAGCGAGACCAGCTTGTCCACGTCGATCGGTTTGGCGATGTAATCGTTGGCACCGGCCTGCAGGCAGTGCTCGCGGTCATCGGGCATCGCCTTGGCGGTGAGCGCGATGATCGGCAGGTCGCGCCAGCGGTTGTCCGCGCGGATCTCGCGCATGGCGGTCAGTCCATCCATCTCCGGCATCATGATGTCCATCAGCACCAGGTCGATCTCCGGGCGCAGCTTCTCCAGCGCCTCGCGGCCGTTGCGGGCAATCTCCAGGGTGACGCCAAGCGGTTCCAGCACGCTGGACAGCGCGAAGATGTTGCGCACGTCGTCCTCGGCCAGCAGCACGGTGCGGCCATCAAGCACCGCGTCGCGGCGACGCGCCTCGCGCAGCAGGCGCTGCTGGTCGGTCGGCAGCGAGGCCTCGACGCTGTGCAGGAACAGGGTGACCTCATCGAGCAGGCGCTCGGGCGAGCGTGCGCCCTTGATGATGATGCTCTTGGAATAGCGGCGCAGGCGCTGTTCTTCATCGCGGGTCAGCGCGCGCCCGGTGTAGACGATCACCGGCGGGAACGCGACCGCGTCATTGCCAGCCATGCGCTCGAGCAGGTCGTAGCCGGTACCGTCCGGCAGCGCCAGGTCGGTGACCATGCAATCGAAGGTGGAGCCGGCCAGTTCGGCCATCGCCTCGGTGATGGTGCCAACCGCGGTGATTTCGAGCTGGTCGCGGCCGAGCAGCAGTTGCAGGTTCGAACGCAGCTCGCTGTCGTCCTCAACGATCAGCAGCCGGCGCATGTCGCGCTGGCTGGTCGCCTCCAGCTGCTGGATCGCCCCGACCAGGCGCTCGCGCGTGGCCGGCTTGATCACATAGCCGATCGCGCCCAGCTCCATCGCTACCTGCGAGCGCTCCAGCCCGGACACCACATGCACCGGGATATGCCGCGTGGCCGGGTCGCGCTTGAGGCGCTCCAGCACGCTCAAGCCGGAGACATCGGGCAGGCCGATGTCCAGCAGGATGCCGTTCGGGCGCAGTTCGGCGGCCAGGCTCAAGGCTTCCTCGGCAGTGCCGGCGACCACGCAGTCGAAATCCAGCTCGTGCGCCATCGAGACCAGCGCACTGGCGAAGGCAGTGTCGTCCTCGACCACCAGGATCATCCGGCCGGCACGGCTGCGGCGGCCGCGATCATCCATGACCTTTTCCGGCGCCGGTGCCGGCGTGGGCCCGGCATGCGCGCGTCCCAGTGCCGAGGCAGTGGGCGCTGCCGGTGCGGCGACCGCGGCGGGACGGACGTCATGCACGATCTGCTGGGCATTGCCGGTGCCGCCACCGGCCAGCAGCGGCAGCTCGAGCGTGAAGCAGCTGCCCCGGCCGGGCTCGCTGGAGACGCTGATGCTGCCGCCCATCCGGGCCGCCAGATCGCGCGAGATCGACAGCCCCAGGCCGGTGCCACCGTAGCGGCGGCGAGTGCTGCCGTCAGCCTGGCGGAAGGCCTCGAAGATGACCGCGGTCTGCTCTTCCGGGATGCCGATACCGGTATCGGAGACGGCGAACTGGATCCGCCCTGCCCCGGCACTGCGCACCTTCAGCGACACGCAGCCGTGCTCGGTGAACTTGACCGCATTGGCGAGCAGGTTCTTGAGGATCTGCTGCAGGCGCTGGCTGTCGGCCAGCAGCTGGGTCGGTGCATCCGGCGCGGCGCTGATCTCCAGGCTCAAGCCCTTCTGCACCGCCATCGGCTCGAAGGTTTCCTTCAAGCGCTGCAGTACGCTGGAGACGGCGAGGTTCTCCTCGACCAGCTCCACATGCCCGGCTTCGATCCGCGACAGGTCGAGGATGTCGTTGATCAACGACAGCAGATCGTTGTTGGACGAGTGGATCGCCTGGGCGTACTTCACCTGCTCTGCGGTCAGCGTGCCGTCCTTGTTGTCGGCCAGCAGCTTGGCCAGGATCAGCGCGCTGTTGAGCGGCGTACGCAGCTCGTGGGACATGTTGGCCAGGAATTCGGATTTGTAGCGCGAACTGGCTTCCAGCTCGTTGCTGTTCTGGACCAGCTGCGCCTGCGCCAGCAGCAGTGCCTGCTGGCGCGACTCCAACTCATGGGTGCGCTCTTCAAGCTGCACATTGGTCTGCTCCAGCTCGGCCTGCTGCTGCTCCAGGTTGGCCTGGGAATGCAGCAGGCTGCGGCTCTGTTCTTCCAGCTCCTCGTTGGCCACCCGCAGCTCTTCCTGCTGCGCCTGCAGCTCTTCGCTCTGGCGCTGGGTTTCTTCCAGCAGTTCCACCAGCTGCGCATTGAGCAGCGAGGCCCGCAGGGCGATGCCGATCGGCTCGGCGCACTGCAGCAGCAGGGCCAACTCCAGGCCACGCGCGGGCGACGCGCCGGCACGGCCCAGTTCGATCACACCGACCACCACGCCATCGGCGGTGACCGGACCCAGCAGGCGCTGGTGGACCGTGGTGCGGCCCAGCGGGGTATCGATTTCCAGCGGGCTCTCGTTGTCCTCCAGCCGGCGCGGGCGCGCCTGCCGGATGATCTCGCCCCACTGCCCGGCGTGCACGGGCAAGGTCTCGGGCAGCTGCGCCGGCAGCGCCGCGCCACCGACCAGCACCAGGCGCTCGCCCTGCAGGCGGTACATCGCGCCTACGTCGGCATTGAGCTGCGCGCACAGCGCGCGCATGGCCTCGTCGGCCAGCTCGCGCGGGGTCGGATCGCCACGCAGGCTGGTGCTTACCGCGTTCTCGCCTTCCTGCAGCCACAGCGAATCGGCGGCTTCGCGGCGGGCGCCAATGGCCTTCATTACCGTCAACGCCATCACCAGGAAGGCAATGCCGCCGATGCTGCGGTTGACGAACGAAAAGGCCGAGTTGCTGCTCGCCGGCGCCACGTTGTAGCCCACCGCAAGCAGGATGCAGGACCCGATCGCCACCAGCAGCGGCACTTCCATCCGGCGCTGGAACAGCGTGATGCCTACTGCCATGAAGTAGGTCAGCCAGACCGCATAGCCCAGCGGCACCACCATCTCCGTGCCCAGCGTAGCCGCCATCAAGGCGGCCGACGCAAGCCAGATCCAACGGTCACGGGAGGTGGGCGCAGAATTCATGCCGTGTTCCAGCTCAAAAGGGGGCTGATGGTACCCGATGCAGTAAACGGGTGTTAAGCGGCAGAAGTCAGCCTGTTCCAGCACGTTCTTGACACTTTCTTCACACCATCGCCCCTACGGTTCGGTCCCTTATCGGGGGAGTCGATAACCGTCGTGGTCCAGGCCGTATCCAGCGTTGCACCGCTTGCCGACGAAAGTCGGCAGCTGAAGCTGTTGATCGACAACGTGAGCGATCATGCGATCTATCTGCTCGATACGCAGGGCAGCATCTGCAGCTGGAACCGCGGTTGTGAACGGGTCAAGGGCTATACCGCCGAGGCGGTGATCGGCAAGTACGTCGGCCTGTTCTACACCCCTGAAGACCAGCAACTGGGCGTGCCGCAGCAAGCCCTGGCCTATGCCCGCGACCACGGGCGCTTCGTTGGCGAAGGCTGGCGGGTGCGCTGCAATGGCGAGCGCTTCCGTGCCGGCGAAGTGATCGAGCCCGTCCGCGAAGACGGCCACCTGCTCGGTTTCGTCAAGGTCACCCAGGACGTCACCGAGCGCTACCAGGCCCAGCGCCTGCTGCAGGATGCGCAGCGCGCACATGTGCAGCAGCGGCAACTGGACAACGTCGGGCGCCTGACCCGTGGCCTGGCCCATGAATTCAACAATCTGCTGACCACCATCGGCAATGCCCTGGACCTGATCGCCCTGCGCCCCGGCGCCGATGGGCGGACCCAGGAGCTGGTGGACCTGGCCCAGGCCGCCGCCGACCGCGGTTCGCTGCTGACCCGGCAGCTGCTGGCCTTTTCCGCCGATCAGACCTTGGTACGTGAGCCGGTGATCGTGCAGGAGTTCCTGCTCGATGCTCTGCCCGTGCTGCGCCGGGCCTGCCCGGCCGGCATCGACGTGCAGCTGAAATTGACCTCGGAACTGCCCCCGATCGTCACCGATGGCGTACAGTTGCACAGCGCCGTGTTGAATCTGGTGCTCAACAGTGGCGAAGCGATGCCGCAGGGCGGCACGGTCACGATCACCGCCGAGGTCGAACAGCGACTGGCTCCGGATCTATCCCAGCCCATGCGCCGCCACTATGTCGCGATCGCGGTGACCGATGAGGGCGACGGCATGCCCCCGGACATCGCCGAGCGCGCCAGCGAGCCGTTCTTCACCACCAAGGAAGTCGGCAAAGGCAGCGGCCTCGGCCTGAGCCAGGTATTCGGCTTCGTGTCGCAGTGCGACGGCTTCGTCGATGTACAAACCGCCCCGGGACGGGGCACCACCGTCCGTCTGTTGTTACCTGTCATTGAGGAAGTCGAGCATGTCTGAGCCCCTACGCGTATTGATGGTCGAAGACCAGCAGGACCTGCGTGAACTGATCGGCCAGGCGTTGCGGGACTTCGGCATCGAGATCCACACGGCCGACGACGGCCCGGCCGCGCTGCGGCTGATCCAGGACCCGGGTGGTTTCGACGTGGTGTTCAGCGATATCAGCATGCCCAACGGCATGAGCGGCGTGGAGCTCAGCGAGCACGTGGCCGATGTGCTGCCCAATGCGCGCATGATCCTGGCCTCCGGCTATGCGCGCTCGCAGTTGCCGCCGCTGCCGGACCATGTCGAGTTCCTGCCCAAGCCGTATCGCCTGCGCCAGCTGGTGACGTTGCTGCAGTCACCGGTCGCGCCGCTCTGATCGTCCCGAGGCACGCCGCCGACGGCGGTCGTCGCCGCGCGCAGGGGCGATAATGAGCCGCCCCCCTTCTACATCGTCGCCATGTCCGATCTCGCTCCACTACCCACCCTGCCGCTCGGTCACTACCGCCACTTCAAGGGCGGCAATTACGAGGTGATCGGCGTTGTCCGCCACAGCGAAACGCTGGCGCCGATGGTGCTGTACCAGCCGCTGGATTCGGATGTCGGCCTGTGGGTGCGCCCGTTCGAGATGTTCGTGGCACAGGTCGAGGTGGAGGGGCAGTGGCGGGCCCGCTTTGCGCGGGTCGAATCCGGCGGCTGAGACGCGAGTCCGGCGACTGGGACGACGGCCCCGCCGGCATGCCCAGCCGTCAGCGCACCCCGGTCTGTTGCATGCCCACGAGGGCACGCAACTGCGCGGTGACGGCGCGGAACTGCTCCGGCAGGGCCGCTGCATCAAGTGCATCGACCTGGCGCGACAGCACCGCGAGGGCCTCGGCCATGCTCATCGCTGCCTGTCCGCCCTCGGAGGGCGCGTCCTGGATGTCCAGGTGCGCGCCGATCACGCCGGCCAGCACCTCGAAACCCTTCACCGTGGCGGCATCGAGCTTGGAAGGGTTCGGATCCAGTGCGCACAGTGTGCCGTGGAAGCCGCCATCGCGACGGAACACCGGTACCGAGATGTAGCTCTCGAACCCATACAACGCCGGCGTGGGATGGCTGGAGAACGCCGGATGGATGCTGGCCTGGTCGAACTGCACCAGATGTCGATGCTCGCGGATCTCATCGCAGATGGTGGTTTCCAGCACCAGGTCGTCGCCCGGGCGCAGACCGAAATCAAGACGGTCATGGACGGCGCAGGCAGTCCAGCGATCGGCGGTGACGCGCGCCACCGCGACGAAGCGCATGCCGGTCATCGCACTGGCCAGTTCCAGCATGCCCGGCACTGCCGGCATCGAGAGCAGGGCCGCCACATCGTCCAGGCGCGGATCCGTGGAGCTGGCCAGCAACGGCTCGGGCGCGGTGCCCGGACCACCTTCGTCCAGCGGGTGCTCCATGGCGGCAAGGCGACGGTCGAGCACCTTCGCGTTGACCTCGTTGAACAGGCCGCGGACCGCGGCCGACAACGCCCGCGCATCGGCGATCGCACCCACGAAATGGATACCCTGCCCCACCAGGCGGATCTGCTCGACACCGTGATCCCGCCGCAGCGATGGCCACGCCAGACGGTGCAGGATGCGCATCCAGTCATTGCGCGGGGCGTCATCCAGCAGCGCGGTGACAATCACCCGCGGGGACGTCGCTCCCTCCTGCGGCCCGGGCAGATCAAAACCGATGAGGGCCGGAAAGCCGGGACTGGAAGACATCACAACCTCTGGGGCATCGCGGAGCCATCGAAGGAGTGGCTTTGAAGCGAAATTGTCGCATGAATGCGCGAGACTGGCCGTGATAGATCGCGCGCTTTCACTCTGGCCTGGAGGAGCCGATCGCCACTACGTGCCCGGCTCCCGAACTCGGATGGCGGCCGCTATCATCTACACGTCGCTCGCGATCGCCGCATGGCGGATCCCATGCGCCGGCGGCGGATGCACAACTTCTCAACCACAAGGACGTGACGGTATGGGTGCCACAGGGCAAGGTGCTTCAATGGTGGTCGGGATCGTCTGGGCCCTGCTGGGGCTGCTGTGGATCTTCGTTCCCTTTGCCATCTTCGGCATCAAGGGCCTGCTCCGGCAGATCCTGGCCGAACAGCGCAGGACCAATGAGATTCTCACCCGCGTGCATGGGGACCGCATTCCGCCGATGGGCCCCGAACCCCAGCCATTCAGAGTGGGACCGTATCCGTGAAAGGCGACGATCGTCAGGCGCAGCGGGGGCTTCAGGCGCGCGCGGGCGCCCCTCCATGCTCCACGACGCACCAGGCAGATCCAGCGTTCCATGCGCCCCGCTGATTAATGCTGCGTCGCAGCAGTACAATGCCGCGCTTCCCCGTTCGACGCCGCCGCCTGCATGAGCTCCTCTTCCGTCCCCCTGGCCGCCCGGCTTTCGCCGCGCGAGCGCACCCTGATCCTGCTGGCCTTGTCGCTGGGCGGCTTTGCCATCGGCACCAGTGAGTTCGCCAGCATGGGGCTGATGCTGGAAATCAGCCGCGGGCTGTCGATCAGCGAAACCCAGGTGGGCCACCTGATCAGTGCATACGCCATCGGCGTGGTGGTCGGCGCCCCGGTGCTGGCCTTCGCTGGCGCCGGCTTCGCGCGCCGCAAGCTGTTGCTGGCGCTGATGGGCTTCTATGCCATCGGCAACCTGGCCAGTGCGCTGGCCCCCAATTACGGCACGATGCTGCTCGCGCGCTTCGTCGCCGGCCTGCCACATGGCGCCTACTTCGGTGTCGCGATGCTGGTCGCCGCCGCGATCAGCCCGCCAGCCCAGCGTGGCGCGGCGGTGTCCAAGGTGCTGCTCGGCCTCTCCGTGGCGATCCTGGTCGGCAACCCACTCACCACCTGGCTCGGCCAACAGTTCAGCTGGCGCACCGCGTTTGCGCTGGTGAGCGTGCTGGCGATCGCCACGGTGGTGATGATCGCGCGCTTCCTGCTGCCGGATCCGGACGAAGTGCGCACCTCGCCGATGCGCGAGCTGCGCGCCTTCAACCGCACCCAGGTGTGGCTGGCATTGGCGATCGGTTCGGTCGGCTTCGCCGGTATGTTCTGCGTGTTCACCTATCTTGCGCCGACCCTGGTGCAGGTCACCGGCCTTGCCGAATCGTGGATGCCGCTGGCCGTGGGCATCTTCGGCATCGGTGCGATCATCGGCAACGTGGCCGGTGGCTGGCTGGTGGACCGCTTCCAGTTCCGTGCCGCCGCCGTCGTGCTGGTCTGGTCGATCCTGGTGCTGCTGGCCTTCCCGCTGGCCGCGCAGTCGGTGTGGAGCGTGTTCCCGATGATCATTGCCGTCGGCACCATGGGCGCCCTCGCCGCCGTGCTGCAGACCCGCCTGATGGACGTGGCCGGCGAGGCGCAGACGCTGGCGGCCGCCTCCAACCATGCCGCGTTCAATACGGCCAACGCGCTGGGCCCGTGGTTCGGCGGCATGGCGATCGGCGCCGGCTTCAGCCCGGCGGTGACCGGCTACGTCGGCGCCGCCACCGCGCTGGGCGGCCTGCTGCTGTGGTGCGTGGCGATGCTGGTGGACCGCCGCTCGCGCAGCGTGCCGGTGCTGCAGCAGTAAGCGCACCGCTTGAACCCTCGCTCGATCCGAATCCCCGCCCAGGCGGGGATTTTTTTTATTTCCCCTATCATGGGCATCCGATCAAACCGCGCCACCCATGCAGTTCCGGCCACGGCCGCAACGAGGGCCGCACCTGGAAACACCGATGACGTACGAATGGGCCCCAAGCGACTGGGGTCAACGCCTCACGCGATCGCCGCACTGGCGCCTGCGCCTGGAAGACGACCGGCTGGTCCTGACCGTTGATGGCCATCGGTACCACGCGCCGCTCGACGCACTGCAGGTGCACCTGCGCCTGCCATGGGCCCGACTCACCCTGCACTGCGGCGACGATGCTCCGCTGACGCTCGGCGGCCTGTCCACCGCCTCCGCGCGCTTGCTGGTGTCGGCCCTGCGCGAGCGGCGCGGCGAACAATGCCAGCGCGACCAGGTCACCCTGTTCCAGCAGTCCCACACGGCCATCCAGCACTGGTTGACACAGGTGCAGGCCGTCACCGACCTGGCGGACGAGGAATCCCTGTGGCTGACCCACGAGCAGCAACAGGCGCTGCTGCAGGCGCGACCGGCCCTGCCACTCGATGAAGACGCGCTGTGGGCGGTGTTCGACGACGCAGGACTGCGCAGTCAGCTCGACGGCGACCCGGCCGCGATCGAAGAAGCGCTGATGCTGTGGCTGGCCGACTGGCCAACGATGTGGGCGCGCCGCAACGAGGCCCACCAGGCGCGCGAACGGGTCGCCAGCCGTGCCTTGCTGGACCGCGTCGAAAGCCGGCCACTCACCGATGAGCAGGCCCGTGCGGTGATCTGCTTCGACAACCGCGTCCAGGTGGTGGCCGCAGCCGGCTCGGGCAAGACCTCGACGATGGTTGCCAAGGCCGCGTATGCCATCGAACGCGGCCTGGTCGCGCCCGAGCGCATCGTCATGCTCGCCTTCAACAAGGACGCCGCCACCGAGTTGCAGGCGCGAGCGGACCGCGCGTTCCAGCGCCTCGGTCTGGGTGAGGTGCGGGTGGAAGCGCGCACGTTCCATGCGCTGGGCCGGCACATCATCGCGCAGGCCACCGGGCGGATGCCGCTGGTACCGGACTGGGCGGTGGATGCTACGCAGGGCTTCCATCGACTGGCCGAGATCATCGACCAGCTCAAGGACCGCTCGTTGCAGTTCCGTACCCAGTGGGACATGTTCCGGCTGGTGTTCGGCCGCGACCTGCCCGTCATCGGTGGATCGCTGGACGCCGAGGAGTGGGACAAGGATGGCCAGGGCTACGTGCGCACCCTGCGCGGCGAACGCGTGCGCAGCATCGAAGCGTGCGTGATCGCCGACTGGCTGTTCTACAACGGCGTGGAGTACACCTACGCAAGTCACGACGCATTCGATGCTGCGACCGATGCGTACCGCCAGTATCGCCCGGATTTCTACTATCCCGGCGTTGCGCTGTATCACGATCACCTTGCCCCGGAGGGATACGACCGGGCGCCCGCGCAGCCCAGTGGCGAACCCGGCACCCGCCGCGGCGTCGAGCGCATCGAGACCACCCCGCTGCAGTTGCGCACCGGCGAACTGTTCATGCGGCTGGGCGAGGCCTTGTCGCATCGCGGTATCGAACTCGACCCGAATCCCGACCGCGAACTGCCCGAGGGCGGCGCCACGCCGATGCCGGACACCGACCTGATCGGCCTGGTGCGCACCTTCATCAGCCACGCCAAGAGCAACGGCCTGCACGTGGAGGACATGGTCGAGCGGCTGCGCCGCCTGCCCGACGATCACTTCAAGCACCGCTACCGCCTCTTCCTCGCGCTGATCGTTCCCATCCTGGACGGCTGGGACGACGCGCTGGTCGCCGAGGGCGGGATCGATTTCGAAGACATGCTCAACCAGGCCGCCGAGCACCTGGAACAGGGGCGCTACGTCGCTCCCTTCGATCTGGTGATGGCCGACGAATTCCAGGATGCCTCGCGCGCCCGTGCGCGGTTGTGCCGGGCGCTGGTACAGGCACCGGGCAGACATCTGTTCGCGGTCGGTGACGACTGGCAGTCGATCAACCGCTTTGCCGGCGCGGACGTGTCCGTGATGACCGGCTTCGTGGACTGGTTCGGCCAAGGCCAGGTGCTCAAGCTCGAACAGACCTTCCGCTGCCCGCAGGCGCTGTGCGATGTATCCAGTGCCTTCGTGTCACGCAATCCAGCGCAGCTTCCGAAGCAGGTCCATTCGGTCACGCCGGCGCACGGCGCGGTGCTGCAGGCTTTCCAGGTGGCCTCGCGCGACCGGCTGGCCGGCGCGGTCGAGCAGTATCTGGAGCGGCTGCACCAGCAGCTGTTGTCCGGCCAGGTACCGCCCGGCCGCGATGGCAAGGTCACGGTGTTCGTGCTCGGCCGCTACAACGCCGACCGCGCGATGTTGCCGGCCACCTGGCGGGCGCGTCATGGGCAGCACATGGAGGTCAGCTTCCTCACCGCACACCGCTCCAAAGGCACCGAGGCGGACTACGTGATCCTGCCCGGCATGCTGGACCGGCGCTTCCCCAATACCCGCGCCGACGATCCCGTGCTCGCGCTGGCGATGCCGGACAGCGATGCGTATCCGCTGGGCGAGGAACGCCGCCTGTTCTACGTCGCACTGACGCGTGCGCGCCGCTCGGTGGCGATGTTCACCGTGCAGGGGCGACGCTCGGCCTTCCTCACCGAGCTGGTCAACGACGGTGCGGTGCGCGTCACCTCCATGGCGGGTGAGACCATTCACGAGCAAGCCTGCCCGGCCTGCAAGGTGGGCGTGATGGTGCCGCGCACCGGGCCGTATGGCGCGTTCCAGTCGTGCTCGGGCTATCCGCGCTGCGAGTACAAGCCGCCGAAGGTGGGGGGACACCCGGGCATGCGTACCTTCGCGGGGGCCTGAGCGGCGCGCCCATTGCTCACTCCAGCGCGGCGGCCATCCCGGCATCGATCTGCGCAAGCAGTGCCCGGCGGTCACCCACACCTGGCATCACCCGCACCAGGTTGCGCACCATCCGCAGATCCTGCTGCTCGCCGAGCTGATCGCCCAGCGAGTGCAGCGCCCGCGCCTGTCGGCCAGGACTGCGGCGCTTGAGCGAAGCGGCCAGCGCGCTGTCCAGCGTTGGCAGTGCGTCCAACTGCATGCGCAGGCGACGCACCCGGCGGCGCCAGCGGTGCAGATCCTCGGTATCGCGGCTGCGTGCGGCACGCTTCTCCGCCTTGGCCGTGCGCCGCTCACTGCGGGCCAATCCCTTGCGGATGTCGCGCGCTCTCAGCGAGTCCCAGGGCTGCGCCTGGAGGTCACGCGCGATACGTACCAGTGCCGTCTGGCGACGTGCAAACGCCGGGTCGCGCGCGAGTGCCTCGGCGAGGCGTGCGTCGCGGCGTACCGTCAGCCGACGGCATACCTCCGCCCACGGCAGGGCGGGCTGCCGCGCGGCCAGGCGCTGGCAGGTCTCCACCACCACATGGGCATCGCGCAATGCCGACAGCCCCTGCCCGAGGCGGCGCAGTGCGGCGTCGACCGGGTCTGTCTCAAGGGGGCTGTTGTCCAGCAGGGCGAGCAGCGCGCGAAGGCGGCGGATGGTCTTGCGCGCACGATGCACGGCATCGTGGACATCGGGTCGGGGCAACAGCGCCTCGGCGATGTCCCTGCACTCATGCTCCGCCAGTGCGCGGGCGGCTGGGCCGATTGCGGCTGGCGACATGGTCGTTTCCCCCGGAGGCGTCGGGGGATTGTACCCATGCCGCGGCGTGGCGGCCGTCAGCCGGGGTTGAACATCTGCCGCACGCCCCGCAGCAGCTCATTGACGCTGAACGGCTTGGGCAGCAGCGACATGCCCTGCCCGAGGAATTCGTTACGGACCGCCGCGCTCTCGGTATAGCCGGTGACGAACAGCACCGGCAGATGCGGCCGCAGGGCCCGGGCCGCATCGGCCAGCTCGCGGCCGTTCATGCCCGGCAGGCCGACGTCGGACAGCAGCAGGTCCAGTTCGCGGTCCGAATGCAGTTCCAGCAACGCCTGCTGCGCGTTGATGGCTTCCACCACCTGGTAGCCGGCTTCGACCAGCATCTCCCGGACCATCATCCGCACCGAATCGGTATCGTCGACCAGCAGGATGCGTTCGGCGCTGCCACGGGGCAGCTGCGAAGGGCTCGATGGCTGGGCGATCGGCTGGAGCTGGCCCTCCGGCAGCAGCAGCTCGATTTCCGTGCCCTCGCCGCGCTCACTGGCGATGCGTGCGCTGCCACCGGACTGACGCGCGAACCCGTACGTCATCGACAAGCCCAGCCCGGTGCCCTCGCCCTGCGGCTTGGTGGTGAAGAACGGCTCGAACACCTTGGTCAGCAGCTCGGCGGGGATGCCGACGCCGTTGTCGAGCACGGTCACGGTGACATAGCGGCCGGGGGCCAGCTCGTGGTCACGCTCGATCTGCACGCGCCCGGCGCGGATGCGGATCAGGCCCTGGCCGGCCAGCGCGTCGCGGGCGTTGATGACCAGGTTGAGGATCACGTTCTCGAACTGGTTCGGGTCGGCGACCGCGATCAGCGGTTCCAGGCCCAGTTCCAGCTCCAGCTCGATGTTCTCCCCGATCGAACGCTGCAGCATGTCTTCCAGCGAACGCACCCGCGCGACGACGTCGAAGGTCTGCGGGTCCAGCGGTTGTTTGCGGGCGAACGCCAGCATGCGCTGCGTCAGCGCCGCTGCACGGTGTGCCGAGCCGGTGGCGATCTCGACGTAGCGCGACGCCTTGTCCCATTTACCGCTGGACGCTGCGATCTCGATCATGTCCAGCCCGGAGATGATCGTGGTGAGCAGGTTGTTGAAATCGTGCGCAATGCCGCCGGTGAGCTGGCCGAGCGCATCCATCTTCTGGGCCTGCATCAGCTCGATTTCGGTGCGCTCGCGCTCGGCGATCTGGAAGGCGAGTTCAGACGTGGCGCTTTCCAGCTCCTGGCGCTGCTCGTTGGCGCGCGCATGGTGCTCGGTGGTGTCTTCGATCAGCACCAGCCCCTGCCCGGACGCCTGGTACGGGGTCACCCGCCACTCGGTCATTCGGATCGCACCACCGACGCGAAGGCTGAAGGTGCCCTGCCAGCGCTCGCCTTCGGCCAGGGCGACTTTCAAGGCGCTCAGTGGGGCGGTTTGGTCCTGCAGCAGCTGATCGAGTTGGCCGGGGCCGATCTGCTGGCCGAGCAGACGGGTGAACGCATCGTTGGCATCGTGCGCGTTGAGGTCGGCATCCAGCACCGCGATGGGCGCATTGATATGGCGGAAGATTTCGCGGAAGCGCGCCTCGGTCTCACGCAGCGCCTCTTCGGCCCGACGGGCACGCAGCAGGCTGCGCAGCGTGGCCAGCAGCACATCCGGATCCACCGGATGGATCAGATAGGCATCCGCACCCGCGTTGAGGCCGGTGATCATGTCACCGGTGGCGATCGACGCGGCCGAGACGTGCACCACCGGCAACAACTGCAGCCGCGGGATCTCGCGCAGTTGGCGGACCACATCGAAGCCACTCATGTCCGGCAGATTGACGTCGAGCACCAACGCGCCGAAGTCGTGCTCGGCCAACCGTTCAAGGCCCTCACCGCCGGTGCCCGCCTCTGCCACATGGAACCCGTGGTGCTCGAGAACGCGGCGCACCGCGTAACGGGTCGCCACGTTGTCATCCACCACCAGGATGCGATCAGGAATCGGCATGCGTGGCCTCCGTGGCCAGGGTCAGCGGCAGCACCACATAGAAATTCGAGCCGGTACCGAGTTCACTCTCGACCCCGACATGCCCGCCGAGCAGCCCGGCGAAGCGCTTGCACAGCGACAACCCCAGCCCGGTCCCGCGCAGGCGCTTCTGCAGCGGCGTATCCACCTGCACGAAATCCTCGAACAGGGTCGACTGCAGTTCGGCGGGAATGCCAATGCCGGTATCGCGCACGTTGAAGCGGACGGCGTTCTCACCTTCCAACCGGGTCGAGACCACCACCTGACCGTTGGGGGTGAATTTCAGTGCGTTGGAAATGAAGTTGCGCAGGATCTGCGCCAGCTTCTTGTCGTCGGTATACAGCAACGGCATGACCGGCGGATCTTCGAACACCAGGTCCACCTGGTTACCTTCCACCAGCGGACGGAACATGCCGCGCAGGGCCGAGAACAGGTCCATCAGGTCGAACCAGGCCGGCGAAATGGTGATCCGCCCGGCCTCGATCTTGGCCAGGTCCAGCAGGTCGTCCACCATCTCGCGCAGTTCGCTGGTCGACGCACTGATGAAGCGCACCTGGCGGCGCTGCTCCGGGGTCAGCGGACCGTCCATGCCGTCTTCCAGCAGCCGCGTCATGCTCAGGATCGAGCCCAGCGGTGTGCGGAACTCGTGGCTCATGTACGACAGGAACCGGCTCTTCAGTTCGGAGACCTCGCGCAGCTGCTCGGCCTGCTGATCCAGCTCGGCATACAGCGCAAGCACACCCTGGTTGGTTTCATCCAGCTCGGCACGCAGCGCATCAGCCTCCAGGCGCAGCCGCTGCAGTTCCTCATCGTGGGGGGTGACGCTCAATGCAGATCTCCAAGACGCAGGGCAACAATGCCGGCGTCATCCCGGCCACGATCGAAATCACGCTGCAGCACCGCCACGATCAACGCCGGGTGGCGGTGGAACAGGCCGGGGTAGTCACGCAGGCTCCAACGCGCCTGTAGTCCATCGCTGTGCATGACCAGCAGCGTGCCTGCCGCCGCGTGAAAATGAAATGGTTGTGCCTTGCGGTACTGCACGCCGACGATCCCCGGGTGCGAGGCCAACCCGCGCGAGCCGGTGGGCTCGCACAGGCTGGCGGCGATATTGCCGATACCGGCGAACTCCACCTGGCCCGTGGCCACCTCCACGCAGGCCACCGCCGCTGCACCGCCACGGGTACCCGACATGCCGGCATGCAACACCCCGATCAACGCCGGTGCCCCCGCCGCGGCAGCGCGTGCCATCGCGTCCACGCCGGCGCGCGCAGCGTCGGCGGCGGGAAGTCCATGTCCGAGCCCATCGATCACCGTGACCGATACGGTCCGTGCATCCGCGCGGAGGTGCCAGGCATCGCCGCAGGCCAGCTCGTGGCGCATGGGCAGGCGCAGTGCGCCGTAAGCCACGTCGATATCGCGCGGCGCGCGACTGGCGTAGATCCGCGCCACCACCACCGCGCCCTTGGC
Organism: Stenotrophomonas sp. GW821-FHT01H02A; assembly: GCF_059422145.1. NCBI lineage: Bacteria > Pseudomonadati > Pseudomonadota > Gammaproteobacteria > Lysobacterales > Lysobacteraceae > Stenotrophomonas > Stenotrophomonas sp. GW821-FHT01H02A. Next base: position 239,106 of record NZ_JBWKWI010000007.1, read on the forward strand.
ATCGGACCAGGCATCGAGCACGCTGGCCTGGCGCTGGATCGCCCCAAGCCCGAGGCCCTGGGTACCGCCGGTCGAATACCCGTCGGGAAGACACTCGGCCAGGGAGAATCCCGGGCCGGCGTCCACGGTGCAGAGCTCCACGCCAGTGCCACCGCGGCCACAGACCACGGACAGGTACATGCGGCCACCGCGCCCATGTTTGAGCACATTGGTCGCCATCTCGGTCGCCACCAACGCCGCGCGACCGGCATCCATTTCATCCAGGCCGACAAGATCGGCCAGCGCCAGCGCTTCGCGCCGTGCCTGTCCGACCTGTGAGGTTTCTTCGACCACCACGACCCGCGTTACCTGGCCGGCGAAGTTCAGCTCCATTTGGTGATCGTGATGCGGGTGCCCTGTCCCGGCGCACTCTCCAGTTCGAATTCATCCACCAGCCGACGCGAACCGGACAACCCCAGGCCCATGCCGGAGCCGGACGACCAGCCATCGGTGAGCGCCTGGGCGACATCCGGAATGCCGGGGCCATTGTCGGCGAAGACCAACCGCACCCCCCTGCGCATCCCGTTCTCGACCACGTTCCAGTCCATCGTGCCGCCGCCGCCGTAGATCACGGCATTGCGTGCCAGCTCACTGGCCGCGGTGACCAGCTTGGTCTGATCGATCAGGCGCAGCTTGCAGGCGACGCACACCTGGCGCGCAGCCTGGCGGGCCAGCACGACATCCTGCTCGATGCGGATCGGCAACGAACCACTGGAGGCACTCATGAGGACGCTTCGTCTTCGTCGGTGCGCTGCAGCAGCTGCATGCCGCGCTCCACATTGAGTGCGGTGCGCACGCCGCTGAGGGTGAGGCCGAGTTCCACCAGCGTGATCGCCACCGCCGGCTGCATGCCGACCACCACCGTGGTGGCATCCATGATCCGCGCCAGCGACGAAATAGTGGAGATCATGCGGCCGATGAACGAATCAACGATGTCCAGGGCGGAAATGTCGATCAGCACACCGCGCGCGGAGGTACTGCGGATCTTCTCGGTCAGGTCGTCCTGCAGGGTCAGCGCGAGCTGGTCATGCATGTCCACCTGGATGGTCACCAGCAGCAGATCGCCCATCTGCAGGATCGGGATGCGCTCCATCTCAGCGGGCAGTCCGGGTCACGGTCTGGCCGGTACGCTTGAGCGCCAGCGCCAGTGCGTCGGCCAGGTTGGCCTTGGTCACGATGCCCTGCAGGTCCAGCCCCAGGTGCACGATGGTCTGCGCGATCTGCGGCCGTACGCCACTGATGATCGCGTCGGCGCCCATCAGCCGGATCGCGGTGACGGTCTTCAGCAGATGCTGGGCCACCAGCGTGTCCACGGTCGGCACACCGGTGATATCGATGATGGCGATTTCAGAACCGGTATCCACGATGCGCTGCAGCAGCGACTCCATCACCACCTGGGTCCGCTGCGAATCCAGCGTGCCGATCATCGGCAGCGCCAGCACGCCCTCCCACAGCTTCACCACCGGCGTGGACAACTCCAGCATTTCTTCCTGCTGGCGCTGGATCACGTCTTCGCGGGTTTTCTGGAACACGCTCACCGTGTACAGGCCCAACTGGTCGATCAGCTCGGAGATCGCCCACAGCTGGTCGCCCAACCGGGCCGGATCATCCGCGTAGCCCTGCTGGATCAATTCGAACAGCGGTCGCTTGAGCGAGAAAATGAAACTGGCGGTCTCCGAAGAGTTGAACCCCTTCAGGACGCGCTCGCGGGAGAGTTCCTCGAGGAAGCGCCGGATGTCCTGCCACTCGGTGCGTGTGACGGAGCTGACGTCCGACGGCGACAGCGCGTCCAGGAACAAGCGCCAGAATTCGCGCACCTGGATGTCCTGCTCACGCGAGGAAAGCCGGCCGTCGTGGGCCTGGCTGGAACCGGACAGATTGCCGGCCCATGCGGCAAGCAGGGGCTCCTGGTGGCTGCGGATGAGATCGATCGTGCGCTGCTGCAAAGCCGCCATGGAAAGGGTCCTGGAAGAAAGGGGAACAGCCGGAGGACGGGCGTCCCATCACTGAAATGAATGGGGGCCGCAATCATCAAAGCTTAAATGAATTCAGGAAGATTGGGCATGAGTCGGGATGCTGATGATGTGAAGACGATCTGCACGTCCCTGACTGATTCATCCAGCGGCGTCATGGCACCGCGCGATGCGCGATGCAACGGCGCGACACAACGCATCAGGCCGCCCGAAGGCGGCCTGATGGGGAACGGTCAGCGCAACAGCGCGAACAGCAGCAGCAGCGGAATCGGAATGCCGAGCATCCACAGCAGAATGTATTTCATGATGTTGTCTCCCTTGCGGTGGTGAGGATCACAGGTCGCGGCGGCGGCCGCCCCAGGTGGCACTCAGGCTGGCGATGAAGGCGCCGATCAGCAGCGTGATGAACAGCCACAGCGCGGCGTACGCCGTTGCCTTGCGGGCATCGTCGGCCGCCTGCTTGGCCTGCTGCTTGGCCGTGTCCAGCGCCGCACGCAGGCGGGTCTGCACATCGGTCACGCGGGCCTGCGCTTCGGCCTGGCTCATGCCGGTCTGTGCCGCCACCAGCTGACCCAGGTACTGCGTATCGGCCGGGTCCATGGTGTCGGACCTGAGGCTGTTGACGATGATGCGGTTCACTTCGCTACGCACCTCACGACTGTCCGGACGACGCTCTGCGCCCGCCACCGGGCGCGGCGGCGGTGCGCCGTTGGCGGGCGGCGCAGGCGGTGCTGCTGCATCGACCGGGCTTGTCGGCGGCGCGGGCTGCGTGGCGCTCGGGTTGGCACGGAACAGCGAATCCACCCAATACTGCACATCACCCTGATCGCTGCCCATCGCAGCCGACCCTGCACCGGCCGCGGCGATACCGCCTGCGGTCGAGGCTGCGGCGCCCGCGGTGGCACCGGCCACCTTCGCGCCAGCGCCGAGGATGCCGCCGATCGCAGAAGTCAACAGCGCGGCGGTCAGCAGCGTGGCAACCGCCCACGACACGAAACCATGCGCAGTATCGCGGAAGTAGGCTTCATCACCATGCAGATTGCTCCACTTCGTGCGCAGCCGGCCGGCGAGATAACCCCCCAGTCCGGACGCTGCAATGGCGGTAAAGGTCAGCCAGGCGATGCTCGACCAACCGAAGGTCTCGGCCGTCACGCCTTCGAATGACCACGGCGAGACCGACGACAGGCCCAGGCCCACGCCGAGGATCACCAGGATCAGCGAGAGCGCGGCGGCGGCGATGGCACCGGCCAGGATGGCGCCCCATGACACGGCGCTCTCGCGCGGAAGATCCACCACCGGCGGTGGGGTGACCACGGCCACGGTCGCCGCAGCGACGGGCTCGGGGTGGGCGTAATCGCCTCGGGTATTCATAGCGTATGGCACTCCTTTTCATGCGCTGCGGATGCAGCTCGCATCGGCAGGCTGCGCTTCAGGTCGTGAAATACGCGAGACGCTGAAAACAAGACGGTGTGGACGCGTGCTTCGGCTCAGACCCGCCGCCCGAGCAGCAGGATCACCCCCGCCAGTCCACCGAGTGCGCCGACCACCGCCAGCTCGATGGACGGCTCGCGCAGCCGCAGTGCCATGACGATGCACAGTGCTCCCAGCCCGATGATCACCGCACCGACGGCCGCGGCACGCGCGGAGCCGTAGAAGTAGGTGCGGCGGATCGGCTCGCTCACTGCGGGCTGCTGCCGCTGCCAGGTCGCCAGCGCGTGCTCGAATTCGCGCAGCAGGCGATCGCGGCTCTGCAGGTCCGCCGCACTCACCATCAGTGTCGAGCGCCCGGGCCGCACCAGTTTGAGATAATCATCGGTCTCCCAGCTGGACAACTCATCGAAGGGCACCGCGTCGCGTCTCGAGAACATCAAGCCATCGGGCATCACCATGACTTCGTTGCGGGTGGGGAACCCCTGGAAGGCCAGCATCGGCGGCAGCACCAGGCAGAGCAGCGCAACCACGATCGCAACGCCCACCGGGCCGCGATTGAGCACGATGAACATGAAACTGGCTGCCGCCAGCACGAAGGCCAGCGGCACCGCCAGCTGATGCCAGCGCGTGTAGACCGACACCTGGATACCTTCCCGTGGCTTCATGATGGGTTCCCTCCTCTATCGGCACGCGGTGCTGTCGCGGCTCCGCCCGCATGCGGTGGTGCACCCGGCCAGCGGGCGCGTGAGGCCACCATGGTCTTCGATGTGGGCGGCAGCGGCAACGGTCCCGCCCCTCTGCAGCGCCACTGGGACCGGTCCACGCAAAGCGCAAGGAACGCCGTCGCATCCTCACAGATCAAGGCGTGCGCCTATGCAAAAATAAGGGAACTGTGGCACACCGCGTCGCAGGGACGGTGTGTGCTCCTGGTCATCAGGCGGCGCCGTACCCTTCGGGCGATGGCCGGTACCGGTAAAGATCAGGAGTCAATGAATGTCCTCGAGGAATTCCGGCGCAAGCGCCTTGGATCTGTCCAGCTGCGCGCGTGAGCCGATCCGCACCCCCGGTGCGATCCAGCCGTACGGATTGATCCTGGTCCTCGATCACATGACATTGACGGTCACGGCCCGCGCCGTCGCCGAGCCGTCGCTGCTGGAACGCTTCGGCGACCCGCTGGGCCAGTCGCTGGACCAGGTCCTGGCCGGCACGCTGGCCCAGTGCAGGCCGGTCCTGGCGGCGTTGCAGGAGGGCGCCTCGCATTTCCTCGGCGCGCACCCGATCGGCACCGCAGGCAACCACCACACCGTGGCCCACCGGATCGGTGATGACGTCATCATCGAACTGGAGGCACCGGTGCCGGGCGAACCGGGCTCGCTGGAAGACCTGTATCCCTCGATCCGCCGCTTCATGGCCGCGATCGAACGCGCGCCCACCACGCAGGCGCTGTGCGAGATCGCCGCCGCGCACATCCGCGAGCTGACCGGCTTCGATCGCACGATGATCTACCAGTTCGACAAGGACTGGAACGGCGCGGTGGTGGCCGAAGACCGCAACGACGTACTGCCCTCCTACCTCGACCTGCGCTTCCCGGAATCGGATATCCCGGCGCAGGCGCGCGACCTGTACCGGCAGAACCGCGTCCGGCTGATCGCCGACAGCCATTACACGCCGGTGCCGCTGGTGCGGGCGCCGGCCTGCGCCGATGCGCCGCCCGTCGATCTCGGCCCGGCGATGCTGCGCAGTGTCTCCCCGGTCCACCTGCAGTACATGCGCAACATGGGCACCGGCGCCTCGATGTCGGTTTCGGTGCTGTCCGAAGGTGAACTGTGGGGCCTGATCTCCTGCCACAACCAGCGCGCGTGCCGGGTGCCCTACCACGTGCGCACCGCCTGCGAGTTCATCGGCCAGATCCTCTCGCTGCAGATCGCAGTGAAGCAGCGCGCGGTGCTGGTCGAAGAGCGCATCGCACGCCGCGCGATCCAGGTCCGGCTGCTCGGGCGGATGGCCGGTGATGCCGACTTCATGGCCGCACTCGGCCGCGACCAGCGCAGCCTGCTGGCCCTGACCCAGTCGACCGGTGCGGCGATCGTGCATCGCGGGGAATGCATCCTGCATGGCGAATGCCCCAGCCAGCGCGAGGTGATGCAACTGGTGCAATGGCTGACCGCGCAGCAGATCGACGGCGACATCTTCTGCACCGACACGCTGCCGCTGGACTGGAAGGAGGCCGGGGCCTTTGCCGGCGTGGCCAGCGGCGTGCTGGCCATATCCATTTCGCAGATTCACGACAGCTTCGTGATCTGGTTCCGGCCCGAAGTGGTCCGCACCGTGCGCTGGGGCGGCGATCCACGCAAGGAAGACACCGGCCAGCCACTGTCGCCACGCACCTCCTTCGAGGGCTGGAAGCAGACCGTGCGCCAACAGTCGCTGCCGTGGAACGACGTGGACCGCGATGCCTCGCTGGAACTGCGCACGGCCATCGTGGACATCGTGCTGCGCAAGGCCGAAGAGATGGCCGCGTTGAACGAACAGCTGTTGCGCAGCAACAAGGAACTCGAAGCGTTCTCGTATTCGGTGAGCCACGACCTGCGCGCCCCGTTCCGGCACATCGTCGGGTACTCGGAGCTGCTGTGGTCTTCCGCTGGCGAAAGATTGAACGATTCAGAAAAGAGATTTCTCGACACCATCGTGGAATCGGCAAAATCGGCGGGGACGCTGGTGGATGACCTGCTCAGCTTCTCGCAGATGGGCCGCTCGACGATGGGCCAGATCGCCATGGACATGACCGCCCTGGTGGAAGACGTACGCCACAAGCTCGACATGGAGTACACCGGGCGCGCGATCGACTGGCAGATCGCAGGCCTGCCCAAGGTGCAGGCCGACCCCGGCATGCTGCGGCTGGTCTGGCAGAACCTGCTGGCCAACGCGATCAAGTTCACCCGCGACACGCCCGCGCCATGCATCGAAGTCGGGCATGAACGCAATGACACGGAGGACGTCTTCTTCGTGAAAGACAACGGCTGCGGATTCGACATGCGCTACGTGGACAAGCTGTTCGGCGTGTTCCAGCGGCTTCACCACGTCGATGAGTACGAAGGCACCGGCATCGGCCTGGCCAACGTGCACCGCATCATCACCCGCCATGGCGGCCGGACCTGGGCAGACGGCCGGGTCGGCGCCGGCGCGACCTTCTTCTTCACCATTCCCTTTGTTACTGGAGACCACCTATGAGAGATCTGCGACCGATCCTGCTCGTAGAAGACAACCCGAAAGATGCCGAATTGACCATGGCCGCGCTGGCGCGCTGCCAGCTGCTCAATGACGTCACCCATGTGCGCGACGGCGTGGAAGCGCTGGAGTATCTCCGCTGCCAGGGACGTTATGAAGGGGCCATGCACGGTGGTCCGGTGGTCGTGCTGCTGGACCTGAAGCTGCCCAAGCTCAATGGCCTGGAAGTGCTCAGGGAAATCCGTACCGACCGTGCGCTCAGCAGTACCCCGGTGGTGATGCTGACCTCCTCGCGCGAAGAGCAGGACCTGATCCGCAGCTACGAACTGGGCGTCAACGCCTTCGTGGTCAAGCCGGTGGACTTCAAGGAGTTCCTTGAAGCGATCCAGGGCCTGGGCATGTTCTGGGGCATCACCAACCAGCCGCCACCGCACGGCACCCTGTTCGGCGGGAAGAGTAGACACGATGGCTGAGGCTGCCACAGCAAAGGCCATCAGGATCCTGATGGTCGAAGACAGCGCACTTGATGCAGAACTGATCACCGCGCAGCTGGAACGCGCCGGAGTGCCGTTCACCGCCGAGCGCACCTGGTCGCACCAGGGCATGCTCGATGCCCTGACCGCCAACGCGTTCGATGTGATCCTGGCCGACCACGTGCTGCCGGGCTTCGATGGCGACGCCGCGCTCGCCCTGGCCAGCGAGATCGCCCCCGGGATTCCCTTCATCTTCGTCTCCGGCACGCTCACCGAAGAACTCGCGGTGCAGGCGCTCAAGCGCGGTGCACGCGATTATGTGGTCAAGTCACGGCTGCAGCGCCTGCCCGATGCCGTGCTCAGGGCCATCGGTGAAGCGCAGGAGCGCCGCCGGCTGCAGCGCGTCGAGGCCGAGCTGCAGGACAGCCACCAGCGGCTGCGGCTGATCACCGATTCGCTGCCGGCGCTGATCGCCTACTTCGGTCACGACCATCGTTATCGCTTCGCCAACAACGCCTATGTCGAGTGGCACGGCCGTACGCCGGAGAGCCTGATCGGCCGACATACCCGCGAGGTCGTCGGCGAGGAGACCTTCAACAGCATCCAGCAGCACCTGGAGCGGGTCCTGCTCGGCGAAAAGGTGAGCTTCGACCTGCTCTCGCTGCGCAGCGACGGTACGCCCCGCCACGCACAGGTGGACTGCGTACCCGAGCTGGCGCCGGATGGCGCGGTACTGGGCTATTACGCCATGGCACGCGACATCAGCGAGCTCAAACACGCGCAGTCGCTGCTGAAAGCCAGCAACGAATCCCTGGAACGCCAGGTCGATGAGCGGACCTCGGCGCTGCACCGTAGCGAAAGCCGGCTGCAGGCGCTGTTCGAATCCAGTTTCCAGCACCAGAACCTGCTGACCCTGGATGGCCACATCATCGACACCAATTCGGCGTCGCTGGCGGCCATCCTTGCCGACAAAGAGGACGTGCGCGGCAACCTCTACTGTGAATCGGCGTGGTTTGCCGATACCCCCGGCGTACCCGGCGTGGTCTGCACCGCCATCCTGGAGGCAGCGGCCGGCACCGCTTCCCGCCACGAGCTGGAGCTGCGCCTGCCGACCGGCAAGCGGACCTTCGATTTTTCCTTCCGCCCCCTGTTCGACCATCAGGCGCGGGTCACCGCGGTGGTCTCCGAGGCGGTGGAAACCACCGCGCGCCGACAGGCCGAAGAAGCGCTGCGGCACAGCCAGAAGATCGAGGCCGTCGGCCAGCTGACCGGTGGCATCGCGCACGACTTCAACAACATCCTGACCGTGATCGCCGGCAACATCGAGTACGCCAAGATGCTGACCGACCGCCTGGGCGATGCCGCGGGCAATTCGTCGCGCTCGCTGGACAATGCGATGAAGGGCGTCATGCGCGCGGCCAATGTCACTCAGCGCCTGCTGGCGTTCTCGCGCCGGCAGCCATTGAAGAACATGCCGGTGGACCTGAACGAAGAGATGCGGGGCATGCAGGACATGCTCAAGCGGTCGCTGGGCGAACTGGTGCAGATCGACATGCTGCACAGCCCGGACATCTGGTGCGTGGAAATCGATCAAAGCCAGCTGGAGGCCTCCATCCTCAATCTCGCCGTCAATGCCCGCGATGCCATGCCCGATGGCGGGCGCCTGACGATCGAGATCGACAACATCCATCTGGACAAGGACTACGCGGCGCAGCACCCGGATGTGCCGCCCGGCCAGTACGCCATGATCCGGGTGCGCGACAGCGGCCAGGGCATGTCGGCCGAGGTGATGGGCCGGGTGTTCGAACCGTTCTTCACCACCAAGGAGGTCGGCCGCGGCACCGGGCTGGGGCTGTCGATGGTCTACGGCTTCGCCAAGCAGTCCGGCGGCCATGTGCTGCTGGATTCCATCGAAGGCACCGGCACCACGATCACGCTGCTGTTCCCGCGCTCGGCGTCCGCCCTGCCCAGTACCCGCCTGGCCGAGGCGCAGGACGCCAATGCCTTCGAGGTCCAGGAGGAGACCACGGTGCTGGTCGCCGAGGACAACGACGATGTCCGCGCCTATACCGTGGACACCCTGCGGCAGCTGGGCTACCGCGTGCTCGAAGCGCATGACGGGCCGTCTGCCCTGCGCCTGCTCGAACGGCCCGACGTGACCGTGGACCTGCTGTTCTCGGACATCGTGATGCCGGGCATGTCCGGTTGGGCACTGGCCAAGCAGGCGGTCGGCCAGCACCCCGGGCTGCGGGTGCTGTTCACTTCCGGCTATCCGCGCGACATCGACGCGAGCGGTGCGGTCGGCCGGAACATCGCACTGCTGGCCAAGCCGTTCACGCGCAGCGATCTGGCCCGCTCCATCCGTGCCTCGCTGCAGGACGAACGCCCTGCCCCGGGCGGCAACACGACGGGCTGAAGGCGGAAAGGAGGTTGCCGTGACGGGCGCCTCCCATGCTCGTGACGCCAGGCTGGCGTGCGATGCACAGCCGGCTAACGCGCGCGGGCGCTAAGGTGGAGATCCGTACAGGTGGCTGCATGCCACGAGGATCTGCGCCCGCAATGACCGCTGCAAGAATCCACCCGCGATGCCGCGTGCTTCTGGTCGAAGACGACGCACCCATCCGGGAGATGACCAAGGACATCCTCAACGACGATGGCTTCGATGTCCTCGACGTCGCCGACGCCGAGGCCGCGCTGGGCTGCCTCAAGCGCGACGGCCCGTTCGATCTGCTGGTCTCCGATGTCGGCCTGCCCGGAATGGACGGCCGCGACCTCGCCACGATCGCCACCACCCTGCACCCGGCCATGCCGATCCTGCTGGTGACCGGCTACGCAGGCGCGGCCGGTGCCCGACCCGACTTCCTCGGCGAGGACATCAAACTGCTGCGCAAACCCTTCACGCTCAAGCAGCTGGTGAGCTCGGTCAGGTCCCTGCTCTGATCGACAGCAGTGCGCGGGCGCGCCGCTCCAGTTCGGCGGTGGTGAACGGTTTGGTCAGGACTTCCATGCCGTCCTCCAGCTGCCCGGCGCCGACCGCCGCCGACGCCGCATAGCCGGTGATGAACAACACCGGCAGTCCGGGCCGCACCTGGCGCCCCGCATCGGCAACCTGGCGGCCATTGAGTCCACCGGTCAGGCCCACGTCGGTGATCAGCAGGTCGATGTGCTGCGCGGATCGCAGCAGTTCGATGGCCTGTCCACCTTCCGCCGCCTGCAGGACCCGATAGCCGGCCCCGCCCAGCACTTCAACGAGCAGTGCGCGGATCGCCGCCTCATCTTCGACGACCAGGATGGTCCCGACGCTGGGCGTCGATGCGTTCGGCAGTGCAGGCGCGGTCTCTTCAATGGGGTTGGCCGCAGCGTCGCCGATGAAACGTGGCAGGTACAGTTCCACCGTCGTGCCATGGCCGACCTGCGAGTCGATCCGCACCTGGCCACCGGACTGGCGGGTGAAGCCATAGATCATCGACAGGCCCAGCCCGGTGCCCTGGCCGATCGGCTTGGTGGTGAAGAACGGCTCGAACACCTTCTCGATCACCGCCGCCTCCATCCCGGTTCCAGCGTCCTTGACCGCCAGGCGGACGTAATCACCAGGCAGCGTATCCAGCATCGCCGCGCCCTCGCCCTGCAGCGTCACGTTCGCCGCACTGATGGTCAGCGGACCACCATCGGGCATCGCATCGCGGGCATTGATGCACAGGTTGAGCAGCGCGTTCTCGATCTGCGGCACATCCACCAGCACCGCCCAGGGGTCGGACTCGAGTTGCGTGGCAATCGCGATCGATGGCCCCAGCGTGCGCGAGATGATGTCCAACATGCCACGTACCATCGCATCGGCCACCACCGGCGTGGGTGCCAGGGTCTGCCGGCGGGAGAAGGCCAACAGACGCTGGGTCAACGCGGTGGCGCGCGAAGCGCTGGACTGTGCCATCTCCAGGTAACGGCCGATATCGTCGTAGCGGCGCTGCTCGATGCGCAGCTCGAGCAGCTCCAGCCCTACCGAGATGGCGGTCAACAGGTTGTTGAAGTCGTGGGCCAGGCCGCCGGTCAACTGACCCACGGCCTCCATCTTCTGGCTCTGCCGCAGCCGCTCCTCGGCGACCTGCAGCTCGGCGCTGCGTGCCTGCACCCGCTCCTCCAGGGTCAGGGTCAGCTCGCGCAGCTGCTCTTCGGCCTGGCGCCGCTCGGTCACGTCCGCGGCGGTCCCGAACCACTCGGTGATCCCGCCCTGCTCATCCAGCAGCGGCACCGCACGCATCTGCACCCAGCGCACACTGCCATCGGCCGTGAGGCTGCGGTGCTCCAGCGCCAGCGGCTGCCGCTGCGCCATCGCCTGGGCAATGGCCTGCTCCAGCAGCCCCAGATCATCCGGATGTACATAGCGCTCCTTCCAGTCGCTGACCGCCGGCATCTCATCCTGCGCTACCGGGCCGGTCGCCAGGATCTGGCGCATCTCGCGCCAGTCCGCCGTGACCGCATACAGCGACTGCGACGAGGCGCTCACCAGCGCACCGAGGCGGCGCTCGCTATGCGCCAGTGCATCGCTGGCGCGGCGCTCCTCGGTGCGGTCACCCAGCACCTTGACGAAGCCCAGCACGGCGCCGTCTTCATCGCGCAGCACGGTCATGGCGCCGCTGGCCCAGAAGCGCTCACCGGACTTGCGCGCCAGCCAGCGTTCGCCGCTGATGCCGCCGGACGCGATCGAGATGCCCTGGTTGCGCCGCAGCCGCTCGGCCCGGATGTCCTCCTCGGTATAGATCAGCGCCACGTTCTGGCCCAGCATCTCCGCTTCGGTCCAACCGAAGATGTGCTCGGCGCCGGCATTCCAGAGAGTCACCTTGCCTTGAAGATCCGAGGCGACGATCGCGTAGTCGCTGGCGCTGTCGATGATCTGGCGGTTGCGCGCCTCCACCTGCCGCATCGTGCGTTGCAGCTCGATGTGGGAGGTGACATCCAGGCCCTGGACGAAGACGCCTGCGGTGCTGCCGTCTTCGCCGGCGACCGGCTGGAAGACGATATCCAGCATGCGCCGGGCCGAGGACGGATCGGACGGGAACGGCGCGTCGTAGACCACCTCGCTGCCGATGTATGGCTTGCCGGTCCGGTACACCTCGTCCAACAACGGCATGAAGCCCTGGTCGACGATCTCCGGCAGCGCGTCACGGATCGATTTGCCGAGCACGTGGCGGTTGCCGACCAGCCGTTCATAGCCGGGGTTGGCCAACTCGACGCGGTGCTCGGGACCGCTCAGGAAGGCCATGAACATCGGCGATTTGTCGAACAGCGCGATGAGCCGCTCGTTCTCCTTGGCCAGGCGCTGCTGCGCCAGGATGATGCTGGTGACCTCGTTGGTCACGCAGAACGCGCCACCGACACGGCCATCGTCGAGGAAGAGGGGGGAGAACGAGAACGTCCACCAGGTCTCTTCCGGCACGCCCTGGCGGCTCATCGGTATCGGCAGGTTCTCGTAGCGGGAGGATTGCCCGGCGAAGGCGGCCTCGATCGGTATGCGCACGGCGTCCCACGCATCGGCCCACAGCTGCCTCAGCGGTGCACCCAGTGCGCCCTCCCGCCGCGGCCCCAGAATGGGGCTGTAGGCATCGTTGAAGAAGAACGTCAGATCATCGCCCCAGACCACGTACATGCTCTCGGGTGAGGCCAGGATCAGGTTGATCGCGTTGCGCAACGCTCCCGGCCACTGCTCTATCGGCCCCACCGGCGTCGCCTGCCAGTCCCGTCCACGCACCTGCTCGGCCATCGGTCCCGTACTGCCGGGAAAACGCCCTGCTGCTGCACTCATGCGCGCCGCTCCAGCACCGCCGGGGCACGTGCGCCGCGCAGCCGCGCGACGGACCAGGGAAGGACAGACATCATCGGGACACCGAACCTTGAACTGAAGGCGTTGCAGGCGCTGGGGGGAACGGCGGGCAGCGGTCGGCCAGCCGGAATCGGGAAAGCAATTTAAGCCAAGGGGGGCAAATCTACGTCAAGGCCGGGACTCGGTGCCAGCGCTGCAATGTCCGCAAGCGATTCGCGGCCCCCGCGGGCAGTCCGCCCCCCGCCCTGAAACGACCGGGCAGTGTCCCTGCGACAGGGATGTGCACGCGCCCGGGACACGCCGTTGGCGATGATGCGCGCACCCTCCCCACCCCGCCTCCGCCATGGCCAAGCCGACTGGCTCCCGTCTCGTGATCTATGCCGCCCTTGCCGGCAACCTGGCCATCGCCATCGCCAAGTTCGTCGCCGCCGGCATCTCCGGCAGCTCGGCCATGCTCAGCGAGGGCGTCCACTCACTGGTCGATACCATCAACGAGCTGCTGCTGTTGTACGGCCTGCGCCGTGCCGAGCAGAAGCCGGATACCCTGCACCCCTTCGGGCATGGGCGCGAACTGTATTTCTGGAGCTTCATCGTGGCGCTGCTGGTGTTCGCCGCCGGTGCCGGCGTATCTGCCTATGAAGGCATCCAGCACATCCGCAATCCGGAGCCGGCGACCAACCATCTGATCAGCTATGTCGTGCTGGGTATCTCCTTCGTCTTCGAAGGTACTTCGTGGTGGATCGCGCTACGCGAGTTCCGCGCCACCAAGGGTGCTCTGGGCTACTTCGAGGCGTTCCGCCGCAGCAAGGATCCGTCCACCTTCACCGTGCTGCTGGAAGACAGCGCCGCCCTGCTCGGCCTGGGTTTCGCGCTGGTCGGCCTGCTTGCCGCGCAGTTGCTGGACATGCCGATCCTGGATGGCGTGGCCTCGCTGTGCATCGCCGGGGTGCTGGCTGTCACCGCCTTCCTGCTTGCCCGCGAAACCAAGGGCCTGCTGGTGGGTGAGCCGGCGCACCCGAGCGTCGCCAAGCGCATCCTCGCCGTGGCCACCTCCGATGCCGATCTGCGCCGTGCCAATGGCGTGACCACGATGCAGATGGGACCGGACCAGGTCGTGGCGATGCTGAGTGCGGAATTCGAAGATGATCGCACCACGCCGCAGATCGAGGCCTGCATCACGCGGATCGAGAAGGCGGTGAAGGCCGAGTATCCCGAGCTGGTCGCGCTGTTCGTGAAACCGCAGACGCCGGAGGTGTTCCAGGCGCGCCGGGCGGCGTTGGAGCAGCCACATCCGGATACCTGAAGCGAAGCGTGCGGCGGCGACCGCGCACGACGCCATCACGGTGGCCGGTGGATGCTCAGCCCATGCGTCGCTTCGCACAAGCCATCGCCGATGCCGCGTCACTGCCCGACGGGTTCCCCGCCGCAGTGGCGCGTTCACTGGCGACCGCGCCGGACCACTACAACATCACCAAGGGAGGCGCGGCCGCGGTGCTGGCGCGTGACCACGACGGCACCATCGCCGTCGCGGACATGGTGTGGGGCCTGGTGCCGCGCTGGTCCAAGGAACCGGTCACGCCGTACACGACGGTCACCGCGCGTCTGGACCGCGCGCCACGCAGCCGCCTCTTTGCGCAGGCGTGGCTGCAACGCCCGTGCGTGCTGCCCATGACCGGCTATTACAAATGGGACCGCCAGCGCCGGCCGCCGTGGCCGTTGTTCGTGCAGCGCAAGGACGGGTTCGCCCTGCTCGCCGCGGGTCTATGGGAACACTGGGAGAGCGGGGACGGCCAGCTGCTGGACAGCTTCACGGTACTGACCGGCCCGAACCCTGCGATCCCTTCCCCATTGACCCCGGATGGCCCGATCTTCATCGCACCGTCCACCGCACTGGACTGGTTGAGCGGTGCCTTCAAGACACCGGCCGCGCTGAGTGCGCGGGCGTCCACACCCGCCTTGGAGGCGTACCCGGTGAGCCGCGCGTTTCGCGATCCTGCGCGTGACGATTACACACTGTTGGAGCCTGTCGATCCGGATGCCGCTGCAGCAACCGCCGAACCACAGGAGTGGGATGGCGATGCCTGCGATGAGCGCGATGCGGAGCAATGACGTGCAGCGCACGTGAGCGTCAACCTTTCCCGCGCTTGAACAGATTCCACAGCACCGGCGAATTTCACCTTCGCGCCACCGCACTGCGGTCAGGGTGGAGATGCCCAGCAACACGGGCCTCTCTCTAACTACATTGTGGAGTCAACCATGGACAAGAATCGCACTGAAGGCGCCAAGAACCAGGTCAAGGGCACCGTAAAGGAAGTCGTGGGCAAGGTCACCGGCGACAAGACGAAGGAAGTGGAAGGCAAGATCCAGAAGGGTGTCGGTGAAGTGCAAAGCGACGTGGGCAAGGCCCGCGACGACGCTCGCCGCTGAGCCTCATCCTACGGCTCTCTGACCGCATCAGCGGCAGAGGGCAGTGGGTGGTCAGCCGTGTCATTCACCGGCGTAGGCCACCCAACCTCTGAACGACAGCGCGGCATAGAACAGACTCGGACGCTTGAATCCCGCCGCCTCCAACAGCGCGACCTCGGCCTCCGGCGCCAGCGTCGGCAGGCGGGTGGCGATCGTTTCGGCCCGTGCCGTAGCGGTGTCTTCGGACAGACCCCGCGCGGTCACGAACGCAGCCCACTGCTGGAACCATCTGAGCTTCTCTTCCGGATCACCGGGCACGCTGTGATGCGCGATGACCAACGGGGCACCGGGCGTGAGGCGACGCCGCAGTTCGCGCAGCGTATGCAGCCGCTCCTCCACTGAGAGGAAATGCAGGGTGAGCAGACAGGTCGCGCCATCGAACGCGCGGTCTGGTGCAGCGTCGATATAGCCCTCGATGAGTTCAACGCGGGCAGACAGGTCTTCCCCGAGCATGCGCGCGGCCAATCCGAGCATCTCGGCAGAGGGATCCACGCCCGTGAACTGCCATGCCGGGCTGGCCTCGGCGAAGGCCTTCAGCTCCATCCCCCCACCCGCCCCAAGCACCAGCACACGTCCTTGCAGCGGCACGTGCTCCGCCAGCAGGACGTGCGCCATCTGGTGCAATGCGTGGACGCCTGGCACTTGGCGCACCAGGTTGTCGGCGTACCGGGCGACGGCATCGGGATCGGAGAAGGACATCGAGAGCACCGGT
Source organism: Stenotrophomonas sp. GW821-FHT01H02A (assembly GCF_059422145.1). NCBI lineage: Bacteria > Pseudomonadati > Pseudomonadota > Gammaproteobacteria > Lysobacterales > Lysobacteraceae > Stenotrophomonas > Stenotrophomonas sp. GW821-FHT01H02A. The sequence goes on from NZ_JBWKWI010000007.1 coordinate 255,246, forward strand.
TCCAGGGAAGCCATAATGTAACCATTATTGTTACATTATGGGAACTACCCTATTCCAGCAGCCCCATCAGCGAGTGGTGGACCGCCACGCCCGCGAGCGCGCCCTCGCCCACTGCCAGGGCGATGCTGCCCGCCATCCGCGCTGCGTCACCGCAGGCGAAGACGCCCGGTACCGTGGTCTGCTTGGCAGAATCGGTAGTGATGCAGCCGCCATCCTTCAGCTCGCAGCCCAACTGCTCGGCCAGATCACAGGACAGCCGCGACTGCGGCGAGATGAACAGCGCATCCACCGCCACGCGGCGCCCATCGGCGAGCACGACGGTGGCGGTGTCTTCCACGGCGCACACGCGGGTCGCTTCGATCAAGACCCCGCACTCTTGCAGCCGGGCACGCTGTTCGTCATCGATCCTGGCCGATGCCTCGCTGCAGAACAACGTGATCTCTCCCCAATCACAGAGCAGCAGCGCCTGCGCCGCACCCCCATCCTTCGCGCAACCGATGACCCCGATGCGGCCCTCAAACACCTCGTAGCCATGGCAATAAGGGCAGTGGAACACGCTTCGACCCCAGCGCTCGCCGATGCCCTCGATGGCGGGCAGATCATCGATCACGCCGTATGCCAGGATCACCCGATCCGCCAGATACGTCTCACCTGCCTCTGACTCGATCCGGAAGATCCCATCGTCCTCCGCGCCTGCACGGACCGCAGTCCCGATGCGCCACGTCAGGGTGGGATAGCGCAGCAGCTCATCGCGGGCCTGCGCGGCGATGTCCGCCGGCGGCAGTCCTTCCCTGCCAAGGAACCCATGGGCGACGCGCGCATTCCGATTGCGCGGCTGTCCCCCATCGATGATCAGGACCTTGCGTCGGGCGCGTACCAGTTGCAGCGCTGCGGACATGCCCGCGTAGCTGCCACCGATGATGATCACGTCGTGTCTCTGGTCGTCAGGCGCACTCGTCGGCATGGGGCATCCACATAGGGGGAGAAAGGCAGGGTCAGCCCGCATCATGCGCCTGCCCACCGGCTGGATTCTGTGAGGCCGGCATGAGCGGTATGCTGCGGCATCACCTGCTCCGCAAAGGATGGACGCGATGCGCTACGCCACGCCCCTGGCCCTCTGCCTCGGCCTGTGCGCCGCCCTGCCAGCGCCTCCGGCGTGGAGCAGGACGCCAGCAACGCCCTTGCCGCGCACTGAAACCGGTGAGATGCAAGGGGCCCCCTGGCGGATCGACTACCCGGCCCGCTGGAATGGCGAAGTGGTCCTGCTGGCGCATGGCTTTGAGCCGCTCGGGACACCGCGACCCGAACCCTGGCCCGGCAACGAAAACAGCGAGGCCCTGGTCAAGGCCGGGTATGTGGTTGCCCAGAGCGGCTATGCGACCCAGGGCTGGGCCGTCATCGACGCCATCGAGGATACCGAGCGCCTGCGCCAGCAGGTCCTTGCGCGCCATCCCGACACCAAACGGACCTGGATCCTGGGTTTCTCGATGGGGGGTGCGGTCGCCATCGCGACGCTGGAGCGACTGCCACAACACTATGACGGGGGCGTCTCATTGTGCGGCGCCAATCTGCCCGGCGACGTGCTCGCCGGGGAGATGCTCACCTCGCTGGTGGCCTTCGACTATTTCTTCCCGAACACGAATGGGCTGCCCGCGGACGGACTGACCTCACCTGCGGCGGGCGCGCTGCCCCAGGCTGCATTGTTCGAGAGCGTCGCCGCCGCGGTGCAGACGCGACCTGACGCCGCCGCACAGCTCGCCAAACGACTGGAGGTAACGGTGGACGAGCTGGCCGGTACGATCAGCCTGCATGCGCTGGTGTTCCAGCAACTTGTCACCCGCAACGGCGGCACGCCGGTCGGCAACGAGGGCACGGTCTATGATGGATTTGGCGACGATGCCGCATTCAACGCAGGCGTGCGGCGCGTGGCCGTGGATCCGGCGGCGCAGGCGAAGCTGGCACGCGACCTGCGCCTGACCGGAGCGCTGCGCAGACCATTGTTGCTTCAATATAACCACCACGACCCATCGGTCACCCCGCGCTTCGAACCGGTGTACCCGGCATTGGCCGCCAAGAACGGCGCCAGCCCTGCGCCACGGGTACTGCCGCCGGTTGGCGAGGGGCATTGTGCGTTCACACCCGACGAAGTGGTGGCTGCAGTGGTGATGCAGAGCCGCAGCGTGCCCCCACCGGACCGGTAAAGGGGCCGCCAATGCGCCGGTAATGCAGGCACCACACGATTCAGCCGGCGCTGGATTTCAGCGCGAACCCGGCCGGTCGCCGCAGGATGGATGAGGTGACCGGCTGGACGACCGCTTGAATTTCCCGGGCAGAAGCGGCTACGTTGCCGATGCATTCACCACGGAAGACCACCGATGCACGGAAGGCCGACACGACCGATGGATGCGACCCGGGCAGCAACGCTGACGGTCGCCCTGTTCGCAGCCGCCGCTGCCGCCGCCGAGCCGGCCAGCTTCTTCACCGCGCTGGATTCCTACGGCAACAACGACTACGCCGCCTGCAGCACCACCTTGAGTGACCTGTACACGCAAGGCATCCCCTTCCCCGACGGTGGCGAACTGCTGCTGATCGAATGCACGGCGGCGGCGGGCGACCACACCGCGGCGTTTGCGTACGTGGATGCGCTGCTCGCCAGCGGTCGCCTGCCGCTGGAAGATCTGCGCACGAAACAGCGTCCCGGGTTGGATGCGCTGCGTGCTGATCCCGCATGGCCGGCGGTGCTGCAGCGGGTCATCGCCGAAGAAAACAAGCACGAGGCGCAACGCGATGCGCCATTGCGGCAGGCCTTGCTCGCACGCGAAGCGGAGGACCAGGCAGCGCAACATGCCGCCATCTCCGCAGGCGGCGGCGATGTATGGCGGCAGACGGCGCCGGTGAGCGAAGCCAATGCAACGTGGCTGAAAGCCGTGATCGCCGAGAAGGGGTGGCCAGGCATCACGCGGGTCGGCCGCGACGGGGCCAAGGCGGCCTGGCTGATCGTGCAGCATGCCGACCATGACCCCGCGTTCCAGGCACAGGCGTTGGCCCTGATGCAGAACGCCGCCAGGACCGGCGATGCCGACGCCGCGGATGTAGCGCTGCTGACCGACCGGGTGCTCATCGCGCAGGGCAAGCCGCAGCGCTACGGCACTCAGTTCAAGAGTGCCGCCGACGGCGTGATGGAGCTGCAGCCCACCGAGGATATGCAGACGCTTGACGACCGTCGGCGCGCAGTGGGATTGCAGCCTCTTGAGGCCTACAAGGCCATGCTGTCGGAAACCTACGGCAAGCCGGTGAAATAGGCCCAGCGCTGCCCGCTTACCAGTTCCAGCGCACGCCCACCTTGCCGTCCCAGGCGTCGAAGGCGCGGTCGAAGCTGCGCTGGTAGCCGATGTTCGCGTAGAGGCTGGTCGACGCGCCCAACTGCCAGGTCGCCCCGGCGTTGAGCTGCCACCACGTCCCTTTCAGATTGGCTTCGAACGGCACATAGCCCTCCGCCGAGGAGAACTCGGTCACCGGTTGACCACGGAACTCATGCCAGCCATTGAGCCGCAGCCATCCGGTGAACAACCGCCGGACGCCGTCATGCGTGGGCTCCAGGGTCCACGTGTTGGCCCAACGCAGGCCCAGCCGCGCAGCGAGCGAGTCCATGTTGCTGAAACGGATCAGCGCGGCAGGGTCGCGGTTGTGGTCGCGCTCGATCCGCTGGTAGATCACCTGCAACTGCGGCTCGAGGATTTCATCCTCATCCTCGTCGTTGATCTGGAACGGATAGCCTCCCTCCAATGATGCTCCCCAGCCGAAGCTGTCGCGCTCCAGCAGAATGCCGTTGCTCGACCTGGATTTGCCTTTGCCCCAGGTTCCCTGCCATACCGCATCCAGGTACTGGCCTTGATCCCAGTAGCGCGTCCAATACAGTCCCAGCGAGGTGCCCTTGACCTGGTTGCGGCCAGCCAGCGTGCCATCGAAATGCGTGACGTCACTGCGCATCCTGCCCTGCCCCAGGTACAGACCGGCATGGTCGCGCTTTCCGTCGTCGTGCTCCGCCGCATAGAGATCCGCGCCGGCCTGGATGGCCAGGAGGTCGTAGTCGTAGCGCGGGCTGCCACCGTAGATGCCGCGTCGGCTGCCTTCCACGTCGCCGTTCTCGCCGATCACGCGCACCCAGGCGCCGTTCAAGTACGTATCCCCGCGCAGGTCGGCGCGCTGGCGCAGCTGTTCCTGCTCGCCCACCCGCTCGTGCAGATTGCCCAGCGTCGCCCAGCCGTAGCGCAGGCCCATCGCCGGCAACGCGGTATAGAGAGACACCTCGCTGCGGTACTCCGGTACGGGCACCGGCTGCGGCACATACGGGTCCGGCTCCGGCGGCGCCGGTGACGGTGGCGGCAGCGGCGGCGGCTCGGGTGGGGTCGGGTCAGGCAGCGGGTCCGGCCCCGGCGTGGGGTCCGGCGGCGTCGGTCCCGGCGGTGGATCCGGCGGCGGCGGTGGCGGTGGGGGAGGCGGAGGGGGGGGCGGAGAGGGGCACGGGGGGGACGGCGCGGCCGGATTGTTGCAGTCGATCGACGAGCGCAGGAACCAGTCCTGCCCGTCACCGGCGGCGTAGCCGCCGCGGTGCAGGCGGTACGCGTAAGGGCCGGCCAGCAGCGGCGTGTCGACGAAGAACGTATCGGGCGCGGTGGTTCCGCCATCCAGCGCGGTCACCACGCGGATGCCATCGCCGAAGGTCAGCGCACCGGGGCCGTCGGTATTGCGGATGTCCAGGCGGGTGCTGCCATTGGCGCTGCCGCCCTGGATGACCAGTTGGTCACTGGGCGAACCGTCGCTGTCCAGATAGGTGTTGAGCGCGATCACGCTGCCTGCGGCGCCAGCATACGAAGCGGTGTAAAGGAATTTGTAATCGTTTGTGGCGGCCGGCGGGAGGAACTCGATGCGCCCGTCATTGCGCACCCACTGCGAGACCGTCGAATTCTGCGGGATGCTCCAGGTGCTGGTGGCATCGATGACGGCATTGGTGAGATTCCACGCCGCGCCCGTCCAGTGGCTGCCTGCCTGCAGGGCAATGTTGGCCTGCGCAGCGCTGCTGGCACCGGCGTCCCCCTGCAGGACGCTGTTGGCGGCGACCAGTTCGATCAATGTGGCTTCGCCGGTGGTGCCGATGTTGCCGGCCCACAGCAGGTAGTCGTCACCACGGACCGCGGTGTTCTCCAAGGTCACGTTCAGCGGGCCATATGCATAGAACGCAGTCTGCTCGGTGGTGAGCGAGCCGCCCCGCATCGTGAAGATGTTGTCCCAGCCATTGGACTGGTTGCCGGAGAACACGCCGAATGCGCTGCCGGTGGCGGTGACCGTGGTGTTGCTCAGGTGGACTTCGTTGTTGTCGGTGACCTGGGTCGGGCTTCCGTAGTTGCGCATGTAGATGGCGTCGGAGCCGCCGGTGTTGCGCAGGATCGCATCGGCCACGTACACGTGCGCATGGCCGTAGGTACCGATGCCGACCGACCCTGCTCCCGAAGTCTCGATGGTATCGCCCGTCAGGTTCACCACACTGTCGAGCGTGCTGTTGGCGCCCGCATAGATGCCATAACTGTCAGCAACGGCGTTGGTCCAGGTGGTGCCCGTGCTGTTGAGGGTGCCGGTGGCGACCACCGCACCGCCTCTGACGGAAGTACCCGAAGCAGTGCCAAAGATGGCGTCCACGCCGCCCATGCTGGTGCCGGCGGTGAGCGCATAGCGCTGGGCATTGGTCGGCGAAGTGATGCCGATGCGGCTTGCGCCGCCCAGAGTGATGGCTGAGTTGTCGGTTACCCAGACACCGATGCCCACCCGCGGCCCGGAGACCACGAAATTCCGCAGGCTCGCGGTCGCGCCCCGCTGAGCGACCAGTCCGGTTCCCGCCGTGCCGGTGGTGGCAGTGAACGTCGCGGTGATGCCATCCAATACCTGGGCATTGCTGCCACTGTCCACCGTGACACCGACGGAGTTGGCCCCATTGAAGGTGAGCGCGAGTGGGCTGTACATCTCCAGCTGACCGCCGCCGTACAGGTACACGCCCATCGCGCCAGACTGCTGGAACGTGAACTGGTTGGTACCGTTGAGCACCGCCCTGGCGCCCGTTCCCTGTACCCCCAGCCCGTACGAGTTGCCGGTCCTGCCGATATACAGGCGGTTGAATCCACCCAACTCCACCTGCGCGGCACCGTCGATGCCGATCCCGTTGCCCTGCGTGCCCGAGGAGAGCGCAGGATCGTTGTAGCGCATGTTGGCCATCTGGATCAGGCCCGCCGTGCCACCGGCCAGCTTGCCGATGCCCGTGCTGGTGACATTCCCGGCAAAGACCGAGATCGTGCCGCCGTCGGCATAGAGCGCCTGGCCCCGACCGCCGACGCGCAGGTTGATGCCACGGGGGGCGGAAATGACGCCCGTTGTCGCGTGCAGCGATAGCGCGTTGGACAGGACAGTGATCGCACCCGGCGCGGCGAACGGCGAGTTCATGTCCAGCACCACATCGCCGCCGCTGGCCCGCACGCCATCATTGTTGCCGGTATCGATCGTGGTGTTGCCCACGACCGTGGTGGTGCCGGACGTCGCGGTGATCGTGCTGTTGACCGTGCCGGGGCCGACCACCGCCTGCGCCGCAGCGGTCATCGGCAGCGCAACCGCACCGGTCAACGCGGCCGCAATCGCCATGGGCAGCGTGTGCCTGCGCGTGTTCATGGCCACTCCTTGCCTGAGGTGAGACAGCCCTGCATGGCGTGCTTCCCATGGTCTGGACCGAGGTCCGATCCGTGCCGTCGATGTTCCCGCCGTCCCGGCCCCGGATCGACCGCATAACTACTGGGTCTGCGCGGTAAATCTACTGGGCGCGACATCTCCAGTACTTCTGCCAAGCGGCGGTGGCCCGTCTGTTTTCGGGTGCCAACGCGGATCGCGATGGCGACACGGGGCATTCGGTACATCAGGGCGCGACATGCGCCAGGCACTCGCCGGCAGCCGCCTTGCGTTTCCCGATCAGGCTTATCAGGGGCATCAGAATGCGTTTGCGACGGTTATGCCCGTTGAAGGTGAGCGAGGCGTAGACTCCAAGTGCGGCGTGCACTCCATGGTCATGGGTCGGTCAATGCTGGTTTCTGACTTCTCACGAACGACAGGATTGAGCCGGGATACGGTGCGGTTCCATGCCCGCCGATGATGAGGATTGAGGCATGCTGACCCCTCCCACAAACCGAAGGCAAACTACATGATCGACGGCCCTGAAAAGACCCGAGCGCCGCGGATCCGGGAGGGTACGCTGGATGAGGCGCTGCACATACTGACGCAGGTTGGCGAGCTCGCCCAAGGGCGCCCACTGTCGTCCTATGTCGAAAGGCTGGCTGCCGAACATCTTGTTCTGGTCGCCGAGTGCGGCGACCAATTGGCGGGATTCAAGATTGCCTATGCGCTGGATGAAAGCACGCTCTATAGCTGGATCGGCGGGATTTCTCCAGCATTCCGTCGGCAGGGATTGGGGCAGTCATTGCTGCAGACCCAGGAGAACTGGGCAAGACAACACGGCTACCGCACCATTGAGGTGAAAAGTTCGAACAGATTTCCTCAGATGCTTGCGAT
>NZ_JBWKWI010000008.1:0-230545 GCF_059422145.1 Stenotrophomonas sp. GW821-FHT01H02A
CGGGTCGTCCGCCCAGCACAGTGAGTCCGCATGACCGACACCGCCCGCATTCCCGAAGCCTGTGACCTGTTGATCGAAGCCGGTTACGTGGTCCCGATCGAACCGCATGCGGTGGTGCTGGAAGACCATGCCGTGGCGGTGCGGGGGAGCGAGATCATCGCGATCCTGCCGCGTGCCGAAGCACGCGAGCGCTTTGCGCCGAAGCAGACCGTCTCGCGCCCGGAGGCGGCGCTGATGCCGGGCCTGGTCAACGCGCATACCCACAATCCCATGACCCTGCTGCGGGGCGTCGCCGACGACCTGCCGCTGATGGTCTGGCTGCAGCAGCACATCTGGCCGGTGGAAGCGGCGGTGATCGGGCCGGAGTTCGTGGCCGATGGCACCACGCTGGCGATCGCCGAGATGCTGCGCGGCGGTACCACCTGCGCCAACGAAAACTATTTCTTCTCCGACGTCCAGGCCGCCGTCTACAAGCAGCACGGATTCCGCGCGCTGGTCGGCGCGGTGATCATCGATTTCCCGACGGCCTGGGCCAAGACCGATGACGAGTACTTCGCCAAGGCCGGCGAACTGCACGACCAGTGGCGCAACGACCCGCTGATCGGCACCTCGTTCGCGCCGCACGCGCCGTACACCGTCAACGACGCCAATTTCGAACGCGTACGCATGCTGTCCGACCAGCTGGACATGCAGGTGCACCTGCACACGCATGAAACCGCGCAGGAAATCAGCGATTCGATCAAGCTGCACGGCCAGCGCCCGCTGGCGCGGCTGGACCGCCTGGGCCTGGTCAACGACCGCCTGATCGCGGTGCACATGACCCAGCTGACCGAGGCGGAAATCCACCTGTGCGCCGAGCGCGGCGTCAGCGTGGTGCACTGCCCGGAATCCAACCTCAAGCTCGCCTCCGGGTTCTGCCCGGCCTGCGCCCTGCAGCGTGCCGGCGTGAACCTGGCGATCGGCACCGACGGCTGCGCCAGCAACAACGACCTGGACATGTTCAGCGAGAACCGCACCGCGGCGATCCTGGCCAAGGCCGTGGCCAACGATGCCACCGCGCTGGACGCGGCCACCACGCTGCGCGCGGCCACCCTGGGCGGGGCCCGCGCGCTCGGCTTCGGCGACCGCATCGGCTCGATCGAAGTCGGCAAGCAGGCCGATCTGGTCTGCGTGGACCTGTCCGCGCTGGAAACCCAGCCGCTGCACCATGTGCTCTCGCAGCTTGTCTACGCCGCCGGTCGCCATCAGGTCAGCGATGTCTGGATCGCCGGCCAGCCCAAGCTGGTCCAGCGCGAACTGGTCGGCATGGACACCGCCGCGATCGTCGCCAACGCCCGCCAGTGGCGCGAGCGTATCCGACACATCCGTGCTTGATGCACCAAGGATCCCCATGAATACCCCCCATGCGTCCACCAATTTCGATCAGGCCGAACTGGACAAGTTCGCCGCGCTCGCCAACCGCTGGTGGGACGTCGATGGCCCGCAGAAACCGCTGCATGCGTTGAACCCGGTGCGCCTGCAGTACGTCGCCCAGCGCGTCACCCTGCGCGGCGCCCGCGTGCTCGATATCGGCTGCGGTGGCGGCCTGCTCAGCGAAGCACTGGCCAAGGAAGGCGCGGATGTCACCGCGATCGACCTGGCCCCGGAGCTGGTCAAGGTCGCGCGCCTGCACGGGCTGGAGTCCGGCGTCACCGTCGACTACCGCGTGCAGGCTGCTGAAGACCTGGCCGCCGAACAGCCGGGCAGCTTCGACGTGGTCACCTGCATGGAAATGCTCGAGCACGTACCGGACCCCGGCGCGATCATCGCTGCCTGCCACCGCCTGCTCAAGCCCGGCGGCCAGCTGTTCCTGTCCACCGTCAACCGCACCCCGGCCGCCTTCGCCGTGGCGATCGTCGGTGCCGAGTACGTGGCGCGGCTGCTGCCCAAGGGCACGCACCACTACCAGGATTTCATCAAGCCGGCCGAGCTGGGCAAGTGGCTGCGCGAGGCCGATTTCAACCTGCGCGATGTCAGTGGCATGGCCTATGAGCCGTGGCGCAACCGTGCCCGCCTGAGCTCGCGCACCGACATCAATTACCTGGCCCACGCGGTCAAGCCGGGCGACGCCGCACGTGGCTGAGTCCGGTTTCCCGCCGGCGGTGCTGTTCGATCTGGACGGCACTTTGCTGGACAGCGCACCGGACATGCTGGCCACCGCCAATGCGATGCTGGCCGCCCGTGGGCGTGCGCCGATCACCCTCGGTGCGCTGCGTCCCGTAGTCTCGAAAGGCTCGCGCGCGATGGTCTCGGTGGCGTTTCCCGAACTGGGGCAGGTCGAGCGCGATGCGTTGGTGCCGGAATTCCTGGAACGCTACGAAGGCCTGATCGGCCAGGATGCGGTGCTGTTCGACGGTATCGCCGGCATGCTCGATGCGCTCGACGCCGCTGGTTGTGCCTGGGGCATCGTCACCAACAAGCCCGAATACCTGGCCCGGCTGATCGTGCCGCAGCTGGGCTGGGAACAGCGTTGCCAGGTGCTGATCGGTGGCGACACCCTGGCCCAGCGCAAGCCGCATCCGCTGCCGCTGCTGGCCGCCGCCGAACGCATGGGCATCGCACCGGGTACCTGTGTCTACGTCGGCGATGACGAGCGCGACATCGTCGCCGCCAACGCCGCCGGGATGGCCTCGGTCGGCGCGCTGTGGGGCTACCGGCTGGACGCCGACGATCCGCTGGCGTGGGGTGCCGACACCCTCGTCGCAGTGCCCGAACATCTGCAACATGCCAAGGCGTGGCCGCTTCCGCGCACGCTCTAGCCTTTCAAGGAATACACCGTGAGTACTTCCAGCGCCCTGGACAGTTTCCTGGACAAGTGGCGGACCCGCTGGCCCGAGTGGCAGGTGGCCGAACGCTTCGTTCCCGAGCGCCAGCGCACCCTGGTGGTGGCGTGGTTCTCGCTGCTGCAGGAGTTCGACGACATGCTCAACACCGCCGGCGACCCGATGCCGTCCGACGCCAAGCTGGCGTGGTGGGGCGAGGAGCTGCGCAGCTGGTCCGTGCAGCGTTCGCGGCATCCGCTGGGGCGGGTGCTCGAGCCGGTGCGCGCACCGTGGGCGCAGCTGGCCGAGACGCTGCCGGATCTGATCGAAGCGCGTGCGGTGCCGGTCGATCCGGCGCAGGCGCTACGCTCGTTGCAGGCCTATGCGACGGCCGTGGCTGCGGTGGAGGCCGTGATGTTCGACACCCCGACGCGTGGCGATGTCGCGACCCCGGTGCTGGTCCAGACCTTGGCCCAGCGCCTGCACGAGAGTGGCGTCGCGGCCATTCCGCGTTCGCTGCTGGCCGAGGATGACACCACCGCGCCGCGCAAGTGGGCGCAGCAGTTGCTGGCGAAGTGGCCGGCGCGGGTCGTCGGTCCGCGCCCGCGTCGCCTGTACGCCGCACTGGCCCGTGCCCGTCAGCAGACCTGGGTGCAGGACCGCCAGTACCAGGCCACGCCGATGCGTACGCTGTGGCTGACCTGGTGGGCCGCGCGCGGTTGATCACCGGTGCCGGCCAGTGGCCGGCATGGGCCTATTTCCCGCGTTCCAGCACCAGCAGCGGGTCGATGCGGGTATCGAACCAGTTCATGCCCCAATGCAGGTGCGGGCCGGTCGCGCGACCGGTGGCGCCGACCGCCGCGATCACCTGACCCTGCTCGACGCGATCACCGACCTTCACATCGATACGCGACAGGTGCAGGAAGTTCGAGCTGATCCCGAAGCCGTGATCCAGCAGCAGCGTGCCGCCGGTCAAGTACAGGTCCGGGCCGGCGAAGGTCACCACGCCCGCCGCCGGTGCCTTGACCGGCGTGCCGGTGGGTACCGCGATGTCCATGCCGGAGTGACCGGAACCGGGTTGGCCGTTGTAGACGCGCGCGTTGCCGAAGCGCCCGCTGATGCGGCCCTGCACCGGCCAGATGAAGGCCTGCGCGAAGTCGGCGCGGTTGTCATCGCGGGCACGCGCGGCGGTGACCTGGGCCTGCTCACGCTTGATCCGCTCGGCGATCGCCGGGGGCGGATTGACCGTCTTCGGCGGCACGCCGTTGACGCGCTCGGTCGGCCAGTCACGCGGGGTCACCGCGATGCTGACCGTTTCGCTGCCGCCGTCCGGTCGTTTCACCTGGACCTGCAGCGGACCCTTCTCATCCCGGCCGATGCCGAACACCACGCTGCCGTACCCGCTCACGCGCAGGGTGCGGTCGCCGTACTGCACGACACTGCCGGCCGGCACCTTGCCGATCACCATCGCGCCCTGCGAGGCGCTGGCCGGAAACACCACGCGTGCATCGGCCTGCGCCGCAGCGGGCGAGGGCAGCAGGCTGCCCATCGCCGCGACGCCGGCGGCCGCCAGGGCCGCACTCAACAACCGTGCCCGCATCAGCGGTCGAAGCTCATGCGCTGGCCGTTCGGCGAACCCACCAGCTTCTCGCCATCCCACGCCAGCTGCCCGTTGACCCAGGTCGAGGCGATGCGCGAGCGGAAGGTGGTGCCTTCAAACGGCGACCAGCCACACTTGGAGAGCACGTCTTCGCGCTTGACGGTGAAGGGCACGTCTTCGACCAGCACCAGATCGGCGAAATAGCCTTCGCGCAGGTAGCCGCGCTGGCTGACGTCGAACAGCTGCGCCGGCGCATGCGCGAACTTCTGCACGACCTGGGTGATCTCCAGCTTGCCTTCGTGCACCAGCTCCAGTGCGGCGACCAGTGCGTACTGCACCAGTGGCAGGCCGGACGGCGCCTGCGCATAGGGCTTCTGCTTCTCTTCCCAGGTGTGCGGCGCATGATCGGTGGCGAGCACGTCGATCACGTCATCGGCCACGGCGCGGGTCAGCGCTTCGCGGTCGCTGGCTTCCTTGATCGCCGGGTTGCACTTGATCAGGTTGCCCAGCCGCGCGTAATCGCTGCGGTCGAAACGCAGGAAGTGGATGCAGGTTTCGGCGGTGATCTGCTTGCGGCTGCCATCGGCGCGGATCAACGGGCCACGTTCGAACAGGGCCAGTTCATCGGCGGTGGAGATGTGCAGCACATGCAGGCGGGTGCCATGCTTTCTGGCCAGCGACACCGCCAGCTCGGAGGATTTCAGGCAGGCCTCGCGCGAGCGGATGTCCGGGTGCTGCTCGGCACTCAGTGCATCGCCGTACTTCTCGGCGTACTCCTTGGCCTTGGCGTCGATCATCGGGGTGTCTTCGCAGTGCGTGATGATCGGCGTGGGTGCATCGCGGAAGATCGCGTCGAGGGTTTCCGGGTTGTCCACCAGCATGTTGCCGGTGGAGGCACCCATGAACACCTTGATGCCCGGCGCGGTCTTGGGGTCCAGCGACTGGATGTGGGCCAGGTTGTCGTTGCTGGCGCCCATGTAGAAGCCGTAGTTGGCGCGCGCACGGCCGGCGGCGGCATCGTACTTGGCCTGCAGGATCTCGGCGTTGAGCGTGGGCGGATTGGTGTTGGGCATGTCCATGAAGCTGGTCAGCCCCCCGGCGACGGCGGCGGCCGATTCGGTCGCGATGTCGCCCTTGTGGGTCAGGCCGGGCTCACGGAAATGGACCTGGTCGTCGATCATGCCCGGCAGCAGCCAGCGGCCGCCGGCATCGATCACGGTTTCGCCCGGACGGGCATCCAGGCCGGGACCGATCTGCGCGATGCGGCCATCTTCGATGCGCAGGTCGCCCTGGGTGATGGTGCCTTCATTGACCAGGCGGGCGTTGACGATGAGCGTGGAGGACATTCAGTGTTTTCCTGTGCAGCGGCAGGGGGCGTCGTGCGTGGCGCGCGGTGGCACCTCGTCGATGCCACCGGGATGGAAGGGATGGCAGCGGCCCAGCCGGCGCGCGGCCAGCCAGCTGCCGCGCGCGGGGCCATGGGTGGCGATGGCTTGCATGGCGTATTCAGAACAGCTGGGCATGAAGCGGCAACGCGGCCCCAGCAGCGGGCTGATGAAGCGCTTGTAGAAGCGCAGCAGGGCGATGAGCAGGCGTGAGATCACCCCCCAATCTTATTCCAGTTGGCATGAAGGCCGCATTTGTCGCAGGATGGGGCGTTGGACCCGTCCGCACCCACGCGCGTGACGGGCCGCCCCGGCGGTGTCGCCGGGTCAGGTGCCGAACTGCGCACGTCGGCCCGCCTGCCAGGCGGACCGGTCGCACGCCTTGCGACTCCGGGGCTGAACGGAGTAGGCGGTGTGGTTGCTGCTGCTGGTCGGGTAGGCTATAAAGGCCCGCTTTCCCGGGCCCCGGGGAATCCAAGGAAGAGCGTTTCGTGGCTGCTAAAAAAACTGCAAAGAAGGCCGTCAAGGCCGCCAAGAAAACCGCCAAGCCTGTTGTAAAGAAGTTGGCGGCCAAGTCCGTTGCCAAGAAGCCGGTCGCCAAGCCGGCCGGCAAGCCTGCATCCAAACAACCGGCGGCCAGGACGGCACCCGTTAAGAAGGCGGCCACCAAGTCGCCGGCCAAGGCCGTCAAGAAGGCGGTCGCCAAGAAGCCGGCTGCCAAGCCGGTGGTGGCCAAGAAGACCGTCGCCAAGAAGGTCGTTGCCAAGAAGGTCGTTGCCAAGAAGTCGACGGTCGCCAAGCCGGTTGCCACGCCCGCCAAGCGCGCGGCCGGCAAGCCTGTGAGCAAGGCGCCCGCCAAGAAAGCCGCCGCCAGCAAGACGGTGGCGAAGAAGACCGTGACGCCTGCTGCCGCCAAACCGGCCTCCAAGCCGGCACCGGCGAAGAAGACCGCGGTCAAGCCGGTACCGGCCAAGCCGGTGAAGGCGAGCAAGACCGCCAGCAAGTCCGTGGCACCCAAGCCGGCCGCCAAGCCGGTTGCAGCACCCGTAGTGAAGTCCGCACCGAAGCCGGCATCGCCGGCGCCGGCCAAGTCTGTCCCGGCCAAGAGTGCGGCCAAACCTGTTACCCCTCCGGCCTCCGCGCCGGCGCCGGTCGCAGCCGCCCCCGCCTCCAAGGCCCCGCAAAACAAGAATCCCGTGCCCGTTTCGAAATCGCCTGCAAAAACCCCCGCCAAGTCCGAGTCCGCCCCCAAGCCCGTGTCGCGTCCGGTCGGCAAGGTCGCCGTTGCCGTGGCAGCGCGCTCGTCCGCCCCGGCACCGCGCACCAAGGTCAAGGTGGTGGAGTACAAGACTGACGAAGCCACCGGTCGTCCGATCCTGCCCGACGGTTACAAGCCGAGCGCGGAAGAGGAATACATGAGCCCGCTGCAGCTGGAGTATTTCCGCCAGCGCCTGCAGCACTGGCGCAATGATCTGGTCGAGGAATCCAAGCAGACCATCGCGAATCTGCAGGAAGAAGTGCGTGATATCGGCGATGAGGCCGAGCGCGCTACCCGCGAGACCGAGAATTCGCTGGAACTGCGTACCCGTGATCGTTACCGGAAGCTGATCGGCAAGATCAACAGCACGCTGAAGCGTCTGGAAGACGGTGACTACGGTTTCTGCGTGGATACCGGCGAAGAGATCGGTCTGGATCGTCTGGAAGCCCGCTTGACCGCCGAGCGCACGATCGATGCGCAGGAGCGTTGGGAGCATCTGCAGAAGCAGCAGGGCGACTGATCGCGCTGTCGGCTTTGGTGCTCTACGAAAAACCCGGCTTCGGCCGGGTTTTTTTTGGCTGATTGCCTTAGGTTTGGTTTTGGGTTTGGATTGGTCGCCTGGTGTGTCGGCGCCTTGGTTGATCCGTGTTTGGAGTGGGTCGGGTAGCCCTGGCCGGGACCCGCCGTGAACCCATCCATGGGGGCTCGTAGTGCGCCATCCATGGCGCCCTACGGTCCCGCCCAGGGCTACCCGACCCACTCCCGACAGGTTCATGGGCGGGCGGTTGGAAGGGCTGGCACTCCGGCTTCTGACATTGTTCCGGCAGGCTGCCAGTGCTGGCTAGACCGTCGGGAAGTGGCGGGTGCTGGTCCGGAGGTTTGTCCCGCGCTTCGCGCGGCATCCACGCATGGCGTGGATCTACAGGCGTGGCGGGCACGCCACAAATTGTGCGGACCGCAGTCCGCGCTCCACTTTCAGCCGAAGCCGTAAGCCGACACTGACGCCGTAGCAGTGCCGAAGTCATAAACGGCAAGCGGTACGCCGTAAGCCACCGGCCAGAAGCCAACAGCCGTCAACCGGCGCCGTAGGCCCTGAGTGATAAGCCGTGAGACGTCAGCTATCTGCTGTTCGCCGTTCGCTTTTTTGCCCTTTGCTCTTCGCCGTTAATCCCGCGCAAGCAACCCACTGTCCATGGGCGGCGGGCAGCGCAGTGCAGGACCGTGTGCGGCATGGATGCCGCACTACGAGCCCCCATGGGTGAGGGCGCTCTGCTTGCGAAGCACTGCTTCGCGATCGGCCGAACGCACAGCCGCCAGCGGCTGGGCCGGACCGCGGAGCGGGGTTCACGGCGGGTTCTGCACTGCGCTGCCCGGCCGCGCAACCCCAGACATAAGCAGGCGCCGACTCACAGCCCTGGCAACCCAACCGCGCTGCGCCAGCCAATCGCCCAACCGACCAAGCGGCCAAACGGCCAAACGGCCAACCAACCGGGCAGCCGATCAGCCGATCAGCCAGGCAGGAAATTCATCAATGCAGATCGCGCAGATTCAACCGCCGCAGCGTCGGATTCTTCCAGGCCGTAATGCCCGCCACACTCAACACCGCAAAGCCACCCAGCACCACCGCCGGGACCAGCCCCAACAGCTTCGCCATCGTGCCCGCATAGAACGCGCCCAGCTCATTGGACGAACTGATGAAAATGCCATTGATTGACGACACCCGACCGCGCATCTCCTCCGGTGTCGCCAACTGCAGAATCGTCGAACGCACCACCACGGAGACACCATCGAACGCACCGTAGAACAGCAGGATCGCCGCCGACAGCCAGAAACTGGACGACAGTCCGAACCCGATCACGCACAGCCCGAAACCGGCCACCGCGAACAACAGCACCCGCCCTGCATTGCGCTGCAGCGGTCGGCGCGCCAGCCACAGGCCCACGCAGACCGAGCCCAGCGCCGGCGCCGCACGCAGCACGCCCAGCCCCTCCGGGCCGTGGTGCAGGATCTCGTGCAGGAAGGCCGGCAGCATCGCCACCACCCCGCCGAGCAGGACCGAGAACATGTCCAGCGCCATCGCGCCGACCATGATCCTGTTGCCGAGCACGAAGCGACCGCCTTCGGCGATGCTCTTGAAGATCGGGGCCGCCGGACCTGTGTGCACCGGCTCGGAGACGCGCAGCGCCGCCAGGCAGCCCAGCGCGAGCAGCGACACGCCGACCGCCACACCATAGGCCACGCCCTTGCCGCCCCAGGCCACCAGCACGCCGCCCAGCGCCGGGCCGGCCACCATGCCTGCCTGGAAGACCACCGCGCCCAGGCCGGCGCCGCGGGCATACTGCGTACGCTCCAGCACGCGGGCGAACAGTGCGTTGTAGATCGGCGAGAGGAACGCGCGGACCATGCCGGTCAGTGCGATCGCCGCGTAGATCGGCCACACCCCGTGGAACGGCAGCCAACCCTGGGCCACCGCGGTGAGCACCAGCGCGGTCATCACCAGCCCGCTGCAGGCGACCATGCCCAGCCGGCGGCGGGGCAGGTGATCGACCAGGTAGCCGGCAAATGGCGCCACGCAGAAGAAGGGCAGCACCTCGGCCAGGCCGATCAGGCCCAGCGAGAACGGATTGCGGGTGACTTCGTAGATATGCCAACCGACCGTCACCGCGACGATCTGGTAGGACAGCATCGCGAAGATGCGATACGCCAGCACCAGCGAGAATCCCGGGCGGGCCAGCAGTTGCAGGGCGCTGTCGGGCTCCTGCGGATCGGCGGAGAGCGTCACGACTGCGCTTGCGCGGTGTCGCGGATGAAGGCCAGCATCGCCGCCACGCCGTTGCTGCGGGTCGGCGAGAGGTGACGCGACAGCCCGATGTCCTGGATGTAGCTTGGCTCGGTGGCCAGGATCTCGGCAGCGGAGCGGCCCGAGTACACGCGCAGGGCCAGGTAGATCAGCCCGGAGACGATCGCCGAATCACTGATCGCGTGGAAGCGCAGCGCCTCGGCGTTGCCCTCCGGCACGATCCAGACCATGGACTGGCAACCGAGCAGGCGGTGCTCTTCGGTTTTCCATTCTTCCGGGAAGGTGGGCAGCTTGCGACCCAGGTCGATCAGGTACTGGTAGCGCTCGGACCAGTCACCGAAGAAGGCGAACTCCTCGGCGATGGCAGCCTGGGCTTCGGCGGCGGTGGGTTCTAGCGGGAACGGGGAGGTGGGGGTCATGGGGGCTCCGGGTCGGTGTTCGCCGTCCGTGGGTGACCGTGCGTTTGCGGGGGAAGCAGCCTGGCCGTCCGTGGCCGGGCCTGTGTCGTGGCAACGCCCAGCGGATCGGGCAGTGTCTGGTAGCGCCCGACGGTCACGCCGGGCGGTCGTTCAGCGTTTGCGCGACCAACGCACACCCTGGGCGGTGTCTTCCAGCACGATGCCCTCGGCGGCCAGCTGGTCACGGATCGCATCGGCACGGGCGAAGTCGCGCGCCTGCTTGGCGGCGGCGCGTTCGTCGATCAGGGCCTGGATGGCGGCATCGTCATCGGTGCCGCCTGCAGTGCCGAACCAGGCGGCCGGCGCCTGCTGCAGCAGGCCCAGCGCCAGACCGGCGCCGAGCAGGGCGGATTTCCAGTGGGCCTTGTCGGCGTCGGCGGCCCTGCGCGCCTCGCCGGCGATGCGGGCCAGCTCGGCCAGTGCCTGCGGCGTATTGAGGTCGTCATCCAGCGCGGCCTCGATTTCGGCCGGAATCACCGCAGCGGCGTCCACCTCGACCAGGTCGCGCAGGGTGCCGTACAGGCGGTCCAGGGTGCGCACGGACTGCTCGATCAGCGCGTCGGACCAGTCCAGCGGCTGGCGGTAGTGGGCCGACAGCAGCGCATAGCGCAGCGCCTCGGGAGCATGCTGGCGGACCAGATCGTGCACGCGCTCGATGTTGCCGATCGACTTGCTCATCTTGGCGCCGCCGAAGTTGAGCATGCCGTTGTGCAGCCAGAACCGGGCGAACGTCTGCCCGCCGTGCGCGCACTCGCTCTGTGCGATCTCGTTCTCGTGATGCGGGAACTGCAGGTCCACGCCGCCGGCATGGATGTCGATGGTCGGCCCCAGGTGCGCGGCGGCCATCGCCGAGCACTCGATGTGCCAGCCCGGGCGGCCACGGCCCCAGGGCGATGCCCAGCCCGGCAGGTCGTCGCTGGAGGGCTTCCACAGCACGAAGTCGCCCGGGTCGCGCTTGTACGGCGCCACGTCGACGCGGGCGCCGGCCAGCATCTCGTCCGGGTCGCGGCGCGAAAGCTTGCCGTAGTCGGCATAGGAGCCCACCGAGAACAGCACGTGGCCCTCCGCGGCGTACGCGTGGCCGTTGGCGATCAGCTGCTCGATCATCGTGACGATCTGCGGGATGTGCGCGGTGGCTTCCGGCTCGATGTCCGGCGGGACCACGCCCAGCGCCGCCATGTCCTCGCGGTAGGCGGCGGCGAAGCGGTCGGTGATCGTGCTGATCGGGACCTGCTGCTCGCGCGCGGCCGTGTTGATCTTGTCATCCACGTCGGTGATGTTGCGGGCATAGCGCAGGCCGCCGAAACGGCGCCGCAGCAGGTCGGCCAGCACCCCGAACACCACCGGGCCGCGGGCGTTGCCGATGTGGACGTAGTTGTAGACCGTGGGGCCACACACATACAGGGTCGGACAGGTCGGATCGAGCGGGGTGAACGGTTCGAGCTGGCGTGTCAGGTTGTTGTGCAGGCGCAGGGTCATGAGGGTCGGGAGCGGGGGTAAGCGGTCGATTTTAGAACGTGTCGGGCTCTTTGGGGGGATGCGGGGCAGGGCCGGCAGGCGACCCGGGTCGGCTGAAGGCTTCAGCCGATCGGCCCTGTGGCGGCGGGTTCGGGCACCACCGGTGGCCCTGGCTATGGGCAGGAGCGTCACGGAAGGGTAATGTTCAGCCCCTTGTGCCTGGCACTGCCTAAACTATCCCCCTTGTCCTTTTCCTTGTTGCCAATGAAATCCGCTTCGTTGTTGACGCTGGTCTGCCTGCTCGGAAGTGCCGCCTTCGGGGCGCGCGCCCAGGAGGGTGAGGTGCGCAACCGGGTGGTGATCGTGGAGAACGTCAAGTTCGACTACGCCCAGGTGCTCAACGTCGAGCCGGTCTTCCAGACCCTGCGCGCCACCCGTACCGAGGAGCACTGCGAGCCGGTGTCGACCCGCACGCTGGCCCCGGTCAACGTGACCGGCGAGGAGCCGCAGGAAGACAAGGGCCGCTTCGGCCGCTTCATGGATTCGGTGCGCTCGATCTTCCGCCGCGAAGATGGCAGCACCGACGAAAACGGCTATTCGGAAACCGTGGTGGTGGAGACCGCGCCGGCCAATACCGGCCCGCTGCTGACCCGGGACTGCAAGATCATTCCGGTCGGTCGTGAGTTCCGCCGCCCGATCGCCTATGACGTGGACTATGTCTACAAGGGCACCAAGTACCGCTCCCGCCTGCCGGAAGATCCCGGCAACCGGCTCAAGATCCGGGTCTCGATCACCCCCTGGGTGGGCAACGAGCAGGCTGGCGGCGCCAACCCCTGACCCGCGTGCCCGCCGAGGTGGACATCTGCCAGCTGAATTTCCATTCAGGCCTTGCACCCACCCCGGGTGCATGCAAAGATGGGCGGCCATGAAACTCACCGACTTCCAGCACGACACCAGCGCCGCCCGTATGGCCACGGGCATGACGTCGCGTGCCCGCCGACCGGAACCCCACATTTTCGCTGGGTAACCGGAGCTTCGTGCTGTCTGTTCGGAAAACCCAGCCCCCGCGCTGGGTTTTTTCGTTTCTACGATCTGAAAAGTTTCATCTGTATACGTTTTGTTGAGCCCTGAACGCGCCCCGGCGCCCCCAACCTCCGCCGGAAACGGTGGAAAACCAGCCGCAAAGGATCGATCGATGTCCCTGAAGCACTTCCTGAACACCCAGGATTGGAGCCGCACCGACCTGGATGCCCTGTTGACCCAGGCCGCGTTGTTCAAGCGCAACAAACTGGGCGACGAGCTCAAGGGCAAGTCGATTGCCCTGGTGTTCTTCAACCCCTCCATGCGTACCCGCACCAGCTTCGAGCTGGGCGCGTTCCAGCTGGGCGGCCACGCGATCGTGCTGCAGCCGGGCAAAGACGCCTGGCCGATCGAATTCAATCTGGGCTCGGTGATGGACGGGGACACCGAGGAACACATCGCCGAAGTGGCCAAGGTGCTGGGCCGCTACGTCGACCTGATCGGCGTGCGCGCGTTCCCGAAGTTCATCGACTGGACCAAGGACCGCGAGGACGAAGTGCTCAAGAGCTTCGCCAAGTACTCGCCGGTGCCGGTGATCAACATGGAAACCATCACCCACCCGTGCCAGGAACTGGCGCACGTGATGGCGCTGCAGGAACACTTCGGCACGCAGGACCTGCGCGGCAAGAAGTACGTGCTGACCTGGACCTACCACCCCAAGCCGCTGAACACCGCCGTGGCCAACTCGGCGCTGACCATCGCCACCCGCATGGGCATGGACGTGACCCTGCTGTGCCCGACCCCGGATTACATCCTGGATGAGCGCTACATGGGCTGGGCCGAGCAGAACGTGGCCGAGAGCGGCGGTTCGCTGCAGGTCAGCCATGACATCGCCAGCGCCTACGCCGGCGCTGATGTCGTCTACGCCAAGAGCTGGGGCGCGCTGCCGTTCTTCGGCAACTGGGAACCGGAAAAGCCGATCCGCGACCAGTACAAGCACTTCATCGTGGACGAAGCCAAGATGGCGCTGACCAACAACGGTGTCTTCAGCCACTGCCTGCCGCTGCGTCGCAACGTGAAGGCGACCGACGGCGTGATGGATTCGGCGCAGTGCATCGCGATCAACGAAGCCGAGAACCGACTGCATGTGCAGAAAGCGATCATGTCGGCATTGATCGGCCGCTAGTGCCGACGGGGTAGAGCCGACCGTTGGTCGGCCGCTCCCCAACCAGCGCACTGAACCTTCCAGCCGACCAACGGTCGGCTCTACCAAGTTTCCATCCCCCTATTGGACCTGACCCCCATGAGCAAGAAAGACATCGTCCTGGCCTTCTCCGGCGGACTCGACACCAGCTTCTGCGTGCCCTACCTGCAGGAGCGCGGCTACAACGTGCACACCGTGTTCGCCGATACCGGTGGCGTGGATGACGAAGAGCGCGATTTCATCGAGAAGCGTGCCGCCGAACTGGGCGTCACCAGCCACGTCACCGTCGATGGTGGCCCGGCGATCTGGAGCGGCTTCGTCAAGCCGTTCGTGTGGGCCGGTGAGGGCTACCAGGGCCAGTACCCGCTGCTGGTCTCGGATCGTTACCTGATCGTGGACGCCGCGCTCAAGCGCGCCGCCGAACTGGGCACCAACATCATCGCCCACGGCTGCACCGGCATGGGCAACGACCAGGTCCGCTTCGACCTGGCCGTGAAGGCACTCGGCGACTACCAGATCGTCGCGCCGATCCGCGAGATCCAGAAGGAACACACCCAGACCCGCGCCTACGAGCAGAAGTACCTGGAAGAGCGCGGTTTCGGCGTGCGCGCCAAGCAGCAGGCCTATACCATCAACGAGAACCTGCTCGGCCTGACCATGTCCGGCGGCGAAATCGACCGTTGGGAAGCCCCGGGCGAGGGTGCCCGCGGCTGGTGCGCACCGCGCAGCGAATGGCCGGAACAGGCACTGACGGTCACCCTGAAGTTCGTCGAAGGCGAAGCGGTCGAGTTGGACGGCAAGGCGCTGCCGGGTGAGCAGATCCTGGCCAGGCTCAACAAGCTGTTCGCCCCGTACGGCGTCGGCCGTGGCGTGTACACCGGCGACACCGTGATCGGCCTGAAGGGTCGCATCGTGTTCGAAGCGCCGGGCTTGGTCTCGCTGCTGGCCGCGCACCGCGCGCTGGAAGATGCGGTGCTGACCAAGCAGCAGAACCGCTTCAAGCCGGACGTGGCGCGCAAGTGGGTGGAGCTGGTGTACGAAGGCTTCTACCACGACCCGCTCAAGACCGACATCGAGGCCTTCCTGAAGTCCTCCCAGGCCAGGGTCAACGGCGAAGTGGTGCTGGAAACCCGTGGCGGCCGCGTCGATGCCGTGGCCGTGAAGTCGCCGCACCTGCTCAACGCCAAGGGCGCTACCTATGCGCAGTCGGCCGACTGGGGCGTGGAAGAGGCGGAAGGCTTCATCAAGCTGTTCGGCATGAGCTCGACCTTGTACGCGCAGGTGAATCGCTAAGGCGATTCACCGGGGTGCCGGCCGCTGGCCGGCGCCTCCCAAGGCCGATTTTGAACCCTACGGATACTCAGACACATGCTTGAACAGACGCTCGACCACCTGCAGCAGCTCGTGTCGTTCGACACGCGCAATCCACCGCGTGCGATCACCACTGGCGGCATCTTCGATTACCTGCGTGCGAACCTGCCCGGATTCAACGTGGAGGTGATCGACCATGGCGACGGTGCGGTCAGCCTGTACGCCGTGCGCGGGACGCCGAAGTATCTGTTCAATGTGCACCTGGATACCGTGCCGGACTCGCCGCACTGGAGTGCGGATCCGCACGTGATGCGGCGTGCGGACGATCGCGTGATCGGGCTGGGCGTGTGCGACATCAAGGGCGCTGCGGCGGCGTTGGTGGCCGCGGCCAATGCCAGCGATGGCGATGCCGCGTTCCTGTTCTCCAGCGACGAGGAGGCCAACGACCCGCGTTGCATCGCCGCCTTCCTCGCCCGGGGCATTCCGTATGAAGCGGTGCTGGTCGCCGAGCCCACGATGAGCGAAGCGGTGCTCGCGCACCGTGGCATCAGCTCGGTGCTGATGCAGTTCAAAGGTCGCGCCGGGCATGCCTCGGGCAAGCAGGATGCGGCCGCCAGTGCACTGCATCAGGCGATGCGCTGGGGCAACCGCGCGCTGGACCACGTGGAGTCGCTGTCGCATGCGCGCTTTGGCGGGCTGACCGGCCTGCGCTTCAACATCGGGCGCGTGGAAGGTGGCATCAAGGCCAACATGATCGCGCCCGCCGCCGAAGTGCGTTTCGGCTTCCGCCCGCTGCCGTCGATGGACATCGATGCGCTGCTGGCCACCTTCGCCGGGTTCGCCGAGCCGGAGGCCGCGGTGTTCACCGAGACGTTCCGTGGGCCGAGCTTCCCGGCCGGCGATATTGCCGAAGCAGAAAACCGCCGTCTGGCCGCGCGGGACGTGGCCGATGCGCTGGATATCCCGATCGGCAACGCGGTGGATTTCTGGACCGAGGCCTCGCTGTTCTCGGCCGGGGGTTACACCACGCTGGTGTACGGCCCGGGCGACATCGCCCAGGCGCACACTGCCGATGAGTTCGTGACGCTGGAGCAGCTGCAGCGTTACGCCGAGTCCGTGCACCGCATCATCGCGCACGGCGCCTGATCGAATGACGCCGTCGTGGTCCCCCACTGACGGAACTCCCATCGCGGCTGCGGCCGCCTGCGACGATATCGAAATGCCTTCTTCCCAGCCCCACCGCCAGACCCGTCAGACCATCGTGCGCCTGCTCTCGAGCATGGCCAGCGCGAAGGAGATCAGCCAGTACCTCAAGCGTTTCTCGCAGCTGGACGCCAAACGCTTCGCCGTGGTCAAGGTCGGCGGCGCGGTGCTGCGCGATGACCTGGATGCGCTGACCTCCTCGCTGTCGTTCCTGCAGGAAGTCGGCCTGACCCCGATCGTGCTGCACGGCGCCGGCCCGCAGCTGGACGCCGAACTGTCGGCGGCCGGCATCGAGAAGCAGACCGTGAACGGCCTGCGCGTGACCTCGGCCGAAGGCCTGGCGATCGTGCGCCGGGTGTTCCAGGCCTCCAACCTACAGCTGGTCGAAGCGTTGCAGCAGAACGGCGCGCGCGCGACCTCGATCACCGGCGGCGTGTTCGAGGCCGAGTACCTGGACCAGGACACCTACGGCCTGGTCGGTGAGGTCAAGAAGGTCAACCTGGCCCCGATCGAAGCCAGCCTGCGCGCCGGCTCGATCCCGGTGATCACCAGCCTGGGCGAAACCCGCTGCGGGCAGATCCTCAACGTCAACGCCGACTTCGCCGCCAATGAACTGGTGCAGGAACTGCAGCCGTACAAGATCATCTTCCTGACCGGCACCGGCGGCCTGCTCGATGAAGAGGGCAAGGTGATCGACTCGATCAACCTCTCCACCGAGTACGACCAGTTGATGCAGCAGCCGTGGATCCATGGCGGCATGCGGGTCAAGATCGAACAGATCAAGGACCTGCTGGATCGGCTGCCGCTGGAGTCCTCGGTGTCGATCACGCGCCCGGCGGACCTGGCCAAGGAACTGTTCACCCACAAGGGCTCGGGCACGCTGGTGCGCAGGGGCGAGAAAGTGCTGCGTGCCACCGCGTGGGACGAGCTCGATCTGCCGCGCCTGAAGCAGCTGATCGAATCCAGCTTCGGCCGTACCCTGGTGCCGGACTACTTCCAGAAAACCAAGCTGCTGCGCGCTTACGTGAGCGAGAACTATCGCACCGCGGTGATCCTCACCGACGAGGCCGAGGGCGTCTACCTGGACAAGTTCGCGGTGCTGGATGACGCGCAGGGCGAGGGCCTCGGCCGTGCGGTCTGGAATGTCATGCTGGACGAAACCCCCCAGTTGTTCTGGCGCTCGCGCAACGGCAACCTGATCAATCACTTCTACTACGCCGAATCCGATGGCTGCTACAAGCAGGGCCACTGGAAGGTGTTCTGGTTCGGCGCCGACGGCTTCGACCGCATCAAAGCGTACGTCGAGCATTGCGCCGCACGCACCCCCAGCCTGGAGGGCTGAACCCGATGAATCTTGCCGATTGGACCAAGGTCCCCACACTGGCCGGCACCCATGCCCGGCTCGAGCCGCTGCAGATGGCGCATATCGATGGCCTGCGCGGCGCACTGGGGGATGGCACCTTGTCCAGGCTCTGGTACACCCAGGTGCCGAGCGCGAAGACCATGACCGCCTATGTCCAGGCCGCGCTGCAGGCGCAGGCCGAGGGCAAGGTGCTGCCGTTCGTGGTCCTCAACGACGCCGATGAAGTGGTCGGCACCACCCGCTACTACGATCTCGACGCCGAGGTGCCGCGCCTGAGCATCGGCTACACCTGGTATGGCGAAGCCGCCCAGCGCACCGGCATCAATACCGAAACCAAGCTGATGCTGCTCACCCATGCCTTCGAGCGGCTGGAATGCCTGAGCGTGGTGTTCGAGACCAGCTGGTTCAACTTCACCTCGCGCGCCGCGATCGCGCGGCTCGGCGCCAAGCAGGATGGCGTGCTGCGCAACCACAAGCGCCACCCGGACGGCACCCCGCGCGATACCGTCATCTTCTCCATCATCGATGCGGAATGGCAGGGGGTGAAACGCCACCTGCAGCACCGCCTGGACGCACACGCATGAGCACCAGGATCTTCACCGTCGGTATCGTCGGCGCCCGTGGCCACACCGGCGCCGAGCTGATCAAACTGATCGCCGCCCACCCGAGCCTGCAGCTGGGCTTCGTCTCCTCGCGCGAGCTGGCCGGCCAGCGCGTGAGCGATCACCACGGCGACTGGCAGGGTGAACTGCAGTTCGAGAACCTGGATGCCGATGCCGTCGCCGCCAAGGGCATGGATGCGGTGATCCTGGCCCTGCCCAATGGCCTGTCCGCGCCGTTCGTCACCGCGCTGGATGCGGCCCGGCCGGAGACGGTGATCGTCGACCTGTCGGCCGATCACCGTTTCGAGCCGAGCTGGTATTACGGCCTGCCGGAGCTGACCCGCGGCGATTACCTGGGCCAGAAGCACATCAGCAACCCGGGCTGCTACGCCACCGCGATGCAGCTGGCGATCAGCCCGCTGCTGCAGCAACTGGCCGGCCCGCCGCAGTGCTTCGGGGTCTCCGGTTACTCCGGCGCGGGCACCACGCCCTCGGACAAGAACAACCCCGAACTGTTGCGTGACAACCTGATGCCGTATGCGCTGACCAACCATGTGCACGAGCGCGAAGTCACCGCGCACCTGCGCGTGCCGGTCGAGTTCATGCCGCACGTGGCGCCGCATTTCCGTGGCATCACCATGACCGTGAACCTGTGGCTCAATACGGTGGTCAAGCGCGAGGACGTGATCGCGCTCTACCAGAAGTACTACGCCGATGAGGCGCTGATCGAGGTGCTCGACGAAGCGCCGTGGGTCAGCCAGATCGCCGGCCGCCATGGCGTGCAGATCGGCGGTTTCGACGTGGCCCCGGGTGGCAAGCGCGTGGTGGTGGTAGCGACCCTGGACAACCTGCTCAAGGGCGCGGCCACCCAGGCGATGCAGAACCTCAACCTGGCGCTGGGCCTGGACGAACTGGCCTCGATCCCGCACTGAATTCCCACGGCGCCGCGCGGTCCGCTGCGCGCGCCCTGACAACCCGGCGGAGCGATTCCGCCTACGGAGCAAGACATGGCAGACCTTCTGTGGCAGAAGCCCGGCGTGGCGGTAGACGCCAAGATCCAGACCTTCCTGGCCGGCGATGACGTGATCCTGGACCGCGAGTTCTTCCTCTACGACGTGGCGGCCAGCAAGGCGCACGCGCAGGGCCTGGAGCACATCGGCATCCTCGGCAATGACGAACGCGTCGGCCTGCAGCGCGAACTGGACGTGCTGGCCGAGGATTTCCGCAGCGGCGCATTCGTGCTGGATGAGCGTTTCGAGGATTGCCACTCGGCGATCGAAGCGCGCCTGACCGAGCGCCTCGGCGATGCCGGCCGCAAGATCCACACCGGCCGCAGCCGCAACGACCAGATCCTGGTTGCGACCCGGCTGTGGTTGAAGGACAAGCTGCTGCGCGTGGCCGAGCTGAGCCGCGAGATCGCCAAGGTCGCGCTGGACCGCGCCGAGGCCGAGAAAGACCTGCCCGTGCCGGGATATACCCACATCCAGCGCGCCGTAGTGTCCTCGGCGGGCATGTGGTGGGCCGGCTGGGCCGAGGCCTTCATCGACAACGCGATCCGCGCGCACGATACCTTCAACCTGGTCGATGCCAATCCGCTCGGCACCGCCGCCGGCTATGGCGTCAACCTGCCGCTGGACCGTGCGCACACCACCGAAGCGCTCGGCTTCGCGCGCATGCAGATCTCGCCGATCTACGCGCAGCTCTCGCGCGGCAAGTTCGAACTGGCCGCACTGGAAGCGCTCGGCGGCGCGACTCTGGATCTGCGCCGCATCGCCTGGGATCTGTCGCTGTTCACCAGCGGCGAGTTCGGCTTCGTCGCGCTGCCGGCGCAGTACACCACCGGCAGCTCGATCATGCCGAACAAGCGCAACCCGGACGTGATCGAACTGATGCGCGCCACCCATGCCAGCGTGGCCGCGGCCCGCACCGAGATCGAGCAGCTGCTGTCGCTGCCCTCGGGTTACCACCGCGATCTGCAGAGCAGCAAGGGCGCGATCTTCCATGGTTTCGGCCGCGGCCTGGCCGCGCTGGAGCTGCTGCCGGCGCTGCTGGCCAACCTGGAGTGGCGCGACGACAAGCTGCGTGCGGCGATCGACTCGGGTATGTACGCCACCGACGTGGCCGTGGAAGCGGCAGTGGCCGGCGTGCCGTTCCGCGAGGCCTACAAGGCCGCCGCCGCAGCGGCGGATACGGCCGGGCAAGGGCGTACCCCCGAAGGCAGCCTGGCCGCGCGCGTGTCGCCCGGCGCGGCCGCCGACCTGCGGCTGGATGAGCTGCGCGCCCGCTGGGCAGCACTGGTGTGATCACGACGGCGGCCGCAGGGCCGCCGTTTTTGCAACGTCTCTCCGGGTGATGCCCGGGAAAGGGAGTCCCATGAAAACCTGTTACCTGGTGATGGTCGCCCGCACGCCGGACTTCCGCGATGAGGTCGGTGCCGAACACGTGCGTTTTCTCGATGAGGTACGCGCGCGCGGGCAACTGCTGCTGACCGGTGGTTTCACCGACAAGAGCGGCGGTGCCTACGTGCTGCAGGACATCGCCGATCTGGCCGCCGCGCAGGCACTGGTCGACACCGATCCGCTGCTGGTGCACGGCAGTGCCACGGCCCGTATCCACGAATGGAGCACGCGCTGAGCGCGCCGACCACATGAACCAGCCCGTGCCTTCGCCGTTCACCGAACAGGCCGTTCCGCAGTGGAAGCGCGCCGTGCTCAAAGTGGGCAGCAGCCTGCTCGCCGCCGATGGTGGCGGCCTCTCGCCACGCCACGCGCTGGGCCTGGCCCAGTTCGTCTCGGCCAATGTGTTGGCTGGGCGCGAGGTGGTCATCGTGTCCTCCGGTGCGGTCGCGGCTGGCCGGGCGATCGTGCCGCGCGCGCTGGAAGCCGGGGCGGCGATGGCGGCGCGGCAGGCGTTGGCCGCGCTTGGCCAGGCACAGCTGATCGGGTTGTGGCAGCGCTTCTTCGAACGCCCGGTGGCGCAGGTGCTGCTGACCCACGACGACCTGCGCAACCGCCGCCGCTACCTCAACGCCCGTGCCACGCTCAACGAACTGCTGCGCCTGGGTGCGCTGCCGGTGGTCAACGAGAACGACACGGTCTCGGTGGATGAGCTCAAGCTCGGCGACAACGACAACCTGGCCGCGACCGTGGCCGCGCTGATCGATGCCGATGTGTTGTTCATCGCTACCGACATCGATGGCCTGTACAGCGCCGATCCGCGTCGCGATCCGCAGGCACGCCCGATCCACGATGTGCCGGAGTTGACCGTCGAGGTGCTGGCGATGGCCGGTGGCGCCGGCAGTGGCGCCGGCACCGGCGGCATGCATACCAAGCTGGAGGCCGCGGCCAAGGCCGGGCGCGTGGGCATCGAGACCTGCCTGTTCAACGGGCGCAGCGCCGAGGTGGTGCGTGCGCTCAGCCAGGGTCGGTTGTTCGGCACCCGCATCCATGCCGCGCAGACCCGCGTGGCGGCGCGCAAGTACTGGCTGCGGCACGCGCCGCTGGAGCCGGGCGCGATCCTGGTCGATGCCGGCGCGGCCGATGCGCTGCGTGGCAAGGGCGCATCGTTGCTGCCCGGCGGCGTGCTCGATGCGCAGGGTGACTTCCGCCGCGGCGACATGATCGAGATCCGGCAACGGACCGAGACCGGCGAGGTCTGCCTGGCCCGTGGCGTCAGCCAGTACTCGGCCAGCGACATCCGCCGCGTCGCCGGGCGCCACTCACGCGACATCGAAAGCGTGCTCGGCTACAACTACGGTGGCAACGTGATCCACCGCGACGATCTGGTGCTGTTGTGATCGCGTCCCTCCCGGGTTTTTCCAAGGATACTGAGATGGCCGCCACCTCCACTTCCGACATCCGCAGCCAGGCGCTGGCCTGCCGTGATGCTGCCCGGCAGCTCGCGCAGCTGTCTTCTTCGGCCAAGGCCGATCTGCTGGAGGCGATGGCCGCCGCGCTGGAGGCCGATACCGATGCGATCCTCGCGGCCAATGCGCGCGATCTCGCCGCCGCCACGGAGAAGGGCGTCGGCACCGCGATGCTGGACCGCCTGGCGCTGAACCCGCAGCGCCTGGGCGGTATCGCCGCCGCGCTGCGCGAGGTCGCCGCGTTGCCCGATCCGGTCGGCCAGGTGACCCGCGATGACGTGCGCCCCAATGGCATCCGCGTGCAGAAGGTGCGGGTGCCGCTGGGTGTCATCGCGATGATCTACGAAGCGCGCCCGAACGTGACCGCCGATGCGGCCGCGCTGTGCATCAAGGCGGGCAACGGGGTGATCCTGCGTGGCGGCTCGGAGGCGATCCATTCCAACACCGCGATCGCCGCCTCGCTCAAGCGTGCGCTGCGCACGGCGGGGGTGGCTGATGCCGCGCTGACCCTGGTCGAGGACCTGCGCCGCGAGACCATGCTTGCCCTGCTGCAGCTCAACGACCTGATCGACCTGGCGATTCCGCGCGGCGGGGAAGGGTTGATCCGGTTCGTGGCCGAACATGCCCGCGTACCGGTGATCAAGCACTACAAAGGGGTCTGCCATCTGTACGTTGATCGTGCCGCGGATACCGCGTTGGCGCTGGACCTTCTGGTGGATGGCAAGTGCAGTCGGCCCTCGGCCTGCAACTCGCTGGAGACGCTGCTGGTCCATGCCGACCTTGCGCCCACCTTCCTGCCGCTGGCCGCGCAGGCACTGGCCGAGCGGGGCGTGCGGGTGCGCGCCGATACGGTGGCACGCCAGTGGTTGCCCGACGCCGAGCCGGCCAGCGACGAGGATTACGCGGCCGAGTATCTGGATCTGATCATCGCGGTGCGCGTGGTCGATGACCTCGACCAGGCACTGGCGCATATCCAG
This sequence comes from Stenotrophomonas sp. GW821-FHT01H02A, assembly GCF_059422145.1. Classification (NCBI taxonomy): domain Bacteria; kingdom Pseudomonadati; phylum Pseudomonadota; class Gammaproteobacteria; order Lysobacterales; family Lysobacteraceae; genus Stenotrophomonas; species Stenotrophomonas sp. GW821-FHT01H02A. The sequence continues at coordinate 23,306 of NZ_JBWKWI010000008.1, forward strand.
CAGTACAGCTCGGACCACACCGAAGTGATCGCCACCGGCGATGCCGCGGCCGCCGAACGCTTCGTGCATGCGTTGCGCTCGGCGGTGGTGATGGTCAATGCCTCCTCGCGCTTCTCCGATGGGGGCGAGCTCGGTCTGGGCGCGGAGATCGGTATCTCCACCACCCGTCTGCACGCCTATGGCCCGATGGGGCTGGAGGCGCTCACCGTGGAGCGCTTCGTCGTCCGCGGCGAAGGGCAGACGCGCGTCTGACCGGGCAGCGCCGGCCGTGGGCTGCTGCCTACGGCCAGCGCGAGGGACGTGCCTGGACGCTTACCACTGGTCTTCAAGCTTCTGCGGTTTGCAGGCAATCCACGAGGCGCACAACAGCACCACCGCGCACAGCGCCAGGAAGGCGAACGGCAGGTGCCAACCGCCGCTCACCGAATGCAGCCAGCCGAACAGGAACGGGCCCAGGCAGCTGAAGGCGTAACCCACGCCCTGCATGAAGCCGGACAATGCGGCCGAGCCGGCGGGGGTGCGGGTGCGCAGGTTGATCAGGGTCAGGGCCAGCGGGAAGGTCGACGGCCCGATCCCGAGCAGGACCGCCCACAGCCACGGGGCCTTCATCGGGGCGAACAGCAGGCCGGCGAAGGCGATCAGGAACGCGCTGAAGCCGATCAGCACCAGCCCGAAGGGATTGCGCAGGCGCACCGCGAGGGCCGGCATGGTCAGCGACGGCAGCAGGCCGCAGGCGGCGAAGATGGCCACCATGATGCCGCCGAAGGCCGGCGTCGCACCGGCTTCGACCACGATCCGCGGCAACCAGGTGAACATCGAATACGTCATCAGCGAGGTCATACCGAACATCAGGGTCATGCCCCATGCCAACGGGGTCTTCCAGACCTTGCCGTGCGGCGCGCTGGAGGGATCGTTGGCAGCGCTGATCGTGTCCGGATGCGGACGCGCCCGTGCGAGCATCAGCCACGGCAGCGCCGCGGCCAGCGACATCAGCGCCCAGATGCCCAACGACACGCGCCAGCCAGCCTGCTGCGCGACCGGTACTGCCAGCAGCGCCGGCATCATCGTGCCGATCTGCAGCACCGTGATGTAGAGCGTGCTCATGGTGCCTACGCGGTTGGCGAAGTAACGCTTCACCAGCGGCGGCACGACCACGTTGCCGATGCCCATGCCAGCCAGTGCCACGATGGAGCCGAACAGCAGGCTGCCCACGCCGCCGGCCATCGAGCGCAGCAGCAGGCCCACGGTGGCCAGGCTCATGGCCAGCAGCGCGGTCCGCTCCAGGCCCAGGCGACGGGCCACGGCCGGGGTGGTCACGCCGAACAGGGCGAATGCCGCGGTCGGCAGCATGCCCAGTACGCCGGTCATGGTGGTGCCGAAGCCGAAGGTCTGGCCGAGTACATCCAGCAGCGGGGTCAACGAGGTGACCGCGGTGCGCAGGTTCAAGGCGGCCAGCAGGATGGCGGCGAAGGCGAGCAGGCGTCCGTGCAGCAGGGCGTGGGACGGTGGGGTGGGGTGGGTCATCAGCAGGGGTCCTGACAGGTGGCGCACCGCGGCCAGGCCGGCGCGCGGGTGCAACGGCAGAGACCGGCCAACGGCCGGCATCTGCAGGGTAGGGGACTGGGCCGCCGCCCGAGGCGGGGCCAGGACCGGCCATTGTACGGGTTCAACGCCCGGCCGGTCCCGCCGGAGGCGGCACCCCCGCCGCAACAGTGCGATTCGTCGCGGCCCCGGTGGTGCACACATCATCGGCGGGCAACGCGCGGGGCTGTACGATTCACTGGGGTCATGCAGCCTCGCTCCACGTTGGTGCCGGTCGATGGAATACGCCTTTTTTCTCCTCAAGAAGAGGTACGCCAACACGCAAATGGCGAGACGGGGTCGTTCTGGACTCCGGCTGCTGATCGCGGCCATCTTGCTGACCGGCTGCACGGCAGGTAACGGGCGCTTGTGCGGCCCGCAGACGCCGCGTGCCTACTGTGACAAGAAGACCTACGACGTGTTGGCCCATCCGCCTTCGCAGCGCGACAGTTGGGTAGCGGGTAGGGCAGATGCCACGCAACGGGAGGCTGCATGGGTGGCGTGTGGCGGCATGGAGAACGGCAATATCGGCATCGATCAACAGGGGGCCGATGGCCGTGAGACCGTGCAGCGCCTCAGCCGGAAGCATGGCGACGTCCAACGCTGCATGATGGACAAGGGATACCGCTACACGGGAACTTGCTCAGGCGATGTCGCCGGTCGATTCCCTGCGTGCCAGCCGCGATGAACGCGCTGCGTTTCCGGCCGGATCCGGTCAGGTGGCGGCGACCGACATCGGTGGGCTTCTCAAAGAGCGCGCGGTGATCACCACGATCTGCATGCCGAATGCGCGCACAAAAAAACCCGGAGGACAGTGCTGTCTTCCAGGCTTGATTGTGACCATCAGATGGTCGGGGAGACAGGATTCGAACCTGCGACCTCTACGTCCCGAACGTAGCGCTCTACCAGACTGAGCTACACCCCGTAAGGAGCCGCCTATTGTATCGATCCCGCCGGTCGGCGGCAAGGGGGGATCGCGTTGTTCACCTTCGGTGCCCTGTTGCCACGGCCCTTGATAAAGAAGCCTGGAAACGTGTTCCCAGGCTTCAATACGACCACCGGAGTGGTCGGGGAGACAGGATTCGAACCTGCGACCTCTACGTCCCGAACGTAGCGCTCTACCAGACTGAGCTACACCCCGAAGGAGCCGACAAGGATACGGTGTGAAGACCCGATCGGCAACCTTTTTTTAGCCTTTTTCGTGATCCGTACGGCTCTGCTCGCGGGCTTCGAACCACATGCCGTTGAGAATGGCCACGACCGAGGCCAGCCCTGCACCCAGAATCCAAGCGAAGTACCACATGGTAAGTCTCCTATGGCGCCGTGGGGCGCGTCAGTAAGCGTTGGGGTTGTCGCCCATGTCTTCGGCCGTGGTCTTGCCCTTCATCACGCGATAGACCCAGGAGGTGTAGGCGATGATGATCGGCAGGAAAATGGCCGTGGCGATCAGCATGATCCCCAGGGTCAGGTGGCTGGAGGAGCTGTCCCACACCGTCAGGCTGGAACCCGGCTGGCTGGAGGAGGGCAGCAGGAACGGGAAGATCGCAAAGCCGACGGTCAGGATGATGCCGGTGATCGAGGCACCCGAGGCCAGGAAGGCCAGGCCGCCACGACGGGCCCGCAGCAGGACCGCGCTGGCCAGCGCACCGACCAGCCCAAGGAGCGGGGCCAGCAGGGTCAGCGGCATGGTCTGGTAGTTGCGCAGCCAGCCACCGGCCACCGCACCGACGGCAGCGGTCTTGAGCAGCGGGTTGGTCGGGCCATCGGTGACCACCTGCGAGGTGATCTGGTAGCCCGGCAGGCCGAAGGCCACCCAGACGCCGGCCAGGGCAAACAGCACGAAGGTCAGCACTGCCGCGACGCTGCCGTAGCGGGCCGAGCGCTCCGCGACCGGTCCGTCGGTCTTGAGCACCAGCATTGCGGCACCGTGCGAGACCACCATCGCCACGCTGACCAGGCCGGCCACCAGGGCGAACGGGTTGAGCAGGCCGATGAGCGTGCCGGTGTAGAAGATGCGCATGCTGTCATCGAAGTGGAACGGCACGCCGACCAGCACGTTGCCCACCGCCACGCCGGCGATCAGTGCCGGCAGCAGACCGCCGACGAACAGCGCACGGTCCCAGTTCTCACGCCAGCGCTTGCTGGGCATCTTGCTGCGGTACTTGAAGGCGACCGGGCGCAGGATCAGCCCGAACAACATCAGGAACACCGCCAGGTAGAAGCCGGAGAAGCTGACCGCATACAGCGGTGGCCACGCGGCGAAGATCGCACCGCCGCCGAGCACCAGCCACACCTGGTTGCCTTCCCACACCGGGCCGACGGTGTTGATCACCAACCGACGTTCGTCATCGGTGCGGGCCACGAACGGCAGCAACGTGCCGACGCCGAGGTCGAAACCGTCCATCACCGCCCAGGCGATCAGCAGGATGCCGAGCAGCAGCCACCAGATCACGCGGAGCGTGGTGTAATCGAGTCCAATGAATTCCATCTGGGTTCTCCTGCCTTACGCCCGACCGTGGGTCGGCGCAGCGGCATTGGGGGAAAGGGGCGTGGCGGCAGCCTGCAGCGACGGCAGGATGTCGTCCGGACCCTTGCGGATCGCCTTGAGCATCAGCTTCACTTCGATGACCAGCAGCACCGTGTACAGGCCGGTGAATACCGCCAGCGTGGTCAGGATTTCATGCAGGGCCAGGCCCGAAGCGGCGTAGAAGGTCGGCAGCACGCCGTCCACCGCCCATGGCTGGCGGCCATACTCGGCCACGAACCAACCACATTCGATCGCGATCCACGGCGCCGGCAGCGTCCACACGGCGAGCTTGAGGAACCAGCGCTTGTCCTGGAAGTTGTGGCGGCACGAGTAGTAGAACGCCAGTGCGAAGAAGGCGATCAGGTAGAAGCCCAGCCCGGCCATGATGCGGAAGGTCCAGAACAGCGGGGCGACCCGCGGCACGGTGTCCATCGCCGCCTTGGAGATTTCTTCCGGGGTGGCGTTGAGGATGTCCTCGCGGTAGCGCTTGAGCAGCAGGCCGTGGCCCAGATCCTGCCAATGGCGGTCGAACATCTCGCGCGCTTCGACGTCGTTCTTGTCCTTGCGCACGCGCTCCAGCGCACCGTAGGCCAACTGGCCGCCGCGGACGCGGTGCTCGGCACGTTCCACCAGCTCCAGGATGCCCGGGATCGGCTGGTTCAGCGAACGCGTGGCGATCAGGCCCATCAGGTAGGGGATCTTGATCGCGTAGTCGTTCTGCTGGGTGGTCTGGTTCGGGATGCCGAAGGCGGTGAAGTCGGCCGGGGCACGCTCGGTTTCCCACATCGCTTCGATCGCGGCCAGCTTCATCTTCTGGTGTTCGCTGGCGGCGTAACCGCTCTCGTCACCGAGCACCACCACCGACAGCGAGGACAGCAGGCCGAAGGCGGCCGCCACCGCGAAGGAGCGACGCGCCATGTCCCGGTGCTTGTTGCGCAGCAGGAACAGCGCGCTGATCGACATCACGAACACCGCGCCGGTCACGTAGCCCGCGCTGACCGTGTGCACGAACTTGGCCTGCGCCACCGGGTTGAACAGCACGGCGGCGAAATCCACCACCTCCATGCGCATCGTCTCCGGGTTGAAGATCGCGCCGGTCGGGTTCTGCATCCAGCCGTTGGCGATCAGGATCCACACCGCCGAGAGGTTGGTGCCCAGGGCCATCAGCCAGGTCACGGTGAGGTGCTTGACCGGGCTCAGGCGCTTCCAGCCGAAGAAGAACAGACCGATGAAGGTCGCTTCCAGGAAGAACGCCATCAGGCCTTCGATCGCCAGCGGTGCGCCGAAGATGTCGCCGACGTAGTGGCTGTAGTACGACCAGTTCATGCCGAACTGGAACTCCATCACGATGCCGGTGGCGACGCCGATGGCGAAGTTGATGCCGAACAGCGTGCCCCAGAACAGCGTCATCTGGCGCCAGACCTGTTTGCGGGTCATGACGTAGACGCTCTCCATGATGGCCACCATGAAGGACAGGCCAAGCGTGAGGGGAACGAAAAGGAAGTGGTACATCGCGGTCAGAGCGAATTGCAGCCGCGACAGTTCTACGACTGTCTGATCAATCATGGCCTGGCTACCTCGTTGGGTTTTGCCGTTTCAGGTGGCGGGAAGGGGGGTCTACGGGGTGAATTCTGTGACCAGCAACTTCAAACAGCCTTGATTCAGATCAATGTACAAACGCACTCGCACGGGGATCGTATGCCATCCCATCCCCTGCGACCGCTGGCCGCACGGGGGCGGGGCCAGCACCTACTACAATCGACGGAACCTCCCTGTGGCCGCCAGTGACTTGTTTTGAGCATACCCCCCGACGCGTCGATTGTTGAGACAACCGCCCTGCGCCGGCAGCGGCTGCACTGGCTGGGCGGGCTGGCGGCTGCCGCGCGCGGCAAGCAGCGCCTGGCGGCAGTCTGCATCTGCCTGTCCGGTGCGCTGCTGATCGGGCAGGCGGCCGCCATCGCGTGGCTGATCCAGGCGGTGCTGGTCGATCATCGCCCGCTGGCCAAGGCAACGCCGGTCCTGCTGGGGCTGCTGGCGGTGCTCGGCATCCGCACCCTGTTGGGCAGCGCGACCCAGGCTGCCGCTGGCGATGTTGCCGATGCCGCGCGGCTGGCCCTGCGTGAACGGGTGTATCAACGGCTGCTTGGCCGCGGCCCGCTGTGGCTGCGCCAGCAGCGCACCGGTGAGCTGGGCGAGCTGATGCTGGCCCACGCCGATGCGATTGAGAATTATTACTCGGGGTACCAGCCGGTCCGCATCGAAGTGGTGGTGGTGCCGCTGCTGATCGCCATCGCGGTGGCATGGACCGATTGGGTGATCGCGCTGATCCTGCTGTTCACCGCGCCGCTGGTGCCGTTCTTCATGATGCTGGTCGGCTGGGGCGCTGAAGCGGCCGGGCGGGCCCAGCTGGGCGAACTGGCTCGGATGAGCGGCCATTTCGCCGATCGCATCAAGGGGTTGGGCCTGCTGCGCCTGTACGGGCGGGGCGAGGCCGAGCTGGACGGCGTGGCCACCGCCGCTGAAGGCGTGCGCGAGCGCACCCTGAAAGTGCTGCGCATCGCCTTCCTGTCCTCCACCGTGCTGGAGTTCTTCGCGTCGGTCAGCGTGGCCATGGTCGCGCTGTATCTGGGCCTGAGCTATCTCGGCCTGATGACGCTGCACGCGCATGTGCCGAGCTTGGGCGTGGGCATGTTCTGCCTGCTGCTGGCGCCGGAATTCTATGCGCCGCTGCGGCGGTTGGCAGCGCACTATCACGACCGCGCCAACGCGCTGGCTGCCGCGGCCGAAGTGGAACGCCTGCTTGGCGAGCTGCCGGCGGCCACCGGGGCCGAGGAGGCATCGCCGGCTACCGCGCGTGCTCCGGAACTGCTGGAACAGCATGCGCCACCGGTGCTGGTGCGCGGGGTGAGCCTGCGCCCGCTCGGTGCGCATCGCGATGTGGTGCAGCAGCTCTCGTTCCAGATCGAGCCGGGGCAGCGCGTGGCACTGGTCGGCCCCAGCGGCAGCGGCAAGAGCACCTTGCTCGAAGCGCTGGCCGGGTGGCTGCCACCGCGCGAAGGCAGCATCGTGCTGCGCCCTGGGCTGGAGGTAGGTTATGCCGGGCAGCGCCCGTATCTGTTCCACGGCACCATCGCCGACAACCTGCGCCTGGCGGCACCGGGCGCGACCGATGCGCACCTGCGCGCCGTGGCCGAGGCCGCCCAGGTGATGCGCTTCGCCGCCGCGTTGCCGCAGGGGCTGGACACGGTGATCGGTGAACGCGGCTTCGGCCTGTCCGGCGGCGAAGCGCGCCGGATCGGACTGGCGCGGCTGCTGCTGCGCGATCCGCAGCTGCTGCTGCTCGATGAGCCGACCGCATTTCTTGATCCGGAGACCGAAGCCGACCTGCTGCGCACCCTGGCCGCCTTCGCACGCGGGCGCAGCGTGGTGATCGCCACCCATAGCGAGATCGCGATGCGCTGGGCCGATACCCGCCTGACCCTGACCGCCAACGGTGCACGCCTGGCTTCGGAGGTGTCGGCATGAAGGCCGTCCGGATCGATTCGCTGAAGGGCGTGTTCACCCGGCATCGCGGTCGGCTGCTGCTGACCGTGCTGCTGCTGTGGACCACGATGCTGGCCGGCACCGCCCTGCTGGGGTTGTCCGGTGGCTTCCTCACCGCGGCCGCGCTGGCCGGAGCGGCCGGGCTCGGCAATGGCTTCAACTTCTTCTCGCCTTCCGCAGGCATCCGCGGGCTGACCATGGCGCGGATCGTGTCGCGCTACTTCGAAAAGCTGGTCGGCCACGACGTCACCCTGCGCATCGCACGCGATCTGCGCGTGTGGTTCTTCCGGCGCGCGCTGCCGCTGGCGCCAGCCCGTCTGGCGGGTGTACGCACCGGTGAACTGCTGGCGCGGTTGATGTCGGATATCGGCGAGGTCGATGGCCTGCTGGTGCGTGCGATCGGTCCGCTGCTGGCGCTGGGCGGTATCTCGTTGGTAGCGGTGGTCTCGGCCGGCCTCATCTACCTGCCGGCGGCTGGCCTGCTGGCGGTGCTCGCCTTGCTGATCGGCGTGGGGGTGCCGTGGCTGACCGTGCGCGGTGCGGCCGACCAGGAACGTGATCGCGCGCTGCACCGCGCGCAACTGCGCACCCAATCCTTCGAAGGGCTGGAAGGCGCGGCTGACCTTGCCGCGCTGCAGGCGCGCGAGCATTGGAACCAGCGCGTGCTGGTCGCTGCAAAGCAGCTGAAGTCGCGCGACAAGCGTCGCCGCTGGCGCCTGATCAGCGGTAATGGGCTGCATGGGTTGTGTGGTGCGGTCGGGCTGGTCGCGATGCTGTGGCTGGCCCTGCACGCCTTCGAACGCGGCAGCGTGGATGCGGCAATGGCGGCCGCGCTGGTGTTCCTGACCGTCGCACTGCTGGAGCTGTGGGCCGGTATCGGCCTGGCCTGGCAATCCTGGTTGTCCGGCCGGGTCGCCGCGGTGCGGCTGGAGGCGATCGTGGAGCAGGCGCCGGGTGTGGTTGAGGCGCAGCTGCCGGTGGCCGTGCCATCCGTGCCCGCGACGCTGCGGTTCGATCAGGTGGTGTTCCGCTGGCCCGGCCAGACGCGCGTTCTGCTCGACCAGGTGCAGCTGCAGCTCGCGCCGGGCGAACGGATCGCGATCCGCGGTGACAGCGGCAGCGGCAAGACCACGCTGTCCTCGTTGTTGCTGCGGCTATGGGATCCGGACACTGGCAGCGTGCGTTACGGTGATGCCGATATCCGCGGTTTCGCGCAGGCCGACTGGCATCGGCAGATCGCCTGGTTGCCGCAGAATGCGCCGGTGTTTGCCGGCACCGTGGCGGACAACCTGCGGCTCGGCGATGTTCAGGCCAGCGACGCGCGCCTGTGGCAGGTGCTGGCAGAGGTGCGGCTGCAGACGTGGGCCGAACAGATCGGCGGGCTCTCGGCATGGGTCAGCGAGAACGGCGCGACCATGTCGGCCGGGCAGGCGCGGCGCCTGGCGCTGGCGCGCGCGCTGCTGCGTGACGCGCCGATCCTGTTGCTGGACGAACCGACCGAAGGCCTGGATGTGGATACCGCGCATGCGTTGTTGCACGACATGGTCGCGGCGCTGGGCGATCGCAGTCTGTTGATGATCACCCACGACGAGCTGCCGGCGGGCATCGTGCATCGCAGTTATCGTTTGCGGGATGGTCGGTTTGAAGGGTAGCGGCGAAGGCGATCCGCACACAGCGTGGAACGTCATCCACGCATGGCGTGGATCTACCCGAGGAACCTGCCGTCGCGGATCAACCATCCCAGCGCCACGATGTTGATCACCACCGCCACCCAGAACACCTGCTGGAATGACGCTTTGCGGTTCTTGTGCCGCAGCATGGCCTGCGCCATCAACGCCCCCGGCCAGCCGCCCAGGAGAGCCAGCCCCTGTAAGGTGCTTTCCGGCGTTCGCTGGCGATCACGCTGCGCGGCGGATTTGTCATGCCAGTACCAGGCAAACGTGACCACGCTCAGGACAAGATAGATGCCCGGCACCCACATCGGCCAGTGCTGCCACAGCGCCACGGCAATGAGGCCTGCGAGGAACACCAGCGCAATGGCCGTACGTGGCAATCGATCCGGCCCCGCACCCCGCGCCGCTGCGCGAGCAGCAGGGCGGCGACCATCGCGGCCCGGCGCAAACCGTATCGCCGCGGCATTACGGCGCCCCTGTGCATCGGTCTGCACGTCATAGGTGATCACATCGCCCAACACCGGGCGTCGATCACGTGCGGCGAACGCGCGGATATGCACGAAGCACCGCTCGCCACCGCCATTGGGCTGCACGAAGCCGAAGCCGCGCGCATCGTTCCACTCGCTGATCTTTCCTTGAAGGCGCATCTGATTATATTTGTAACATTTACAGTGAATGGCACCGAAGCCAGCAATCATTAGGCCGATCTGGGGTGTTCTGTTGTTAGGCTGGCTGCGGCAACAGATACTCCTGTCGTTCGATGAATGTTTCAATTTGAGATTTTAAGATGTCATGCCCTGCGATGACCGAGTCGATGTACTTGTTGATGTTGTCCATATTGGGGATGATGCTGTTCTCGCCATGAGCAATTGCATTTCTAATGTTCACCAATCGATTTATGTCATTTGTGATCGGTGCGAAACTTGAGAAGCAAAACCCATAGTTGCTGCAAAGCTCTTCGAGAACTTCTGATTTAAGGTTTGATTTTGTATTTATTTTTTTTTGGAAAATTATTGTTGTGTTTAGAAGGTCCTTGAATTTCTCAGTGAACGCAATGCGCTGCGTAAATGATTGCTTTCCGCTCAATGTTCTATAGGTGTCGCCAAGTCCTAGCACAACAAGCTTTGTGGGCATTCGCTCTGCTCGCAGCTGAAGCTCGTTCAAATGGTCAATCAGAACTTTTAGGGATGCTACGATGTAGCCTTCCCAATGCGCATAGATCATTGGGATGCACATTCTGCACCAGAGCGCTTCCTCGACGCAGTGTGAGTTCATCCGCATCTTGGCAAATTCGCCCAGTCTCCATTCGTTAACTGCGATTATCTCTTCGATGATGTTACGCTGCATTGAATATTTCAGACGCTCTGGTCATGCGGTTGCGGATTCGGGTGTTCGAGAATGTGCTAGTTCCAATTGAATTGTAATTTTTGTCTTTGAGGAGGATGTCGATCTTCTTTTTGATCTTAATCTCATTCCCTTTTATCTTTTTAAACTTTTTGGGCAATGCAAAAGCAATGGAGTCAAACAGGTGTAGGGCGAAATTGCCCTTGGGCCTGAACAGGGACTTTCCATATGCGCCGTTGAGGAATTCAATTACCTCCAAGAAGTAACTCTCTTCCTTGGCCAGGTCAAATGGCGTTGAGCCCATTGAAACCGATTTCATGAATTCGGTCAGATACTGAGGAACGGTGGTTCTGAAATCTCCATCAAGATGCTTGAATGCGAAGAATCGAAGAGTGAGTTCCTCAAGGTACATCGCCTCCTTCTTTGCATCACTGGGGCAGATAAGCTTCTGGAAGAGGTCTGCTTTTGCAGTTTTCCTTAGGATGTCATTAAGGTCCACTGGGTAAGCCCTGAAGATACAGTTTCGGATTTCTTGATCCGAAAGGGGGCTCGCACCTGTATTCAAGCGGTTGAACAGCTCGTACCGGATATCTTCTACGCTATCCCACCGTACAATCTCCACCCGACATACGGACCTCTTGAGTGTCGTCTTGAGCTTGAGTGGAAGTGTCTTGCTGGTGAGGCCGTCGAGTTGGGTCACCATCTCGCCCTCTGTCAGCGTTGAATTATTCTTCTCAGGAACGGAACTTAGGAGTCCAAAGAACGAAAAAATCGTAGAGATTCTTTGAAGGCCATCAACAACCTCCCACTTCCCCGCGCCGTCCTCTGCAACAAAGATCGGGGGGATCGGTATGCCGAGGAGGACTGATTCAATGAATCGCGTCTGCTGGAATGCAGACCAGCGAAACACCCGTTGATACTCGGGAGCGATAAAGAGGTCGCCATCTTCATAGATGCTCATGAGTTCGCCAAATGACATGTCAAGGCGATCGGTTTTTAGCGAATTCCGCTTCTCTGAAACGACTTCTTCGAGGCTTTTCAAGCTGTTCTTCCGTGATTTTTCAAGCATCTATTATCCCTCCATTTGATCGAGGAAGTGAAGGACCGCCGGCCCGAACCGTGCGAAGTCCACCAGGAACGCATCGTGGCCCTGCGGCGAATCCAGCCCGATGAACTGCGCATCGGCACCGCCGGCGCGCAGGCCATCGGCGATCTGCTGTTGCTGCTGCACGGGGAACAGGATGTCGGTGTTGGCCCCGATCGCCAGCGCCTTGCCCACCTGGATGCGGGCCAGCCCGGCCATCACATCGCCATCGGCGTATTCGGCCAGGTCGAACCAGTCCATCGAGCGGCTCAGGTACAGATAGCAGTTGGGATCGAAGAAGCGCACGAAACGGCGGGCATGACCTTCCAGGTAGCTTTCGACCTGGAACTCCAGGCCGAACGGATCGTCGTCGGCCTGGTCCGAATCCAGCCGCACGCGGCCGAAACGGCCGTCCCACTCCAGGGCGGAGCGGTAGGTGATCACGCCGAGCTTGCGTGCCATGCGCATGCCCGATTCCGGGTAAGCCTGGTCCGTATAGCGACCGCCATTCCACTGCGGATCGAGCCGGATCGCCTCGCGCTGCAGCGAGCGGATCGCGATGGAGAACGGCAGTGCCTGGGCACTGCCGGAAATGTTGATATGGCTGCGCGCGATGCCCGGATGCAGCAACAGCAGCGCCAGTGCGGTCATCCCGCCCATCGAGTTGCCGATCACGCACGCCAGTTCGGTGACGCCCAGCGCGCGCACCACGTCGACCGCTGCACGCGCGCCATCTTCGATCGACAGCTCGGGGAAGTGCAGTCCGTACAGCTCGCCGGTGGCCGGGTCGATGCTGGCCGGGCCGGTCGAACCCTTGCAGCTGCCCAGCGAGTTCACGCAGATCACGAACCAGCGGTCGGTATCGATCGGCTTGCCGGGGCCGACCATCGCCTCCCACCAGCCGGCGGCCGGGTTGTCGGCGTTGGCTGCGGCATGCGCATCGGGCGAGAGCCCGGTGACGATCAACACCGCATTGCCGGCATCCGCGTCGAGCGTACCCCAGGTTTCGTAAGCGAGGTGGGCATCGCGCAGTTCACCGCCGCGCTTGAACGCGAATGGCGAGGGCAGGGCGTGGTAGCGGGTGCCGGGGGGAATGAATTCAGTCATGCGCGCATTCTAGCCGGGCGCCGCGATGGCACCGTGGTGGTGGGCGGCACGCTGCGTCGCGGCCGCGCACGGATCAGAAGCGCTCGAAGACCAGGGGGACCGGCCCGGCATGCGGCAGGCGCACCCGTACCGGTGCGGTTTCCACATCGTCCGGCTGGCGGTTGGCCTGGCCCGAACGCGACAGCCGCGCGAAGATCTCCACCTCCTGCACCTGCGACAGCGTGCTGGTCGGCATCGGGCTGTCGCCATCGCCGAGCGTGACCAGCAGTGGCAACCGGCTGGCCGGGTGTTTCTGCACGGCGATTGGCATCGGCGGGCCATCCGGTACGCGCGCGATCACGAACACGGTCGCGTTTGCCCACGCGGGATCCATTCCGGTTCCCGGCGCGAAGCGCACCTGCACTGCGAGCGCATGGTTGCCGGCCGGCGCAGGGGCGGGGGTGTCGGGCAGGGGCGGCAGCGCGGCATTGCGGCGCGCGATGTCGATCTGCTCGCGCAGTGCGCGCGCCACGCCCGGCTCCAGGCGTGGCAGCAGGGCTTCCCAGGCCGCCGCAGCCTCGGCGTCCTGCCCGCGCTGGCGCAGCGCGATGCCGATTAGCCAGCCGGCGCGTTCGCTCTCCGGCGCGAGCGCGTTGGCGTGGCGCAGCCACTGCAGGGCCTGGTCATCGAATTGTTTTCCCGGCGCGGCCTGGGCGCGTGCCTGGGCCGCCTCGACCAGCACGCCGGGGTCGTCCGGCGCGAGCCGCACGGCCCGGTCGAACGCCGCCGTAGCCTCGTCCAGCTTGCCCAGTGCCAGTTGCGAGCGGCCGAGCAGCGCCCAGCCATCGGCGCGTTGCGGATCTTTCGCCAGGGCCTGTTGCAGCGCCTGTACGCCATCCTCCAGCGTGGCGGGCGTATCTCTGGCGGCGGTGCGCTCGGCGGCGTCCGGGGTGCCGACCAGCAGGTACAGTGCCCCGCCGGCCAACCCAAGGGCCAGCATGGCGATTACGAAGGGGCGGCGTTGGCCGCCTGTACGCAGCGGCCACAGTACGAGTGCCGCCACGGCAGCGGCGACGATCGCGGCACTCAGGGCCATCCAGAGACTCACCAGCGCTCCTCGCTCTTGTCCATCGGTTCGATCCCACGGCTGCGACGGCGCACCACCCAGATCAGCACGCCCGCGCCGATCAGCAGCGCCACCGGCGGGCCGAACCAGAGCAGCGCGTTGCGCGCCTCCATCGGTGGCCGGTACAGGACGAACTCGCCGTAGCGGTCGACCAGGAACTGCTTGATCTGTGCATCGCTGTTGCCCTGCTGCATCAGCACCAGCACTTCGCGACGCAGGTCGTGCGCGATCTGCGCATTGGAGTCGGCCAGCGACTGGTTCTGGCACTGCACGCAGCGCAGCTCGGCGGCCAGCGCATGGAAGCGGGCTTCCTCGGCGGCATCGCGGTATTGCAACGGGGTCGGGTCGGAGACGGCCTGCGCCATCACAGGCGCGGCCAAAGGCAGGGCCAAGGCCAGCGCGATCAGCGCCATGCCGATCCGGCAGGACAGCCGCTTACGGCGACGCGGGCAGCTGCGGCTTGGCATCGGCATGGGCACGTTCCACTTTTTCCAGCGCCGGGATCAGCCGGGTATCGATCACGCGCTGGCTGAGCGCGCCGCTGTACTTCCAGCGCACCACGCCGCTGGCGTCGACCAGGAAGGTCTCCGGCGCGGCGGTGACGCCCCAGTCGATCGCGGTGCGGCCTTCGATGTCGCTCAGCACCAGCACGAACGGATTGCCGAGCTGTTCCAGCCAGCGCAGCGCATCGGCCGGTTCGTCCTTCCAGTTGTAGCCGATCACGCGCACGCGCTTGGTTTCGGCGAACCGGGTCAGGATCGGATGTTCATCACGGCAGGCCGCGCACCAGCTGCCCCAGACATTGAGCACATAGGGAGCGCCACGCAGTTCAGTGCTGCTGACCTTGATGTGCGGATCGTGCAGCACCGGCAGTTCGAAGGCGGGCGCCGGCTTGCCGATCAGCGCCGAGGGCAGCACGTCGCGGTCCGGGGCGCCGGATTTCATTACCCCGTAGATCATCAGCCCCAGCAGCCCGAAGAAGAACAGCACCCCGATGACGATGGCCACGGGGGGCAGCGGACGGGAGGCAGGGCGGGGATCGGACACGGGGAACTCCTAGGGACGACGGAAACGACGATCGGCGGCGGTGACGAAGCCACCCAGTGCCATCAGCAGCGCGCCCAGCCAGATCCAGCGGACGAACGGCTTGATGTGCACGCGCACGGCCCATGCATTGTTGCCCAGTGACTCGCCGAGTGCCACGTAAACATCGCCATTGAGGCGGGCGTGGATGCCGGCCTCGGTCATCACCTGCCCGCCACTGGCGTACAGGCGTTTTTCCGGATGCAGCAGGGCCAGCTGACGGTCGTGCTGGAACACGCGCAGGTGGCCGCGATCGGCGACATAGTTCGGTCCCTGCTGGTGGTCGACGCCTTCGAAGCGCACCTCGTACGTGCCCACGACCAGCGACTGGCCAGGAGCGAGCGCGACTTCGCGCTGCACGTTCAAGGCCTCCACCAGCAGTGCGCCGGCCAGGAACACCGCCACCCCGGCATGGGCGAGCAGCATGCCGACCATCTCGGCGGTGAACCTGCCGTTGCCGCGCAGGCGGGTCCAGACGAAGCGCCCGGTACCCAGCGCCACCCAGGCCGCACCGGTCACGCCGGCCGCGGTCTTCAACGCGCCCTGCGGCGCCATGAAGTACGCGATCACGCCCAGCAGCAGCGCCAGCCCGGCCCACGGGGCCAGCATCGCCAACCGGCGCGACGCCTGGTCGCGCTGCCAGTTCACCAGCGGCCCGAACGGCAGCAGCGCCACCAGTGGTGCCATCAGCACCACGAACAGCGTGCCGAAGTAGGGCGGGCCGACCGAGACCTTGCCCAGGCCCAGCGCATCGGCCAGAAGGGGGTACAGCGTGCCGAGCAGGACCATGCCGCAGGCGGCGGCGAGCAGCAGGTTGTTGGCCAGCAGCAGCGTCTCGCGCGAGGTCGGCAGGAAGCCGCGGCGCGGATCGTCACTGCTCAGCGCGCCGGCCCGCAATGCATACAGCAGCAGCGCGCCGCCGATCACCAGCGCGAGGAAGATCAGGATGAAGGTGCCGCGAGAAGGATCGGCAGCGAACGAATGCACGCTGGTCAGCACACCCGAACGCACCAGGAAGGTGCCGAGCAGCGACAGTGCGAACGCGGCGATCGCCAGCAGCAGCGTCCAGCTGGCGAAACTGCCGCGCTTTTCAGTGACTGCCTGCGAATGGATCAGCGCCGCACCGGCCAGCCACGGCATGAAGCTGGCGTTCTCGACCGGATCCCAGAACCACCAGCCGCCCCAGCCCAGTTCGTAATATGCCCACCAGCTGCCAAGTGCGATGCCGATGGTCAGGAAGCCCCAGGCCACGTTGGTCCACGGCCGGGTCCAGCGCAGCCAACGCGCGTCCACGCGGCCTTCCAGCAGCGCGGCGATCGCGAACGCGAACGGCACCGAGAAGCCCACGTAACCGATGTACAGCATCGGCGGGTGGATGATCAGCCCCGGGTCCTGCAGCAGCGGGTTGAGGTCGCGCCCTTCCAGTGGCGCCGGGATCAGCCGCGCGAACGGATTGGACGTGAAGATCAGGAAGGCGAGGAAGCCGATGCTGATGATGCCGAGCACCCCGAGCACGCGCGCGGCGACCTCGGCCGGCAGGCGCTTGGACCACAGTGCGACTGCACCACACCACAGCGCCAGCACCAGCGCCCACAGCAGCAGGGAGCCTTCATGCGCGCCCCAGACCGCCGAGTAACGGTAGGCCAGCGGCAGCAGCGAGTTGGAATTCTCCGCCACATAGCGCACCGAGAAGTCCTGTGTGACGAAGGCGGCGGTCAGGACGCCGAAGGCGCCCAGCAGCAGCGCCAGCTGTGCATACGCGGCTGGTCGCGCCACCGCCATCCACGTGGCGCGGCCGCGATGCGCGCCCCACAATGGCAGCACGGTCTGCAGCACGGCCATCAACAGCGCGATGACCAGCAGGATCTGCCCCAGTTCCGGCAGCACTCAGTACGTCTCCGCTGCCGGCACGGGCACATCGTGTTTGGTGTGCGCCTGGCCCATCTTGTCGGCCACTTCCTTGGGCATGTAGGTTTCGTCGTGCTTGGCCAGCACTTCTTCGGCGATGAAGCGGCCGTCCTGCAGGCGTCCGGTGGCGACCACGGCGGTGCCCTCGGCGAACAGGTCCGGCAGGATCCGCGAGGTGACCACCGGCAGCGTGGCATCGCCGTCGGTGACCACGAAGTGCGCATCCAGCGAACCGGGCGCGCGCTGCAGCGAGCCTTTGACCACCATGCCGCCGAGGCGGAACCGGGCGTGGTCGCCGGCATCGCCGCGCAGCACTTCGGAGGGCGTGTAGAGGTAGGCGATATTGCGTTGCAGGGCCATCGCCACCAGCGTGGTCGCCAGGCCGGAGGCCAGCACCAGCAGCATCACCCAGAGCAGGCGGCGACGCCGGACCGGATTCATCGGGTCAGCTCCGGGGCCAGCGGCGGGGTGCTGCCGGCCGCGGTGCGGGCCTGTTGGCGCTGCTGGCGGCGCGCGGCCAGGCGGCGCGCCCAGCGCAGGCGCAGCCAGGAGCCGATGGCATCGCTGCCGAGCACCAGCACGAACACCGCATAGGCGGCAACGACATAGGGCAGGTGGGTCATGGGTGGCGGTCCTCCAGCGGTGCGCGAGTGCCGGCGGCGACCCAGGCTTTGCCGGCCTCGCGCAGTAGATTGTCGGCGCGGGCCTTGGCCAGCAGCGAACCAGCGAACCACAGCTTGGTGCCGATCACCATCAGCCACAATGGCAGCGCCATGCTGGCATCCAGCGTGGACTCGCCGAACAGGCGGATGGTCTGGCCCTGGTGCAGGCTGCCCCACCATTCCACGGAGTAGCGGATCACCGGCAGCAGGCTCACTCCGACGATGGACAGCAGGCCCGCCGCGCGCGCGGCGCTGCGACGGTCCTCGATGGCGTGGTACAGGCCGATCACGCCCAGATACAGGAACAGCAGGATCAACTCGGTGGTCATGCGCGGGTCCCAGTCCCACCAGGTGCCCCAGGTCGGCTTGCCCCAGATGCTGCCGGTGAGCAGGGTGATCAGGGTGAAGCCGGCGCCGAGCGGGGCGCAGGCCATCGCCAGGATCTCGCAGGTCTTGATCCGCCAGATCAGCGCGATCGCCGCATACAGCGCCATCAGCGCGAACACGAACAGGCTCATCCACGCGCTGGGCACGTGGATGTACAGAATGCGGAAGCTGTCCAGCTGTTTGGAATCGGCCGGCACGACGGCCAGTGCCTGCCAGATGCCGACCAGCAGCACCGGCACCGCCGCCAGGTAGAACACCCGCGACCAGCGCGCGGCGAAGCGGTCGAAGGTGGGCGGCGAACCGAGTTGGTGGAACCAGCGGACGATCGGGTGCATGCGGCAGTGGCTATCCAACGAAGGGCGACGATGGAACGGACGTGGAGTGGCTCGGCAACGGACGACGCGGAGGCAGGTGACGCTCACAACACAGCTCACGCCACCGACAGTACGCCATACCGCTCAACTCAGCGAGATGCGGATGGCCGCGGCCGTGGCCAGCGGCGCCAGCACCAGCGCCACCACCAGCCCGGCGCCCAGCATCAGCAACGCACCGACCGGGTCCTGGCCGCGGGCGACCGCCGCCACGCTGCCCGCGCCGAACACCAGCACCGGCACATACAGCGGCAGGGCCAGCAGCGCCACGAGAATACCAGAGCGCCGGATGCCGACCGTCAGCGCGGCGACCACCCCGCCGATCAGGCTCAACAACGGCGTTCCCAGCAGCAACGATGCCAGCAACATCGGCAGCTGGTCATGCGGCAGATGCAGCATTTCAGCCAGCAGTGGCGACATCACGATCAACGGCAGGGCGGTGGTGACCCAGTGCACCAGCACCCGCACCAGCACCAGCCAGGCCAGCGGGACGGGGGCCAGCAGCCATTGCTCCAGCGAGCCATCTTCGGCATCGCTGCGGAACAGAGAATCCAGCGCCAGCTGGCCGGCCAGCAGCACCGCCAGCCACATCACCGCCGCGGCCACGCGCGCCATCGCCTCCGGGTCGCGGCCCAGCGCCAGGGCGAACAGCACCACTACCAGCAGTGCGAACAGCAAGGGCTGCAGCGCATCGCCGCGGCGCCGCCAGAGCAGGCGCATGTCGCGGGCGATCAGCGCCCGCGCGGTCTGCCACAGACCCGGTTCGGTGCCTGGCGCGATCATGCCGCCGCTCCCAGGGTCAGCAGGCGCGTGCGCACCGGCGGCGCGGCATACGCGCCGTGGGTGGTGACCAAGGCGGCGCCGCCGCTGCGCAGGTGCGCGGAGATCATGCGGTTTACCAGGTTGATGCCGTCCAGGTCGAGATTGGCGTAAGGCTCATCGAGCAGCCACAGCGGTGCGGGCGAAAGCCAGATGCGGGCCAGCGCCAGGCGCCGCTTCTGCCCGGCCGACAGCTGCCGGACCAGGGTGTCTTCATAGCCGGCCAGGCCCACGATCGCCAGCGCGTTGCCGGGCATCTGGCGGGCGCGGCGGCCGTGCAGCCCACACAGGAAATGCAGGTTCTCCAGCGTGTCCAGGTCCGGCTTCAGCGCGGGCAGGTGGCTCAGGTAGGCCACATAGTTCGCGCGCTCCTTGTGCCCGGCGCGCTTGCCGTCGATCTCGACCTGGCCGCTGCCGGCGCGCAGCAGGCCGGCCAGCACCCGCAGCAGGGTGGTCTTGCCGGCGCCGTTGTCGCCCTGCACCAGCAGGGCTTCGCCGGCATCCACGTGCAGGTCCAGCGGGCCGAAGACGGGTTCGTCGTTGCGACTGAAGCCAAGGCCATGCGCGGCCAGCAACGGAGGGGCGTTCAAGGGGCGGGATCTTTGCACCGGAATGGGCCGCCATTGTATCGGGGGAACGGTCCGGATGATTTGCGTACACTGGGAGTTCCCCCGGTTCTTTCCCTGCTGCCGATGCAACCGCAAACCAAGCTGCCCAAGGTGGGCACCACCATCTTCACCGTGATGTCCCAGCTCGCCGCCGAACACGGCGCGGTCAACCTTGGCCAGGGGTTCCCGGATTTTTCCGCGCCGCAGCGGCTGATCGATGAAACCATCGCCGCGATGCAGGGTGGACTCAACCAGTACCCGCCGATGACCGGGGTGGCGCCGCTGCGCCAGGCCATCGCGCAGAAGTCGCTGGATCTGTATGGCGCCCAGGTCGATCCGGACACCGAGATCACCGTCACCAGTGGCGCCACCGAGGCGATCTTCAACGCCATCCACGCCGTGGTTCGGCCGGGCGAGGAAGTGATCGTGCTCGACCCGGCCTACGACTGCTATGAACCGGCCATCGACCTGGCCGGCGCGCGCGCCGTGCACGTACCGCTCGACCCGCAGACCTTCGCGGTCGACTGGGACCGCGTGCGTGCCGCGATCACCCCGCGCACCCGCCTGCTGATGGTCAACACCCCGCACAACCCATCCGGCGCGATGCTGACGGCCGAGGACATGCAGGCCCTGGCCGATGTGCTGCGCGGCACCGACATCTACCTGATCTCCGATGAGGTGTACGAGCACATCATCTACGACGGCCGCCGCCACGAATCCTCGCTGCGTCATCCGGAGCTGCGCGAGCGCGCGTTCGTGATTTCCAGCTTCGGCAAGACCTACCACTGCACCGGCTGGAAGATCGGCTATGCGATCGCGCCGCCGGCGATGACCGCCGAGTTCCGCAAGGTGCACCAGTACAACACCTTCACCAGCTTCGGCCCGGCGCAGTACGGCTTCGCCGCGATGATCCGCGACAAGCCCGAACATCATCTGGAACTGGGCGCGTTCTACCAGGCCAAGCGCGACCGTTTCCGCGAGCAACTGCTGACCACGCGCCTGGCGCCGCTGCCGGTGCCGGGTGGCTACTTCCAGCTGGTGGATTATTCGGCGATCAGCGATCTGCCGGACCACGCGTTCGTGAAGTGGCTGACCATCGAGAAGGGCGTGGCGGCGATCCCGCTGTCGCCGTTCTATGAGACCGCACCGGCCGGCCAGCGCCTGGTCCGCCTGTGCTTTGCCAAGAACGACGCCACGATGGACGCGGCGATCGAACGTCTGCGGGCCCTGTGATGAGCACCGTGACCGAGCTGCAGGACCTGCGCATTTCCCTGGTCCAGGGCGACACCCGCTGGCACGACCCGGCCGGCAACCGCGCGCATTACGGCGCGCTGCTGGCACCGCTGGCCGGGCAGACCGATCTGGTGATCCTGCCGGAAACCTTCACCAGTGGCTTCTCCAACGACGCCATCGACAAGGCCGAAGGCATGGACGGCCCGACGGTGGCGTGGATCCGCGAGCAGGCGGTGCGGCTGGGCGCGGCGGTCACCGGCAGCGTGCAGCTGCGGGTGGGCGAGGGCGTCTACAACCGGTTGCTGTGGGCCACCCCGGACGGCGGGCTGCAGTACTACGACAAGCGCCATCTGTTCCGTTACGGCGGCGAGCACGAGCGCTATGCCGCCGGCAGCGAGCGCCTGTGCGTGGAATGGAAGGGGTGGCGGATCAATCCGCAGGTCTGCTATGACCTGCGTTTCCCGGTGTTCTGCCGCAACCGCTACAACGTGGAGCGCACCGACCAGCTGGATTTCGATCTGCAGATTTTCGTGGCCAACTGGCCCTCGGCACGCGCCTACGCCTGGAAGACGCTGCTGCGCGCGCGCGCGATCGAGAACCTCTGCTATGTGGCGGCGGTCAACCGGATCGGTGTCGACGGCAATGAGCTGCATTACGCCGGCGACAGTGCGGTGATCGATTTCCTCGGCCAGCCGCAGGTGGAAGTGCGCGAACGCGAGCAGGTGGTCACCACCTCCATTTCGGCAGCAGCCCTGGCCGCGCACCGCGCGCGCTTCCCGGCGATGCTTGACGCGGACAGCTTCAGCCTCAAGGAACATCGCTGAAGCAGCACTACCCGATGGTCTTGATGCGTATCCGGCTGAACGGATGCCGGATGCGCGCGAAGTGCATCATCCGCGCCACACGCGCGCGCTGCTAGATTCGCCTCGTTCCCACTGCGTACGAGCGGACCCGCATGAAGACGTTTTCCCTGGCACTGATCGCACTGGCTGGTATCTCGGCCGTCCCGGCCGCACAAGCGGCCGGCAACATCGATTGCGAGCTGCACTACAACCTGGCCGGCTGGTCGGTGCTGTACAAGACGGCCTCCGGCACGGGCACGATCCAG
Source organism: Stenotrophomonas sp. GW821-FHT01H02A (assembly GCF_059422145.1). Taxonomy (NCBI): domain Bacteria; kingdom Pseudomonadati; phylum Pseudomonadota; class Gammaproteobacteria; order Lysobacterales; family Lysobacteraceae; genus Stenotrophomonas; species Stenotrophomonas sp. GW821-FHT01H02A. The sequence goes on from NZ_JBWKWI010000008.1 coordinate 45,449, forward strand.
TGCGACAACGGCGCGCGCATCCCGGTCAAGATCACCGCCAAGGGCGGCGGCCTCACCGTCGGCAAATCCAAGATCGTCGACGGCAAGGGCAGGTTCTCCGGCGCCTACTCGGTCAACGACCTGATCGGCTCCTATGCCGCCGTTGAAGCGCATGCCGGTGCGGACAAATCCAGCAATGCCCAGGTCATGACCAAGGGCGATATCTCGCTCGCGCTGGCGGGCACCGGCAAGGGCTGGGATCTGGGCGTCGGCGTGGGTCGGTTCACCATCGAGCGCCGTTAAGGGGTATCGCCACCGGCGCCGGCCCAACAAAAAACCCCGGCCGAGGCCGGGGTTTTTTTGTGTCGCTGATCAGCCGCCGCGCGGGCCACCACCACGGTGACCGCCGCCGCCCGGGCCACGGTTGCCGCCGGGACGACCGCCCGGGCCGCCCGGACCGCGACCACCCGGGCCACCCGGACCCCGGTTGCCGCCCGGACCACCGGGGCCGCGATTGCCACCCGGACCGCGCGCATTGGCGCCACCCGGACCGCGATTGCCGCCCGGACCACCCGGACCGCGGTTGCCCGCCGGACGCGCGCTGCCATACGGGCTGGCGCCCGGATTGGCGTGGTCGGACGGGAAGCTCGGGGCATTGCCCGGATGGCCGTACGGATGGCGGGAGGGACCCTGGCCACCCTGGGCGCCGCGGTTGCCACCGCCGCCGGCACCGGCCGGACGGCCCTGACCGCCGTAGCCGCCACGGCTTTCGCCACCGCCGGCATAACCGCCGCGGCCTTCAGCGCCGCCGCCGTAGCTGCCGCGACCCGGGCCGCCTGCGCCGCCCGGACCCTTCGGCTTGCCATACGGACGGCCCTGGCCACCGGCACCTGTGCCGGCACCCGGACCGCGTGCACCCGGACCACGGGCAGCGCCCGGGCCGGCATTGCGGTGGTCGCTCGGGCCGGTGCTGACACCGTCCGGCACGTACCAGCTGCGGAATGCGGCCGGGTTGCCTTCCGGCAGGGCACGGTTGCCCTTGTCCGGGCGCGCCTTGAACGGGCGCTGCGACTGCTTGGCCGCCGCTTCGCCGCTGACCGTCAGGCCACCCTTGAAGCCACCGCCCTTGCCACCGCGGCCACGGCCACGCTCTTCGCGGACGTTGTCGAAACGACGCAGTTCGCGGCCTTCATCGGCCGAGTTGTGGCCGTTGACGTAGGCGTTGCCACGGCCGCCCTCGCGCGAGACGCGCACGGTGGTCTTGGCGGCGCGGCGCTGGCCGATCACCGGTTGCAGGGTCAGCGCCGACGGCGCGCCTTCTTCCAGCTTCAGTTCGGCGCGCAGGGCTTCGACCTGCTTGGCCGGCAGCTCGACCGACTGGCCGCGCAGCAGTTCGCGCGGCAGGCTGACCTTGCCGTAGCGGGTGCGCTTCAGGCGGCTGACCTGGCAGCCCTGCGATTCCCACAGGCGGCGCACTTCGCGGTTGCGGCCTTCCTTGACGACCACGCGGAACCAGTCGTGCGAGTCGGTGCCGCCGATGCGTTCGATCTCGTCGAACTTGGCCGGGCCGTCTTCCAGCGCGACGCCACGGGCCAGGCGGTCAACGATGTTGTCCGGCACCTTCTCTTCGCCTTCCGGGGCGCGTACGCGCACCACGTACTCGCGCTCGACCTCGTAGGAGGGGTGCATCATCGCGTTGGCCAGCTCACCATCGGTGGTCGCCAGCAGCAGGCCGGTGGTGTTGATGTCCAGGCGGCCGATCGCGATCCAGCGCGCGCCCTTGAGGGCAGGCAGCGCTTCGAACACGGTCGGGCGACCTTCGGGATCTTCGCGCGTGGTCACTTCGCCTTCCGGCTTGTTGTAGGCCAGCACGCGGGAGGTTTCGGTCAGCGCGGTGGCCACGAAGCCACGGCCGTCCAGCTCGACTTTGTCGCCGCTCTTGATCGACTGACCGGTCTGCGCGACCTCGCCATTGACCTTGACCAGGCCATCGGCGATGCGCTGTTCCAGCGCGCGGCGCGAACCCAGCCCGGCCTGCGCCAGCACTTTGTGCAGGCGCTCTTCGAGCTTGGGCTGTTCGGAGGCGGTTTCGCGCTTGAGCGAAAGCTTGTTCAACGACGGCTTGCGGGGGGTGTCACTCATTTACTTGGCTCCGGCCGGCAACGGATGCGTCGGCCTCTGGTTCGGGATCGGCTTCGTCAACAGCCACGGTCGTCTTCGCGACGGCGTTGTTTTCGGTTTCGTTCTGGGGCGCCGCGCGCTCTCCCGGCGCGGTATCGGGTTCGCCATCGCTGGCGGTCGTATCCGCGTCGTCGTCGGCGAGCGACAACGGCGCATGGGATGGGGTATCGGAGGCGCCCGCGTCGGCGGAGGCCTCGCTATTGTCCGGATCTGCCGGCTGCTCCGCCAGCCGCGCCGAGGCCCGCGCCACGCGGGCGGCCAGTCGGGCGGCGACCGGGTCCACCGGATCCGTCGGCGCCGGGGCGTCGTCGTCGTTGGCCGCGTCGCTGTCCAGCTCCGCATCCGGTGTCGCAGCGCCAGCGGGCAGGCGACCCGCCGGCTGGCCTTCGCTGTCCAGCGGCAGCTGCGGTTCCAGTTCGCCCAGGTCGCGCAGTTCGGACAGCGGCGGCAGTTCGTCCAGGCGCTTGAGCCCGAAATAATCCAGGAAGCCCTTGGTGGTACCAAACAGCGCCGGCTTGCCGGGCACGTCGCGGTGGCCGATCACGCGGATCCATTCGCGCTCTTCCAGGGCCTGGATGATGTTGCTGCTGACCGCCACGCCGCGGACCTGTTCGATCTCGCCGCGGGTGATCGGCTGGCGGTAGGCGATCAGGGCCAGCGTTTCCAGGGTGGCACGGGTGTAACGGGTCTTGCGTTCGGTCCACAGCCGGGTGATGTAGCCATGCACCTCGCTGGTGACCTGGAAGCGGAAGCCGGAGGCCACCTCGACCAGTTCCACGCCGCGGTCCTGGCAGCCCTCGCGCAGCAGTTCCAGCGCGCGTTCGATGCTGCCCGGCGGGGCCGGTTCCTCTTCCGGGAACAGACCCTGCAGCTGCGCCAGCGTCAACGGCTCGCTGGCGGCCAGCAGGGCGCCTTCGACAATACGGTTGATCAGCGGTTGATCCATACGTGGGTCGGGTGCTCAGTCGGATTCGTTGGCGGCGTCGTTGTCGTCGAACTCGCTGTTGAACTGCAGCGGTTCGTTGGTATTGCCGGCGGCCAGGGACTTGACGTAGATCGGCGCCAGCGGAGCTTCCTGGACGATGTCCAGCAGCTGTTCCTTGGCCAGTTCGAGCAGGGCCAGGAAGGTGACCAGCACCCCCAGCTTGCCTTCTTCGGCGGTGAACAGCGTTTCAAACCGGTAGAACCTGCCGTCTTCCAGACGACCCAGCACGTCGCCCATCCGCTGGCGCACGCTCAGTGCCTCGCGTTTGATCGCGTGGCCGGTGAACAGCTCGGCGCGCTTGAGCACGTCGTGCAGTGCCATCAGCATTTCCTTCAGATCCACCGGCGGCGGCAGCTTGACGGCCGCGCGGTCGGGGACGAAGGCGTGGACCACCGTGGTATCGCGGTCCTGGCGCGGCAGGCTGTCGATGTCCTCGGCGGCCTGCTTGAAACGTTCGTACTCCTGCAGCCGGCGCACCAGCTCGGCGCGCGGATCGGCTTCCTCGCCCTCGATGCTGGGCGGCCGCGGCAGCAGCATCCGCGACTTCACTTCGGCCAGGATCGCCGCCATCACCAGGTACTCGGCCGCCAGTTCGAAGCGCAGCTCCTGCATGACGTTGATGTACTCGACGTACTGCCGGGTGATCTCGGCGACCGGGATGTCCAGGATGTCCAGGTTCTGCCGGCGGATCAGGTACAGCAGCAGGTCCAGCGGACCCTCGAAGGCATCCAGGATGACTTCCAGCGCGTCCGGTGGGATGTACAGGTCCTGCGGAATCTGCAGGACCGGCTGTCCATGCACCACGGCCAGCGGCATTTCCTGCTGCTGTGGGGCGGGCACTCGGGTTGGCGGGTTCGCGTCGGGCGCGAGTTCGGCAGTCATCAAATAGACGTCAGTATTGCAACGGACCGGTCGCCGCACCATGCCAGCGTCCGGATCGGTCCCGGGCGGCAGGATGGCAAGCCATGACACGCCTGGGTCGGCGCGGTTCCACACTTCAAACAGCAAGGCGCGCCGCGATGGGCAGCGACAGAACTACGGGGAGGTCGTCTACGTGTGCTGGTGTGGGGCAGTGGGTCGGTCGTCGACTGGCGGTGGAGCCGGGTGCCGACGGGGCGCTGCGTCCAGCCACGTGCAATGGAGCTAAGACTACGGGGTTGGCGCGCCAGTGTCCAGCCAGCCCCGCTAGAATGCCCGGGATTGATTCAACAAGACCTCGGAGTTGCCCGTGTGGTATGTGATTGAAGGCTATGACGGCACCGATGTGCTGGCCGCCCGCCTGGCATCGCGCCCGGCCCATCTGGCCCGGCTGCAGGCCCTGCAGGACGAAGGGCGGCTGCTGCTGGCCGGTCCGTGCCCGGCCATCGACAGCGAAGATCCCGGCCCGGCCGGCTTCAGCGGCAGCGTGGTCATCGCCGCGTTCGATTCGTTGACCCATGCCCAGGACTGGGCCGCCGCCGATCCCTATGTGGAGGCCGGCGTGTATGTCCGTGTCCAGGTCCGTCCGTTCCGCAAGGTGCTGCCGTGAACCGGGTCGAGCGCATCCGCGAGGCGCTGCAGCAGGCGCTGGACCCCGAACTGCTGGAGGTCAAGGACGACAGTCACCGCCATGCCGGCCATGAGGGCGCACGCGACGGCCGGGGGCACTTCAAGGTGCACGTGGTCAGCGCGGCGTTCGAAGGACAACTGCCGCTGGCGCGCCACCGGGCCGTCTATGCGGCCCTGGGCACCATGATGGAGACCGATATCCACGCGTTGTCCATCCGCGCCGAGACACCGGTCAAAAACCGCTGAAACCCTTGTCCCGCCTTGTCCTGGTCAGTCCCGGACGGGGCGGCCATGGACAGCTTTTGGTTACCGCCGTACGACATGAGGCTAACGTAGTGTTTACATCCGGGTTTGAAAACGCTTACATTCCGCGCCAAGCCCAGATCTCTAAGCCGTGGAGGGCGGCGAAGTGAACAAGGCAGCGATCACTATCAAAGATGTCGCCCGTGAGGCCCGTGTCTCTGTTGCCACGGTCTCGCGCGCACTCAATGGCCATGAAAATGTTGCCGAGCCCGTGCGCAAGCTGGTGCTGGAGGTGGCGGCGCGACTGCGCTACACCCCGCATGCAGCGGCCCGGAGCCTGAGCAGCCGACGGACCAACACCATTGGCGTGGTGTTGCCCGATCTGTATGGCGAATTCTTCTCGGAACTGATGCGCGGCATCGATGGGGTGGCCCGCGAGCGCCGCCAGCACCTGCTCGTGTCCAGTTACCACGGTGACCAGGAGCAGCAGGGCGCCGCCCTGCGTGCCATGCGCGGGCGTGTCGATGGATTGCTGGTGCTCTCGCCGTATGCCGAGAGCCCGGGCTTCCTCACCGACAACCTGCCGCAGTCGTTGCCCACGGTGCTGATCAATACGTATCTGCCCGAGCAGGATCATCCGGTGCTGAGCATCGATGACCATGCCGGCGCGATGGCCATGACCCGTCACCTGCTGGACGTCGGGCATCGCCGCATCGCCTTCATTTCCGGTCCGGACCTCAACTACGACGCCCGTGAGCGCCTGCGCGGTTTCCGCGATGCGCTGGCGGCCTTCGGCGATGCTGCCGAGGGGATCGAGTTGCCCGGTGACTTTGACGAAGCTTCCGGCCATCGCGCCGGACAGGAGTTGCTGGCAGCCGGCACGCTGCCCGATGCGGTGTTCGCCGCCAACGACATGATGGCGCTGGGGTGTCTGTATGCGTTCGCGCAGGCAGGCATCCGTGTCCCGTTCGATGTCGCCCTGGCGGGGTTCGATGACATTCCGCTGGCACGTTTCGTTCACCCGTCGTTGACGACGATGCAGGTGAGTATCGCCGACCTCGGCGATAAGGCCGCGACGCGCCTGTTGCAGTTGATGGATGGCAACAACACAGAAGGGGCCGGCGACAAGCAGACGCTCGTGCCGACCCTGATCGTGCGTGATTCGAGCAGAGCCAGAACCGAGCAGTAGGTCGCGACCGTTGGTCGTGACGCCCTAAAACAACGCACCACATAAAACGACAGGGGCCGCAAAGACGGCCACCACCACCCGGAGAGTTACATGACGTATTCCAATCACCGCAACCGCGCGCCCGCACGCAGTCTGTTGACCAGCGCGCTGGTCACCTGCCTGATGCTGGGCGCCGCCCCGAGCGTGATGGCGCAGTCGGCCACCTCGTCGCTGCGCGGCCAGGTCGCCGAGGCTGCCGCCGGCACCGAAGTCACCGCCACCAACGTCGCCAGCGGCACCGTGCGCCGCGCCACCACCCGTGCCGATGGCAGCTACTCGCTGATGGGCCTGGACCCGGGCACCTACAACGTCGTGGCCAATGGCCAGACCCAGAAGGTGACGGTCACCGTGGCCTCCACCGCGACCCTGAACTTCAGCGGCGCGCCGGCCAACGGCAGCACCGCCAACGCCACCAACCTGGACACGGTCAACGTCATTGCACCGACCCTGCTGCAGGAAGTGCGTACCTCCGAAGTGGGCAAGACGGTCAGCCTGCAGCAGATCCAGACCACCCCGCAGGTGTCGCGCAACTTCCTGGAATTCGCCGACGCGGTGCCGGGCCTGATCTTCACCCGTGATGCCAAGGGCAACACCTCGCTGCGCGGCGGTGCCACCAACTCCGACGGCACCAACGTCTACATCGATGGCGTGGGCCAGAAGAGCTACGTCAAGGGCGGCGGCGTGGCCGGCCAGTCCGGCAGCGCCGGCAACCCGTTCCCGCAGCTGGCGATCGGCGAATACAAGGTCATCAGCGGCAACTACAAGGCCGAATATGGCCAGGTGTCGAGCGCGGCCGTGACCGCGGCGACCAAGTCCGGTACCAACGAGTTCAAGGGTGAAACCTTCTACCGTTACACCAACGAAGACATGCGCGCCAAGACCCCGGCCGAGCGTCAGGCTGGCCAGACCAAAGAGGCATCGGCCGAGAAGGAATACGGGTTTGCATTGGGTGGTCCGATCATCCAGGACAAGGCCCACTTCTTCGTGACCTACGAAGCCAAGCGCTTCGATCTGCCGGTCACCATCGCGCCGGACGGCGCGGTCACCGGTGCTGCCGGCCTGCTGCCGCCCGCAGGCGCCGCCGGCTTGGGCCCGGCCAGCCAGCCGTTCCAGCAGGATCTGATCTTCGGCAAGATCGACTTCGAGCCGACCGACAACGATCGCATCGAGCTGACCTTCCAGGACCGCGATGAAACCCAGTCGCAGTTCAGTGGCCAGACCTCGCCGGAAGCCGGTCGTGAAGTGGTCAACACCGACCGTCGTTACGCCCTGCGCTGGAACCACAGCGGCGAGCGTTACTACAACGAAATGATGGTCACCCATGAAGATTCGTTCAACAACCCGACCCCGCTGACCCTGGCCAACGGCATCACCTACACCGCACCGGACGGCACCGAAGACCGCACCGTGGTGAAGATCGGTGGCGCATCGGCACTGGATTCGCAGGTGAAGGGCCAGAAGGGCTGGTCGATCGAAGACAACCTGACCCTGGATGGCATCCAGTGGGCCGGCGACCACACCATCAAGATGGGCGTGAAGTACAAGGCGATCGACCTGTACGCCTCCGATGCGGCGCAGATCAACCCGACCTTCACCTACAGCCTGGGCGATCCGGACTTCCCCGACTCCATTCCGTACAAGGCGCAGTTCGTCAAGCCGGTGACCGGCGTGGACGGCGTGTCCGGTGAAGTGCGTTCGAAGTCCAAACAGTACGGCGTTTTCATCCAGGACGACTGGCAGGTCAACGACCACCTGCAGCTCAACCTCGGCCTGCGCTGGGATTACGAAAAGACCCCGTCCTACCTGGACTTCGTCACCCCGCAGGCCGTGGTCGACGCGATCTATTCGCAGGATCCGCGCGCCGCCGCCGGCCAGACCTACGCCGATTCGCTGGCGCTGGGCGGCCTGGACATCAGCGACTACATCAGCAACGGCCACAACCGCAAGGCATTCAAGGATGCCTGGCAGCCGCGCCTGGGCTTCTCGTATGACATCAACGCCGACGAGCAGCACGTGATCCACGGTGGTGCCGGCCGTTCGTACGACCGCGACCTGTTCGACAACCTGCAGTTGGAAACCACCAAGCTGGCCCTGCCGCAGCCGACCATCTACTTCCGCAACCCGGCCACCGGCACCTGCATCAACGGCCAGGCCGCCTGCTATGACTGGGACCCGAACCTGCTCAACGGCATCGGCAACCTGCAGGCGCTGGTCGGTGCAACCAGCAATGCCGGCCTGGAAGTGGATCTGCTGAACAACAAGCTGAAGGCTCCGTACTCGGATCAGTTCAGCCTGGGCATGAGCAACCAGATCGGTGACTGGCTGACCGACGCCACCATCGCCCGTACCCTGAGCTACGACGGCTTCGCCTTCACCCTGGGCAACCGTTACCCGACCGGCCAGTTCTTCGATGACCCGCGCCTGTGCGGTGGCACCGACCCGGGCCTGAGCCAGGCCTGGAGCTGCAACGTGCCGGGCTTCGGCAGCCTGATCATCGGCCAGCAGGGCATCAAGACCCGTGCGACCCAGGTCCTGCTGTCGGCGCAGAAGCCGTTCACCCAGGAAAGCGGCTGGGGCACCTCGGTGGCCTACACCTGGACCACCGCGCGCCACAACCGTGACATCAACGAGAAGTACGCGTTCGACCGCGGCCTGATCGAAGATTATCCGACCATCCGTTCCAACGGCGCGCCGCGCCACCGCCTGGTGGTCACCGGTTCGTACGCGGGCTTCTGGGGCATCACCTTCGGTGGCAAGGTCACTCTGGCCACCCCGACCGCCGTCAACGACTGGTACCCGGTGCCGCAGGCCAGTGGCTACAACCTGCCGACTCCGCAGGCGGCGGTGCCCAACGCCAATGGCAAGTTCCTGCTGGGCGGCAAGATCTTCGGCTACCGTTCGGTCGATCTGCAGGCGACGAAGACGTTCAAGATGCCGGGCGAGACCGAGCTGTACGCGCGCATCGACATCATCAACGTGTTCAACTTCGACAACTTCTCCACCTACAACTACGTCAAGACCAACGGCAAGCTGCAGGCCAGCTACAACGAGACCGGCGAGATCATCGGTACGCCGCGTCAGGTCAAGGCAGAAGTCGGCTTCCGCTTCTGATGCAACAACGGCCCCGTTCTCGGACGGGGCCGGTTTCATGGCAATGGCTGGCCCTCGGGCCAGTCCATTGTCCAGGCCGGTGCCACGGAGGGTGGCAGCGGCCTGGGCAATGACCCGCTTTCCCGGACCACGCACGCGTGGTTTTTTAAGGCGGCGTTCTGTAAACGATTTCAGGTCATTGGACGTTATGCTTCCCAGTCACGAACACCGTAGAAGGAGTTGGCCCATGCAGGCACGCCACCTGTTGACCGCCGCGGCGATCAGCGTCGCCGCCGCTGCCTGTCAGCCGCAGGCCCAGCAGGAGCCGGCCAAGCCCAAGCCGCCCGTGATCCTGGTCGAGGCGGATGTGCCGCCACGGCCGATGAAGCCGGAACTGCCGCCGCTGTTCGACGATATCGAGCGCCGCACCTTCCAGTTCTTCTGGGATACCACCAACGAGGTCAACGGGCTCAGCCCGGACCGCTACCCGTCGCGTCCGTTCGCCAGCATCGCGTCGGTGGGCTACGCGTTGACCGCCTATCCGATCGGCATCGAGAACGGTTGGGTCAGCCGCACCCAGGCGATCGACCGCACGCTGCTGACGCTGAAGTATTTCCGCGATCTGCCGATGGGGCCGCAGCGCACCGGCAAGGCCGGTTACAAGGGCTTCTACTACCACTTCCTGGACATGCAGGAAGGCCGCCGCTACGACTCCTGGGTGGAGCTCTCCAGCGTGGATACCGCGCTGCTGATGATGGGCGTGCTGTTCGCACAGTCCTATTACAGCGGTGACGACCCGCGCGAGAAGGAGATCCGCGAGATCGCCGATACGCTCTACAAACGCGTGGACTGGCCGTGGCTGCAGCAGCGCGCGCCGCTGATCTCGATGGGCTGGTTCCCGGAGAGCGGCTTCATCGACCATGACTGGATGGGCTACAACGAAGCGATGATGGTCTACATCCTCGCGCTCGGCTCGCCGACCCACCCGGTCAGCCCGGACGCCTGGACGGTCTGGACGCGGACCTACGACAACGACTGGGGCGTCTACCAGGGCCAGGAATACCTGTCCTTCGGCCCGCTGTTTGGCCACCAGTACACGCATGTGTGGGTGGACTTCCGCGACATCCAGGACGCCTACATGCGCGAGCGGGGCAGCACCTACTTCCTCAACAGCCGTTCGGCCGCCCTGGCGCAGCGCGAGTATGCGATCGCCAACCCGATGAACTGGAAGGATTACGGCCAGAACGTATGGGGCCTGACCGCCAGCGACGGGCCGCAGAACACGACCCAGGAGTACCGCGGCGAGCAGCGCCAGTTCCGCCATTACTCCTCGCGCGGCGCTGGCCTGCGCGAGAATTTCGATGACGGCACCATCGCGCCGACCGCCGCGATCGCCTCGATCGTGTTCGCCCCGGAAGAAGTCATCCCGGCCGCGGTGGAGATGCACAAGCGCTACGGCGATTACATCTACTCCAGCTACGGCTTCCTGGATTCGTTCAACCCGAGCTTCAACTACGACATCCCGATCAAGACCGGTCGCCTGGTGCCCGATCGCGGCTGGGTGGCCAGCGATTACATCGGCATCGACCAGGGCCCGATCCTGACCATGATCGCCAACTACCGGAACGATTTCGTCTGGGACGTGATGAAGAAGAACGCGCATATCCGCAAGGGTCTGGAGCGCGCCGGCTTCAGTGGTGGCTGGTTGACGCCGGAAGGCGAGGACCAGCCGATGGAGCTGCAGAAGGATGAAAAGGCGGCCTCGGCCCGCTCGGTCGGCATCGCCGAATCGCGCGCGGCGGCCGCCCAGGAACAGAAGAACAATTCCAATTCGAACCGCAACCAGCAGCAGGGGAAGTAAGCAGTGCCATCGTCGTCGCGCCCGAAGCTGGGGTTGAGTCTGTTGCTGCTGCTGGTCGGCAGCCTGTTGTTGAGTGCCTGCCGGAAAGAACCGGAAGGCGTGACCGTGCGTTTCTGGGCGATGGGCCGCGAGGCCGAAGTGGTCACCGGCCTGATCCGCGAGTTCGAGGCGGAAAATCCCGGCATCCATGTCGATGTGCAGAACATCCCGTGGACGGCCGCGCATGAAAAACTGTTGACCGCGTTCGCGGCCGACGGCCTGCCGGATGTGTGCCAGCTTGGCAACACCTGGATTCCCGAGTTCGCCGAGCTCAACACCCTGACCCCGCTGCAGCCCTACGTGGCGCAGTCCAAGGTGGTGGACCCGGCCGACTACTTCCAGGGCATCTGGGACACCAACGTCATCCATGACGAACTGGTCGGCGTGCCGTGGTACGTCGATACGCGCCTGCTGTATTACCGCAAGGACATGCTGGCCAAGGCCGGCTATGACCATCCGCCCCGCACCTGGGACGAGTGGAACGCGATGATGGCGGCGATCAAGAAGATGCAGGGCGCGAACCGCTATGCGGTGTTGATGCCGATCAACGAGTTCGAGCAGCAGCTGTCCTTCGCATTGCAGCAGCCGGATCCGCTGCTGCGTGACGACGACACCCGCGGCAATTTCAGCAGCCCCGGCTTCCGCAGGACGCTGGGTTTCTACGAGAACATGTTCGCGCAGGGCTGGGCCCCGCGCATGTCCGAGACGCAGATCTCCAATGTCTGGGATGAGTTCTTCCGTGGCTTCAACGTGTTCTACGTGTCCGGCCCCTGGAACATCCGCGAATTCAAGAAGCTGCAGCCCAAGGCACTGGAAGGGCAGTGGGGCACCGCCGCGCTGCCGGGTCCGGATGGCCCGGGCGCCGGCATCGCCGGCGGCACCAGCCTGGTGATCTTCCGCTCCTCGCAGCAGAAGGAAGCCTCGTGGAAGCTGATCGAGTTCCTGTCGCGCCCGGCGATCCAGGAACGCTTCCATTCGATCATCGGTGACCTGCCGCCGCGGCGCAGCACCTGGGAGTACCCCTCGCTGGCCAACGATCCGTTGGCGCAGCCGTTCCGCGATCAGCTCGAGCGGGTCAAGCCGACCCCGAAGGTGCTGGAGTGGGAGCGCATCGTGCAGGAAATGCGGATCATCACCGAACAGGTGGTGCGTGGTGGCATGGATCAGGACGTGGCAGTGAAAGAGCTGGACAAGCGCGTGGACAAAGTCCTCGCCAAACGCCGTTGGATGCATGAGCAGCATCGGCAGGACGCGTCGGGCGTGAGTGACAAGCAGCACTCCAGCGCGGTCGCCACGGAGGCAGCACCATGAAGCAGCGTTCGCTTGCCGGCTGGATGTTCGCCGGCCCGGCCATCCTGGTCATTGCGGTGTTCTTCGGCCTGCCGGTGTTCTCGGCGCTGGCGCTGAGCATCACCGATTTCGACCTGTACGCACTTGCCGATGGCGAGAACCTGCGCTTCGTCGGCCTGGGCAACTACATCGATCTGCTGCAGACCCCGATGTTCTGGAAGTCGTTGTGGAACACCACCTACTTCGTGATCGTCGGCGTGCCGATGTCGATCGCGGTGTCGCTGGGCGCAGCGATCCTGCTCAATGCGCCGGCGGCGCGCTTCAAGGCGCTGTTCCGCACTGCGCTGTTCGCCCCGGTGGTGACCACCCTGGTGGCGGTGGCGGTGATCTGGCGTTACCTGTTCCACACCAGCTACGGGCTGGTGAACTACGGCCTGGGCCATCTGGGCATCAGCCCGATCGATTGGCTCGGGGACCCGAACTGGGCGATGCCGACCATCATGCTGTTCGCGGTGTGGAAGAACTTCGGCTACAACATGGTGATCTTCCTGGCCGGCCTGCAGGCGATCCCGCACGACCTGTACGAGGCCGCCCGCATCGACGGTGCCTCGCGCTGGAAACAGTTCCTGCACATCACCCTGCCGATGCTCGGCCCGGTGCTGCTGGTGGTTGGCGTGATCACCGTGTCCGGCTATTTCCAGCTGTTTGCCGAGCCTTACGTGATGACCCGTGGCGACCCACTGCAGAGCACCGTCAGCGTGCTGTATTTCATGTTTGAAGAAGGCTTCAAGTGGTGGAACCTCGGTCGCGCCTCCGCGGTTGCGTTCCTGTTGTTCCTGATCATCCTGGGCGTGACCAGCATCATGCTGCGTTTCGGCCGCAAGAGGCAGTTGGTATGAGTCGTGAAATCGGTCAATCGCGCTGGCATGCCTGGTGGGTCAATGGTGGCCTGCTGGTGCTGGCCGCGCTGAGCCTGGCGCCGCTGTTGTGGATGCTGTCCGTCTCGTTCATGCCGACCGGCGAGGCGGCGCATTTCCCGCCGCCGCTGCTGCCCTCGTCGCTGACCACCGCGAACTACCATGAGTTGTTCTCGCGCACCGGCATGGCCAACAACTTCGTCAACAGCCTGATGGTGTCGCTGGCGATCACCTTCGGCTCGCTGCTGCTCAACACCATGGCCGGCTATGCCTTCGCCAAGCTGCGCTTCGCCGGCCGCGAGCGCATCTTCCAGTTGCTGCTGGCCGCGCTGGTGATCCCGGCGCAGGTGGCGATGCTGCCGCTGTTCCTGCTGATGAAGCAGCTGGGCCTGGTCAACAACTTCGGCGGCGTGATCGTGCCGGCGCTGGCGACCGTGTTCGGCATCTTCCTGGTCCGCCAGTACGCCCGTTCGATCCCGGACGAGCTGCTCGAAGCAGCGCGCATCGACGGGGCAGGGGAGCTTCGGATCTTCTTCCAGATCGTGCTGCCGATGCTCAAGCCGGTGCTGGTGACGCTGTCGATCTTCACCTTCATGGCCGCCTGGAACGATTTCATGTGGCCCTTGATCGTGCTGACCGACCAGGAGCACTACACTCTCCCGGTGGCGCTGGCCACGCTCTCGCGCGAGCACATCATGGACGTTGAAATGATGATGGCCGGCGCGGTGGTCACGGTGGTTCCGGTGCTGCTGCTGTTCCTGGCATTGCAGCGTTATTACATCCAAGGTCTGTTGCTGGGGAGTGTCAAAGGGTGAAGCATGCCGTCGTCGCGGTGGGTCTGGGTCTGGTCTGGTCACTGGCGGCCTCGGCCGCACCGCCGGCGACGCCGGTGCTCCCGGCACCCAAGGTGCTGGACAGCTTCGACGACATGACCCCATGGAAGCTGGTCGTCTCCGACCAGGTCAGTGGTTCGCTGCGCAACGTCGCCGGCAATGGCGGCGGCCGCGCGCTCTGCCTGGACTACGACTTCCACAACGTCTCAGGCTACGTCGGCATCCGCCGCGAACTGGGCATCCAGTACCCGGAGAATTACCAGTTCGGCTTCCAGCTGCGCGGTGATTCGCCGGCCAACGATCTGCAGTTCAAGCTGATCGATGCCAGCGGCGACAACGTGTGGTGGGTCAACCGGCCCGGCTATGCCTTTCCCAAGGCGTGGACGTCGGTGCAGTACCGCAAGCGCCAGATCGACAAGGCTTGGGGCCCGGCCACGGACAGCACGCTCAAGCGCAGCGCTGCGATGGAGTTCACCATCTACAGCAAGGTCGGTGGCAAGGGCACGGTCTGCTTCGACCGGCTCACGCTGCAGGGCCTGCCGCCTGCCGATACTTCCTCGCTGAGCCCGTCGGTGATCGCCGATACCGCCACCGCATTGCAGAACCGCATCGTCGATGGCAAGCCGGACACGGTGTGGATCAGCGGCGGCGTCGCCGAACAGACCATCAGCCTGGACCTGCACAAGGTGCGTGAATTCGGCGGGGCGGTGATCGAGTGGTTGCCCGGGCTGGAGGCGACGCGCTACGCGGTGCGCTCCTCGGCCGACGGGCGCAGCTGGGCCACCCTGCGCGAGGTGACCGCCGGCGGCGGTGGCCGCGACTGGCTGGCCCTGCCGGATACGGAAGCACGCTACCTGCGTTTCGACCTCAAGGGCGGTCCGAACTGGCGCTACGGCATCCGTGACATCACGCTCAAGCCACTCGATTTCGCCGACACCCCGAATGATTTCGTCCGCTCGGTCGGCGCCGACCTGCCGCGCGGTTCGGTGCCGCGTGGCTTCACCGGCGAACAGCCGTACTGGACCCTGCTGGGGCTGGACGGTGGCCGCGAACAGGCGTTGATCGGCGAGGACGGTGCGCTGGAGGTGGCCAAGTCCAGCTTCAGCGTCGAGCCGTTCGTGCTGGTCGACAACAAGCTGCTGACCTGGGCCGACGTCAAGACCAGCCAGTCGCTGCAGGATGATTACCTGCCGATCGCCAATGTCGGCTGGACCCATGACAAGGCCGGCCTGCAGGTCACCGGCTTCGTCCAGGGCACGCCTGATAACGCGCAGCTGGTCGGGCGCTATACCCTGCGCAACCCGGACAAGGTGGCGCACGAGTACACCCTGGCCCTGGCCGTACGCCCGTGGCAGGTGAACCCGCCGACCCAGTTCCTCAACACCGTGGGCGGCGTCAGCCGGATCGACAACCTGTCGGTCGACCCGAGCCATGTGGACGTCAACGGCAAGCCGCGCCTGTACCCCGCGCAGGCGCCGGATGCCGCGTTCGCGACCGCGTTCGACAGCAAGCTGGACGTGGTCCACCTGGCCAGCGGCAAGCTGCCGGGCACCACGGAAGTGAAGGACGTTACCGGACTGGCCTCGGGCGCACTGCTGTATCGCTGGAAGCTGGAGCCCGGCCAGAGCCGCGAGGTCGCCATCGTGTTGCCGCAGACCGGCAACTGGACGATGCCCACGGCCTTCGATGCGGCCAAGGCGCAGCAGCAGGTCGCCTCGATGTGGCGGACCAAGCTGGACCAGGTGACGCTGCAGGTGCCCGCCGCCGGCAAGCCGCTGGCCGATACGCTGCGCACCGCGCTGGCGCACATGCTGATCTCGCGGATCGGGCCGAGTCTGCAGCCGGGCACGCGCTCGTACTCGCGCAGCTGGATCCGCGATGGCGCGATGATTTCCGAAGGCCTGCTGCGCATGGGCCGCAGCGATGCCGTGCGCCAGTACGTAAACTGGTACGCGCCGTACCAGTTCGATAACGGCAAAGTGCCGTGCTGCGTGGACTCGCGCGGCAGCGACCCGGTGCCGGAGAACGACAGCCATGGCGAGTTGATCTTCAACATCGCCGAGTACTGGCGCTACACCGGCGACACCACCTTCCTGGAGGTGATGTGGCCGCACGTGCAGGGCGCCTACCAGTACATGGAACAGCTGCGCCTGAGCGAGCGTACGGAAGAAAACCGCGCGCGCAACCCGGCCTTCTACGGGATGATGCCGGTCTCGATCAGCCATGAAGGCTATTCGGCCAAACCGATGCATTCGTACTGGGACAATTTCTGGGCGCTGCGTGGCTACAAGGACGCCGCGATCATCGCCGGCACCCTGGGCAAGGCCGAGGCGATGCAGATCAGCGAGTCGCGCGATCAGTTCCGTGACGACCTGCAGGCCTCGCTGCTGGCGGCGACCGCACAGCACAAGATCGACTATCTGCCGGGATCGGCCGAGCTGGGCGATTTCGATGCGACCTCGACCACCATCGCGCTGGCACCGGCCGGTGAGCAGGGGCGCCTCCCGCAGCCGTACTTGAACAACACCTTCGAGCGCTACTGGAGTGAGTTCGAAGCGCGCCGCGACGGCAAGCGCGAGTGGAAGGACTACACCCCGTACGAGTGGCGCAACGTCGCCGCGTTCGTACGCCTGGGCTGGCGTGATCGCGCCTGGCAGGCGACCGAATTCTTCTTCAGGGACCGCGCGCCGCAGCCCTGGAACCAGTGGGCCGAAGTGGTCTCGCACACGCCGCGCAAGCCATTCTTCCTCGGCGACCTGCCGCATGCATGGGTGGCCTCGGACTTCGTGCGCTCGGCCTTGGACATGTTCGCCTACAGCCGCGACATCGATGACAGCCTGGTGCTGGCCGCCGGCGTGCCGTCACGCTGGCTGGAAGGCAAGGGCATCGGCGTGCAGGGCCTGCGCACCCCGAACGGGCAGCTCAACTACGCGCTGGTCCGCAACGACAAGCAGCTCACCCTGAACGTGTCGGCCGGCTTGATTCCGCCAGCGGGCGGCGTGGTGCTGCCGTGGCCGTACAGCGGCGAGCCGGGCGCCACCACCATCAACGGTGAGCCGGCGCAATGGGTGGGCGGTGAGCTGCGTGTGATGCAGGTGCCGGCCAAGGTCGAGATCGAGATTCCGGCGTCGGTACGCCGGGCGGAACGCAAGGCACCGTAATGCAGCAGATGACGAAAGGGATGCGCGGCCTGTTGGCCGCCGTGCTGGCGTTCGCGCCGTTGATGGCGCTGGCGCAGGACGCCGGGGCAGGGGCGCCGCAGGAGATGACCATGGTCACCTTCAACCTGCACCATGACCGCGAAAACTGGCCGGCACGCCGCCAGGTGATCCTGCGCGAGCTGCAGGCGCTGCAGCCCGATGCGATCGCGTTGCAGGAAGTGATCCAGAAGCCCCACGTGCGCAACCAGGCCGCGTGGCTGGCACGCAGGCTTGGCTATGAGTACCAGTTCGTCTCCACCGATCCGCCGGGGCGACTCAAGCGCTATGGCAATGCGCTGCTGACCCGGCGCCCGGTGCTGTCGCGCAACGACCACCTGCTGGCGCCGATCAATGATTACCGCACCGTGGCGCATCTGCGCATCGATGTGGACGGCCATCCGGTCAATGTCTATGCCACGCACTTGAACGAACGTTCGGACGAAGCGGGCAGCCGCATCCGCGGCGAGCAGGTGGCGGATCTGTTGACGTTCATCGCACAGACCGCGGGCGACGCGCCGGTGGTCGTGGCAGGCGACTTCAATGCGCTGGTGGATGCGGGCGACCTGAGCGAGCTGCGCAACCACTACGGCGACAGCTACGGCAGCGTGCACGTCAACAACGAGCTGGCCCAGGTCAGCACGCTCAACCGGCACTACTACGATGCGCCGTCGCGCATCGACCACATCTTCTTCCAGCAGGATCGCCTGCTTGCCCGCGAGGCGAAGCTCCTGTTCGACCAGCCGTACGCCGATGGCCGCTGGGCCTCGGACCATTACGGCGTGTGGACCCGGCTGCAGTTCGCGCCGGGCACCGGGAATACCGGGGCGACGACGCCCTGAGGTGCGCGTCGCGTCGTCGGTGACGGCGCAGCACGCAAACGGCCGCATCCACGCATGGCGTGGATCTGCCTGTGATGCGTCCCTTGCACGATCCGCGCATGACGGTGATGCACCCTTGATGCATCCGCGATGCGTGGATGCTCTCAGCGCCGCCACCATGACCGCCTGACGCACGCCGTCTGCTGCGCCATCCAACCCCCCAAACGCAGACAGCGGCCCGAAGGCCGCTGTCTGTTTGTTGCATCACTTACCCAGGATCAGAGCGTGTCGTGCTTTTCCTGGTCCGCCTTGTTGCCTTTCTCGGCCTGCGCGGCATCGGTCGGGATGTCCTCGCGGGCTTCGGCCTGCGCGGCCTGTTCGGCGGCGTCGGTCGCGGCCGGGGTCTCGCTGGCGGCCGAACCGAACAGCTGCCCGTTATGCACGACCGGGCCGGCCGGGGCCGATTCGGTGCGGGCCTGCGGGGCGGCCGCCTGGGCCGGGGCCTGGGTCGCATCGACGGCATCCAGCATGCTGGTCTGCACCGGCGCGGCGGTCGGCTCCTTCACTTCCTCCGCGGCGGTCTGAACAACCGGGGCCGCCGGAGCAGCGGCCGGAGCCGGAGCTGCCGGAGCAGCCGCCGGAGCCGAAGCCGCCGAAGCCGCCGGAGCCGCGACCGGAGCCGGAGCCGCTGGAGCCGCTACCGGAGCCGGAGCTGCCGGAGCAGCCACTGGAGCCGGAGCCACCGGAGCAGCGACCGGGGCCGGAGCCACCGGAGCCACCGGAGCCACCGGAGCCGCGACCGGAGCCGCCACCGGTTCAACCGGACGCGATGCTTCCACCGGTGCGGCCGGCTGGGCAGCGGCCGGGGTCGGCTTCGGGCTTTCCACGAACGGCACCGGGTCGTTGTACGAGGCCGGGGCCTTCTCGGCGACCGGCTCGGCTGCCGGGGCGGCGGCCTTTTCAACGACCGGGGTCGATGCCTGTTCGGCGACCGGTGCAGCCACCACCGTTGCCGGGGTCGGCTCGGTGTGGCCGGCGGTCACCACCGGGCTGCTGACCACTGCGACCGGCGCCGCGGCAGCGACGGCCGCCACCGGGGCCGGGCGCGGTGCCTGGACCGGTGCGGGTGCGGCGGCCGGCGCGTTGCCGGATTCGTCATCGAACTCGAACTCCGGCTGCGGCTGACCGTTGTTGGCGACCTGACGCTCGGCCGGGGCGGCGGTGTCGCCGTCCTGATCGCCATCCTGGTCGTCGCCCTCGTCATCCAGGCCGTTGTCATCACCATTCAGACCATCGCTGCCGGCAGCCTGCTCACCGTTGCCACGGCGGCGGCGACGGCCACCACGACGACCGCGACGACGACGCGAAGCGCCTTCACCGGTACCGTCTTCGGCGTTGGCCGGGGCATCACCCTGTTCGCCAGCGTCGCTCACTGCAGCCTGCGCGTCCTCGGCCACGGCGGCCTTGGTCGCGTCCTGCGCGTGGGCAGCCGATGCCGTGGCATCGGTGGCGACCACGGCAGCGGCGGCGATCACCGCGGCATCGGCGGCGACCGGTGCCGCGGGGGTCGGCTTGGCGGCCTCGGCCTGCGGCTGGCGCGCGGGCTTTTCGCTCACGGCCGGCTTGTCGCCGTCATTCTGCTGCGGCTTGGCCTGGCCGTTCTGGCCCTGCTTCTGCTTCAGCTTCGGCTGCTGCTGGTCATTACGCGCTTCATTGCGCGGCTTGGCCGGCTGCTGCTCGTTGCGCGGCTTGCCCTGGCCGGGCGCCTGCACCTGGGCGGCGTTGCCGTTGGCCGGTGCGGCGGCGTCCTGGCGGCGCTCGTCGCGACGCTCACCCTTCGGGCCACGCTCGCCACGGTCCTTGCCACGGCCCTGCGCCTGCGCATTGCCGTTACCGCCACGCTCGCCACGCTCATCGCGGCGACCATTGCGATCCTTGCCGTTGCGGTCCTTGTTGCGACCATTGCGGTTGCCATCCTGGCCCGGACGGCTGCTCGGCTGCGGCGTGGCGGCCGGGGCCGGCTCACCGCCGAAGATGCGCTTCAACCAACCCACCACGCCGGTCGCGGCCGGAGCCGCCACCGGGGCGGCGACCGGGGCCGGTGCGGCTTCGGGTTCCGGCACGTCGCGAACCGGGGCCGGCTGGCTGTGCTTGACCTGGGTCACCACCGGGGCGACCGGGATGTTCAGCTGGGCCTTGGTCAGGGCGTGCACCGGCAGCTTGCGCGGGGTGCCGCGCTGGTAGCTCGGCTTGCCGCTCTCTTCGCCCAGCTCGTTCTCGCGCAGGCGGGTGACTTCGTAATGCGGGGTGTGCAGCTGCTCATCGGCGACGATCACGATCGGCGCGTCATGGCGCTGTTCGATCTCACGCAGCGCGCTGCGCTTTTCGTTGAGCAGGTAGTTGGCGATCTCGACCGGCGCCTGGACCAGCACCTGCCCGGTGTTCTCCTTCATCGCATGCTCTTCAGCCACGCGGATGATCGACAGCGACAGCGACTCGACGCTGCGCATGCGGCCATGGCCGTCGCAGCGCGGGCAGACGATCTGGCTGGATTCGCCCAGGCTCGGGCGCAGGCGCTGGCGGCTCATTTCCATCAGGCCGAAGCGCGAGATGCGACCCAGCTGCACGCGTGCACGGTCGTACTTGAGCGCGTTCTGCAGGCGGTTCTCGACTTCGCGCTGGTGCTTGTTGGAGGCCATGTCGATGAAATCGATGACCACCAGGCCGCCCAGGTCGCGCAGGCGCAGCTGGCGGGCCACTTCTTCAGCCGCTTCCAGGTTGGTCTGGAAGGCGGTGTCCTCGATGTCGCTGCCCTTGGTGGCGCGCGAGGAGTTCACGTCGATGGCGGTCAGCGCTTCGGTCTGGTCGACCACGATCGAGCCGCCGGACGGCAGGCGGACGTTGCGTTCATAGGCGCCTTCGATCTGCGATTCGATCTGGAAGCGGTTGAACAGCGGGATGTCGTCCTTGTAATGCTTGAGCTTGCGCAGGGTCTGCGGCATCACCTGCTGCATGAACTCCTGGGCGGTTTCGTACAGCTCCTCGGTGTCCACCAGGATCTCGCCGACATCGGCGCGCAGGTAGTCACGCAGGGCGCGCACGATCAGGCGCGATTCCTGGTAGATCAGGAACGAGGCCGGCTTGGTCAGCGCCGCCTCGGCGATCGACTTCCAGACCTGCAGCAGGTAGTCCAGATCCCACTGCAGCTCTTCGGCATCGCGGCCGACGCCGGCGGTGCGGATGATCACGCCCATGTCGTCGGGGATGTTCAGCTTGTCCAGCGCGTCCTTCAGCGCGGCACGGTCTTCGCCCTCGATGCGACGCGAGACGCCACCGGCGCTCGGCGAATTCGGCATCAGGACCATGTAACGGCCGGCCAGCGAGATGAACGTGGTCAGGGCGGCGCCCTTGTTGCCACGCTCTTCCTTGTCCACCTGGACCACGACTTCCTGGCCCTCGCGCAGCAGCTCGCGGATGCCGGCCTTGTTGTGGTCGACGCCAGCCTGGAAGTAATCGCGGGAGATTTCCTTCAGCGGCAGGAAGCCATGGCGCTCACCGCCGTATTCGACGAAGGCCGCTTCCAGGGAAGGCTCAAGGCGCGTGATGCGGCCTTTGTAGATGTTCGACTTCTTCTGTTCCTTGGACGGCTGTTCGATGTCGATGTCGTACAGCGTCTGGCCATCCACGATGGCTACCCGCAGCTCTTCAGCCTGCGTGGCATTGATCAGCATTCGCTTCATTCTTGCGTTCCTCGCGCGCTGCTACCGCGCGGAACGCCATGGGGTTTCGCTTCTGGTCACGCTTCACCGCCCATCGCGCATGCGCGGGGAGGGCGGTTTGGGTTTCCAGCGCTACGACACCACGGCAGGCCGCGGGAGCGCTTCATTTGTTTTGGTTTGGGTGTAACTGGGCCGGAGGCAGCTTTCAGCCAGGCTGGAGCGCCACAGGGACATGTTCAGCGCGAATGCGTGTCAGACATCCGGCGATGGCCGGGACCGCCGGTGAGCCGCTAACATGGCCGCCCCGGGGGCGGTGGCTGCGCACTGTGCCGGAATCGCGGGAAGTCGGGCTTCTGGCCCAGAGCAACTTCCAACGAAATCAATCCCTTATCTCGCCCGCCGAGTGTAACAGAATAAAAGGCCAATGACCGTTACCGAGCCCACCCCCAAAGCCGCTGAAGCCATGACCAGCGTACGTATCATCACTGTCCCGGCCGACCGCGCCGGGCAACGCCTGGACAACTTCCTGCTCGGCCAGCTCAAGGGTGCACCGCGCAGCCTGATCTACAAGCTCGTGCGCAGTGGCCAGGTCCGCGTCAACGGCGGCCGCGCCAAGGCCGAGCGCAAGCTCGAAGGCGGCGACGAAGTCCGGGTGCCGCCGGTCCGTCTCAACGAGGAGGGCGACAAAGCCGGTCCGCCCGCTGCGTTCATGAAAAGGCTGGAAGATGCCATCGTGTTCGAAGACGATCGGCTGCTGGCGTTGAACAAGCCGTCGGGCGTGGCGAGCCACGGCGGCAGCGGTATCAGTTTCGGCGCCATCGAAACCCTGCGCGCGCTGCGCCCGGGCAAGACCCTGGAGCTGGTCCATCGGCTGGACCGGGATACCTCCGGCCTGCTGATCGTGGCCAAGAAGCGTTCGGCCCTGAGCGAATTGCAGGCGCTGCTGCGTGAAGACCATGGCGCCGGCATCCGCAAGCGTTACCTGACCCTGCTGGCCGGCCGCATGCCCGACGGCACCATGACCGTCGATGCCCCGCTGCACGTGGGACTGCGCCAGGGCGGCGAGCGCCACGTGCAGGTCAATCCGATCGGCAAGGAGTCGATCAGCCACTTCAAGGTGCTGGAGCGCAAGGGCGGCCATTCGTACTGCGAAGTGCGGATTGAGACCGGCCGCACCCATCAGATCCGCGTGCATGCCCAGCACCTGGGGCACCCGGTGGCTGGTGACGACAAGTACGGCGATCCGGACGTCAACAAGCGGCTTCGTGAGCAGATCGGACTCAAACGGCTGTTCCTGCACGCGGCCTCGCTGGAGTTCGCGCTGGACGCGGGCAAGACGCCTTACCTGATCAATGCACCGCTGGCCGAGGAGCTGGTGGAGGTGTTGAACCGGTTGAAATGAACCGGCGGGCGCCCCGGCCCATCACCACTTGAACAGCACCAGGCTGATCGCCAGGCTGCCCATGCCGGCCACCAGGCCGTACACGGTCTCGTGGCCCTTGGCATAGCGCTTGGCCGCCGGCAGCAGTTCGTCCAGGGCCAGGAACACCATGACGCCCGAGATGATCCCGAACACCCAGCCGAAGGTAGCGTGGTTGAGCACCCCGGACAGGGCGACATAGCCGATCGCCGCGCCGATCGGTTCGGCCAGCCCGGACAGCAGGCTGGCGCCGAACGCATAGAACTTGTTCTGCGTGGCGAAATACACCGGCACCGCGATCGCGATGCCCTCGGGAATGTTGTGGATGGCGATGGCGAAGGCCAGCGGCATGCCGACCGAGGGGCTCTCCAGGGTGGCGAAGAAGGTCGCCAGGCCCTCGGGGAAGTTGTGCGCGGTGATCGCCACGGCGGTCAGCAGGCCGACCCGCTTGATGTAGGCCTTGTTGTTGTCGCGGAACAGCGGGTCCTGCTTGTCCAGACTCTCGTGGGGGTTCGGGATCAGGTGGTCGATGACCACGATCAGCAGTACGCCGACCAGGAAGGCCGCGGTGCCATAGGCGAAGCCCAGCCGGGCGTCATAGGCCTGCGTGAATGAATCGATCGCCTTGTTGAGGATCTCCGTCAACGAGACGAACACCATCGCGCCGCCGGCAAAGGCCAGTCCGAACGCCAGCAGGCGTGGGTTGGGGCGGCGCGAGAACAGCACCATCAGGCTGCCCAGCGCGGTGGCCAGGCCGGCGGCCAGGGTCACCGCCAGGGCGATCCATACGTTTTCACTGGAAATATCTGGCATCCGCCAACGCGTCCTTGTACGAGAAAAGTACGCCCCGTGATCCGCGCGCTTCCCGGCCGGCCCGCTGCAGGGCGGTGCTCGGCGGAAAGCGGTGATCACCGGGCGCGTGGCGACGCGTCGATCCGACCGGCGCCTTGACGATTCTTGATGCGCGGCTTGCGGCGGCTGACCTCACAACAAGGCGGCGATCAGCCGCCGCGACGCAGCCGCTCTTCGACCGCGAAGCACTGGTCCGGCTTGGGCTGCGGCGGATTGAAGCTCACCGGGACCTGGATCGTGGTCGAGACGGTCTGCCCGGCGCGGGTCGCGGCCTTGAACTGCCAAGCCTGCACGGCCTTTTGTGCCTGCTCGTCGAGCTGGGCGTTGCCACTGCCACTGGCGAGCTGGACCTGGCTGGGCTGGCCGTCGCTGGCGATGGTCACCTTGAAGGTGCTGGTGCCGCCGATGCCCTGGCAGGCCAGTTCGATCGGGTACTCCGGTGGCGGCGTCTTGACCGCGGCGACCTCGGTGGGGGCAGTGACCGGAGCGGCTGGTTCGGCAGGCGTCTTGTTGCAGCCGGCCAGGATGGCCAGGGCAAGGCTGGGCAGCGCGATGTACTGCAGTTTCATGGGGTTACTCCGTCAGGGCCGAGGCTTTTGCCGCGCAGATGAAGTCGTTTTCGCTCAGGCCACCCACGTCATGGGTGGAGAAGCGCACCACGGCGCGGTCGTAATGCACGCCCAGGTCCGGGTGGTGGTCTTCGCGGTGGGCGGTCCAGGCCAGGGCGTTCACGAAGGCCATGGTGCCGTGGTAGTTGTCGAAGCGGAAGGTACGGGTCAGCGCCTGGCCGGCCTCGGCCAGTTCCCAGCCGGGAATCTGGGCCAGCAGCTCGGTGACCCGGGCGGTGCCGAGCTTGTGGTCGCTGCCTTTGCGCGGCACGCAATGGGCTTGCGCCAGCGGAATCAGGTCGGCCATGGGTTCCTCCACATCTGGATGACTGAACAATGCGCGGTCCGGTGTATAAACCGAATGAGCGCATAACAAGGGATTGGCTAGAATAGCCCGATGATCCAGATATCCGACACTGCCCAATCCTATTTCCGCAAGCTGATCGAACGTGAGGCCGTGCCCGGCATGGGCGTGCGCCTGACCGCCGTCGATCCGGGTACCCCGCGCGCCGATGCCCGCCTGGAGTTTGCCGACCCCGGCGAACTGCTCGGTGATGAGTGGGCGGTGGACTGCGATGGCTTCACCCTCTATGTGGCCGCGACCAGCGTGGCCTGGCTCGATGGCGCCGAGATCGATTTCGTCACCAACGCCACCGGCAGCCAGCAGCTGACCATCAAAGCGCCCAAGATCAAGGGCGAGGCGCCGACCGAAGGCTCGTCCCTGGTCGAGCGCGTGCGCTGGGTGGTGGAAAACGAAGTCAATCCGCAGCTGGCCTCGCATGGTGGCAAGGTCGCCGTGCAGGAGGTCTCGGCCGAGGGCGTGGTGCTGCTGCGCTTCGGCGGCGGCTGCCAGGGCTGTGGCATGGCCGATGTCACGCTCAAGCAGGGCATTGAAAAGACCCTGATGGGACGCGTGCCCGGGATCACCGCGGTGCGCGACGCGACCGACCACGAGAGTGGCGACGCGCCGTATATTCCCCGCGGCACGGCTGCCTGATCCCGCTGCGTGCCACTGCGCCGGGCTGACGACATCCTCGATTGGCTGCTGGCTCGCCAGCCGGACAATCGCATTCTCGAAAAAACCACCGGCCTCCCCTATGGGTGGGGCCTGTGGCTGCGCGCGTTGTCGCCGTTGCCGCGGCCGTTCCGCGCCAGCGAAGTATTGGCCGAACTGGTCCAGCGTGAGCCGATGCCTCCCGGTGGGCGCCTGCCCGAACTGAGTTTCGTCCAGGCGATGCGGCGGCTGCTCTGGCAGGGCTGGGATCCCGCGCCGCGCGACCAGCGCTGGATGCGCTGGACCTCGGCGCTGATCAGCGCGCTGCTGCATCTGCTGTTCGCGCTGTTGTTGCTGTGGGTGGCCTTGATCCGGCCGCCGAGCGAGCCGGAACAGGGTGGCGAGAGCGGGCGCATGCAGGTGGAGCTGGTCGGCCGGGGCACGCCGCAGCAGGACGACGGCGGGCAAGCTGCCGTTGCCGAACCGGTCGCCGCTCAAGCTGCTGTTGCTGCGGCGATGGACAGCGCGCAGGCGAAGACGCAGGCCGAAGCCGATGCGCGCACGGCATCCGCCCCGCCGCCGACCGCGGCACCGACGCCGCCGAGCGAGTCGCAACCGGCCCCGCCCGCCACCCCGGCGGTGGAACAGCCGGTCCAGGCGACGGAAGTAGCCCAGGCCACGACGGATTTCGTGGTGCCGCCAACCAGCGTGCCGCGTACCGAAGTGCGGGTGCTCACGCGCGAACCGCAGGACATTGCGGTTCGCGAACGCACCGTGGTCACCGTGGAGGCGCCGACACCGCGCGCCACCGTACCCGCGCCACGCCCGGCCGAGCCGCAATTGCGCACGCCCGAGCTGAGCGTGCAGGAGCGGCAGATCACCGTGGTCGAAGCCCCGACACCGACCGTGGCCATTCCCGGGCCGCGCGTGGACGCCGCCGTGCCGCAACGCGACGTACAGGTGCGCGAGCGCGAGGTCCGGCCGGTGACCGCGCCGGCGGTAAACGTGGCCACAGTGCCCACGCGCGAGGTGGCCGTACCCGGCCGATCGCCCGAGGTCGCCGTGCGCGAACGCGCGGTGCCCAACGCCGCACCGCGTCCGGCACCGCCATCACCGGCCGCGCCAACCCGAACGGCGACGGCCCCGGCCGCAGCCGCGGCCAGCGCGGCGGCCAGTTCGGCGACGGCAGCCGCTGCGACGCGGTCGTCGCCGAGCCCGTCGAAGGCGCCGCCGGGCAGTTGGACCACGCCCAATCGTTCCGACGACTGGGGCGCGGCCAATCATCCGCAGGATGCCGACCTCAACGGCCGGGCCGTGAGCGCGACCCAGGGCAATGGCAGCAGTCTGTTCAAGGCCGATGGCAGCGTGCGCGTGCCTGGCCAGGATGGCCATGGCACTACCGAGCGCGGCGCGCCGGGTGGCGAGAAGGATGGCTGGAGCAAGGAGCGCATCGCGCAGTCCGGCACCTGGCTCAAGCGCCCGCCCTACGACTACACGCCGACCTCGTTCGACAAATACTGGGCACCCAACGAATCGCTGCTGGCCGAATGGGTCCGCAAGGGCATCAAGGCGGTCGAGATCCCGATCCCGGGCACGAGCTCATCGATTTCCTGCGTGATCTCCGTCCTGCAGTTTGGTGGCGGCTGCGGCCTGAGCGATCCGAACATGCAGGACCAACCTGCCATCGCGCGTCCACCGCCGGACATCCCGTTCAAGAAAGAACTGCAGGAAGACAACGGCAGCCGATGAGGCTGCGCCTCATCGGCGGGTAGAGCCACCCATGGGGGGCTGCCCTCGGTTACGGCGTCGCGGCGTCCTCGTCCAGGTCCACGTCTGCATCGCGCAGGGCCACGAATGCCCAGAATGGCACGTTGCTGTCGCCCCAGTAGCGGCTGGCTTCGTCCAGCACATCCAGCAGCGTGTCGAAATCCGCGCCCGCATCGGTGCGCAGCGCATCGGCATCGTTGAAGAACAGCGCATAGCCATTGGCCGGCAGCCAGGCCAGGTCACGCAGGTTGTCGGTCAGCGCATCCCAGTTGCCGCCGAACCCGGTCGGGAAGTCCAGGCGGGCGGCCAGCCGCATCAGCAGCATTCGCTTGTCGTGGCAACCGGCCAGGTCGACCTGGATCACGCGCAGGCCGGCATCGCGCATCGCCGCTGACAAAGGGGCGACATCATCGTTGCCGATCGCATAGATGCCGGCGTTGTTGATGTCGTGCAGGCCCAGCTCGAATCCGTCATGCGTCATTGCCAGCTCCCGGCAGGTGGAACGTCGAAACTGCGGAACGTTTCATAGTGATCATCGGTATAGAACCAGCCGGTAGGGGGTGTGCCGCCGGTGACGATGCGTCGTGCGCCGCGGTTGCCGGCACCGGGCGTGTCCACCGTGTATTCGTGGTAATAGCCGCGCGGCCGCTGTGGCAGCCGCTGTTCGCGGTTGCTGAAGATGCTGCCGTCCTGGCGGTGCGGGAACGGGCCGCCACGCTGGATCAGCGCGATGGTGTCGCGCGCTTCGGCCGGCAGGAACGGGGGCAGGGGATCGTGCGTCGTCCGGCTCGATGGCGTCGGTCCAGGGGTGGCCGGCGCGCTGTCCGGCTGGGTCAGCGATGGCGCGAACTGCGGCGCGGGCGGGCGCTGGGCCAGCTTGATGGCGGCCAAGCCACCGACCAGCAGCACGATGGCGATCAACAACAGCAGCGGCTTGCGCATGAGGGGCCGGGAGCGATGGGCGAGGGCACTACTCTACTGCGATCATCGCCCTGCACGGTGAGGCCCAGCCGAACAGGCATGCCGCACCGCGACGCGCCCGCTGCGGCGGCGGACACCGTCACTGTCGCGTAACGATCCCGACACGCCATCGACCGCGCGGGACGAAGTTTCCTTTACATGACCCTTGGTAAGCTTGTCGGCCATCCCCATCATCGACTCCGCAACGCCCGGTCTTTGCCGGGTGAGTGAGCTACCAGGAGAACCACATGGCCTATACCCTCCCCAAGCTGTCCTACGCCTACGACGCGCTCGAGCCGCATATCGACGCAGCGACGATGGAAATCCACCACACCAAGCATCACCAGACGTACATCAACAACGTCAACGCTGCGCTGGAAGGCACCGAATATGCCGACCTGCCGGTGGAAGAGCTGGTCAAGAAGACCAAGTCGCTGCCGGAAAACCTGCAGGGCGTCGTGCGCAACAACGGCGGCGGCCATGCCAACCACACCCTGTTCTGGACCGTGATGTCGCCCAACGGCGGCGGCGCTCCGGTCGGTGACGTCGCCAAGGCGATCGATTCGCAGCTGGGCGGCGTGGAGAAGTTCAAGGAAGCCTTCACCAAGGCCGCGCTGACCCGCTTCGGCAGCGGCTGGGCCTGGCTGAGCGTCACCCCGGACAAGAAGGTCGTGGTCGAAAGCAGCGCCAACCAGGACAGTCCGCTGATGGACGGCAACACGCCGATCCTGGCCCTGGACGTGTGGGAACACGCGTACTACCTGAAGTACCAGAACCGTCGCCCGGAATACATCGGCGCGTTCTTCAACGTCGTCGACTGGAACGAAGTCGAGCGTCGTTACCAGGAAGCCATTGCCTGATCGGCACGGTCAGCTGATGCGCGAACGGCCAGGCAGTGATGCCTGGCCGTTTTTGGTTGGGCCGACGAGCGCAGCGCGGCGACTCAGGGTGCGCCGGTACTTTCCGGCGTCTGCAGGCGCAGGGTGGCCATGGTGCCCAGCCGCATCGCCGCCGCCTCGCCTTCGCTGGCCGGCAGCTTGATGCTGTCCTGGCGGATGCCGCCGAAGTGCTTGACCTGGAACAACACGTCCAGGCCGTGGCCCCGCGCCGCGCCGGCCAACGACGGCGGGTCCACGCGGTCGCCCGGATTCTTGCGGGCTGGCTGGAACCCCGGGGTGCTGCCCACCAGCTCGGTGATCTCGGCCGAGAAGTCGCCGGCGATCAGCGAGGGCAGGCCGTCGGCAGTCGCGCCGATCCAGGTCATCAGGTCGCTGGTCTGGTGGCGGCGGAGCTCGGCATCGTCCGGTTCCGGCCGCAGCCGGGCCACGTAGATGTTGATCAGTTCTTCGCGCAGCTTGACCCGCAGCATGCCGGCGGCGCTGAACTGCCCGGGCGGATGCAGCAGGGTGACGGCGTCATCGGTCACCGGCAGCCGGGTCAGCATGGCGCTTCCGTGGCGCAGGGGCTGGCTGGGCGGATCGGCGGTGACGAAATCGCAGCTGTAGCGCAACCGGCTGGCCAGCCAGCAGGCCGGGTTGCGGCCCTGGGTCTGCAGCACGCGCTGTACCGCGATCACGTCCGGCTGCATCGACTCCAGCAGCTGCAGCACCTGGTCCCGTCGCTGCTGCCACTGCGCATCGTCCTGGGTCGGCAGCTCCAGCGTGGCGATCTTCAGCGAGGGCAGTGCGTCATCCGCCTGGCGGGCATGGGCCCAGGCGGCGGGGGCCGCCAGCAACAGCAGCAGGATCCAGCCTGTCCAACCTCGGGTCCCGCCGGTGATGTGCGTGCGCATAACGATAAGTTTACGCTTCTGCCGTCGACGATCCGTGACATGCATGCCATCCCGCGAGGTCGTTTTCGCCCCGCCTGGCATGTACGGCGTCCCCTGTCATGCAGCTGTGCAGCGTGCGCTGGGGTGGGGGCTTCCGGTAATCTTGGTCCTTTCGTGTTCGCAGGACAGCCCCACAGGATGAGCAATATCGCAGCCGCCAGCGCAGGCAAAGGAAAGATGCCGCGCCAGATTCCCTACATCATCGGCAATGAGGCCTGCGAACGCTTCAGCTTCTATGGGATGCGCAACATCCTGGTGCAGTTCCTGATCACCTCGCTGCTGCTGCAGGAGATCACCGCCGATGGCCGCGCCGGCGAGGCCAAGGACATCATGCACAGCTTCATGATCGGCGTGTATTTCTTCCCGCTGCTCGGTGGCTGGCTGGCCGACAAATTCTTCGGCAAGTACCACACCATCCTGTGGTTCAGCCTGATCTACTGCGCCGGCCATGCCTGTCTGGCCATCTTCGAGGACAGCCGCCAGGGCTTCTTCGTCGGCCTGGGCCTGATCGCGCTCGGCGCCGGTGGCATCAAGCCGCTCGTGGCCTCGTTCATGGGCGATCAGTTCGACCAGAGCAACAAGCATCTGGCGAAGGTGGTGTTCGACGCCTTCTACTGGATCATCAATTTCGGTTCGCTGTTCGCCTCGCTGCTGATTCCGCTGGCGCTGAAGAACCTGGGTCCGTCATGGGCCTTCGGTATCCCGGGCATCCTGATGTTCGTGGCCACTTTCGTGTTCTGGATGGGCCGCAAGCGCTATGTGCTGGTCCCGCTGCCGCCGAAGGACCCGCATTCGTTCGGCAATGTCGTGCGTACCGCGCTGTCGGCGCAGGTGCCGGGCAAGGGGCGTCCGGGTCGTACCCTGGCGATCCTCGGTGCCGTGCTGGCGGTGGCCTCGATGGGCCTGGTCGGCAGCCTGGGCATCGTGATCTGCCTGTGCATCGCCCTGGTCCTGCTGCTGGCCGGCATCGGCGGCGGCACCTGGATGCAGCTGGACCGCGCCCGCGCGGTGCATCCGGCCGAGGCGGTGGAGGGCGTGCGCTCGGTGCTGCGCGTGCTGGTGATCTTCGCCCTGACCACCCCGTTCTTCTCGCTGTTCGACCAGAAGGCCTCGACCTGGGTCCTGCAGGGCCAGCAGATGGCCATGCCGAGCTGGTTCACCGCCTCGCAGATGCAGGCGCTGAACCCGTTGCTGGTGATGATCCTGATCCCGTTCAACAACCTGGTGTTGTACCCGATGCTGCGCCGTTTCGGCTTCGAGCCGACCGCGCTGCGCCGGATGACCGCTGGCATCGCCTTCAGCGGCCTGGCCTGGATCGTGGTCGGCGGCATCCAGGTGATGATGGATGGCGGCAACGTCATGTCGATCTTCTGGCAGATGCTGCCGTACGCGCTGCTGACCTTCGGTGAGGTGCTGGTCTCGGCCACCGGCCTGGAGTTCGCCTACAGCCAGGCGCCGCAGGCGATGAAGGGCGTGGTGATGAGCTTCTGGAACCTGACCACCACCATCGGCAACCTGTGGGTGCTGCTGTCCAACGCGGCGGTGCGCAACGACACGGTGACCCACCAGATCGCCAGTACCGGGTTGAGCGAGGCGGCGTTCCTGATGTTCTTCTTCGCCGGCTTCGCGTTCCTGGCGGCGTTGGCCTTCGGTTGGTATGCCAAGCGCTATCGTATGGTCGACAACTACCGCACCGCCTGAGCCTGACATGACCCCAGTCAACCTGCTGCTGATCGCCATCACCGTCATCGTGTCGTGGATGGCGTTCAAGAACCGCGCGCTGGCCGACCGCCTGATCCTGTGGCCGCCGGCAGTGGATCGCAACCGTCAGTACGATCGCCTGATCACCTACGGGTTCATCCACGCCGATCTGTCCCACCTGGCGTTCAACATGATCACGCTGTTCTTCTTCGGCGGCTTCATCGAACAGGTGATGCTGCAGTTGAGCGGCAGCTACCTGACCTATCCGGCGTTCTACTTGGGCGCGTTGCTGGTCTCGATCCTGCCCAGCTACCTGAAGAACCAGAAAAATCCGAACTACCTCAGCCTGGGGGCATCGGGCGCGGTGTCGGCGGTGCTGTTCGCCTTCATCCTGATCAAGCCGTGGTCGATCATCCTGGTGCTGTTCATCCCGGCCCCGGCGATCATCTATGCGGTGTTCTACGTGGGCTACAGCATCTGGATGGACCGCCGCGGTGGCGATCGCATCAACCACAGCGCGCACCTGGCCGGTGCGGCGTTCGGCGTGTTGTTCATGCTGGCCATGCAGCCGAGCATCTTCAGCCACTTCCTGGGTGAGCTGAGCAACCCGACCTTCCGCCTGGGCGGTTGAGCCGGGCGTACCGACCGTCGGTCGGTACGCATCGAAGGACCCTGGAAGGCCGCGGTTTACGCGGCCTTCTTGCCGTCCACGCCATAGGTGCTGAGCAACCGGGCATAGACCTCGTTGTCGATCTGGTCGAATTCCCAGCCCTGGGTCTGGCCGTTCACGGCCAGCTGGAACAGGCCTTCGAGCAGGGAGCTGTCGGCATCGCCGTGGGCGGCGGGGGCAGGTGTGGTGTTGTCCATGCGGACCTCCGGAAGCGCGGGTACGTACAGGCAGGTCTTCGCAAAAGCCATGCCAGCTTTCACGCCCTGTCCGGATCCGGTATCGGCTTGAACGCGCCAGGCTTTAGGGCTGGATGTGACGCAATACGTCGCTGCTTGCCCCTGTTCAGGCTTCACGCGATCATGGCGGCCAGCTGCGCACTATCGCTGCAGTCGCCGCAGGAGACACCGCTCATGGCTTCGGTCACGCCGCCCGGACTGGCTTACGAGGTGGAGCACGATCTGGCCAATCACCGGTTCCAGGCCCGGGTCAAAGGGCATCTGGCACTGCTGGATTACCAGATCAAGCGCAAGCGGATGATCATCACCCACACCGAGGTGCCCGAGCCGATCGCCGGCCGTGGTGTCGCGGGTGAGTTGACCAAGGTGGCGCTGCGCTACGCGCGCGAACAGAAATTCAAGGTAGTGCCGGCCTGTGCTTACGCCGAAGCGTTCCTGCAGCGGCACGAGGAGTACGACGACCTGCTGGTCCGGTGAGGACAGCGGGTCATGCTTCAGGGATGGCCGATCATGATGGTGGGTTACAACAAGGGGATTTCAGGATGAGCATCGCAGGAAACCGGCGCGCGCTGCGCACCAGCGCGTTGGCCTTGGCTATGGGCCTGGTGATGGTGGCAGGCTGCAAGCGCGACGGTGACACGCCGGCGCCGGTGGCGCCGACGGAGACGGCTGCAGAACCGACCGCACCGGCGGTGGCGGCGGACGCGCCGGTCGAGCTGCGCGACGTGATCGAGACCTCGCCGCAGGCGGTGGTCGGGATCACTTATCCGCCGGACATCGCCCGGTACCCCGGCCTGGCCAAGGCGCTGGGCGGCTATGCCGACAGTGCGCGGGCAGAGCTGCAGCAGGCGCTGGACGGGCTGGGCAACGACAAGCCGACCATGCCCTACGAGCTCTCGCTGACCTTCGAGAAGGTACTGGAGACGCCGCAGCTGGTGGTGGTCACGGCCGATGGCAGCCGCTACACCGGCGGTGCCCACGGTGAGCCGCTGGTGGCGCGCTTCGTGTGGCTGCCGGCGCAGCAGCAGATGCTGACCGCCGACAAGCTGGTGG
Source organism: Stenotrophomonas sp. GW821-FHT01H02A (assembly GCF_059422145.1). Lineage (NCBI taxonomy): Bacteria > Pseudomonadati > Pseudomonadota > Gammaproteobacteria > Lysobacterales > Lysobacteraceae > Stenotrophomonas > Stenotrophomonas sp. GW821-FHT01H02A. The sequence continues at coordinate 79,472 of NZ_JBWKWI010000008.1, forward strand.
CCGACGACAAGGGCTGGAAGGCGATCAGCGATTACGTGGCCGACCAGCTGCGCGAGCGCGTGGCGACGCGCCTGAGCGGCGATGAGCTGGAGCCGGCGCAGATGCAGGAATCCCTGCGCAACGCCAGCCGGCTGATCGCCGATGGCACCGGGCCCAGCGCGGACAACTTCAGCCAGTTCCAGCCGCTGACCGGTTCCGACGGGCGTATCTCTGCGATACGCTTCGTGTTCCCGCCCTACCAGGTAGGGCCGTACTCGGACGGCACGCAGACCGTGGACGTCCCGGCCGCCGTGCTGGTGCCGCACGTGGGTCAGGATGTCGCGGAGTTGTTCGCCCGGGGCTGATCGACGGAGGCGACGTGGACGCTGGGCTGCAACGACGGGTCACAGGGTTGCTGCATGAAGCGGGGGTCACCGTTGATGGTGACCAGCCGCAGGACATCACGGTGCACGACCCGCGCTTCCATGCGCGGGTCATGGCCCAGGGCTCGCTGGGCCTGGGCGAGAGCTACATGGACGGGCAGTGGGACGCCCACTCGCTGGACGACTTCCTCTTCCATCTGATGCAGGCGCATCTGGACGAGCGCGTGCACGGCTGGCGCGACCTCGCTGATGCGCTCAAGGCGCGGGTGTTCAATCTGCAGGCCGGCGCCGGCAGTTTCGAGGTCGGACGCCGCCATTACGATCTGGGCAATGATCTGTACGAGGCGATGCTTGGCCAACGGCTGGTCTACAGCTGTGGTTACTGGCGCGAGGCCACGGACCTGGATGCGGCGCAGGAGGCCAAGCTCGACCTGATCTGCCGCAAACTGGGCCTGCGCCCTGGACAGCGCATCCTGGATATCGGCTGTGGGTGGGGCGAGGCGCTGAAGTTCGCCGCCGAGCGCTATGGCGTGTCCGGCGTCGGCGTGACGATCTCGCGGGAGCAGGCAGAGTATGCGCGGCAGTTGTGCGCGGGGCTGCCGATCGAGATACGGCTGCAGGATTACCATGACGTGCAGGAGTCCTTCGACGCGATCCTGTCGGTGGGCATGTTCGAGCACGTGGGCGACAAGAACTATCGCGGGTATTTCGAGATGGCGCGGCGCTGCCTGCGGCCCGAAGGATTGTTCCTGCTGCATTCGATCGGCAGCAATCTGTCGCGGCATCGCACCGATCCGTGGATCGCGAAGTACATCTTCCCGAACTCGATGCTGCCCTCGGCAGCGCAGATGACCGAGGCGTTCGAGGGTTTGTTCGTGCTGGAGGACTGGCACAATTTCGGCACCGATTACGACCGCACGCTGCAGGCGTGGCGGGCCAACATCGAGGCGGCGTGGCCGCGGTTGGATGCGCAGCGCTATGACGAGCGGTTCCGCCGGATGTGGCGGTTCTATCTGGCCGGCTCGATGGCGAGCTTCCGCTGCCGGCATGCGCAGTTGTGGCAACTGGTGCTGTCGCCCAATGGGGTGCCCGGCGGATATGTGGCGCCGCGGTGAGATGAGATGGCCGCACAAAAAACGCCCGGCAGTGCCGGGCGTTTTTTGTCTTGCACGTCGTTGAAGCGGACGCTTACTTCTTGCCGTCGCCCGAGGTCAGGCCGCGCTTCTCGAGCAGCGGCTCGATCTGCGGGGCATGCCCGGCGAAGTTCTGGAACAGTTCCATCGCATCGACGCTGCCGCCCTTGGAGAGCAGGGTCTGGCGGAAGTGGTCGCCGTTCTTGCGGCTCAGGCCGCCGTTTTCGCGGAACCACTTCTGGGTGTTGGCATCGAGCACTTCGGACCAGATGTAGGCGTAGTAGCCGGCCGAGTAGCCGCCCATGATGTGGCTGAAGTACGGGGTCTTGTAGCGCGGCGGGACCGGCGCGTAGAAGATGCCGTCCTTGGCCAGGGCCTCGGCTTCGAACTTCATGACGTCCTTGGCGGCCGGGACCTGGTCCGGGCCGATCTGGTGCCAGCGCTGGTCGAGCATGGCCGCACCGAGGTATTCGGTGGTGGCGAAGCCCTGGTTGAACTTGGCGGCGGCGACGACCTTGTCGAGCAGGGCCTGCGGCATGGCCGTGCCGTTCTGGTAGTGCTTGGCGTAGTTCTTCAGGATGACCGGGTCATCGGCCCACATCTCGTTGACCTGCGAGGGGAACTCGACGAAGTCGCGCGGCACCGAGGTGCCCGAGAAGTAGGGGTACTTCACGTTCGAGAACATGCCGTGCAGGGCGTGGCCGAATTCGTGGAAGGTGGTGGTCACTTCATCCCAGGTCAACAGGGTCGGCTTGCCGGCCGGCGGCTTGGGGATGTTGAGGTGGTTGGCGACCACCGGCTTGAAGCCGGTCAGTGCCGACTGCGAGACGTAGGAGTTCATCCACGCACCGCCGCGCTTGGAGGCGCGTGCATACGGGTCGAAGATGAAGATCGCCAGCTGGCTGCCGTCGGCATCGAACACGTCGTAGACGGTGACGTCTTCGTGGTAGACCGGCAGGTCGGTGCGCTGCTTGAAGGTCAGGCCGAATTCGAGCTGGGCGGCGTGGAAGACGCCGTTTTCGAGCACGTTCTTCATTTCGAAGTACGGCTTGAGCTGGGATTCGTCGAAGTTGTACTTGGCCTGGCGCACCTTCTCGCTGTAGAACGCCCAGTCCCATGCTTCGAGCTTGAAGGTCGGCTTGCCGGCGGCCTTCTGTTCCTTGTCGATCATGGCCTGCAGGTCGGCGGCTTCGCGCTTGGCGTTGGCGACGGCGGCCGGGGCGAGCTGGCCGAGCATGGCGTTGACGGCTTCGGGGGTCTTGGCGGTCTGGTTGGTCAGGTTGTAGGCGGCGAAGTTCGCAAAGCCCATCAGCTTGGCCTTGTCCGCACGCAGCTGCATGATGCGCGAGACCAGGGCGGTGTTGTCGTACTCGCCGCCGCGGCTGCCGCGGGTGACCGAGGCTTCGTAGATCTTCTGGCGCAGGGCGCGGTTGGCCAGGTTGGTCAGCGGCGGCTGGCCGGTGGTGTTGAGCAGGGTGATGACGTACTTGCCGTCCTGGCCACGGGCCTTGGCGGCTTCGGCGGCGGCGGAGATCTGCTCCTGCGAGAGACCGGCCAGTTCCTTGACGTCATCGACGGTGATCGCCGAGGCGTTCACTTCGGCCAGCACGTTCTGGCTGAACTTGGTGCCCAGGTTGGCCAGCTCGGCGTTCATTTCCTTGAGCTTGGTCTTGTCCGCTTCGGACAGCTTGGCACCGGCGCGCACGTAGCTCTCGTAGTACTTCTCGACCAGGCGCACGCCTTCGGCGTCGAGGCCGAGCTGGGCGCGGGTGTCGTACAGGGTCTGGATGCGGGCGAACAGCTTGCCGTTCAGCGCGATGGCGTCGCTGTGCGCGGCGAAGCGGGCGGAGTAGTCGGCCTGCAGCTTCTTGCGTGCGTCGTTGGTGTCGGCACCGACCAGGCTGAAGAACACGGTGGTGGCGCGGTCCAGGGTGTCACCGCTCTTTTCCAGGGCGATGAGGGTGTTGTCGAAGGTCGGCTTGGCCTTGTTGTTGGCGATCGCCTCGACTTCCTTGAGCTGCTGGGCCATGCCGGCGTCGAAGGCGGGGGCGAAGTCGCTGTCCTTGATCTTGTCGAACTGCGGGAAATGCAGCGGCAGCGGGCTGTCGGCGAAGAACGGGTTGGCCTGCTGGGCGGCGGTCGCGGCCGGGGTGGCAGCGGTGGCGGAATAGGCGGGCAGGGCCAGGCCGAGGGTCACGGCGACGGCGAGGGCAAGACGGGTGGTCAAGGGGAATTCTCCGGTCAGACAAGTCTTTGAGGGTAACCCGAGCCGTCGGAAGGAGGCTTGTGTCGAAAGGCATGTTTTGGCCAGGCCAGGGCATTGCGAGCGGCGCGGCCACGTGGACAGCGGCGTTTGATAGGTGCGAAGGCGCTGGCCGGCACCTCAGCTCACCAAGCCGAATGCGCTGGGCGAGCTAAGATCAGGTCTTTCCCACGGAGCTCCCTGCCATGACCACTGCCTTCGATTTTCCGTTCGTGGACCTGTCGGGCCAGCCGCAGGCGTTGGCGCAGTACCGGGGCAAGGTGTTGTTGCTGGTCAATGTGGCCAGCAAGTGTGGCTTCACGCCGCAGTACGAGGGGCTGGAGGCGCTGTGGCGGGAGTTCGGGCCGCGGGGGCTGGTGGTGATCGGGTTTCCCTGCGATCAGTTCGGGCACCAGGAGCCGGGCGATGCGGCGCAGATCGGGGAGTTCTGTTCGCTGACCTATGGGGTCAGTTTCCCGATGTCGGACAAGGTGGAGGTCAACGGCGACGGGGCCGATCCGCTGTGGCAGTGGCTCAAGGCCGAGAAGGCCGGGGTGCTGGGTACGCGGGGGATCAAGTGGAACTTCAGCAAGTTCCTGGTGGGCCGCGATGGGCAGGTGCTGGCGCGCTATGCGCCGACCGACACGCCGGCGTCGCTGCGCGGGGATATCGAGGCCGCGCTGGGCTGATCCGCCCCTGGTCAGGGCGCGGCCAGAGGGAGTGCCGGCCGCTGGCCGGCTGCTCGTGTTGCATGACCTCGGTGGGGTTCAGCCACGCATGGCGTGGCTGGTCCTCATTTTTCGACGAAGGCGCGCTCGAACACGTAGTGGCCCGGCGTGCCGATGCGCGGGGAGGTCTGGAAGCCGCGGCTGTCCAGCACGGTGCGCAGGTCGGCCAGCATCTGCGGGCTGCCGCAGATCATGGCGCGATCGTTTTCCGGATCCAGCGGCGGCAGGCCGAGGGTCTTCTGCATCTCGCCGCTTTCCATCAGCGAGGTCAGGCGGCCCTGGTTGGGGAAGGCTTCGCGGGTCACGGCCGGGTAGTAGAGCAGCTTGTCGCCGATCATCTCGCCAAGGAATTCGTGCTCGCGCAGTTCCTTCTCGAACAGGTCGCGGTAGGCCAGGTCCTTTTCATAGCGCACGCCGTGGGTGAGGATCACCTTGTCGAAGCGCTCGTAGGTTTCCGGGTCCTTGATCACCGACAGCCACGGCGCCAGGCCGGTGCCGGTGCCGAGCAGGTACAGGTGCTTGCCCGGATGCAGGTCGCTGATCAACAGGGTGCCGGTAGGCTTCTTGCCGACCAGCACCTTGTCGCCCGGCTTGATGTGCTGCAGGCGCGAGGTCAGCGGGCCGTCCTGCACCTTGATGCTGAAGAACTCCAGGTTTTCTTCCCAGTTGGCACTGGCGATGGAGTACGCGCGCAGCAACGGGCGCGCTTCGGTTTCCAGACCGATCATCACGAACTGGCCGTTCTCGAAGCGGAAGCCGCTGTCGCGGGTCGTGGTGAAGCTGAAGTAGGCGTCGGTCCAGTGGCGGACCTCAAGCACCGTTTCGGCGCCAAAAGCGGAAGACATGGGGGTGGGGTTCTGGTCGGTTTCGTCGGGTCTAGTTTATCTCAAATGAGATAAATTCTCATTGACTGGCTGGGCAGGCCTGTCGTACCTGGGTTTCAGCGGTAGCCGGCGGCCTGCAGTTCGAACAGTTCAGCATAGCGGCCGCCTTGCGCCATCAGTTCGGCATGGGTGCCGCTGGCCTCGATCCGGCCGCCGGCCAGCACCAGGATGCGGTCAGCCATGCGCACCGAAGAGAAGCGGTGCGAGATCAGCACCGCAGTGCGGTTGTCGGACAGTTCCTTGAACCGCTGGAACACCTCGAACTCGCTGCGGGCATCCAGCGCCGCGGTCGGTTCATCGAGGATCATGACCTGCGCATCGCGCATGTAGGCCCGCGCGATCGCGATCTTCTGCCACTGGCCACCGGACAGGTCCACGCCCATCTTGAAACGGCGGCCGATCAGCTGGTCGTAGCCGCCGGGCAGGCCGGCGATCACCTCATCGGCCATGCCGCGCCGGGCGGCGTCGCGGATGCGGGCGTCGTCGCCCATCGCCTCGACCAGGCCGACGCCGATGTTCTCGCCGGCACTGAGGTTGTAACGCACGAAATCCTGGAAGATCACGCCCATGTTGGCGCGCAGGTCATCCAGGTCGTAGTCGCGCAGGTCGCGGCCATCGAGCAGGATGCGGCCTTCGTCGGGGTCGTACAGGCGGGCCAGTAGCTTGACCAGGGTGGTCTTGCCAGCACCGTTCTCACCGACCAGTGCCAGCACTTCGCCGGCACGCAGTTCGAAATCCAGGTGGCGCACCGCCCAGCTTTCGGCATCCGGATAGCGGAAGCCGACGTTCTCGAACACGAAGCCCTGGGTGATCGGTTGCGGAATGGCGATGGCGTCCGGGCGCGAGTGGATTTCCGGTTCGATCTGGAAGAACGAGAACAGGTCGTCCAGGTACAAGGCCTGGCCGGCAACCTGCGAAAAGCCGATCAGCAGGCCTTCCAGCAACTGGCGCAGGCGCAGGAAGCTGCCGGCCAGGAAGGTGAGGTCGCCGATCGAGAAATCGCCGCGCACGGTGCGCCAGGCGATGTAGGCGTAGGCGGCGTAGTAGCCCAGCGTACCGAGCGCGGCCAGCAGCGTGCCCCAGATAGCGCGCTTGCGCGCCAGCGTACGGTTGGCGAGATAGAACTTCTCGGCGAGCAGCTTGTAGCGATCGATCAGGAAGCGATGGAGGTTGAAGATCTTCACCTCCTTGGCGGTTTCCACGCTGGCCCCGATCTGGCGCAGGTACTCCAGTTGGCGGCGCTCGGGCGTCCACTGGAAGTTGAGGCTGTAGCCGGCAGCGTTGAAATGCGATTCGCCGATGAACGCCGGGATCAGTGCCACTGCCAGCAACAGGATCAACCATGGCGCGTACACGATCAGGCCGACCGCGAGGCTGGCCACCGTGATGCTGTCCTGCACCTGGCCGAACAGCTGGCTCATCAGGTTCATCCGCCCCATGGTCTGGCGCCGTGCGCGGTCCAGCTTGTCCTGCAGGTCGGGGTCTTCGAAATCCTCCAGGTCCAGCTCGGCCGCGTGTTCCATCAGCCGCACGCTGGTGACGTTGGTGAACAGCTCCGACAGCAGCGTATCGGCGTAACTGACCATCCGGCCAAGCAGGTCCGAGGCCATCGCCAGGCCGAACTCGAGCGCGAGCAGGCCGAGCAGCGGGTTGAGCAGGCCGCTGGAAAGTGCCTCGCCGAACGGCGGGAAGCCGGCGTCATGCTGGCTGAGCTGCACGGCGGCATCGATGATCAATTTGCCGACGTACAACATCGCCACCGGCAGCAACGCGCGGATCACGCGCAGGCCGAGGCTGGCCAGGGTCAGCCCCTGGCTGGTCTGCCAGACCTGGCGCAGGAACGGGGGCAGGTTGCGCATCGCATTGACGCGCTCACGCAGGCTGGGATTCTTCTGGCCGGGTGCACCGGCAGCGGGGGAGGCGGGCATGGGCGGTATTGTGCGCGTCGCCCGTGTGGTTTGCAGATGAAGCCTGCCGCGTGCGGCGCCGGTGCATGCCATGACGGCCCATCGGTCCGTGTCGCCAACGCGCTAGGGCGACGGCCTGCTGATGGGTTGGAGCAGCTGCATCTGGTCGACGATGGCGGCGGTGATGGCGGCCGTTGAGGTGGTATCCGGGATCTGACGATAGTCGGCGTCGCGTACCTCGATGCCATAGGGCCGCACGAGCAGCGCCCGAGGGCCGACGCGTACCGCGCGCTGGGTCCATGACTCCACCAGCAGCGGGCGCATCGGTGGCAGCGGGCCGAACAGGTCCAGCCCCGCCGAATGGTCCGACGGCGGATTGCTGCAGGCCAGCAGGTGGCGCAGCAGCGTCGGTGCAATGTCCATGTGGCTGGTGATGGCCGGCTCCGAGGCGGCTGCCCGGCCCGGCCAGCGGATCGCCATCGGCACACGGGTCTGCACATCGCTGAAATTTCCGTTGTGCCCCCAGTCGTTCTGGCCGAGATCGTTGAAGGACTCGCCGTGGTCGCTGGTGATGATCACTACGGTATCGTCGCGGCGGCCGCTGTCATCCAGGGCCTGCAGCAACTGGCCGATCAGGGTGTCGGCATTGAGCACGGCATTGCGGTAGCGGTTGAACAACGGTGCCGGGTCCGTGCCGCGATGGGTTTTGAAGTGATCACCTGATCTGGCCTGGGGCAGGAACCGGTGGTCGGCATCGGCCGGAACAGCATAGGGCACATGGGCGCTGTCCAGCAGCATGAACCCGAAGAACGGTGTCTCGGCGGGCTGCTTGCGCAGCGCAGCGGACAGCTGATTGACGACGTAACGATCACGCAGATCCTGGGCGACATCACTCGGCGCGGTATGCAGCGGCGCGGTGACCTGCGCGAACACGGCCCGGTCCATGCGGGCGCCCTGCAACGACGCGCCACCATACAGATGGAACTGGTAGCCACGCTGGTCCAGCTGGCGCAGCAGCTCCGGCCCGCGGCGGTGGTGGATCATGGTGTTGGTATGCAGGGCCGGCAGGCCGTAGAACAGCCCGAACAAGCCATGCATGGTGTTGTTGCCGGTGCTGTAGTGCTGCTCTGCCTGCCATCCCTGCGCAGCGAAGCGGCTGGCATTGGGCATCTGCGCAGGCGTGAGCATGTCATGACGCAGCGAATCGACCACGATCATCAGCACGTTCATAGGCCGCTCCGCGCGGCACTGCAAAGGTTGGTGCGGGTACTGCAGGGCGGTTTTGCTGGGCTGCCCGGCCAGCTGGCGTTCCATGCCGTCTTCCTGGGCCCAGCCCAGCTTGGCCAAGTGGCGCCGCGCAGTCGCGGTGTGCAGCCAGGGAATGGGGCGCAGTCCGGTCATGGCATCGGCTCGGCTGCGCGCGTCGTACCAGATCGCCACCCCTTGGGTGATCGGTAGCAGGGGTAGCAGCACCAACAGCCAACGGGCGCGCGGCAGCGCGGCAATGCCCCGGCGTTTAAGCCGGCGCGCCAACAGCAGCTGCAGCGTGGCCATGCCGACCAGCGCGACGCCGGCAACCAGACAGGACAGGGTGTTCAGGCCGAGCTGGTCCAGCAGCTGACCGCTGAGCAGCAGGCCGATGACCAGACCATTGAGATGAAAACCGAACTGGTGGAACACCCGGGCATCAATGAGCAGCGCTACCCACCACAGCGTGGTCAGCGTGACCACGCTGGGCAATGCCAGCGCACGCAGCGGCTTGATGCTGCCCAGTAACCAGCCGGGCAGGCAGCACACCGCCAGTGCGAGCGTCAGTTGGCTGGCCAGTGCCACGGTGAGAAACAGCCGCGCGTCGATGGCAGCGGGCCAGGTAACGTTCAGCAGCACGGGTAGGGCAGACCCGACCGCGTTGATGAGCAGATACGCGGTCAACCATGCAGTCGGGTGTGGATGAAGCATTGCGCTGCGCGAGTGTGTCATGCAGTCCGGTCCTGCCCAATAAAGAGGCGGACCGTACTGCGAACCGTGGCGTGGCTGAGGTGTTATTTGAACAAAAAATCAGCGAGGCGTCTTGGATATACGCACTCATCGCTTTCTGTCGTGAAAGACCGAATTCCTTGTCAGAAATACCTCTGCATTACGCTCACGCGCTGCGTGCGCTCATGCAGGTGCGATTCAGTCACTCAGTGGAATGCGCACACGGGTAACTCAGCGCGTTCCCGCGGCCGAATCACGGCAGCGGCGGCAACAGCCCGGCGCCGAGGCGGTTCCAGGCATTGATCACCGCGATGCCCATGCTGAGGTCACTGATGCCCTTTTCATCGAAGTGCGGCAACAGCGTCTCGTACGCGGCATCCGAAGGCGCGGAGCTGCTCAGGCGGGTCAATGCCTCGGCCCAGCCCAGCGCGGCGCGCTCGCGCGCATCGAAGAAGCGGCTCTCGTGCCAGGCCGGCAGCGTATCGAGCTTGCGCGGTTCGATGCCGCCCTTGCGCAGGGTGGTGCCATGCATGTCCATGCAGTAGCCGCAGCCGTTGATCTGCGACACACGCAGGAACACCAGTTCCATCAGCACCGGATCGATCGAGCTGTCGTGCACGGCCTTGCTGGTGGCGAGCAGGCCCTTGAATGCCTCGGCGGCGAGGCGGGTATACGGAACGCGGGGTGAGGTGGACATCGGGGACTCCATGACGGCCGCAATGGCCGTCTTCATCGGGAGGACGCGCCAGCGTGGCGCGCTGTGACAAGCGCGGTGAGTTTTTCCGGATTGAGTACGCTGAGCACGCGCACGATGCGTCCGGCATCGACCGTGATCATCGTGACCGAGTGCAGCTGGTCGCCGGCGAAACGCAGGATCGCCGGCTCGCCATTGACCTGGCCGAGCTGCGCCGGATGCTGGCCGTTGCGGCGCGCGATCGCCCAGTACAGCTGCGCGATGCGCTCGGCGCCCAGCAGGGGACGGATCGCCGCGGTCACGCGGCCGCCGCCATCGGAGATCATCTCGGCATTGGCGTCGAGCAGCGAACGGATGGCCGCCAGGTCGCCCTGCTGCGAGGCGTCCATGAAGCGTGCCAGCAGGTCGCGGTGCTGCGCGGCCGAGACCGTGAAGCGTGGCGCGCCGGTCTGCAGGCGCTGCCGCGCCCGGTGCACCAGCTGCCGGCAGTTGGCCGGGGAGTGCTGCAGCAGCGGAGCGATGTCCGGGTAGTCGTAATCGAACACATCCTTGAGCAGGAAGGCCGCGCGCTCGTCCGGCTTGAGCTGCTCCAGCAGCGCCAGGAAGGCTACCGAGACCTCGTCGGCGAGGGCATGACGCTGGGCCGGGTCCTGCAGCGGGTCCGGGTCCAGGGCGATCTCCAGCGGCTCGGGCAGCCATGGGCCGACGTAGTCCACGCGCGCGCTGCACATGGCGCGCAGGCGGTCCAGGCCGAGCCGGGTGGTGGCCGTGACCAGCCAGCCCTCCGGATCGCGGATCACGGCGGTGTCGGCGCCCTGCCAGCGCAGCCAGGCGTCCTGGACGATGTCCTCGGCGTCGCTGCGGCTGCCCAGCAGGCGGTAGGCCAGGGCGAACAGGCGGGGGCGGTGGGTCTGGAAGGTATCGGTCGGGGTCATGCCGGAAGGACGCGGCAGGGCGGGCCGCTGTGACAAGGCTGGGCGATCACTGTGCACCAAAAGCCGCGGCCGCGAGCGATTCTCAACGCCGCCGGGCGGTAGTTGTTAAAATCTGGGTTCAACCCCCGCCAGCCTCCAGCAAGCGAGCAAGTCGTGACATCGATCAAGCAGGAAGACCTCATCCAGTCCATCGCCGACGCGCTGCAGTACATCTCGTACTACCACCCGGTCGATTACATCAAGAGCCTCAACGCTGCTTACGAGCGCGAAGAGTCGCCGGCCGCGAAGGAGGCGATGGCCCAGATCCTGATCAATTCCCGCATGTGCGCCGAAGGCCACCGACCGATCTGCCAGGACACCGGCATCGTCACCGTATTCCTGGAAATCGGCATGAACGTGCGTTGGGACGACGCCACGATGGGCGTGGAAGACATGGCCAACGAGGGCGTGCGCCGGGCCTACAACTATCCGGACAACAAGCTGCGCGCCTCGGTGCTGGCCGACCCGGCCGGCAAGCGCATCAACACCAAGGACAACACCCCCGGCGTGGTCAACGTCAAGGTCGTCCCGGGTGACACCGTGGAGGTGATCGTCGCGGCCAAGGGCGGTGGCTCCGAAGCCAAGTCCAAGTTCGCCATGCTCAACCCGTCCGACTCGATCGTGGACTGGGTGCTCAAGACCGTGCCGACCATGGGCGCCGGCTGGTGCCCGCCGGGCATGCTCGGCATCGGCATCGGTGGCACCGCCGAGAAGGCAATGCTGCTGGCCAAGGAATCGCTGATGGAGCCGATCGACATCAACGAGCTCAAGGCCCGCGGCGCCTCCAACCGTGCCGAAGAGCTGCGCCTGGAACTGTTCGACAAGGTCAACGCGCTCGGCATCGGCGCGCAGGGCCTGGGCGGCCTGACCACGGTGCTGGACATCAAGGTCAAGGACTTCCCGACCCACGCGGCCAACCTGCCGGTGGCGATGATCCCCAACTGCGCGGCCACCCGCCATGCGCACTTCACCCTGGACGGCAGCGGCCCGGTGATGCTGGATCCGCCGTCGCTGGAAGACTGGCCGCAGATCACCTACGACGCCTCCAAGGGCACCCGTGTCGACCTCGACACGATCACCCCCGAAGACGTGGCCAGCTGGAAGCCGGGCCAGACCCTGCTGCTCAACGGCAAGCTGCTCACCGGCCGCGATGCCGCGCACAAGCGCATGGTGGAAATGCTGGACAAGGGCGAGCCGCTGCCGGTGGACCTCAAGGGCCGCTTCATCTATTACGTCGGCCCGGTCGATCCGGTGCGCGACGAAGTGGTGGGTCCGGCCGGCCCGACCACCGCCACCCGCATGGACAAGTTCACCCGCCAGGTGCTGGAACAGACCGGCCTGCTGGGCATGGTCGGCAAGGCCGAGCGCGGCCCGGCGGCGATCGAGGCGATCCGTGACAACAAGTCGGCGTACCTGATGGCGGTGGGCGGCTCGGCGTACCTGGTCTCCAAGGCGATCAAGGCGGCCAAGGTGGTCGGCTTCGCCGATCTGGGCATGGAAGCGATCTACGAGTTCACCGTGCAGGACATGCCGGTCACCGTGGCGGTGGATTCCACCGGTGAGTCCGTGCACCAGACCGGCCCGCGCGAATGGCAGGCCCGTATCGGCAAGATTCCGGTCGTGGTTGCCTGAGGCTCCCGGTAGCGGCAACGCTGGAAACGAAAACGGCGCCCCAGGGCGCCGTTTTCGTGACTGACGCCGGCAGGCACCGACCGTTGGCCGGCGCTTCCCCTCAGCGACGCGCGTCCACCAGCATGCGCACCGCCAGCGCGCCGAGCACCGTGCCCATCAGGCCGCGCTGCACCGTCTGCCAGCGCGGGCGCCCGGCCAGGAAAGTGGCGATACTGCCGGCGGCCAAGACGATCAGTGCGTTGACACTGACGCTGGTCGCGATCTGCACCAGCCCGAGCACCACCGATTGCACCATCACGCTGCCATGCCCATGGGGCTGGATGAACTGCGGCAGCAGCGAGAGATACATCACCGCGATCTTCGGATTGAGCAGCGCGGTGAACAGGCCCATGCCGAACAATCTGCGCGGGCGGTCGTGGTCCAGCGTGCGCAGCTGGAACGGCGAGCGTCCGCCTGGGCGCAGCGCCTGCCAGGCCAGGTACAGCAGATACGCCGCGCCGGCGAGACGCAACACGTCGTAGGCGTGCGGCACTGCCATCAACAACCCGGTGATTCCCAGTGCAGCGCACACCAGATACACCAGAAAACCCAGCGCGACACCGCTCAGGGAGACCAGCCCGGCAGTGCGTCCCTGGCAGATCGAGCGTGAGATCAGATAGATCATGTTCGGCCCGGGCGTCAGCACCATGCCCAGCGAAATCAGGCCGAAGGCAAGCAGGGCGGACACATCGGGCATGGAAGGATCCTGGGCGCGCGGCGGGGCAGAGGAGGCATTCTGCGAGCGTCCGCGCCGCAGTGGCAGGGACAGAATGCGCCCCCATCGCCGGTGCTCTGTACCCATGCGATGGCAGGGGGGCGCGGGCGCATACTGTGCGCCTCCCTCAAGAGGCCCTGAGCATGCGCACCACGCTGTATGGATCGCCGAGTACGGCCGCCCTGGTCGTCCATTGGCTCTTGCTGGAACTGCAGGTCGAGCACGATCTGGTGCTGTTGGATTTCGACAAGCGCGAGCACAAGGATGCCGCGTATCTCGCCTTGAATCCCGCAGGCCTGGTGCCGACGCTGGTGCTGGACGGGCAGGTATTGACCGAAGCGGCAGCGATCGCGCTGCACCTGGCGGACCGTCATCCGGACGCGGCCCTGCTGCCAGTACCGGGGACTGCCGATCGCGCCGAGGCCTACCGCTGGATGTTCTGGTGCGCCAACACCGTGCAGCCGGCGTACCGGGCGTGGTTCTACCCGCAGGAAATGGCCGGCCCCGAACACGTGGACGCGACCCGGCAGCGGGCGCGCGAGCGCATGGAAGGCGCGTGGCAGCACTTGGCCGAGCACCTGTCCACGCATCATCCGTACGTGCTGGGCGAGTCGTTGAGCGTGGTCGATTTCATGCTGGTGATGCTGATGCGCTGGTCACGCAACATGCCCACGCCCAGCGACACGTGGCCGGCCTTGAAGGCCTATGCGGATCGCTTGAAGGCGCGCCCGGCGTTTGCCGAGGTCTACCGGCGCGAGGGCATCACCGACTGGCGCTGAGTGACGTCAGTCGACGTATTCGTCGAGGGTGCGGCGCGCACGGAATGGCATCCGGTGCTGGTCGAGCAGGCCCTTGGGCACGGTCTCCAGTTTCATGACGCGGTGTTCCCGCGGCCATGCGCAGCGGAAGAGGCGATCAGGACAGCAGGTCGAGCACCGTCTCCGGCGGCCGGCACAGGCGAGCCCCCTGCGCGGTCTCCACGATCGGCCGGTTGATCAGTTCGGGGTGGGCGACCATCGCATCGATCAGTGCCGCATCGGCCAGCGCCGGGTCGTCCAGTCCAAGCGAGCCGTAGGCCGCTTCCTTGGTGCGCAGCAGCTCACGCGGGGGGATGCCCATGCGCGTGACGAGGGCGGCCAGGGTGGCACGGTCCGGCGGCGTCCGGAGGTAGTCGATCACCACCGGCTCGATGCCGTGCTCACGCAGGATCTGCAACGCCCCGCGCGAATTGCTGCAGCGCGGGTTGTGCCAGATCGTCACCGCCATCAATACCACTCCAGCAGAGACACACCCAGGCCAACGTACGTGGCCTTGTGGTTGTAGTCGATCATGCTCTCGCCGTAGCCGTCGAAGATCTGCACGTGGCCGCGCAGCAGGTTGCTGATCGGGAAGCCGTAATCGAGCTGCAACGCGCCGTGCGAGCGGTCACCGCCGCGCAGCGAGTGCCGCGCCATCAGCGAGACCTCGTGACCGTTCTTGTTCCAGGTCAGGGTCGCGTCGCCGCGGCCCATGTAATCGGAGATGTCCGGGTTGTTGTCGTCCTTGCGGTCCTCCGGAATGCGATACCACGGGCGCAGGACCAGTGCCCAGTTCTCACGGTCCAGGCCGACCGTGGCGATCACCCGGTTCCAGCTGCGCGAGAGCGGGTCGGCGCGGCCGTTGGACTGGTGGGTCAGGCTGATGCCGCTCATGCGCCCGCGCCAGCCACCGATCGAGTAGCCGTTGCGGAACATCATCATCACTTCCGGCTCGTAGTTCGTTTCACGGAATGGCCGCGAGTTGTCGGCGTTGTAGGCCTGCCAGCGCGAACTCTGGGTATAGCCGGCCCAGATATCGCCGTTGTCGCCGAACAGGTTCTCCACGACCTTGGTCTTGAAGCTGAGCTGGAACTTCAGTTCGGTGCTGTCCAGCTGCTGTGAGGTGGTGACGGTGTTGGCCGGATTGGGCGACTGCGGCATCTGGTTCTTGTCGCTGGTCCAGAACGCGGGCAGCAGGTAGACCGGCTTGTAGGCACGCAGCTGGAAGGCGCCCAGCTTGGAGTCCTGGGCCAGCTCCCAGCGGCTGTCCAGCAGCGAGCCCTTGCCCGCGTTGGCCAGCGCATCTTGATGCCCGTCATTCTTGAACACCTCGCCGAGACGCTGCTTGACCCGCTGTGCGGCCGGCGCACCGGCTTCGGCGCTGCGTGCCGCCTGACGCTCCTCGCGGCGCTCCTGCTTGGCCGCCGTGGCGGCGGCATCCGCTGCCAGGGTGACGTCGGGGGTACGGCCGAACAGCTTGTCGTAGCAGGCCAGGCGTGCCACGTCCGTGTCCACCAGCGCGCAGGCCTCCGGCGTCGCCGGGGTCGGCGCGGCTTCCTGGGCGGCGGCAGGCAGGGCAGTGCCGGCCAGGGCCAGTGCGGTGAACAGGGCGGAACGGGGGCGGGGGAGGGTCATGGGAAGGCCACGCGACAAGAATGAATGGGTCAACCGGCACAGTGTGGCCGCTGGGGGATATTCCCGCCAGCACACGACACGGTCGATCTGATCGGGTTTATGCCGGTCAGTGGTGTGGTCAGGGCGTGAAGCTGCGGCGCGGCGCGGCGCTCAGACGAACCAGGCGAAGGCGAACACCCCCAGCATCGCGATCACCAGCGCCAGCTTCAGGGCGAACCCGAGCAGGATGCCCAGCCACGTCGCCAGGCCCACCTTGGTGGAGCGCCCCAGTTCACGGGTGTGCCAGTACTCGCCCAGCAGGGCGCCGGCCAACGGCCCGACGAACAGCCCGATCGGCATGAAGAAGACCCCGGCGATGCTGCCCAGGAACGTGCCCCACAACGCCTTGCGGCTGGCGCCCACGCGTTGCGCGCCGACCACGGTGGCCAGGATGTCCACCGCGAAGGACAGCAGCGTCAACAGGCCGAGCAGCGTCAGCGGCAGCCAGCCCACATGCACGAAGCCGTCCGCCCACGCGGCCAGCAGCAATCCGGCGAAGACCAGGGGGATTCCGGGCAACGCCGGCAGGATGATGCCGGCGATGCCGACCAGCACCAGGAGGACGGCTAGCAGATGGAAGATGAATGAAGGGTCCATGCTGTCGAGTATGGTTTCTGAAATGGGGTTGACATCGAGGTGTTTTCGCTAGTTGCTTTTTCGTTTTGCGCGGGTTAAGTTGCAGTCGCTGAGCTTGGCAAGGTCACCGTGGATCGTGGCCTGATGATGGTAGATCTTCCAGATCCGCTGCATCGTTGCACCTCGCTTCCCCCTTGCTGTCAGCCGCCTGTACGGGTGTATCCAACAACAAGACAGTTAGGGAGTAGCTGAGATGGCTGAGAAGGGCACCGTCAAGTGGTTCAACGACGCGAAGGGTTTCGGGTTCATCAGCCGTGAGAGCGGCGAAGATGTGTTCGTGCACTTCCGCGCGATCGAATCCCAGGGCTTCAAGAGCCTGAAGGAAGGTCAAGCGGTGGAGTTCGAAGTGGTGACCGGCCAGAAGGGCCTGCAGGCCGACAAGGTCAAGCCGCTCTGAGCGCACGCCGGGTCCTGCCTGGTTGAGACATGAAAAGGGCCCGCGCAAGCGGGCCCTTTTCATTGCATGCACTCTGCGCGGCGGATCAGCGCAGGATCACCTTGCCGTTGACCACGCGGACATAGGTGTTTTCGCGGATGCCGCCCAGATCGCGCTGGTTGACCACGACGGTGCGGCCGTCATCCATGCGCACCGTGATGTCGAAGGTATCGCTGGTGACGTTCTTCTGGATCTGGTTGCCGGCCAGTGCACCACCCACCGCGCCTGCGGCGGCGGCGATGTTCTTGTTGCCGCGGCTGCCGCCGGTGTGGTCGGAGATTTCATGGCCGGCGACCGCGCCGACGATGCCGCCCAGGACCGCGCCGGTCGCGCTCGGCGCGCTGCGGCCCGAAGCGACCTGGTTGATGCGGGTCACGATGCCGCAGTCGGCGCAACGGTTGGTGTTGTAGTTGCCGCCGGAATTGCCGTAGCCGTTGTTGTAGCCACTGCTGCCGTAGCCGGGCGAGGTGGTGGCACAGCCAGCCAGGGCGACGGTGGCAACAGCAGCGGCGGCGATCAGTTGAATCTTCATGGTGTATCTCCTGGCCAGAAGGGTGGTCGAATGCGTCTGGTGCGCATGGGGCAGATCGTGTCCTGTGCTGCGTGAACAGCGTGCCAATCCCGGTCCGCCAGCGTGGATGGAAGATGAATCAGCGGAAATCCTGGTGGCAGGCCTTGCAGTCGTTCTGGATCTTCTCGACCAGCGTGGCCATGCCCGGGCAGTCGGTCGGCGGTGCCGCCAATGCCTCGTTGAGCGTAGCGCGCAGTGTGCTGGCGTGCTGTTGGAAGCCTTGGCTGTCCTTCAATCCGGGAAAGGCAAGGTCCAGATCGTTGGACAGTGAGCGCAGGGTCTGCAGGCGTGGCACGGTATCGGCCAGGCTGCAGCGGTTCTGCGCCTGCGCCGCCTGCAGCAGCTCGACCTGGCGGTTCATGACGTGCATCAGCGAGTCCGGGAAAGGATCCTGGCGGGCCTGGATCGCGCGCGAGACCATCACCGTGGCGATCAGGCCGATGACCAGCCCGAGCAGGCCGACGAACAGGTAGCGGTATGCCGCGGAGGGGCGGCGGGACGGGGTCACGGGGTCGTTCATGGTGAGGGCTTCCTTGAGGGTGGCTGCGGCGATGGTACGACGCGTCCTGTCCACGGCGCGTACCGGGGCCGGCCCGCGCGCATTAAAATGGGCGGATGAACGACGTACTGCGCGAACGATTTGCCGGCATCGACCGGTTGTATGGGGTAGGCACCGTGGATCTGCTCGCCACCCGCCGGGTGGCGGTGGTGGGCATGGGCGGCGTTGGCTCGTGGGTGGTGGAAGCGCTGGCGCGCACGGCCGTCGGGCATCTGACCCTGATCGATGCCGATGACATCTGCGTGTCCAACACCAACCGCCAGTTGCCCGCGCTGGCCGGCCAGTACGGCCGCAACAAGGCCGAGGCGATGGCCGAGCGCTGCCGGGCGATCAACCCGGACATCAGCGTCGATGCGATCGCCTCGTTCCTGACCGTGTCCAACATGGTCGAGCTGCTGGACCGCGATTTCGATCTGGTGATCGATGCGTGCGACAGCTTCCGGGTCAAGGTGGAAACCATCGCCTGGTGCCGCCGCCGCAAGCTGCCGATCCTGACCGTGGGCGCCGCCGGTGGCCGTACCGACCCCACCCTGGTACGGATCCGGGACGTGTCGCGCACCGAGCACGACGCGATGATGGCGCTGATCCGCAAAAAACTGCGCAGCGACTTCAATTTCCCCAAGAACGCCTCGCGTTACTTCGGCGTGCCGGCGGTGTACTCGCTGGAGAACGTGAAGTACCCGCAGGCTGACGGCAGCGTGTGTGGCATCCGTCCGAACCTCGGCGCGGATGCGGCGCTGAAGCTGGACTGCGGCGCCGGTCTGGGCGCGGCGACCCACATCACCGGAGCGTTCGCCTTCGCGGCGGTTGGCAAGGCGCTGGAGATGCTGATGAAGAAGCCGGCCAAGGCGGTCACGGCCGACTGAGCCGCTGCGGTCACGGCAGTGGACCGGCTTACGCGTCCAACCCGAGGCCGGGCCGGTCCGCGACGACCTTCGCCACAAAGTCCATGACCGTGCGTACCGAGGGTGACCGCCGGAGGTCACGGTGCACCACCA
The DNA here is from genome assembly GCF_059422145.1 of Stenotrophomonas sp. GW821-FHT01H02A. NCBI lineage: Bacteria > Pseudomonadati > Pseudomonadota > Gammaproteobacteria > Lysobacterales > Lysobacteraceae > Stenotrophomonas > Stenotrophomonas sp. GW821-FHT01H02A. The sequence continues at coordinate 98,430 of NZ_JBWKWI010000008.1, forward strand.
GCCAGATGTCACGCCAGAACGGCGCTCCGTCATGCTCCAGCTGCGTCAGTCCGGGCGCGGCATCACCGAGAAAGCGCGGCAACGCGGCCACGCCCGCTCCGGCCAGAGCGGCTGCACGATGACTGCTGATGTCGCTCAGTTCGCACGCCACGGCACGGCTTCCCGCGATCTGCAGCATCCACTGCTGCTGGGGCATGTCAGCAAACTGCGTGTCATAGGCAATGAAGGCCCAGTCTTCGGGCCGACGGGTGGCGACGTAATGGTGGCTGGCATAGAGCGCGAACGACATTCGTCCGATTCTGCGCACAACGCTGCTGGCTTCCTTGGGACGGACCAGCCGCAGGGCCACATCCGCCTCGCGGCGGGCGAGTGATACCTGCTGGGCCTGCGCCGACACGGCAAGTTGAATGCCGGGCTGCGCTGCCCGGAAGTCGGCAACGCGCTCCGCCAACACGTGCGCCACCAGCACTGGCGGTGCACTCAGGGTCACCCTGGCATTGATGGCATCCTGGCTGGCCCGGCTCACGCGCGCGACAGCAAATGCCGAGGCGTCCATGGCCTTGGCGTGCTCGTAAATCTGGACGCCCATCGCGGTAAGGCGGACGGAGCGTGGCAAGCGCTCGACCAGCGCAACCTGCAGTTCGACCTCCAGGGCCGCAACACGACGGCTGACGGTTGCATGGTCGACATGCAGCGCCCGAGCCGCGCCTGACAAGGTGCCGTCGCGCGCAACCGCCAGGAAATGACGGAGATTCTCCCAGTCGAACATCTGTGCGTTTTCGCAGGTATGGAGTGTGATTTCGGGGAATTTTCGAGGGTGCCCGCCAAGCCTAGCATGGACGGTCTCTTCTTCTTGTGGGACCCCAATGACAGCTTTTCCTGCTTCCGCGCGCGGTACGCTCTGGGCCGCCGCGCTCGGCTTCGTGGTGGTGCTGCTGGACATCAGTGTGGTCAACGTCGCACTGGATGCCCTGCAGCATGAATTTTCAACCGATGTGGCCGGTCTGCAGTGGGTGGTCAATGCCTACACCTTGGCTTTCGCCGCACTGCTGCTTACCAGCGGGGCGCTGGGCGACCGCTTCGGCGCGCGCCGGCTCTATCTCTGGGGCTTGGTGGTGTTCACTCTGGCGTCGGCTGCCTGCGGGCTTGCGGGCAGCCTGCCCGTGATGGTCGGGGCCAGGCTGATCCAGGGCATGGGCGCGGCGCTGCTGGTACCCAACTCGCTGGTCATGGTGCAGCAGGCATTTCCGGACAGCCAGGCGCGTAGTCGTGCCGTCGGGTGGTGGGGCGCTCTCGGGGGAGCGGCTCTGGCTGCCGGTCCCGTGCTGGGCGGAGTGCTGGTAGCGCATGCAGGCTGGCGCAGCGTGTTTCTGATCAATCTTCCGATTGGTTTGATCGGAATCTGCCTGACGCTCCGGCATGCGGCGCCGTACGGCGGCGGACAGCGGCGTGGCCTCGACTGGCGTGGGCAGGTGGCTGCCATGGTCGCGCTGGCAGCGACCACCATGACCTTGATCGAGGCAGGCCAGCTGGGTTGGCAGCATGTCGTGGTGCGCGGAGGGGCGCTGTTGGCGCTCATGTCCCTCGCGGCCTTCCTCTGGATTGAAGCGCGCAGCACCTCACCCATGCTGCCATTGAATCTGTTTCGGAATCACACGTTCTCCATCGTTTCGTTGACAGGCGTCGCGGTGAATTTCGCCTACTACGGTCTGATCTTCGTGTTCAGTCTGTTTTTTCAGATGCAGCAGCATCTGTCGCCGCAACAGACCGGGCTGGCCTTTCTGCCGATGACCCTCGTTCTGGTCGCACTCAATGTGGTGGCGGGGCGCCTGATTACGCGTCTCGGTCCCAGGTTGCTGATGTTCATGGGCCTTGCGCTGGCGGGATCGGGTTACCTGTTGTTGATGCGGGTGAGCATCGGGGGCCAGTACGCGCTGTTGATCGTGCCGATGCTGATGGCGGCAAGCGGGGTCGCTTTGGTGGTGCCGACCATGACCAACGCGACACTTGCATCGGTCGACCGGTCGCGGGCGGGCATTGCCTCCAGCGTACTCAACTGTGCACGACAGGTCGGCGGCATGCTGGGCGTCGCCCTGTTTGGCAGCCTGATCGGCGATGGTGCGCCGGATGCGTTCATGCATGGCATGCGCATGTCGATCGGCATGGCGGCGGGAGCGCTACTGCTGGCGAGCGTCCTGTGCTGGTTTGGCATGCGCCCGGGGCCGCTCCACCCGTTGCGCGCTTCAGGAGAAACCGTGAAGCCCGAATAGGGTGCGCGCATTGGCCGTGGTCTGCGCGGCAATCGCCTCGGCCGGTTCCCCGCGCAGGCGCGCCACCGCCGCCAGGATCACCGGCAACCGCGCCGGCTCATTGCGCTGGCCGCGGATGCCCGCATCCGGCTGGTCCGGCGCGTCGGTTTCCAGCAGCAGCTGCTCCAGGGGCATGTTGGCCACCAGGCGGTGCAGGCGCTGGGCGCGGTCATAGGTCAACGGGCCGCCCAGCCCGATCAGGAAGCCCAGCTGGTGCAGCTGGCGCGCCTGCTCGGGGCTGCCGGAGAAGCTGTGGACCACGCCGCGCAGCCCGCCGATCTGCTTGATCGCCGCGATCACCGCATCCACCGCACGGCGCGCATGCACGATCACCGGCAGTTCGAAGTCGCGCGCCAGCCGCAGCTGGCCCAGGAAGTAGTGCAGCTGGGCGTCCGCATCCAGACCCTGCACGAAGAAGTCCAGCCCGCACTCCCCAACCGCGCAGGGGCGCTCGCATTCGAGCCACGCACGCAGTTCCTCCAGGTGTTCGGGGCGATGCTGGTCCAGGAACATGGGGTGCAGCCCGTAGGCGGGGTGCAGCCCGTCGGCCAGCAGGCAGGCGTCGCGCAGCCCGGGCCAACTGGCGGCAGTGACCGCCGGCACCACCTGCGCCCGCACCCCGGCCTCGCGGGCGCGCGCGATCACTTCAGGGCGATCCGCATCGAACTCGCCCGCATCCAGGTGGCAGTGGCTGTCGATCAACCTCACGCGCGGCGCTTGGCCGGCAGCGGGGGCAGCGTTTTGTCGCCACGTCGTTTCCAGTTGGCCAGCAGCAGCGTGCCCAGGCCGAACAGGATTTCATCGACGAACGGCAGCGGGTCCGGAATCACCAGGGTCACGGCGAACAGCGCGGCGGTGATCTTGAACAGGGTGGGGTAGCGCAGCCGACGCGCCCATTCCAGCACCGGCAACAGTATGGGATTGGACATGAGGCACTCCTGGGCAGATGCTGTAAACGCTATCACGAGCCCAAGGCTCACCGAACCTGAATGGGCGGCAGGATGTTCACGATCCGTGGAGATTCCGTTCAGGCTGGCCGTGCTGGAATTCACTCAAGAACGTTGCGGATCGTCCGCAAGGAGCCGGTTATGAAAAGTACAACTACTACTGCTTTGGTCGCTGCTGGTGCGCTGCTTGTCGGCGGTATCGCCACCGCTGCTTTCATGAAGGGTGGCAGTGCCGCGCCCGAGGCGGTGACCGCTGCGCAGACCCGGCCCACCCTGGACACCACGCCGCTGGCCGACGACGGCGCGCGCACCGATCAGCTGGCGATCGAAGACAAGGCCGGCAAGCTGGAATACGCCGACATCGTCAAGGTCGATCCGCTGACCAGGAAAGAAAAGGCCTACGCCACCGTGATCGGCACCGAGCCGGTCCGTGAAACCTCCAGCACCCAGACTCCGCATGAAGTCTGCGAAGACGTGGTGGTGCAGGAGCGTCTGCCCGAGCGCGATGGCAATGTCGGCGGTACCGTTGCCGGCGCCGTGATCGGCGGCCTGCTCGGCAACCAGGTCGGTGGTGGCAATGGCCGCAAGGCCGCGACCGCTGCCGGTGCCGTGGCCGGTGGCCTGATCGGCAACCAGGTGGACAAGCGTCATGTGGGTGGCCGCGTGGTCAACCGCACCGAACGCCAGTGCCATACCGAAACCGCGACCTCCGAGTCGACCCGGGTGACCGGTTACAACGTCACCTACCGCAATGAAGACGGCACCACCGGCACCATGCGCATGGCCAGCAAGCCGGGCAACCGCATCCCGATGGGCACCACCAATGCGGTGACCGGCTACAACGTGACCTACCGTTACGACGGCGCCGAAAAGACCGTGAAGATGGACAACAAGCCGAGCAGCGATCGCCTGCCGGTGATCGACGGTCAGCTGGTCACCCAGACCGCCGCGCTGAGTGCGGACAAGCAGTAATCCCGAACCGTTCGAACGGATCACCAGCACGCCGGCAATTGCCGGCGTGTTGCGTTGTGGGGTGAGGTGCACGGCGTGTCGGTCCCTGGGTCTGCGATCATGACCGCACACCCGCACCACACGAGGACGCCATGAGCATTTTCGACCTCCAGCTGGAGACCGACCGCCTGATCCTGCGCCCACCGCGCGCCGAAGATTTCAATGCCTTCCTGCGCTTCTGCTCGGACCCGGAGGTGATGCAGCACCTTGGTGGGGTGCAGGCACCTTCCCAGGCATGGCGCAGCTTCAGTTGCCTGGTGGGCAGCTGGCATCTGTACGGGTTTTCGATGTTTTCGGTGATCGAGAAAAGCAGCGGTGAGTGGGTCGGTCGGATGGGCCCCTGGCAGCCGCTGGACTGGCCGGGCACCGAGGTCGGCTGGAGCATCCGCCGCGAGAGCTGGGGCAAGGGCTATGCGCCCGAGGCAGCAGTGGCCAGCATGGACTGGGCATTCGACACGCTGGGCTGGGAAGAGATCATCCACACCATCGACGCGGCCAACGAAAACTCCAAGGTGGTCGCGCGCAAGCTGGGCAGTTCGCTGCTGCGCATGGGCGAGCTGCCGCCGCCGCACGCCGGCAAACCGATCGAGATCTGGGGCCAGTCGCGCCAGCAGTGGCAGCAGCGCCGCGCCGGGCAGCGCTGATGCTGCACCCGCGCTTGGCAAACACGCTGCGGTGAGGCCAGACTCGGCATCGCGGGCAGACCGCCCGCGGTGCACGAGCAAGAGGGTAGCGATGACGTCGTTGCGGGCTCCATTGACGGTGTACGGCATGTCCGTCTCGGGCAACTGCCACAAGGTGCGGCTGCTGCTGGAGCAGCTGGGCACGCGCTATCACTGGGTGGAGGTCGACAGCGCGCACGGCCAGACCCATACGCCGGATTTCCTGAAGATGAACCCCAACGCCAAGGTGCCGCTGGTGCAGCGCGATGACGGGCGTGTGCTGCCCGAATCCAACGCGATCCTGTTCTGGCTGGCCGAAGGGACGCCGTACCTCTCCAGCGATGGCTGGGAGCGGGCGCAGACGCTGCGCTGGATGTTCTTCGAACAGTACAGCCACGAACCGTGCCTGGCCGTCGCGCGTTTCATCAGTGGCTGGACAGCGCTGGACTCCCCGCGCCGGGCCGAACTGCCGCGCCTGCGTGAGCGCTCGGCACAGGCGCTGGCGGTGATGGACGAGCATCTGGCCCACGCACCGTGGTTCAGCGGCCGCGGCTACGGCATCGCCGACATCGCGCTGTTCGCTTACACCGATGTCGCGGCGGACGGCGGCGTCGCCTTGGCACCGTATCCGGCCGTCCAGGCCTGGCTGCAGCGCGTGCGCGAGCAGCCGCGGTTCGTTCCGATGCCCGCACCGCTGCCGGAGGTGCAGGCCCTGTTCGCGCAGTCCCACTGAGTCCATCCGGTTGTCCACACCCGCAACACGTCACGGAGGGTGATGCATGTTTGCCGTGGTTCCCGATCCGATTCCCGCGCGCATGAAAGGCCTCAACCGGGCCGAAATCTGCGACGCCAACTTCATCGCGTTCGTGCAGCAGTGGCGCGGCGACTCCGCGCCGACGCCGGCGCCCGATGCGCCGATCCTGCCGGGTAGCACGCTGGATGCGCAGGGCTTTGCCGAGCTGTTCGAATCGCAGCTGATCAGCCGCCACCTGGACCTGATGGCGCGCGTGCTGCGCGTGCAGAACAAGGTCTTCTATACGATCGGATCGTCCGGCCACGAGGGCAATGCGCTGGTGGCGCGGCTGGCCCGGCACACCGATCCGGCGTTCCTGCACTACCGCTCCGGCGGTTTCATGGCCGAGCGCTTCCGCAAGCTGCCGGGCATGGACCCGGTGATGGATGCGGCGCTGTCGTTCGCGGCCAGCCGGGACGATCCAGCCAGCGGCGGTCGTCACAAGGTGTGGGGCAGCAAACCGCTGTGGGTACTGCCGCAGACCTCCACCATCGCCTCGCACCTGCCCAAGGCCCTGGGTACCGCACTGGCCATCGAAAGCGGGCGGCGCATCGGCCACACGCTGCCGATTCCCGAGGACAGCGTGGTGATCTGCTCCTTCGGCGATGCCTCGGCCAACCATGCCACCGCGCAGACCGCGTTCAACACGGCGGCGTGGGCGGCGTACCAGCGACTTCCCGCACCGATCCTGTTCGTCTGCGAGGACAACGGCATCGGCATCTCGGTCAAGACGCCGGATGGCTGGATCGCGCAGAGCTTCGCGCACCGCCCGGGCCTGGACTACTTCGCCGCCGACGGGCTGGATCTGGTCGAGGGCCATGCGCAGGTCGAGCGCGCGCTGGCGCATTGCCGCCAGACCCGCCGGCCGACCTTCCTGCATCTCCGCACCACGCGCTTGATGGGCCATGCAGGCACCGATTTCGAAATCGAATGGCGCCCATTGCCGGACCTGTGCGCGGCCGAAGCCAGCGATCCGCTGCTGCGTTCGGCGGCGATCGCGATGCAGTCCGGGTGGATGACCGCCGCGCAGGTGCTCGATCTGTACGAGCGTGTGCGCGTGCGCTGCTTCGCCGCCGCCGCCGAGGCGGACCGGCGGCCGAAGCTGAGCGAGCTGGCCGAGGTCATGGCACCGCTGGCGCCGTATTCGCCGGCAGCGGTGCAGGCTGAAGCGACGCGCGTAGCTGGCGCCGAGGCGCGCTTCGCTGCGTTTGGCGGTGCGGCGCAGGTGCCGGAAGGACAACCGCCGCGCCATCTGGCGATCCAGATCAACCAGGCGCTGCACGATCTGATGGCCAAATACCCGGCCACGCTGCTGTTCGGCGAGGACGTCGCGCAGAAGGGTGGGGTCTATACGGTCAGCAAGGGGCTGCTCAAGGCGTTCGGCCCGCGCCGGGTGTTCAATACCCTGCTGGATGAAACCATGATCCTGGGCATGGCGCAGGGCCTGGCCAACCTGGGCATGTTGCCGATCCCCGAGATCCAGTACCTGGCGTACCTGCACAACGCGGCCGACCAGCTGCGCGGTGAGGCGTGCTCGCTGCAGTTCTTCTCCAACGATCAGTACCGCAACCCGATGCTGGTGCGGATCGCGGGTCTCGGCTACCAGAAGGGCTTCGGCGGGCATTTCCACAACGACAATTCGATCGCGGCATTGCGCGACATCCCCGGCCTGGTGGTCGGCTGTCCCTCGCGCGGCGACGATGCGGCGATGATGCTGCGCACGTTGGCGGCGCTGGCCACGGTCGATGGCCGCGTCGCGGTGTTCCTCGAGCCGATCGCGCTGTACATGACCAAGGATCTGCACGCGCCGGGCGACGGCCAGTGGCTGTTTCCGTATCCCGCACCGGACCAGGCACTGGTGCTCGGCGAGGGCCGGGTCTACGCGCCGGAGGCCAGTGACCTGGTCATCTTCACCTACGGCAACGGCGTGCCGATGAGCCTGCGCGCGGCGCGCGCCATCGAGCAGCGCCTGGGCTGGCAGGTGCGGGTGGTCGACCTGCGCTGGCTGGTGCCGCTCAATGCGGGCTTCATCACCGCCCAGGCCGCCGATGCCCAGCGCGTGCTGGTGGTTGACGAGGGGCGGCACAGCGCCGGGGTGGGCGAGGGCGTCATCACCGCGCTGGTCGAGGCCGGGCTGGGACATCTGCCGATCCAGCGGGTGTGCGGCGCCGATACCTACACGCCGCTGGCGGGGGCAGCATTGTGCGTGCTTCCAAGCGACAATGCGGTATTGAACGCCGCCCTCGCGCTGGCGCAGGACCATTGATACATGTGTGGATTGGCAGGCATGCTGCTGCCCGCTCCGGCAAGGGAGCAGGCGGCACTGGAAGAACAGGCGCGGCGCATGGGCGACGCATTGGTGCACCGCGGCCCGGATGACAGCGGGGTGTGGGCCGATGCGCCGGCCGGCATCGCGTTGGCACATCGCCGGCTGAGCATCCTGGATCTGTCGCCGCTGGGCCACCAGCCGATGACCTCGGTCGATGGCCGCTACGTGCTGGCCTACAACGGCGAGGTCTACAACTTCGCCGCGCTGCGCGCCGAACTGGAAACACTCGGGCATGGCTTCCGTGGCCATTCGGACACTGAAGTGCTGCTCGCCGCGGTCACCCAGTGGGGCTTCGAGGAAACCCTGCAGCGCAGCAACGGCATGTTCGCCATCGCGCTGTGGGACCGCGCCGAGCGCTGCCTGTGGCTGGCCCGCGACCGGGTCGGCAAGAAACCGCTGTACTACGGCTGGGCCGGTGAAACGCTGGTGTTCGGCTCCGAGCTCAAGGCCCTGTGGCAGCACCCGGCCTTCGACAACCAGGTCGACCGCGATGCACTGACCCTGCTGCTGCGGCTGGACTATATCCCCGCGCCGCACTGCATCCACGAGCGCTGCTTCAAGTTGATGCCCGGCCGCGTGCTGCGGCTGGACGCCGAGGCGGTGGCCGCCGGCGCAGCCGCGCACCGGCCGGACCAGCTGCAGCAGCCGTTCTGGAATGCCCGTGAGCGCATGCAGCAGGCACTGGCCGCGCCGTTCACCGGCAACGATGCCGAGGCCGAAGAGCGCCTGGATGCCGTGCTGCGCGATGCGGTGGCGCTGCGCATGGTGGCCGATGTGCCGGTCGGCGTGTTCCTCTCCGGCGGCACCGATTCGTCGGTGGTGGCGGCGTTGATGCAGGCGCAATCGAGCCAGCCGGTGCACAGTTTCAGCATCGGCTTCACCGGTTCGGACCATGACGAGGCGCCGCTGGCCAAGGCGCTGGCCCAGCACCTCGGGTGCGATCACACCGAGCTGTATGTCAGCGGTGCCGATGCGCTGGCGGTGGTGCCCAGCCTGCCGGCGATGTTCGATGAGCCCTTCGCCGATGCCTCGCAGGTGCCCACCGCCCTGGTCGCCAGGCTGGCGCGGCAGGGCGTGACGGTGGCGCTGTCCGGTGACGGTGGCGATGAACTGTTCTTCGGTTACACCCGCTACCAGCGGGCGATGCGCAACTGGCGCTTGCTGGGCAAGGTGCCGGCGCCGCTGCGGCGCTGGATGGCCAGCCACGCGCACACCCAGGGCGAAGCCTCGCGCACCGGCGGGCTGGCGGCCTTGCTGGCCGAGTCGGGTGCGCGCGGCATCGGCGATGTCTACCGCAACCGGATCTCCCGCTGGCGCGACCCGGTCGCCGCCGTTCGTGGCGCGCAGGCGGCCGGGAGTTTCTATGACCTGGCTGATCCGCTGCACGGGGCCGGCTCGCCGGCCGACGCGATGATGCTGGCTGATTTCAGCACCTATCTGCCCGATGACCTGCTGTGCAAAGTGGACCGCACCAGCATGGCCGTCAGCCTGGAAGCCCGCGCGCCGCTGCTGGACTGGCGGGTGGCCGAGTTTGCCTGGTCGCTGCCGATGGCGATGAAACAGCGCGATGGCGTCAGCAAGTACCTGCTCAAGCGGGTGCTTGGCCGCTACGTGCCGCAGGACATGGTGCACCGCCCGAAGCGTGGTTTCGGTGCCCCGGTCAGCGCGTGGCTCAAGGGCGACCTGCGTGGCTGGGCCGATGAACTGCTGGATCCGGCGCGGCTGGCCGAGGAGGGCGTGTTCAATGTCGAGGCGGTTGCCCCGTTGTGGCAGCAGTTCAAGCAGGGCGAACGCAAATGGCACACGCACCTGTGGAACGTGCTGATGTTCCAGGCCTGGCAGGCGCATTGGCGCAACGCACGCGCCGACGTGACGCGCGCATAGCGCCACGCGTGCGGGTATGTCTGGGCGGAAGTCAGCCACCATGGGTGGCTGACGTCGCCTTCACCGTTGCCGAAGGTGGGCCCGCCTAGGCTGGGTTTTTCCCCGACGGAGATGACGTGATGGCCGGATACAAGATCGCCGTACTGGTGGGCAGCCTGCGCAAGGGCTCCCACAACAGGGTGCTGGCCCGCGCGCTGGAGAAGCTGGCCGCCGGCAAGGCGGAGTTCTCCTACGTGGAGATCGGCGACCTGCCGCTGTACAACCAGGATTTCGACAAGGACTACCCAAGTCAGGGGGTGCGCCTGAAGCAGCAGATCCGTGACGCCGATGCGGTGCTGTTCGTCACCCCGGAATACAATCGCTCGGTGCCGGGCGTGCTCAAGAACGCCATCGACCTCGGCTCGCGCCCGTATGGCGACAGTGCCTTCGCCGGCAAGCCGGCGGCGGTGATCGGTGCCTCGATCGGGGTGATCGGCACCGCCCTGGCCCAGCAGCACCTGCGCAACATCCTGGCCTATCTGGACATGCCGGTGCTGGGCCAGCCCGAGGCCTTCCTGCATTTCAAGGAAGGGCTGATCGACGAGCACGGCACGATCAGCAACGAAGGCACCAAGGACTTCCTGCAGGGCTTCGTGGACACGTTCATCGCCTGGGTGGGCACCCACGGCGGCACGCACTGATCCACCGCGAGCGGGTGGCGCTTCTGCGATAATGGCGTGGACGGACGTCGCAAGGGCGTCCGTCGCACGCGATGCGACGGCCCCGGCCGATCGTACCGGCAGGCGCCGGTATCCCCAGCTCATCCACTGTTTATCCACAGGTTTGTGCATGGCTGCGGGGCTCCCCGCGTGCCTACCATGTCCCACGCCTCACACTGCAGGAAGTACGCCCCCCATGTCCGCCCGTTCTGGCTTCCGTTCCGACCGCAAAGACCGCGGTGACCGCTTTGATCGCGATGAGATGCGCATCGACGCCCTGCGCGTGCCGCCGCATTCGATCGAGGCCGAGCAGGCGGTGCTGGGCGGGCTGATGCTGGCCCCGGAAAGCTATGACCGGGTCAACGACCAGCTGACCGAAACCGACTTCTACCGCCGCGATCACCAGATGATCTACCGCGCGATCCGCGAGCTGTCCGAGCGCGACCGCCCGTTCGATGCGGTCACCCTGGGCGAGTGGTTCGAATCGCAGGGCAAGATGGAGCTGGTCGGCGATGGCGCCTACCTGATCGAACTGGCCAGCACCACGCCGTCGGCCGCCAACATCGCCGCCTATGCGGAGATCGTGCGCGACAAGGCGGTGCTGCGCCAGCTGATCCAGGTCGGCACCGACATCGTCAACGATGGCTTCCAGCCCGAAGGGCGCGAGAGCAGCGAGCTGCTCTCGGCCGCGGAAAAGTCCGTGTTCGCGATCGCCGAGCAGGGCGCGCGCGGCCGCACCGATTTCGTGGCGATGCCCGGCGCGCTGAAGGATGCCTTCGAAGAGCTGCGCATCCGCTTCGAGAACGGCGGCAACATCACCGGCCTGCCGACCGGCTATGCCGACTTCGATGCGATGACCGCCGGCCTGCAGCCGACCGACCTGATCATCCTGGCCGCGCGTCCGGCCATGGGCAAGACCACCTTCGCGCTGAACATCGCCGAGTACGCCGCGATCAAGTCCAAGAAAGGCGTGGCGGTGTTCTCGATGGAAATGTCGGCCTCGCAGCTGGCGATGCGCCTGATTTCCTCCAACGGCCGCATCAACGCCCAGCGCCTGCGTACCGGCCAGCTGGAAGACGAGGACTGGAGCCGCGTCACCGGCGCGATCCGGATGCTGAAGGAAACCAAGATCTTCATCGACGATACGCCGGGCGTGTCGCCGGAAATCCTGCGCTCCAAGTGCCGCCGCCTCAAGCGCGAGCACGACCTGGGCCTGATCGTGATTGACTACCTGCAGCTGATGAGCGTGCCGGGTAACAGCGAAAACCGCGCGACCGAAATCTCGGAAATCTCGCGTTCGTTGAAGGGCCTGGCCAAGGAACTCAACGTGCCGGTGATCGCGCTGTCCCAGCTCAACCGCTCGCTGGAAACGCGTACCGACAAGCGCCCGGTGATGGCCGATCTTCGTGAATCCGGCGCTATCGAGCAGGATGCGGACATGATCGTCTTCATCTACCGCGACGACTACTACAACAAGGAAAATTCCCCGGACAAGGGCCTGGCCGAGATCATCATCGGCAAGCACCGAGGCGGCCCGACCGGCTCGTGCAAGCTCAAGTTCTTCGGTGAATACACCCGCTTCGACAATCTGTCGCACGACTCGGTGGGTTCGTTCGAATGATCTGGGGCACACGACCGACGGTCGTGTGCTACCGGCGCTTGGCCCCGGGATAGAGCCGACCGTTGGTCGGCTGCTCCTGCAGCCAGCGATCCTGCGGTTCAGCCGGCCAACGCCCGGCCCCACCGCCGCGGCGGTTACTCATCGGCGTATGCCCGGTTTCGTCGGCCGAGGTCGGCATTCGTCGCATCCCGCTTGCCGCGCGGGCGGTGCAACGGCACCGTGAGCCTGCGGGCATTGCCGCCCGGTGCCGGTGGAGACCGACGATGAAGACGCTGTTCGCGCTGGGCGTGTGGTGCCTGCTGTTCGTGCTGTGCTGGCCGCTGGCGATCCTGGCGTTGGTCGCCTGGCCATTCGTGTGGCTGCTGAGCCTGCCGTTCCGCCTGGTCGGCATCACCTTCTCGGCCGTGTTCGCCTTCCTGCGCGCGCTGTTCATGCTGCCGGCACGGCTGCTGGGCGGCGGACCGGTGGCGGCATGAGCCGACTGTGCGCTGGACTGGTCGCGCTGTGGTTGGCGGCGCCTGCGTTCGCCGCCGAACCGCCCAAGGCGTGGGTGGAACGGCAGCATCCTGGTCAGCTGGGTGCCGAGCCTGCGGCTGGCAAAGATGCGCCGAAGCAACACTGCCGGGTGGTGAAGGAATGGAAAGTGGGCGAGGTGGTCGCGCAGCATCGGGTCTGCGAGGACGCGCCGAAGGCGCCGGCTGCGGCGGTGCCGGAGAAGATCCCCACGCGCACGTGATGTCGGTTGGCGTGGCCGGTGGTCGGCTCGTGGGCAGTGCGTGGAGCCGACCAACGGTCGGCTCTACCGGGTTTGTCGGTGCTGCGCCTAGACTGCTGTCTTCTTTCAGACAGGGAGGTGGTCATGACGCTGACCCAACAGGAATTCACCGCGCTCTGCGCATCGCATGGGTTCGGTGCGCATGCCGGCGTGCTGCTGCCGTGGCTGCGGCCCCGCGTGGGGTTCAGCCGCCGGGCGGAGGTGGATGCACCGATCGGCGCCTCACGGATCGGCGGCGGGCCGGATGTGCCCGCCGGCTTTGCATGGCCTACCCACAAGGGCAGGGCGCTGGACTTCCTGCTGCAGATCAACCTGGCCGACGTGCAGGGTCTGCAGTGCGGGCTGGATCTGCCCGCACAGGGCGTGCTGTCGTTCTTCTACGACACCGACACACAACCGCGGGGCTATGACCCGGTCGATCGCAGTGGGCATGGCATCCGCCTGTTCGACGCGGACGGGTTGCAGCGCCTGCCTGCACCGGATGCGGAGGCCGCGTTGGCACCGTCCGCGTTGGCGTTCCATCAGGCCTGGAGCCTGCCGCATCCGTTCTCGTCCAAGGGCGAGGACGTGGCGCAGGCGCTGCGTGACGCCGGACTGGGCTGGGACGACGCGGCCGAGGAGGGTTACTACGCGCTGGTGGAGGATATCGCCGACCTGGGCTCTCCGACGCCGGGCGAGCGGCACGGCCTGGGCGGCTGGTCGCATAACGTGCAGGGCGACATGGCACTGGAAGCGCAGCTGGTCAGCCATGGCCTGTATTGCGGCGACCCGAGCGGATATGTCGATCCCCGCGCCGCTGCGCTGGCGGCCGGTGTGGCCGACTGGACGCTGCTGCTGCAGCTGGATTCGGACGACGAGGCGATGTGGGGCGATTCGGGAATGCTGTACGCTTGGGTCCGCCGGCAGGACCCAAGCGCGGGATCTGTCGCAGACCTGGCTGGGCTTGCAGTGTTGCTGAAAAAAATCCGCGCCGGCACTACCAGAGGGTCGACGCGCCCGCCAGCGACCCGGACCACCAGAGAGGGTCGACGCGCCCGCCGGCTGTGGTTGCCACCGGGCAAGCACGCACAAAAAAACCCCGCCGAAGCGGGGTTTTTCGTTACGCCACCAACAGGGCTCAGTTGGCCTTGTGGATCGCGCGCTTGCTCACGGCCATCGCGGCGTCATGTACTACTTCCGACAGCGACGGGTGGGCGTGGCAGATCCGCGCCAGATCGTCGGCCGAACCACTGAACTCCATGGTCAGCACGCCTTCGTGCACCAGCTCGGAGACGTTCGCGCCGACCAGGTGCATGCCCAGGATGCGGTCGGTCTCGGCATGCGCCAGGACCTTCACGAAGCCCGCCGGCTCGATCATCGCCACGGCGCGGCCGTTGGCGGCGAACGGGAAGCTGCCGGCCTTGTACGGGATGCCTTCGTCCTTGAGCTGCTGCTCGGTCTTGCCGACCCAGGCCAGCTCCGGCTCGGTGTAGATGACCCACGGGATGGTGTCGAAGTTGACGTGGCCCGGCAGGCCCGCGATCAGCTCGGCCACGGCGATGCCTTCCTCGAAGCCCTTGTGCGCCAGCATCGGGCCGCGCACGCAGTCACCCACCGCCCACACGCCAGCGACGCCGGTGTGGCAGTGCGCGTCCACTTCGATCTGGCCGCGCTCGTTGATCTTGACCCCGGTGCCTTCGGCCAGCAGGCCCTTGGTGGCGGCGCGACGGCCAACGGCCACCAGCAGCTTGTCCACGATCAGGCTCTTCTCGCCTTCACCATCGGTGTAGGTCAGGGCGACTTCCTTCTTCTTGCCCTTGCCGGTCACGTCGGCCTTGGAGACCTTGGCGCCCAGGCGGATGTCCAGGCCCTGCTTCTTGAATTCCTTCAAGGCGGTCTTGGCCACTTCGGCATCGGCCGCGGCCAGGAAGTCCGGCAGCGCTTCCAGGATGGTCACTTCCGAACCCAGGCGCTTCCACACGCTGCCCAGTTCCAGGCCGATCACGCCGGCGCCGATCACGGCCAGGCGGGCGGGGACTTCAGTGAAGTCCAGGCCGCCGACGTTGTCGACGATGGTTTCGCCATCGAACTTGGCGAATGGCAGTTCGATCGAATCCGAACCGGCGGCGATGATGACGTTGGTGCCCTTCAGCTCGACTTCCGAACCGTCGTGCTGCTTGACCTTGACGATGTTGCCCGGCTGCAGCTCACCGAAACCGTAGTACGCGGTGACCTTGTTCGCCTTGAACAGCATGGCGATGCCGCCGGTGAACTGCTTGACGATCTTGTCCTTGCGGCCAACCATCGCCTCGACGTCCATCTTGGCGTCCTTGAAGCTGATGCCGTGGTCGCCAAAGATGTGGCCCATGTTCCAGAACTGGCGCGAGGAATCCAGCAGCGCCTTGGACGGAATGCAGCCCACGCGCAGGCAGGTGCCGCCCAGGGCCGGCTTGCCGTCCTTGCCCAGCGCAGCGTCGATGCAGGCGGTCTTCAGACCCAGCTGCGCGGCGCGGATGGCGGCATGGTAGCCGGCCGGACCGGCACCGATGACGACGACGTCGAATTGTTCAGCCATTGATAGTTCCTTGTTGCATTCCCGAGCTTCGCTTGAAGCCGGTGGCGCGCAGGCGCCGGGGGAGAGAGCAGGGCAGTGCGGTGCAGTGCCGTAAAACCAGAACCCCTCCGCGCGGGCGCGGAGGGGCGGGAGGTCTTACAGGCCGAACAGCATGCGGCCCGGGTTTTCCAGCTGGTTCTTGATGTCCACCAGGAACTGGACCGAGTCCTTGCCGTCGATGATGCGGTGATCGTAGGACAGCGCCAGGTACATCATCGGCGCGATCACGACCTGGCCGTTCTGGGCGATCGGACGCTCCTTGATGGCATGCATGCCCAGGATGGCGCTCTGCGGCGGGTTGATGATCGGGGTCGAGAGCAGCGAGCCGAAGGTGCCGCCGTTGGTCACGGTGAAGGTGCCGCCCTGCAGTTCTTCCAGGCTCAGCTTGCCGTCGCGGGCCTTCTTGGCGTAGTCGGCGATGGTCTTTTCGATGTCCGCGAAGGACATGCGCTCGACGTTGCGCAGCACCGGGGTCACCAGGCCCTTCTCGGTCGACACGGCGATCGAGATGTCTGAGTAGCCGTGATAGATGATGTCGTCACCATCGATCGAGGCATTGACCAGCGGGAAGCGCTGCAGCGCGTTGGCGGCGGCCTTCACGAAGAAGCTCATGAAGCCCAGCTTGATGCCGTGCGCCTTGACGAACTCGTCCTGCAGATCCTTGCGCGCGGCCGAGACCTTGGACAGGTCGACCTCGTTGAAGGTGGTCAGCATCGCGGTGCCGTTCTTGGACTGCATCAGGCGCTCGGCGATGCGCTTGCGGATGCGGGTCATCGGCACGCGTTCTTCCGGACGTGCGCCACCGGACTTGCCGGCGCCGCCGTTGCGGGCGAAGTTGACGATGTCTTCCTTGGTCACCGCGCCGCGGCGGCCGGTGCCGTCCACGTCGGCCGGGTTCACGCCTTCGGTGATGGCGGTGAAACGGGCGCCCGGGGGCAGCGAATCGGCAGCGGACTTGGCGGCCGGGGCCGGCGCGGCAGCGGCCGCCGGTGCAGCCGCCTTGGCCGGTGCGGCCTCGGCCTTCTTCTCTTCAGCAGCCGGTGCCGGAGCATCGGCCACGGCGCCTTCTTCGATGATGGCCACGATCTGGCTGGAGGTCACGGTGGCGCCCACCTCGAACTTGATCTCCTTCAGCACGCCATCGACCGGCGACGGCACTTCCAGGACGACCTTGTCGGTTTCCAGATCAAGCAGGTTTTCATCGCGCTTGACGGCATCGCCGACCTTCTTGTGCCAGGTGGCGATGGTGCCGTCGGCGACGGATTCGGGGAGTACCGGGGCTTTGACTTCGGTGGCCATGCGGGAGCTTCCTGGTTTGTCTTTTCTAGAATGAGGGGGAGAGTTATTCAGCGACCGAGTCGTTGAACGGGTTGACCAGGGCATCGGCGATCAGCTTCTGCTGTTCGATGATGTGGTCCGCCATGTGTCCAGCGGCCGGCGATGCCGAACGGGCGCGACCTGCGTAATGGATGCTCTGGCCATCGGCCAGGCAGGCCTGCAGGTGGTGGCGGATCTGGTACCAGGCACCCTGGTTCTGCGGTTCTTCCTGACACCACACCACATCGGCCGCCTTGCCGTACTTCTTCAGCTCAGCTGCCAGCGCCACGCGCGGGAACGGATACAGCTGCTCGACGCGGATGATGGCGACATCGTCCTGGCCACGCTTGGTCTGGTCTTCCAGCAGGTCGTAATAGACCTTGCCCGAGCACAGCACCACGCGCTTGACCTTCTTGGCGTCTGCGTTGGCGTCGCCGATCAGGTGCTGGAACTCGCCGTTGGCCAGTTCGTCCAGGGTCGACACGGCCAGCTTGTGGCGCAGCAGCGACTTCGGCGACATCACGATCAGCGGCTTGCGGGTGGTCATGCGCATCTGGCGACGCAGCATGTGGTACGCCTGCGCCGGGGTCGACGGCACGCACACCAGCATGTTCTCCAGCGCGCACAGCTGCAGGAAACGCTCCAGGCGTGCGGAGCTGTGCTCCGGGCCCTGGCCTTCGTAACCGTGCGGCAGCAGCAGGGTCAGGCCGGTGATGCGGCCCCACTTGGCTTCGCCGGCAGCGATGAACTGATCGATCACGACCTGGGCGCCGTTGGCGAAGTCGCCGAACTGGCCTTCCCAGATGCACAGGGTGTTCGGATCGGTGGTGGAGAAGCCGTACTCATAGGCCATCACCGCTTCTTCGCTGAGCAGCGAATCGATGATGGTGGCCTGTTCCGGCGACTCGACCAGCTGACGCAGCGGCAGGTAGTAGTTGTCGGTCTTCTGGTCGTGCAGGATCGCGTGGCGGTGCGTGAAGGTACCGCGGCCGACGTCCTGGCCGACCAGGCGCAGGTTGTTGCCTTCGTCG
Organism: Stenotrophomonas sp. GW821-FHT01H02A; assembly: GCF_059422145.1. Taxonomy (NCBI): domain Bacteria; kingdom Pseudomonadati; phylum Pseudomonadota; class Gammaproteobacteria; order Lysobacterales; family Lysobacteraceae; genus Stenotrophomonas; species Stenotrophomonas sp. GW821-FHT01H02A. The sequence goes on from NZ_JBWKWI010000008.1 coordinate 116,400, forward strand.
AGGATGGTGGCGTAGGCCAGGTTCTCGGCGAAGCCCCAGTCGCCCGGGATCTCGCCGGCGGCCATCTTGCGGCGGTCGTCATAGACCTTGGCGACGCGCGAGTGCAGTTCCACGCCTTCCGGCACGGTGTTGATCATCTGCGCCAGCTGCTTGACCTTCTCCATGCCCACGGCGGTGGAGACGGCATCGGACAGCTTGCCGTTGAGCAGCCTGGGCCAGTCGACGTACATCTTGCTGGTCGCCGGGGTCTTCTCGACCTGGGCCAGCTCGGTGGTGACTTCGCCGGCATCGAGCTTGTTGCGGTAGGCATCAACCAGCGCCTTGCCGCCACCGGCTTCGATCACGCCGGCCGCTTCCAGCGTCGCGGCGTACAGCTCGCGGGTCGTCTGGTGCTTGCGGATGACCTGGTACATCAGCGGCTGGGTGATCGCCGGTTCATCGGCTTCGTTGTGGCCCCAGCGGCGGTAGCACATCAGGTCGATGACCACGTCCTTGCTGAACTTCTGGCGGAACTCGAAGGCCAGCTTGGCGGCGAACACGACCGCTTCCGGATCGTCGCCGTTCACGTGCAGCACGGGCGCGGCGATCATCTTGGCCACGTCGGTGCAGTACAGCGTGGAGCGCGAATCTTCCGGGTTGGAGGTGGTGAAACCGACCTGGTTGTTGACCACGATGTGCACCGTGCCACCGACGGCGAAGCCGCGGGCCTGGGACATCTGGAACAGTTCCATCACCACGCCCTGGCCGGCGAAGGCCGCGTCACCGTGGATCAGGATCGGCATCACCTGCTTGCGTGCGGTGTCGCCCCGGCGTTCCTGGCGCGAACGGACGCTGCCGGCCACGACCGGGTCGGCGATTTCCAGGTGCGACGGGTTGAACGCCAGCGCCAGGTGGACGGCACCACCGGCGGTGGCGACGTCGGCCGAGAAGCCCATGTGGTACTTCACGTCGCCGGCGGAGGCGTGGTCGTCATGCTCGAACTTGCCTTCGAACTCGTCGAACAGCTTGCGCGGGCTCTTGCCGAGGGTATTGACCAGCACGTTCAGGCGGCCGCGGTGGGCCATGCCGATCACTACGTCCTTGACGCCATCCTTGCCGGCGTCACGGATGATGGTGTCCATCATCGGGATCAGCGAATCGCCGCCTTCCAGCGAGAAACGCTTCTGGCCCACGTACTTGGTGTGCAGGTAGCGCTCCAGACCCTCGGCAGCCGTCAGGCGCTCCAGGGTGCGGCGCTGGGTATCGGCGTCCAGGTTGTAGTTGCCACCGGCCATTTCCAGGCGCTGGTACAGCCACTGGCGCTGCTCGACCTCGGAGATGTGCATGAATTCCGCACCGATCGAGCCGGTGTAGGTCTTCTTCAGGCGCTCCAGCAGGTCACGCAGTTTCATGCGCGGCTGGCCGGCCACACCGCCGGTGCTGAACTCACTGCCCAGGTCGCTTTCCGACAGGCTGTGGAACGGCAGGCCCAGATCCGGCGGATTGGTCGGCGCGGTCAGGCTCAGCGGGTCCAGGCGGGCACCGAGGTGGCCGCGCGAACGATAGGCGGTGATCAGGCGACCGACATTGCGCTCGCGCTCGTCACCGGCGCCATCGGCGGTGCCGCTCTTGATGGCGTTCCTGGCGGCGTCGGCAATGTGGGCGATGACGGCCGAATGCGGAATATCACCGGCTTCGCGGCCCTGGAAGCCGTCGAAGTAGGTCTTCCATTTGGGATCGACACTGTCCGGAGAAACGAGGTACTGCTCGTACAGATCCTCGATATAGGAGGCGTTGCCGCCGGCGAGCTGCGAAGATTGCGCAAACTGCTTCAGTTGATTGTCCACGATGGAGAGTCGGATTCGCTTGTGGGGTAAGGCTTCGATGATCCGGCAGGGAAAAGTGAATAGCCTGCGCGGGCGGTATCTAACGCCCCAAATTGTACCCCCAACGCGACAGGAAGGGGCACCGTACGGTCCGGTGCGGGAACCGCGGTGTCATTCCCAGACAGGTTCGGGACGGCGGGGTGGGCTACAGGCCGAGCGCGCGCAGTTCGCTGCAATCACGCGAACGTTCCCATACGCGCTGCAAACCTTCCTGCAACGGTCGTGAACGTGCCGGTTGGGACAACCCGGCCTCGCCATCGAAGCGGTGGCCGCTCAGACGAAAGTAGTAGTCCCCCGCATCATTGAGCAGGCAGGCCGATGCCGTCGCGCGGTCGATCGGATCGCTCACTTCGCGCAGGCGGAAGTCGCTGGGCAAGCGCTGGATCAGGCCCAGCAGCGGGGAACCCGACCGGCCGATGGCGGCACTGTCATGGACGATCAGCACGGCCTGTTTGTCGTGACGGGCGGTGGCGAAGCGGCGCAGCGCCTCCAGCACCGGCGCGGCATCGAGCAGGCCGGGGTCGAGCTGGCGGCTGTGGATCCAGAGCTGGCGGCGGGCGCGGTGGATCAGCGCCGTGGTGATCGCCACGGCCTCTTCGGCGCGCTCGATCGCGACCGCACTGGACAGGGCCAGCCGCATGTGCTGGTGGGCGATGCCGGCCTCTTCGAAGATCTCGCCTTCCGGCAGAAAGCCCTGCCGGGTATAGAACACACGGGCTGGCAGCTGGGCGTGCAGGCCGACCTCGCGCCAGCCGCGCGCGCGGGCCTGGTCGAGCAGCGCCAGCAGCAGGGCGTCGCCGACGCCTTTGCCACGCCAGGCGGCCAGCACGGCCATGCGGCCGATCCGGCCGTCCGGGGTGAGCCGACCGGCCCCGATCGGGGTGCCGGCGGCGTCACGGGCCAGGACATGCACGCTCAGGGGATCGAGCGGGTCGATCTCCAGTTCGGCAGGGACCTGCTGTTCGTCGACGAACACGGTGAACCGGACCCGGTGCAGCGCAGTGTGCTGCGCCGGGTAGTCGACCACATCAACGTGGAAGCCGGGGCCGGTCATGGCGGGGGCGATCAGCCGCGCTGGGGCTCGTCCTTGCCGTCGGTCTCGTCGCTGTCGTCGAAATCGACGATCACTTCGATACCGTCGTCATGGATGGTCACTTCGTGCACGTCGGCCTCGACGGCCTCGTCATCGACCACGTCGACCGCCTCGGTGCCGTCGACGATGTCGTACTCGGCAACGTAGTCGTCTTCGTCCTCCAGGCCGGTGTCTTCCACCAGCTGGTAGAAGCCGCCGGCGACCAGCGCCTGTACGGCATCACGGCCCTTGGCCGAGAGCTTCTGGTACAGCGCTGCGCCGATCTGCTCGGCGCCGGCCAGCACCTGCGCATCCTTGACCGGCAGGGCGAAGTCCAGGCCGCTGCAGTACAGGCTGGCGCCACGCTTGGCACGGCGCCAGGCCAGGCGGGCCCAGGGATGGCGATGCAGTTCCACGCCGGCACCGAGGGCAGCTTCGATCTCTTCGCGCGGCAGCGGTTCGCCGTGCGCCATCACGTCCCCGGCGGCGCGGTAGGTGGTGATGAAGCGGCCGAACCAGTCACCGAGCTTGTCCGGATCGTTCATGCGGATGGCATTGAGCGCTTCGACCACGCGGTTCATCGAGACCACGTCGATCTCGTTCGGGTCCTGCGGCACCTTCAGGTCCGGATCCTGGTAGCGGATGGACTCGTCGGCGCCCTCGATCAGGGTATCGAGGTAATCGCTGATCAGCTCGGCCGAGGCCGGGGCGCGCATGCCGAAGGAGAACGTCAGGCAGGGGTCTTCGGCGACGCCGTTGTGCGGTACGTTCGGCGGCAGGTACAGCATGTCGCCCGGGGCCAGCACCCAGTCGTGGGTCGGCTTGAAGCGGCGCAGCAGCTTGAGCTCGACGTCGTCGCGGAAATCCAGCGGCGGGCGCTTGCCCTTGATCGATTCGCTGGCGTCGATCTGCCAGCGGCGGTGGCCGTGGGCCTGCAGCAGGAAGACGTCGTACTGGTCCACATGGGCGCCGACCGAGCCGCCGGTGGCGGCGAAGCTGATCATCACGTCGTCCATGCGCCAGCGCGGCAGGAAATCGAAGTGGCGGATCAGGGCGCGTACGTCGGCGTCCCACTTGTCCACGTCCTGGGCCAGCAGGGTCCAGTCGTGGTCGGGCATGCCGGGGAACTCTTCTTCCTGGAACGGGCCGGTGCGCACGCTCCAGCCGTCGGTGGCGCGGTCGTGGGTGATCAGGCGCGAGAGCGCGCCTTCTTCACACGCCAGGCCGGCGAGGTCTTCGGGCTGCACCGGGGTGTCAAAATCCGGGAAGGCGGCGCGGATGAGCAGCGGGCGCTTCTGCCAGTAGTCGCGCAGGAAGGTGGCGGCGGGCATGCCCAGCGGCAGGCCGGGACGGGCCTGGATCTCGATGACGGGGGTTTTGATCTTGCGTGCGGCCATGGGGGAGGTCCTTGCAGCGTGTAGACGGGAATTCGGGGCGCGGTGGTGCCGCGCCCATGCCTTCAGATCGCCTTGGCCAGGTCCGCTGCCAGGCCGATGTAGCCGCCCGGGGTCAGGGCGCGCAGGCTCTGCTTGGCGTCGGCCGGCAGGTCCAGGGATTCAACGAAGGCCTGCATCGATTCGGTGGTGATGCCCTGGCCGCGGGTGAGCGCCTTGAGCTGTTCGTAGGGGTTGGGCAGGCCGTGGCGGCGCATGACGGTCTGCACGGCTTCGGCCAGTACTTCCCACGCGGCGTCCAGGTCGGCGTCCAGGCGTTCCGGATTGACGGTCAGCTTGCCCAGGCCCTTGGCCAGCGAGTCCAGGGCGACCTGGGTATGGCCGAAGGCGGTGCCGACCGCGCGCAGCACGGTGGAGTCGGTCAGGTCGCGCTGCCAGCGGCTGATCGGCAGCTTGGCGCTGAAATGCTCGAACAGGGCGTTGGCGATGCCGAAGTTGCCTTCGGCGTTTTCGAAATCGATCGGGTTGACCTTGTGCGGCATGGTCGAGGAACCGACTTCGCCTTCCTTGAGCTTCTGCTTGAAGTAGCCCAGCGAGATGTAGCCCCAGACGTCGCGGGCCAGGTCGATCAGGATGATGTTGGCGCGGCGCGCGGCATCGCCGATTTCGGCGACGTTGTCGTGCGGTTCGATCTGGGTGGTGTACGGGTTGAACACCAGGCCGAGGCTTTCCACGAAGCGCTGGGCGAAGGCCGGCCAGTCCACGTCCGGGTAGGCGATCACATGGGCGTTGTAGTTGCCCACCGCGCCGTTGATCTTGCCGGTCAGTTCCACCGCGGCGATCTGGCGGCGCTGGCGCTCCAGGCGGGCCACGACGTTGGCCACTTCCTTGCCCAGGGTGGTCGGCGAGGCGGTCTGGCCATGGGTGCGCGAGAGCATCGGCTGGGCGGCCTGGGCGTGGGCGAGAGCGCGCAGCACGCCGGCGATGTTGTCCAGCGAGGGCAGCAGCACCTCGCGGCGGGCCTGCTCGAGCATGAGCCCGTAGCTGAGGTTGTTGATGTCTTCGCTGGTGCAGGCGAAATGCACGAACTCCAGCGCGGGGCCCAGTTCCGCATCGGCGGTGAGCTGCTCCTTGATGAAGTACTCCACGGCCTTGACGTCGTGGTTGGTGGTGCGCTCGATCTCCTTCACCCGTGCGGCATGGGCCGGGGCGAAATCGTCGGCCAGCGCGCGCAGGCGCGCGGTGGCGGCGGCCGAGAACGGCGCCAGTTCGACGATGCCCGGCTCATTGGCCAGTGCCAGCAGCCATTCCACTTCCACCTTCACGCGGGCCTTGATCAGGCCGTATTCGGAGAAGATCGGGCGCAGGGCGTCGACCTTGCCGGCGTAGCGGCCATCGAGCGGGGACAGGGCGAGCAGGGCGAATTCGGACATGGCAGGGCGCAGATCGGTGGCAGCGGGGGCCGTCATTCTACGCTGCCCCGGCGTCCTCGGCCTGTGCCATGCGCACCGTCACCGCCTGGATCCGGTGCCCGGCCATGCGCTTGATGGTGAACTGGTGCCCGTTGATCTCCAGCTGCTCGCCTTCCTCCGGCAGCCGCTGCAGCTGGTGCACGATCAGCCCGCCGACCGAATTGAGGTGGTCCGGCGCGCTCAGGTCATGCCCCAGCAGCCGCTCCAGCCGGAAGATCGAGGTCGAGCCGGCCACCAGCAGGGTGCCGTCGGCGCCACGGGTGGGGGCGTCCTTGACGATATGCGGATGTTCGTCCTCGATATCGCCGACCACCACTTCCAGCAGGTCTTCCAGGGTGAAATAGCCCAGGATGCGGCCGTGCTCCTCCACGCACAGCGCCAGGTGGGTGGTGCCGGTGCGGAAGCGCTCCAGCACCAGCGGCACCGGGGTTTCCAGCGCGATCAGGTTGGCCGAGCGCAGCAGCGGGCGCAGGTCATCGGTCGGGTTGCCGCGGGCGATCTCGACCAGCAGGTCCTTCATGTGCAGGATGCCGAGCACTTCCTCGCCATCGCGGTCGAACCACGGGTAGCGGCTGTAGCGGCTCTCGGCGAACTCGGCCATCACATCGGCCAGGCGCATGCCCTCGCGGAACGAGCGCATGTGGTCGCGCGAGCGCATCAGGTCGCCGGCGACCAGCTCGGGCAGCTCCAGCGCGTGGCTCATCAGGGTGAGGCCCTGGTCCGGCGCACTGCCGGCCGGTTGCTGGCGACCCACGATCAGCTTGAGTTCCTCGCGCGAGTAGCGGTGCGAGGTGTGTTCCACATCGCCCCAGCCGGCCAGGCGCAGCAGCGCGTTGGCGCTGTTGTTGAGCAGCCAGATCGCCGGGTACATCGCCCAGTAGAACAGGTACAGCGGCGCGGCCGTCCACAGCGACATCGCCTCGGGGCGACGGATCGCCATCGATTTCGGGGCCAGCTCGCCCAGCACGATGTGCAGGAACGAAATCAGGCTGAAGGCGATGATGAACGACGTCAGGCGCGAGGCATCCGGGGTCAGCCCCAAGGTGTCGAACAACGGCTGCAGCAGGTGTGCGAAGGCCGGCTCGCCGACCCAGCCCAGGCCCAGCGAGGACAACGTGATGCCCAGCTGGCAGGCTGAGAGGTACGCATCCAGGTGCGAGTGCACGTTGAGCAGCAGGCGGCCTCGCCAGCCGTGGTTTTCGGCCAAGCCGACGGCCTGGGTGTGGCGCAGCTTGACCAGCGCGAACTCGGCGGCCACGAAGAAGCCGTTGAGCACCACCAGCAGCAGGGCCAGCAGCAGAAGCAGGAGGTTGCCGATCATCCGCGGCCCCGCAGCGCTGCTGCCAGAGGCGGAACGGCACCCGCGGTCGCCGGGGTGGCGAGGGCGGTCATCGGTGCGTGCGCGCTCGCACGCCCGATACTACTGTCGGGATCGTCACCCATGGGGGCGGCAGTCTGTCTGAATGTAAACGAATCCCGAGTCTAGCCGATCCACTGCGTGGTTGGGTTTCTGCGGGGCTTGGGAGTATCGTGACCAGAGCCGCCAGCCAGGGAATCAGGCCCGTTGCCAGCCGCAGGTTCCCTTTCATCCACGAAAGATGTGCGGAGTTGAAGCAATGAGCAAGGGTTTCAGGATTGAACACGACAGCATGGGCGAGTTGCAGGTGCCCGCCGATGCGTTGTGGGGCGCGCAGACCCAGCGCGCCGTCGATAATTTCCCGGTGTCGGGCCAGCGCATGCCGCGCGGATTCATCCGCGCGCTCGGCCTGGTCAAGGGTGCCGCCGCGAACGTCAATGTCGAGCTGGGCCATCTGCCGCGCACCATCGGCAAGGCCATCGAAGCGGCGGCTGCCGAAGTCGCCGACGGGCGCCATGACGCGCACTTCCCGATCGATGTGTACCAGACCGGTTCGGGCACCTCCTCGAACATGAATGCCAACGAGGTCATCGCCACGCTGGCCAACCGTGCCGGCAAGGCGGGCAAGACCGCGGTGCATCCCAATGATCACGTCAACCAGGGGCAGAGCTCCAACGACGTGATCCCGACCGCGCTGCGCGTTTCGGCGCTGCTGGGCGTGCATGAGCAGCTGCTGCCTTCGCTGGTGCACCTGCGCAAGACCATCGACAAGCGTGGCCGCGCGCTGCGCAAGGTGGTCAAGACCGGCCGCACCCATCTGATGGATGCGATGCCGCTGACCTTCGAACAGGAATTCGGTGCGTGGTCGGCGCAGTTGTCCTCTGCCCAGGAGCGCATCGAAGACAGCCTCAAGCGCCTGCGTCGGCTGCCGCTGGGCGGCACCGCGATCGGCACCGGCATCAATGCCGACCCGCGTTTCGGCGCGCAGGTGGCCAAGCAGCTCAAGCAGCAGACCGGCATCAAGTTCGACAGTGCCGAGAACAAGTTCGAAGGGCTGGCCGCGCAGGACGATGCGGTTGAACTGTCCGGCCAGCTCAACGCGTTGGCGGTGGCACTGATCAAGATCGCCAACGACCTGCGCTGGATGAATGCCGGTCCGCTGGCCGGCCTGGGCGAGATCGAACTGCCGGCGCTGCAGCCGGGCAGCTCGATCATGCCGGGCAAGGTCAACCCGGTGATTCCCGAAGCCACCGTGATGGTGTGCGCGCAGGTGATCGGCCACCACACCGCGATCACCGTGGCCGGCCAGACCGGCAACTTCCAGTTGAACGTGACGCTGCCGTTGATCGCCGCGAACCTGCTGGATGGCATCAATCTGCTGGCCAGCATCACCCGCCTGCTCGCCGATACCGCGATCGCCGGGTTGAAGGTGCGCGAGGATCGCGTCCGCGAGGCACTGGATCGCAACCCGATCCTGGTGACCGCGTTGAACCCGATCATCGGCTATGAGAAGGCCGCTGCGATCGCCAAGCGTGCCTACAAGGAACAGCGCCCGGTGCTGGAGGTGGCCAAGGAAGACAGTGGTCTGTCCGAAGCAGAACTGCGCAAGCTGCTCGATCCGGCCGCGCTGACCGCCGGTGGCATCCACGCCGGAGGTGGTGGGGGCGGTTGACCGCTCGCACCACCTGAAACGGAAAACGGGCCGAACGGCCCGTTTTTTTGTGGTGAGCCCCGTAGCGGCCGGCGGGCCCCAGGGCAACATCAAGGAGCAGGCCGTCGCCGCCCGGCGGGCGGGGGACATCTGCCCTGGGGCCTGCCGGTTACTGCCGGGGGGGCGCACAACCTCAGTGGCGATCGGCCTGCAGATTGCCGAAGGTCTCGGTGTAATCCTTGAATTCCGGAATTTTCGTGATCAGGTCCGGCGGGATCGGCTGCATGCCGTCCGGCACCTGGATCTTCACCGAACGCTTGGCCGGGTCCGGTGGGGCGTCGGTCAAGGTGTTCTGGCGCAGCACCTGCAGCTGGCCGAACATGCCCTGCAGCATCGCCTGCTGCTCGTCATTGAGCGGGATCTCGATCTCATCGATCTTCATGTGCCCGTTGGGCAGGATGATGATGTTGGGTGCGGGTGCGCGGCGCACGGTGACCATGCCGTCGCTGACGGTGATCTTCGGCTTGCTGCGCTCGGCGCGGTGATTGCGGTACTCCTGATCGCAACCGGTGGCGACCAGGCAGAACAGGGCGAACAGCAACAGACTCAGCTTCTTCATGAGCAGGCAACGCATGCGGCGGGAACCCGGATTGTAGTCCTCCGACGCCGGGAAGGGCCTGCCTGCGACGCATCGTCGCAGGCAGGGCCGGTTTACTTGCCGCAATCGTCGATGTCGCTCTGGTCCATGGTCGCGTAGGGCTGGAAGGCCGGCAGCGCGGCCGCCAGCGCCTGCTGTCTGGCCATCATGCCGGGCAGCAGGCTGCACAGCTTCTGGGCCTGGCCTTCGATCTTCCTGGCCTCCTCGTTCACCCGTGCTTCGATGCCCTGGGTGTCGCCGGAGAACATGCCCTTGATCGCCTCACCGGCCGCCTTCACACCCAGATTGGCACCGGCCACGCCGATCTCCATGCCGGCACTGGCCAGCGATTCGACCTGCTTGCGGTAGTCCTGCAACAGGGCACGCTGGTGGGCGTCCACGGGCACCGCTTTGCCATCGATGAGCAGGTCGCCCTGGGGGCTGATCTCGGCCTTCGGCGATTTGCCGTTGGAGATGGAGATGTTGCCCTGGGCGATTTCCCTGCGCGCCTTGTCGGTGGCTTCCTGCACGGTCTTGCCGATGCTGTCGGTATCCAGCGCGCTGGTGGCCGGGGCGGCGGCGCTCTGGTCGGCGGGGGCTTTGCCTTTGCCACTGTCGGGAGCGGTACAGGCGGCGATGGGTAGGCACAACAGCAGGGCAGGCAGCAGCAGTCGAGTCGTCATGATGCGTATCCGTTGTGAGATGAAGGGCTTACTTGCCGCGCGGCAGTTCAACCCGGCCGCGTACATTGCTGTGGCGGATATCGCCGCTGCCGCTGTTGGCCACGCGCAGGTCGCCACCGACATCACGGGCGGTGACGTCGCCTGAGCCGTGGCGGTCCACCGTGACGCTGCCGCCGATATCGCGCACCTCGGTATCGCCGGAGCCCACGGTGCCGACCCGCACGTTGCCCTTGGCCTGGCGCACATCGGTGTCACCGGAGCCGACCACGCCGATCTCGACGTTGCCACCTACCGTGTCCAGCTCGAAGTCGCCCGAGCCGATCGTGCCGACCCTGGCATCGCCGCGGACGTTGCGGGCCTTGAAGTCGCCCGAGCCGACCGACAGCACGTTCAGCGCCCCGGCGCCGTCGAGCGTGACATCGCCCGAGCCGACCGCTGCGGTCACCAGCCCTTTGATGTTCACCAGCTTGATATCACCGGAGCCGACATCCGCGCTGAGCGAATGGGCGCCGGTGACGCTGGCGTCGCCGGAGCCGACCTTCATCTGGACCAGGATCGTGTCCGGCACCGTGCCGCGCAGGTCCAGGTAGGCATAGCTGCCGCCGCTCAGGGTGAGGCTGCGGCCTTCGCGTTGCAGGCGCACGACGAGCTTGTCGCCGATCTTCTGCTGGGTCACGGTCAGCTGGCGCAGCCAGTCCGCGTTGGAGGCGCAGGCACGACCGCCGAGCTGGGCGGCACCCGGCCCTGCCTGCAGCACCAGGTCGTGCTGGTTTACTTCGAACACCACGGCCTTGGCACCGGCCAGGTCGAGCTTGAGGTCGCGCGGTTCGTTGAACTTGCACTGCGGTTCATTGGCGAGCGCGGTCAGCGGCAGCAGCAACAGGGAAGCAACGGCGAGCTTGCGGATCATGGGTGGCTCCTCGAAGAAGGGCAGGGATCAGATTTCGCCGGCGCGGCGGCGCAGGCGGATGGCCAGGAACAGGAACACCACGCCGACGGCGGCACCAATCCACAGTTCCGGCATGGCGAAGGCGGCCAGTTGGTGGCTCGGGCCCAGTTCGTTGACCAGGTTGTCCATGTTGCCGTTGCCGCTGAACATCGACTCGCCGCGGTAGAACTGGTCGGTGGCCGGGACCGCACTGAGCAGCAGGCGGCCGACGATGTGCTTCCAGAACCAGCCACCGGTCAGGTCGAACAGGGTCATCACCTTGGTGGTGCTGACGATGATGCCGGCAAACAGCGGCAGCATCACCGCCCACAGGAACGGCTTGGTCTTGGCCCAGGCCGAGCACAGCAGCAGCCAGCCGACGGTCGGCAACGCCCAGAGCAGATAGACCGGGATCCAGGACAGGTGGCCGGCGATGATGGTGAGCGGGCTGGCCGGCCCCCAGATCAGCATCATCGGATCACCGCCATGGGCGATCACCACGATCGAGATCATCACCAGGAAGCCGAGCATGGTCAGGGCCGAGGCGATCACCGCGATGAGCGGGGCGATCAGCAATGCGCTCAGCGCCTTGGACAGGACGGTGGACGTATCCGACAGCGGCAGCGACTTCCAGAACAGGATGCTGCGGTCGCGACGGTCGTCGTACAGGGCGCCCAGGCAGTAGAAGAACACCACGAAGGCGAGCACGATCAGCGGCCAGCCCGAGCTCAGGATCAGGGTCAGGTCCAGGCCGTTGGCGAGGTCGTGCAGATCCTTGGCATCGAGCTTGCTGGTCAGCAGGCTCAGGTCCAGGCCGTTGATGTTGACGCTTTCGTTGTCGATGTGGATGCCGCCGCTCTTGACCGCACGGTGCATGGCCACCAGGCCGAACACGATGCCGAGCAGGCTCATCACCAGCGAGATGCCACCGGCGATCACCGGCGCATACAGGAAGCCGCCGCGGTTTTCCCAGTACTCACGCTTGAGCAGCCACTTGAACGCGCTGGCCTTGCTGATGGGATGGTTGACGGTGTTCATGCGTAGGTTCCCTTCATGATGGCCACGAACAGATCCGCCAGCCCCGGGCTGCGGATTTCGCCCAAGGGCGTGAGCTGGGCGCGTGGCACCCCGTCGAACAGGAGCACGGTCTTGCCGAAGGGCAGCGCGCGGTCGTCGATCGGCTTGAGCGCGCGTGCGGCGGCCACGGTGTCGGCCGAGACCAGCAGCTCGGTGTAGCGCTCGCCGATGTCCTCCATGTCGGTGGTCAGCACGATACGGCCATCGCGGATGAACATCACATCGGTGAGGATGTGCTCGATCTCTTCCACCTGGTGGGTGGTGACGATGATCGTCTTCTGCTCGTCGAAATAGTCTTCCAGCAGGCGCTGGTAGAACTCCTTGCGGTACAGGATGTCCAGGCCCAGGGTCGGCTCGTCCAGTACCAGCACCTTGGCATCGATGGCCATCACCAGCGCCAGGTGCAGTTGCACGATCATGCCCTTGGACAGTTCGCGCACGCGCTGCTTGGGATGCAGTTTGGTCGAGGCCAGGAAGCGCTCGCAGCGGGCCCGGTCGAAGCGCGGGTGGGTGCCGGCGACGAAATCGATCGCCTCGCGCACCTTCATCCAGCGCGGCAGCACCGCCACGTCGGCGATGAAGCACACATCGTTCATCAGCGCGTTGCGCTGCGTGGTGGGGTCCAGCCCGAGCACGCGCAGTTCCCCTTCCACCGAGGTCAGGCCGAGCAGCGCCTTGAGCAGGGTGGTCTTGCCGGCGCCGTTCGGGCCGATCAGGCCGGTGATGCGGCCGGGGGCGATGGTGAAGCTGGTGTTGTCCAGCGCCACGGTCTGTTTATAGGCCTTGCGCAGGCCTCGAGCGGAAATGACGACATCACTTGCAACGGCATTCATGAGGATTTCCCCTGGGGCAGCAATTCGTCGAGGTTCAGGCCCAGGCGCTGGATGCGCTCCAGCACCAGCGGCCATTCTTCATTGAGGAACCGGTCGCGCTCGCTGCTGCGCAGCTGCGTGGCCGCTTCTTCGGTCATGAACATGCCCAGGCCGCGGCGCTTCTCGACCAGGCCTTCATCAGCCAGTTCCTGGTAGGCGCGCGAAACGGTGATGGGGTTGAGCTGGTACTCGGCGGCCACCTGCCGGACCGAAGGCAGCGCATCGCCCGGCTTGATGATGCCGTCAAGCATCATGGCAATCACGCGCTCCTTCAGCTGGCGGTAGATCGGAGCACCATCGCTCCATTGAATATCGCTCATGGTCAGCTCCGTGGGTTCAGCGACTGCGCGAATGAGAAGTAAGGCATGGACAGGGAGCTGTGCAGCCGGCGGGGGGGCGTGGGGGCGCCGTCGGCGGTCCCTGCCTCGATGACGCCTGCATCCTGCGGGCCTTCAAACACATTGGCGCTGGCAGGGCTGCCAGCGTCACCGGAGGGGATGCCGAACCAGCCAAGCAGGAGCAACGCCGAGGCGGCGGTGACGGCTTTGGCGGTGTGGTGGTGGCGCATGCGGTTCATGGGCTTCCCCTGTCTAGGTGACTGGTGTTGTATGCAACTATAACACCGGCACGCCGAAGATCAACTGGGTGATTGCCCCAACTGATGGCAGGGGGTGTATGACAGTAGATGAAATTCCTCAACTCATTGAATGATAAGGGTTATGTGGGAATGCCTGAGGCTGATATCTGCCAGCAGGCATTCATTGATGTCAATGGTATGGCAATCAGGGGGCGCATTCAGACCGTGGCGTGCCGATGCCAGGCCGCCGCCGGACACCGCCAGAAGCGGCACAGCAGCCGCTGAATGCGCCGGACCTGCGCCGCGCCCGTGGCGCCTCCACCGCCTCGGTGGTCTGCGCGCAACACCGATGGACCCGCGGCGTCCGACGGCAAAAACGCCGGTGATATAGTGCCGCCGCAGCCTTGGCCGCCCCCGCCAGGCGGTTCTTCCCCTTGTTGTTCCCCACTTTGGAGTGTCGCGATGCACCACGTGTCTTTGATGTCGCCCGTCCGTCGCGACCGCGTTCCGCGCCGGGCGCAGGGGTCTGCGCTGATGCTGGCGGTCGGTCTGCTGGCCGGCGTGTCGGCCCAGGCGGCCGATCTGCTGGATGTGAGCTACCGCCCGCTGGCCGGCAAGGGCGAGGTCAATCTGGCCAGGCAGTACGGCGGCAAGGTGCTGCTGGTGGTCAACACCGCCAGCAAGTGCGGCTTCACCCCGCAGTACGAAGGCCTGGAAGCCCTGCAGCGCAAGTACGCCGCGCGGGGGTTCTCGGTGCTGGGTTTCCCGTCCAATGACTTCAAGGGCCAGGAGCCGGGTGACGAGGCCCAGATCCAGGAATTCTGCACGCTGACCTACGGCGTGAAGTTCCCGATGTTCCAGAAGGTCGTCGTCACCGGGCCGGATGCGACGCCGCTGTATCGGAGTCTGGCCACCGCCACGGGCGTGTTGCCCGGCTGGAATTTCCACAAGTACCTGATCAGCCGCGACGGCCGGGTAGTGGCACAGTTCCCGAGCAAGGTCACGCCGGACGACCCGAAGCTGGTCGCGGCCATCGAACGTGAACTGTCTGTCACGGTAAACAAGCACTGACGATATCGACATCTCGGACGCGCGTGCGACAATGGTTGCTTTCGCGCCGACGTCGGCGTCCAGTCACTTCCAGGAATGCAGCGAATGAAGATGGGAATGCGCGGCGCCGCGGCGTCGGTTCTGATTCTGGCGATGGGTGCCACCGGTACCGCGATGTCGCAACAACCAGCCGCCCGCGCGGCTGTCAAGGAGACTTCCACTTTGAACACCCAACGCGAAAAGCTGGGCTACGCCATCGGTATCGATGTCGCCAATTCGTTCGGCCCGATTTCCAGCGAGATCGACCTGGCCGCCCTGCGCCGCGGTGTGACCAATGCCTTTGAAGGTAAGCAGCCGCTGATCAGCCAGGAAGAGGCGCAGAAGACCGACGCCGCCCTGCGCCAGGCCGTGATGGCCAAGAGCGGCCAGCCGGTTCCGGGCGTTGCGCCGGGCACCGCGCCGCCGAAGGTGGACCGCGAGAAGGTCGGCCTGATGCTGGGCAGCTTCGCCGTGGGCCCGTCGCTGGCGCCGCTGAAGGACGATCTGGACCTGGATGCGCTGTTCGACGCGGTCAGCACCACGTTCAACAACGGCACCCCGAAGATGACCGCCGAGCAGGCCAAGGCCACGCTGGAAGGCTTCATGAAGGGCAAGCAGGCCGAGATGGACGCCAAGTCCGCGGCCCAGGCCGGTACCAACCGCGTGGAAGGCAACAACTTCCTGGCCAAGAACAAGACTGCGCCGGGCGTGGTGACCACCGCCTCGGGCCTGCAGTACCAGGTGCTGCGTCCGGGTTCGGGCGAACGCCCGATGCCGACCAGCAAGGTCCGCGTGAACTACGAAGGCAAGCTGCTCGACGGCACCGTGTTCGACAGCAGCTACCAGCGTGGCCAGCCGATCGAGTTCGGCCTGGACCAGGTGATCAAGGGCTGGTCCGAAGGTGTCTCGCTGATGCCGACCGGTTCCAAGTACCGCTTCTGGATCCCGGGCGAGCTGGCCTATGGCGAGCAGGGCACCCCGGGTGGCCCGATCGGCCCGAACGCCACGCTGACGTTCGACGTCGAGCTGCTGAACGTCCTGCCGTAACGGATCTGGAGCCCCACCGCCCATGCGCGTTGCGATTTTCGGTACCGGCTACGTCGGTCTTGTCACGGGTACCTGCCTGGCCGAGGTTGGCCACCAGGTGATCTGTGTCGATATCGACCAGGCCAAGGTCGACGGCCTCAACGGCGGGATCATCCCGATCTTCGAGCCCGGCCTGGAACCGATGGTCAAGGCCAACCACGCTGCGTCGCGGTTGACCTTCACCTCCGACGCCGCCGCTGCCATCGCGCATGGCCAGGTGATCTTCATCGCCGTGGGCACGCCACCGGACGAGGACGGCAGTGCCGACCTGCAGTACGTGCTGGCCGTGGCCCGCACCATCGGCCGGCACATCACCGCGCCGGTGGTGGTGGTGAACAAATCGACCGTGCCGGTAGGCACGGCCGACAAAGTCCGCGAGGCCATCGCCCAGGCGCTGGCCGAGCGCGGCGTGGAGATCGCGTTCGACGTGGTCTCCAACCCTGAATTCCTCAAGGAAGGTGACGCGGTCGCCGACTGCATGCGGCCGGACCGCATCGTGGTGGGCGCGTCCAACGCTGAATCGATCGCGCTGATGCGTCGCCTGTATGCGCCGTTCAACCGCAACCACGACCGCGTGGTGGAGATGGACGTGCGCTCGGCGGAGCTGACCAAGTACGCGGCCAATGCGATGCTGGCGACCAAGATTTCGTTCATGAATGAAATCGCCAACATCGCCGAAAAGGTCGGTGCCGACATCGAGCAGGTCCGTCAGGGCATCGGCTCGGATCCGCGCATCGGCTGGCACTTCATCTATCCCGGTGCCGGCTACGGCGGCTCGTGCTTCCCCAAGGATGTGCAGGCCCTGGCCCGCACCGCGCAGCAGCATGGCCATGAGCCCAAGCTGTTGAATGCGGTGGAAGCCGTCAACGAGCATCAGAAGGGCCATCTGTACGCCCTGATCCAGCGCCACTACGACCGTGGCGAGGACGAAGGCGTGCGCGGCAAGACGTTCGCGGTGTGGGGCCTGGCGTTCAAGCCGAATACCGATGACATGCGCGAGGCTTCCAGTCGCCGCCTGCTGGCGCAGCTGTGGGAAGCAGGTGCGCAGGTGCGTGCCTACGATCCGGAAGCCACCGAAGAAGCGCGCCGGATCTTTGGCGAGCGCGCTGACCTGGTGTTCTGCGACAACGCCTACGATGCCCTCGAGGGCGCCGACGCGCTGGTCGTGGTGACCGAATGGAAGCAGTTCCGCAGCCCGGATCTGCTCCGCCTGCGCGAGATGCTCAACGATGCGGTCGTGTTTGACGGCCGCAATCTGTACGACCCGCAGGATATCGAAGCCGCGGGCCTGGCTTACTACGGCATTGGCCGAGGACGTTCGTTGAATGCATGAGTCCACACCCTCCGAGCGCGAACAGGCATTGGAAGCACGCCTGATCGAGCTGGAAATGCGCGTGTCCTTCCAGGAACAGGCGCTGGCCGAACTGAGCGAGGCCCTGGCCGATGCACGCATGGAAGGCAACCGCAATGCCGACCTGACCCGCATCCTGCTTGAAGACCTTGGCAAGGTCCGCACCGCGCTGTACTCCGACTCGGCCGAAGAGCCGCCGCCTCCGCATTACTGATCTGACGTCATGAGCGATACTCTCCGCGACCAGCTGCTGGGCCTTGGCTTCAAAGCCGCGCCCAAACCCGAACGAACCAACGAGCGCAAGCCGGATCGTCGACCCGATGCGCGCCGCGATGGCCGCCCGGCCGGCAAGCCGCAGGGCGCGCGCCCGCCCGGCAAGCCCGGCGAAGGCCAACGCCCCGCGCGTGACGGCGACCGACGCCCGCCGGGCAAGGGCCGTCCCGCCGGCGCCCGCCCGCCACAGGGCGCGCCCGGCAAGCCGCGCTCGCGCGAGGACATCGACCTCGCCAAGGCCTACGCGATCCGTGCGCAGAAGGAAAAAGACGATCGCATCGAGGCCGAGCGCCTGAAGCAGGAAGAAGCACGCCTGCGTCGCGAAGCCAAGGCCAAGCTGGAGGTGCTGCTGGAAGGCAAGTCCCTCAACGCCGAAGCGGCCGACATCGCGCGCCACTTCCCGTATGGCGGCAAGATCAAGCGCATCTACGTGACGGCCGACCAGCTCAAGGCACTCAATGCCGGCGAGCTCGGCGTGCTGCAGCAGAACGGGCGCTACGTGCTGGTGACTGCAGCGGTGCTGGCCGAAGCCGAAGCAGTGTTCGCACCGTCGGTGGCGTTGAAGGTCGACCCGGATGCGCCGGCTGGCGACGATCCGTATGCCGATCCGCAGTACCAGGTGCCCGACGACCTGGTCTGGTAAGCCGACGCCATCATTGTTGAATGCACTGGGCGCCGTCAGGCGCCCGTTGCATGTCCGGAGCAGGGTCATGCAGCAACGTAGTCCCGGGTACGTCCCGCATATCGACGGCCTGCGCGCGATCGCGGTGCTGGCGGTCATCCTCTATCACCTCAAGGCCAGCTGGCTGCCCGGTGGTTTCACCGGCGTGGACGTGTTCTTCGTCATCTCCGGCTTCGTGGTCAGTGCATCGGTGGATCGCCTGCCGGCGGTCGGCGGCTGGGCCGGGCTGGCCCGCTTCTATGCGCGTCGCATGCGTCGCATCGCGCCGGCGCTGGTGGTGTGCCTGTTGGTCACGGCGATGCTCAGCGCGTTGCTGATTCCGGAATCATGGCTCAGCGAGACCAGCGACAGGACCGGTCGCATGGCCTTCGTCGGGCTGAGCAACTGGGTGCTGGCCAGAACCGGCAACGATTACTTCTCACCGCGCACGGACTTCAACCCGTACACGCACACCTGGTCGCTGGGTGTGGAGGAGCAGTTCTACCTGCTGTTCCCCCTGCTGTTCCTGGCCTGGACCAAAGGCCCGCGCGGGCGCTGGCTGTCGCTGGGTCTGTTCGGCGTGGCGACCGTGGCGTCGCTGGCCTATGCGGTATTCCGCGCGCGCCAGGGCGGCCATGAGATCGACGCCTTCTACCTGACCACCACGCGGTTCTGGCAGCTGGGTGCGGGCGTGCTGCTGTTCCAGCTGTTGTCGCTGAGCGGTCGATTCACCCCACCACTGGCGTCGCCACGTGGCATGAGCTGGCGCTCACCGTTGTTGCTGCTGAGTCTGGGAGCACTCGGCTATGGGCTCTGGTCCGCGCGCCCGGGGCATTCGCCGTGGGTGGACGGACTGTGGCCGGTGGTGGGCACGCTGGGCCTGCTCGGCCTGCTGCAGCGCTCGGCGGGTGGCTGGGTGGGCCGCGCGCTGGCGTCCACCCTGATGGTCAGTGTCGGTCGGGTGTCCTACTCGCTGTACCTGTGGCACTGGCCGGTGTTCGTGCTGTTCCGCTGGACGGTGGGCCTGGAGACCGTTGCCACCGGAGGCGCAGCCGTGCTGTGCACGCTGCTGCTGTCGTGGCTTTCATGGCGCTGGGTGGAGCAACCGCTGCGGCATGGCGCGCGCTGGCGCATCAGCAACGCGCGCTGGGTCGGGCTCGGGCTGGGAGCGCTGGTGCTCGGGGCCGGGCTGCAGTCGGCCTTGGTCAAGACCCAGCAGTACACCTCGCTCAGCGTGGTCAGCCGTACGCCGCTGGACTGGTACCCCTATGCCAAGGGGCTGAAGAAGGAAATCCCGGACTGCCGGCTGCGGGTGGGCAACGTGCCGGTGGTGGGAGGACAGGCCCGCCTGTACCAGCGTGGCGACTGCCCGGGCCGGGCCACGTCCACCCACCAGCTGTTCGTGGCCGGTGACTCGCACGCGCTGGCCTACCACGAGATGCTGCAGCGCCTGGCCGTGCTCGATGGCGTGCCGATCCGGCTGTACGGCAGTGGCGGTTGCGCGTTGGTCGGGCTGCGCGCCTGGCAGGGTCCCAATCCGGCCTGCGCGGCGTATGCGCGCAACGTGCTGGAGGACATCCAGGCGCGCGCGCAGCCAGGCGATGTGGTCCTGCTGGCCGGGCTGCGGCTGCCACGCCTGTCCGAACAGTACACCTTGTTCGACGTCGCGCAGGTGCGTGCCGAACATCTGAGCGAGGCGGCCGATGCCGGTCGCAGGGCCGAGATCGCACACTGGATCGAGCAGCTCAGGCCCCTGGCCGATCGTGGCGTGCACATCGTCCTGGAAGCCCCCAAGCCGGTGCTGCCGGCACCGCCCTACCGCTGCTCGGATCTGTTCAACCGGCACAACCCGATCTGCGCCAACGGCATGACCGTGCCGCGCCGCGAGATCGACCAGCTGCGTGCGCCGGTGCTGGCCGGCCTGCAGCAGATGGCGGCCGGGCTGCCCGGCGCATCGATCTGGGATCCGATGCCGGTGCTGTGCCCCGGCGAGCAATGCCTGCCGACCCGCGAGGGCAGGCCGTTGTACTTCGATGGTGACCACCTCAGCGGCTACGGCAATCGCCTGCTGCTGCCTGACTTCCAGGCACAGTTGCAGCGGGTGGAGGGGACGGCGCCGGGCGCCGCCCCCTGAACTGACCGGCTGCGATCAATCCCGTGTGGCGGTGTCTGCTGCGGCCTGGATCGGGCCGGCGACCTGCTGGCCCGCCTGCCACACCGCATCGATGCGGCGGCTGTTGCGGATGTCCTCGAGCGGATTGGCCCCCAGCACCAGCAGGTCCGCGCGGCGCCCCACTGCAATGCGGCCGCGATCCTCCAGGCCGAGCACGCGCGCCGCATCGGCGGTGGCCACCTGGAGCGCCTGCGCCGGCGTGAAGCCCGCTTGGGTCATCAACTCCAGCTCACGGTGTTCGGCGAAGCCGATCACCCGCTGCGGCATCGCGCCGGCATCGGTACCGAAGCCGATGTTCACGCCGGCCTCGTGCAGCGTCTTCAGATTGCGCAGGTTCATGGCCACCGACGCGCGCGCCTTGGGGATCCCATCGCCCGCCAGCTGCGCCTGCTGCCACTGCGGTTGCTGCCAGCGCTCACGCACGGCCGGCGGCAGCGCGTTGGCCAGGAACGGTTGCTGCAGCCATTGCGGATTCTCGGCGTACAGATAGTTCGCCTCGTCGATGTTGACCGTCGGGATGTACCAGACGCCCTTGTCGCGCATCGCGCTGACCAGTGCCGGGGCGACCGGCGTATCGCGGATGCCGTGCGCGATGATGTCCACGCCGGCCGCGACCAGGTCCGCCGCCGGGGCCTGGTCATGGATGTGTGCGGCGACTTTGAGCTGGTGCTGGTGCGCTTCGTCGATCGCGGCGCGGTAAATCGGCGGGGCCATCATCGGGAAGCGGCCGCCGAGGTCGTCCACCCACAGCTTGATCACGTCCACCCCGGCCTGTTGCTGCGCGCGGACCGCGGCGCGGGCCTGTTCGGGTGTGGTCGGGCGGGCGACGGGATCGTGCTCGAGCCCCATCGTTCTGGCCGGCGGTGCGCCCGCGGCCGCACCGATGCCGCCACCGGCACCATACAGCTGTGCACCGAGCGTGGGTTGGTCACGGACCTCGGCGCGGATCGTGGTGAACGCAGCCCCGTTCATGCCCAGCGCGGTCACCGTGGTGATGCCGTAGCGCTGGAACTGCTGCAGATCGCGGACCACATGATCGCGGGTGTAGAAGCGGTCGCCATGCTCCAGGCCGTCGGTGTTGCCGACGTGGATGTGGTTGCTGACCAGCCCGGGCAGGATCACCTTGCCCTGGTAGTCGATGCGTTTGGCAGACGTGGCGAGTGCGGCTGGCGGAGGGCCGATGTGGGCGATGCGGTCATCGCGCAGGGTGAGCGTGGTGACGCCGAGATCGCGTTCGCCGTCGAACACGCGGGCGTTGTCCAGAATGATCGGGGTAGCCGCATTCGCGGTGGTGCAGGCCGCCACGAAGGCGGTGAACAGGGTCGGCAGGCGCAGGGAACGTCGCATGGGGACTCCGGTGGTGGGGAGTCCCGAGCGTACCGGCACCAACGTGACGGCAGGGCCACGCGAGGCGTGGCGCTACAGGACCCCGGGCTTCCGGCGGCCGGCACGCAGCAGCGGCAGGCTGATCGCGAAGAAGCACAGCAGGGCGCCGGCCAGCGCGAAACCGCTGGCCGCCAGGAAGGCGGTCCGGCCTTGGTCGATCGGCCACAGCTGGCCTGCGATCAGCGCGCCGAGCACGCCGCCCACGCCGGATGAGAAGCCGTACAGCAGGCCCTGGCCGTGCCCATTGAGGCGTCCGGGGAAGTAAGTGGCCAGCATCTGCATCGCAGCGGCGAAGAACGCGGCAAAGCCAAGCGCGTGCGCGGTCTGGGCGATCAGCATCACCGGCAGGTTTTCCGGGTACAGCGCGGTGATCGCCCAGCGCACGGTGGAGCTGAGCAGGGCGATCAGCAGCATCCAGCTGGCGTCATAGCGGCGGAAGAAGCGCCCGATGGTGAAGAATACGCCCACTTCGAACACCACGCCCACCGTCCACAACACGCCCAGCGTCGAGGTCGCATAGCCGTGGTGATCCATGTAGACCGAGAAGAAGGTGTAGTAGGGGCCGAACGACAGCTGCTCCATGAACGCGGCCAGGAAGAACGCCAGCACCTGCGGCTTGCGCACGATCTGCCAGAAGCCGCTGGCATCGCCATCGCGGCGCTGCAGGTTGCGCGCGTAGCGGTTGGCAAAGCCCGAGGCGGTGAGCAGGCCGAACAGCGGCAGCATCAGCCACGGCAGCAGGTGGGCGTTGCCGGCACCGCCATCGCCTTCGATGATCCAGCCGAACAGCATCACCACGGCGATGAAGCCCAGCGAGCCCCAGACCCGGATCAGGCCGTAGCGGTGGCTGTCGCTGCCCAGGTGGGTCAGCGTGATCGATTCGAACTGCGGCATCACCGCGTTGTAGAAGAAGCAGAACGCGATCATCGCCGGGTACAGCCACGGCTGCGGCAACGGCAGCAGGAACGCGCAGAAGGTGAGCAGCGTGAGCACACAGCCCAGCCGCAGCCAGAAGATCGGGCGCGGCGAGGCGGCGGCGATGGACGTCCACGTCGTCGGCGCGATGATGCGGGTGGCGTACCACAGGCCCATCATCACGCTGATCGCGGTGACACTCATGCCACGCGAGGTCAGGAACAACGACCAGTAGGGCGTGAACGCACCGAGGGCGGCGTAGTAGAACAGGTAGAACGAGGACAGGCGGACGGCCGGAACGGCGTCACGGGGGAGGGCGGTCATGCGGGGTCTCGGTGCGCGCGCACCCATCAACGGTGGGTACCAACCGCGACATTATGCCGGTAGCACCCGACCGTCGGTCGGGTGACGCCGTTATTCCGGATCGTAATCCAGGTTCGAAGCCAGCCAGCGTTCGGCCTGTACGCGGTCAACGCCCTTGCGCTTGGCATAGTCGACGACCTGCTCGCGGGTAACCCGGCCGACCACGAAATACTGGCTCTGCGGATGGCTGAAGTAATAGCCGGATACCGCCGCGGTGGGCAGCATCGCGAAACTCTCGGTCAGCTGCATGTCCGCATTGCGCTCGGCATCGAGCAGCTTGAACAGCGTGGCCTTCTCGCTGTGCTCCGGGCAGGCTGGGTAGCCCGGCGCGGGACGGATGCCGGCGTACTTCTCGGCGATCAGCGCTTCGTTGTCCAGCTGCTCATCGGGCTGGTAGCCCCAGTAATCCATGCGCACGTGCTGGTGCAGGCGCTCGGCCAGGGCTTCAGCCAGACGGTCGGCCAGGGCCTTGAGCAGGATCGCGTTGTAGTCGTCGTGGTCGGCCTCGAAGCGGGCCACATGCGGGTCGATGCCGATGCCGGCGGTCACTGCGAACGCCCCGATCCAGTCCTGCTTGCCCGTGTCGGCCGGGGCGATGAAATCGGCCAGGCAGAAATCCGGGCGTTCGACCGGCTTGTCCACCTGCTGACGCAGGAAGTGCAGCACGGCCGGACCATCGTCGGTGCGCAGGTGCACGTCATCGCCGACGCTGTTGGCCGGCCACAGGCCGAACACGGCCTTGGCGGTCAGCCACTTTTCCTCGACGATGCGGGTGAGCATCGCGCGGGCGTCCTTGTACAGGTCGGTCGCCTGCGGCCCGACGATCTCATCGATCAGGATCGCCGGGAACTTGCCGGCCAGTTCCCAGGCCTGGAAGAACGGCGTCCAGTCGATCACCTCGACCAGGTCGGCGAGCGGGTAATCGTCGAGCACATGCAGGCCCGGCCTGCGCGGTGCCGGCGGGGTGTAGTTGGCCCAGTCACCCACGAAGCGCTGGGCGCGGGCCTTGGCCAGGGGCACCAGGCGCTTGGCGTCGCCACGGTTGCGGTGGCGCTGACGGATGTCGGCGTAGTCGGCTTCGTTGGCGGCCACGAACGCATCGCGCAGCTCGCGCGAGATCAGCGACTGCGCCACGCCGACCGCGCGCGAGGCATCCTTCACCCACACGGTGGGCGCCTTGTAATGGGGGTCGATCTTCAGCGCGGTATGCGCGCGCGAGGTGGTGGCACCGCCGATCATCAGCGGCATCGTGAAGCCCTGCCGCTCCATCTCGCGGGCGACGTGGCTCATTTCTTCCAGCGAGGGCGTGATCAGGCCGGACAGGCCGATGATGTCGGCATTCTCGGCGCGTGCGGCATCTAGGATCTTCTGCGCCGGCACCATCACACCCAGATCGACCACGTCGAAGTTGTTGCAGGCCAGGACCACGCCGACGATGTTCTTGCCGATGTCGTGCACGTCGCCCTTGACCGTGGCCATGATGATCTTGCCGTTGCTCTTGGCGGTGTCGCCGCTGCGTGCCTTCTCCGCCTCGATGTAGGGCAGCAGGTAGGCCACCGCCTTCTTCATCACGCGCGCGGACTTGACCACCTGCGGCAGGAACATCTTGCCGGCCCCGAACAGGTCGCCGACGATGTTCATGCCGTCCATCAGCGGCCCTTCGATCACATCCAGCGGGCGGGTCGAGCGCGCACGCGCTTCCTCGGTGTCCTGCTCGACCCAGGCGTCCATGCCGTGCACCAGCGCATGCGCAAGGCGGTCGTTGACCGGTTTCTCGCGCCAGGCAAGGTCTTCGCCGCGGACGTCGCCTTTCTTGCCCTTGTAGCGCTCGGCGATGTCCAGCAGGCGCTCGGTGCCGTCGCTGCGCCGGTTGAGGATCACATCCTCCACGCGCTCGCGCAGTTCCGGGTCCAGATCGTCATAGATCGGCATGGCGCCGGCGTTGACGATGCCCATGTCCATGCCGGCGCCGATGGCGTGGAACAGGAACACGGAGTGGATCGCCTGGCGTACGGTTTCATTGCCGCGGAAGGAGAACGACACGTTGGAGACACCGCCGGATACATGGCAATGCGGCAGGGTGCGCTTGATGATGCGGGTGGCTTCGATGAAGTCGACCGCGTAGTTGTCGTGCTCTTCGATGCCGGTGGCGACAGCGAAGATGTTCGGGTCGAAGATGATGTCCTGCGGCGGGAAGCCGACCTGTTCGGTCAGGATCCGGTAGGCGCGGGTACAGATCTCGACCTTGCGCGCGCAGGTATCGGCCTGGCCGTCTTCGTCGAAGGCCATCACCACCGCCGCCGCGCCGTAGCGCAGCACTTTGCGCGCCTGCTCGATGAACGCCGCTTCGCCTTCCTTGAGCGAGATCGAGTTGACCACGCTCTTGCCCTGCAGGCACTTCAGCCCGGCCTCGATCACGCTCCACTTGGAGGAATCGACCATCACCGGAATGCGCGCGATGTCCGGCTCGGACATGATCAGATTCAGATAGCGCGTCATCGCCTTTTCGGAATCGATCAGGCCCTCGTCCATGTTCACGTCGAGGATCTGCGCGCCGTTGGCGACCTGCTGGCGCGCCACTTCCACCGCCTCCTCGTAGCGCTCTTCCTTCACCAGCTTGCGGAACTGCGCGCTGCCGGTGACGTTGGTGCGCTCTCCGATGTTGACGAACAGCAGGTCCGGGGTGATGACCAGCGGCTCGAGACCGGACAGGCGGGTGTGGCGGGAAGACGTCATGGGCAGGCGGGCACGGGCTGGCGGAGGAGGGTCAACGACAACGGGAACGTGGGACGGAAGCGGTCATGCCGCGTCTTCCAGCGGTGGCGCCGGCAGGCGGCGTGGGGGCAGATCGGCCACGGCCTCGGCAATCGCGCGGATGTGCGCCGGGGTGGTGCCGCAGCAGCCGCCGACCAGATTGAGCAGGCCGGCGCTGGCGAACTCGCGCAGCGTGGTGGCCATTTCTTCCGGGGTTTCGTCGTACTCGCCGAACGCATTGGGCAGGCCGGCATTGGGATGCGCACTGACCAGGCACTCGGCCACCGTGGACAGGGTTTCCACGTGGGGCCGCATGTCGCTGGCACCGAGCGCGCAGTTCAGCCCGATCGACAATGGCCGTCCGTGCGCGACCGAGGCGTAGAACGCCTCGGCCGTCTGCCCGGACAAGGTGCGACCGGAGGCATCGGTGATGGTGCCGGAGATCATCACCGGCAACCGCCCGCCGCGGGCATCGAACACTTCTTCGATGGCGAACAGCGCGGCTTTGGCGTTGAGCGTGTCGAAGATGGTTTCCACCATCAAGGTGTCGGCGCCGCCGTCGATCAGGCCATCGATGGCCTCGCGATAGGTCTCGCGCAGTGCATCGAAGCTGGTGTTGCGGAAGCCGGGATCGTTGACATCCGGGCTGATCGAGGCGGTACGGCTGGTGGGGCCGAGCACGCCGATCACGAAGCGAGGCTTGCCCGGTGTGGTTGCCGCGACCGCATCGCAGCAGGCGCGCGCCACTGCGGCGCCGGCCTTGTTGAGCTCGTAGACCAGGTGTTCAAGGTGATAGTCGGCCTGGCTGACCGAGGTCGCGTTGAAGGTGTTGGTCTCGACCAGATCGGCACCCGCCTCCAGGTACGCGGTGTGGATGCCGCCGATCACCTCCGGGCGGGTCAACAGCAGCAGGTCGTTGTTGCCCTTGAGGTCATGCCCCTGTGGCACGTCGGCGGGCGCGGCATGGTCGCAGCCGGGCCCGTGCTGGTGGTCGTAGCCGCCGGCAAAGCGCTCGCCCCGGTAATCGTCCTCCTCCAGCCCATGCCGCTGGATCATCGTGCCCATGGCCCCATCGATGATCAGGATGCGCTGGGCCAGCGCCGTTTCCAGCGCATGCACGCGGTCGGGGTGGAGCCAGGGCAGGGATGGCATGGACAGACCTCAGGGCTTGCTGGCAATCAGCGAAATGACTTCGAAATGCGGCGGGCGCTTCTCGCGGGTCACCGTTTCCAGGCTGGAGACGACCAGGCCGGCCTTCTCCACGAACCTGCGCAGCTCCTTGTCGCTGAAGCCGAGGTTGACGTGGCCATAGGCATCCACCGCCGCGCGGTGCTCGTGACGGGCCAGGCTGCACAGCAGCAGGCGCCCACCGGGACGCAGCACGCGCGCGCCTTCGGCGACGGCCTGGGCGGGCTTGGCGGCGTAGGTCAGCGCGTGCATCAGCACCACCAGGTCGAAGCTCTGGTCGGGGAAGGGCAGGGCGTGCATATCGCCTTCGCGCACTTCCACGTTGGCCAGCCGGCGCAGGCGCTCGCTGGCGGCGGCGACCACGCGCGCGCTGGTATCGATGCAGACATAGCGCTTGGCATGCGGGGCGACCAGCTCGGCCAATACGCCGTCACCGGAGGCGATATCGAGCACGTCACCGGTTTCCAGCAGCGGCAGGGCCGTGCGCGCCAGCGCCTCCCAGGTGCGGCCCGGCGAGTAATGGCGTTCCATGTCGCCGGCGACGCTGTCGGCCCAGTTCTGATCGGCGGCGCGGCTGGCCATCACCGCGGCCACGCGTTCAGCATCCTGGCGCAGCAGCGGGTCATCGCTGCCGGTGCTCAGGGCATGCCACAATGCACGCTGCGCCGGGTCCAGCGCAGCGTCATCGAAGCGGTAATACGCCGAGACGCCGGAGCGGCGGTCACGGACCAGGCCGGCTTCCTTGAGCCGGGCCAGATGCGTGGACACCCGCGGCTGGGCCAGCGTAGTGATGGCCGACAGCTCGGCCACGGTGAGTTCTTCCTGTTCCAGCAGCGCCAGCAGGCGCACCCGGGTGGCGTCGGCGAACACTTTCAGCCGGACGGACCAGTCCTCGAGATCCATAAATATCTACCTATCGCGATATAGAGATATTTTCGTCCTTTGGCGGCGGCGCGGTCAAGTCAGGCGTCCTTCCCCGCCCCCCGGTACAATCGCCCGACCTGGCCGCGCACTGCGCGGCCATATCACTATGTCCCCGGGAGGGTGTTGTGGATTTCAGCTTTACCGAAGAGCAGTTGATGCTGCAGGACGTTGCGCGCCGCATCGCGCAGGAAAAAATCGCGCCCAGCGCCGAGCACCATGATCGTACCGGCGAATTCCCGCTGGACAACATCCGCCTGCTGGGCGAGAACGGTCTGATGGGCATCGAAGTGCCCGAAGCATACGGCGGTGCGGGCATGGACCCGATCGCCTACGTCCTGGCGATGGTGGAGGTCGCCGCCGGAGACGCCGCGCATTCGACGATCATGTCGGTCAACAACTCGCTGTTCTGCAACGGGATCCTGACCCATGGCAGTGAAGCGCAGAAGCAGAAGTACGTGCGCGCCATCGCCGAGGGCGAGGCCATCGGTGCGTTCGCGCTGACCGAGCCGCAGTCCGGGTCGGATGCGACAGCCATGCGGTGCCGCGCGGTCAAGCAGGCCGACGGCACCTACGTCATCAACGGCAAGAAGAGCTGGATCACCTCCGGCCCGGTCGCCAAGTACATCGTGCTGTTTGCGATGACCGATCCGGAACAGGGCGCGCGTGGCATCACCGCGTTCATGATCGACACCGACAAGGCCGGCTTCCACCGCGGCAAGACCGAGCCGAAGCTGGGCATCCGCGCCTCGGCGACCTGCGAAATCGAGTTCCAGGATTACGCGGCGGCCGCCGACGATGTGGTCGGCAAGGAAGGCGAGGGCTTCAAGATCGCCATGGGCGTGCTCGACGCGGGCCGGATCGGCATCGCCTCGCAGGCGATCGGCATCGCGCGTGCCGCGTATGAAGCGACGATCGAATACGTGAAGGACCGCAAGGCCTTTGGCGCGGCGATCGGCACCTTCCAGATGACCCAGGCCAAGATCGCCGACATGAAGTGCAAGCTGGACGCCGCCCTGCTGCTGACGCTGCGCGCAGCATGGGTGAAAGGCCAGGGCAAGCGCTTCAGCAATGAAGCGGCGATCGCCAAGCTGACCGCTTCTGAAGCAGCGATGTGGATCACCCACCAAGCCGTTCAGATCCACGGTGGCATGGGGTATTCCAAGGAAATGCCGCTGGAACGTTACTTCCGTGATGCCAAGATCACCGAGATCTACGAGGGCACCTCGGAAATCCAGCGGCTGGTGATCGCGCGCAACGAGACCGGTCTGCGCTGATCAACGCGACAGCGGCGCCACCAGGGCGCCGCTGTACGATCCGGCCCGAGGTCACTGCAGTGCCCGGGCCGACGCCGACGCCGACGCCGACGCGTTCATTCCTGCGCCGGCGCGGCGGGTTACGGCGCTGCTTCCAGGCGGCACAGCACGTTGTAGAGGGGGCGACCGGTGAGATCGGCATACACGGCCCGCGCGTGCTGCAGCGAGGTAGCCCACACGTAGTGCTGGGTGTTCGGCGCCGCCCACCAGCAGAGGTAGGACGGTTGTTCCGCCTACGGTGACGGGGTGGCCTGCGCCGGCGTGCTCGTGGCGACCGTGGCACTCACGGCGAGGGCAAGCAGGAGGGGCGTAATCAGTGTTTTCATGACGGTCCTGGATGAACGTCCGGTCTGGACGGGGATGAGCGCGCGCAGGGCACGATAGCCGACGCTGGACGACGTGCCGCGGCGCTGCGCCGTCAATCGACGGTTCTGTGCGAGGCGACCGTTTCAATGTGCGAAACGGTGCTCGGATTCCAGTGTCCATGGCGTCCCCGCGCAGACGATGCGGTGACGTAATCGCCGCGCTCACGGGAGCCGGTCCTTTTCCTGCTGCCGATGCAGTGGCCGTCGCTGGCCGGCAGCACACAAAAAAGCCCCGGCTCGCGCCGGGGCTTCTTCATTTCAGCGTGACCATCCACGGTGGTCATCTACCGGTGGGGCAGCCGTGGCTGCCCCTGTCCATCAGCGATCCGGACGGTGCGCCGTGTTGGCTTCGCCCTGGCGCTCCAGGAACTCCTTGGACGGTTCGTCCAGCTTGTCGCCCAGCATGCGGCGGACCACCACGAAGAACACCGGGATCATCAGCAGGCCGAGGAAGGTGGCGAACACCATGCCGCCGATCACGCCGGTACCGATCGCGTGACGCGCGTTGGCGCCGGCACCGGTGGAGATGGCCATCGGCACCACGCCCATGATGAAGGCGAACGAGGTCATCAGGATCGGGCGGAAACGCAGGCGGGACGCCTCGATGGTCGCCTCGCGCAGGTTCTTGCCCGCGGCCCGCTGTTCCACCGCGAACTCCACGATCAGGATCGCGTTCTTCGCGGCCAGGCCGATCACGGTGATCAGGCCGATCTTGAAGTACAGATCGTTCGGCAGGCCACGTGCGAGCGAGAAGGCCAGCGCGCCGAGGACACCCAGCGGCACCACCAGCAGCACCGCCACCGGGATCGACCAGCTCTCATACAGCGCGGCCAGGCAGAGGAACACCACCACGATGGACAGCACCAGCAGCAGGGTCGCGGCGTTGCCGGCCAGGATTTCCTGGTAGGACATGCCCGACCAGTCGTAGCCGAAGCCGGCCGGCAGGTCATCGTTGACGATCCGTTCCATCGCCTGCATCGCCTCGCCCGAGCTGCGCCCGGCCGCCTGCGAACCGACGATGTTGACCGCCGAGTAGCCGTTGTAGCGGCTCAGCGACGGCGGTGCGGACACCCATTCGGACTTCACCACGGTGCTCAGCGGAATCATCGCCTGCGTGCCGTCGGGATTGGTCTGCAGCACGCTGGGCGTGTAGAAGCTGTTCAACGACTCCGCGCCGGTGCGGTACGGTCCATCGGCCTGCAGGGTCACGCGCTTGATGCGGCCTTCATAGAAGAAGTCGTTGACGTACACCGGGGCCAGCATCAGCTGGATGGTGCTGTACACGTCCGAGACCGACAGCCCCATCGTCTGTGCCTGCACGCGGTCCACGTGCAGCTGCAGCTGCGGAGCGTTTTCCAGCCCGTTCGGACGCACGCCGGTCAGCAGATCGCTCTCCTGCGCGGCCTTGCCGAGCAGGATGTTGCGGGCCTGCGTCAACTGGTCATAACCCACGCCGCCACGGTCCTGCAGCCACATGTCGAAACCGCCGAACTGGCCCAGGCCCTGCACGGTCGGCAGGTTGACCACGAAGATCTGCGCTTCCTTGATGCCGAAGAACGCGCCGTTCATGTTGTTGATGAACTCGGGCACCGTGATGTCGCGGTCCGCCCAGGGCTTGAGGCGGATGAAGCCCATGCCCACGTTCTCACCGGAACCGACGAAGCTGAAACCGGCCACCTGCAGCATGCCTTCGAAGCCATCCTGCTTTTCCAGGATGCCGCGCATCTGGGCAAACGCGTGGTTGGTCTGCGACTTGGTCGAGCCCGGCGGCAGCTGCACGATCGCCAGTGCATAGCCCTGGTCTTCTTCCGGCAGGAAGCTGCCCGGCATGCGCGTGAACAGGAAACCGCACAGCACGGTCAGCACCACGAACAGGATCATCCAGCGCGGGGCGTGCTTCACCGCCGAGGTGATGTGGCCCACGTAGGTGTTGCTGACCTTGTCGTAGTACTTGTTGAAGGTGCGGTAGACGATGTTCGGGTTGTCGTTGTGCGTCGGCTTGAGGAACGTCGCGCACAGCGCCGGGGTGAAGCCCAGTGCCAGGAATGCCGAGAACGCCATCGCGATGGCGATCGTCAGCGCGAACTGCTTGTAGATCTCACCGGCGGCACCGCCCTGCAGCGCCGACGGAATGAACACCGCGGCCAGCACGACGGTGATGGCCACCACCGCGCCGGTGATCTGGGTCATGGCCTTCTGGGTCGCGGCCTTGGGCGGCAGCTTCTCCTCGGTCATGATGCGTTCGACGTTCTCGATGACCACGATGGCGTCATCGACCACGATGCCGATCGCCAGCACCATCGCGAACAGCGTCAACTGGTTGATGGTGAAGCCGATGATGCTCATGCCCAGGAACGTGCCCAGCAGCGCGACCGGGATGACCAGGGTCGGGATCAGCGTGGCGCGGAAGTTCTGCAGGAAGATCAGCATCACCAGGAAGACCAGCGCGACCGCTTCGATCAGGGTCTTGACCACTTCCTCGATCGAGATCTTCACGAAGGTGGTGCTGTCGTACGGCGAGAACCAGCTGACACCGGACGGGAAGCTGGGGGCCAGCTCGTCCATCTTGGCGGTGACCGCATTGGCCACGTTTAGTGCGTTGGCGCCCGGCAGCAGCTGGATCGCGAAGGCACCGGTCGGCTTGCCGTTGTACTGGGTGTCAAAGCCGTAGTTGTTCGCACCGAAGGCGATCCGGGCGATGTCCTTGAGCAGCACGCGCGAACCGTCGGCATTGGCGCGCAGGATGATGTTCTCGAACTCTTCCGGCGAACTGAAGCGACCTTCGGCCGAGACCGTCGCGGTGAAGTAGTGACCTTCAGGCGAGGGGTCCGAGCCCAGCGAACCGGCCGCGAACTGCACGTTCTGGTCCTTGATCGCGGCCAGCACCTGGCTGGCCGACAGGCCGTAACCCTGCATCTTTTCCGGGTTGAGCCAGATGTTCATGGCGTACTCGGAACCGAACTGCTGGGTGCTGCCGACGCCGGGGATGCGCGAGATCTGGTCGAGCACGCGCGAGCCGACGATGTCGTTCAGCGCATCGCGGTTGATCGAGGCGTTGTCGGACTGCAGGGCCACCACCATCAGGAAGCCGGCGTTGGCCTTGGCCACCACCACGCCCTGCTGGGTCACCTCGGTGGGCAGGCGAGGAGTCGCCAGGGACACCTTGTTCTGCACCTGGACCTGGGCGATGTCGGCGTCGGTGCCGGTTTCGAAGGTCAGGGTGATGGTGACGCGGCCGTTGGAGGCCGAAGAGGAGCTGAAGTACAGCAGGTGATCGATACCGGTCAGCTGCTGCTCGATCACCTGGGTGACCGACTTTTCGGCGGTGTCGGCGCTGGCGCCGGGGTAGGTGGCGCTCACCGTCACCTGGGGCGGTGCGATGCTCGGGTAGGACTCCACGCCCAGACCCAGGATCGAGATCACGCCCGCAAGCGAGATCAGGATCGCGACCACCCAGGCGAATACCGGGTGTTCAATGAAAAATTTAGGCATGACGGAGGATTCCCGTTATTGCTTGTTCGGTTCGGCAGCCGGAGCGGCGTCGGACTTTG
The DNA here is from genome assembly GCF_059422145.1 of Stenotrophomonas sp. GW821-FHT01H02A. Lineage (NCBI taxonomy): Bacteria > Pseudomonadati > Pseudomonadota > Gammaproteobacteria > Lysobacterales > Lysobacteraceae > Stenotrophomonas > Stenotrophomonas sp. GW821-FHT01H02A. The sequence continues at coordinate 149,377 of NZ_JBWKWI010000008.1, forward strand.
CGGCGGCGGCATCGGCCGGGGCGGCAGCGGCATCAGGCTTGGCCGCAGGTGCGGCGCCTGCCGGGGCAGCACCCGCCGGGGCCTGGCCATTGCCGTTGCCGGCGGCCGGGTTCCACGGTGCGGCCTTGGCCGGAGCGCCTTCCTTGACCTTCTGGACGCCCGCCACGATCACCTGATCGCCAGCATCCAGGCCACCGCTGACCAGCCAGTTGCTGCCCTGCTGGCCTTCGCTCTTCACGTTCTTGCGGACCACCTTGCCGTCCTTGCCGACCACCAGCACATAGCCGCCGGTGGTGTCGCGCTGCAGGGCCTGCAGCGGGACCAGGTACGCGTTGTTGCGCTCGCCCAGGGTCGCCTGGAAGCTGACGAAGGCGCCCGGCAGCAGGATCTGCTGCGGGTTCGGCAGCACCGCGCGCAGCGAGACCGCGCCGGTGGCCGGGTCGACCGTGGTCGAAGAGAAGTCCAGGGTGCCCGGCTGGTCGTAGACCGTACCGTCGGCCAGCTTCACCTGCACGGTGGACTTGCCGTCCCCGCTCAGGGCCAGCGCGCCCTTGGCCTGCGCGGCGCGCATCTGGGTCAGCTCATCGACGCTCATCGAGAAGTTCACGTACAGCGGATCGAGCTGGTCCACGGTGGTCAGCAGGGTCACATCACCTTGGCCGACCAGCGCACCTTCGGTGACCTGCTGCTTGCCGGCGCGGCCGCTGATCGGCGAGCGCACTTCGGCGTAGCCGAGGTTGATCTGCGCGCTGGCCAGCGAGGCCTGGGCCTGCTGCACGGCGGCCGCGGCGGTGCGCTCGGTGGCTTCGGCTGCGTCCAGATCGGACTTGGACACATAGGCCTGCGGGGCCAGCGAGCGGGCGCGGTTGGCGGCGGCCTTGGCGTTCGCCGCCGAGGCCTGGGCCGAGGCCAGTTCGGCCTGCGAGGCATTGAGGGCGGCGCGCAGCGGTGCCGGATCGATCAGGAACAGCACCTGGCCTTCCTTCACATCCGAGCCCTCCTGATAGACGCGCTTGAGCAGCACGCCCGGCACGCGGGCGCGGACGTCGGCGCTGCGGAACGGCGACAGGCGGCCGACCAGCTCGCGCTGCAGCGGCAGGGTCTGTGGCTTGGCCTCGATGACGCCCACTTCCGGAGGCGGCGGGGCCTGCTGCTCTTCCTTTTTGCAGGCGGTCAACGCAAGGGCGACTGCGCACGTCAGGGCAAGGGTGCGGAGTGGGGCGATCATCAGGAGAAGCTCCGGTGTTGGTTTGAATGCGAAGCCGTGGCGGCTTCGGGCGCGGCGAACGCGCGCAGGAAGCTGTCGACGGAGAATTCTGCCCAGCGGCGGCGCACGGCGGCGTCAGCGCGATGGGAAATATGGAAGCGCTGTTTCTCGAAATCCAAGCCGGCGATCATGCTCAATAGCAGTTCAGCCATGAAGTGCGGGTCGTCATGCCTCAATTGGCCTTGCGCGGACCGGGTTGCCATCCATTCAGAAACATGAAGCGCCAATGCCCCGGCGCCGTCCTGGTACAGGGTGCGGGCTTCCTGGGGGAACTGGCTGGATTCTGTCGCGATCAACCTTCGAGCCTGGACCACGTGCGGCTGATTGAAGTGATCCAGGTAATCGTTGGCGAACTGCAGCAGGCTGCCACGCAGGTCATCACCGTCCAGTGAGCGCAGCCCGGCGGTGGCGCGGCAGACATGCCGCTGCATCACCCGGCGCAGCAGTTCCTGCTTGCTGCCATAGCGGCTGTAGAGCGTCTGCTTGGAGCAGCCGGCGTGCTGGGCCACCGCGTCCATGCTCAGTTGCATCCCCTGGCTGGCCAGCAGCTCGCGCACAGCATCGAACACGCGATGATCGCGCGCGTCCATCGTGCTGGCGGCGGGGTGTGGGGGAGTCACGCGGTGGACTATACCGTCCAGTTCAGAATTGTAGAAGCCTTGTCTTTCCATGGCGTTTGATGACCAACGTCAAGTTGCAACGGATGCGGCCGATGCTGGGGCGGATGCAACATCGATGCGCTGATCCGTACCCGGCCGAATTGACACGGCCGATGTAAACGGCACCCAACCCGAATCACCTTATTCCGTCCTGCAGCAAGGTATTTCTGTGCGGTAGGCCTACAATTTCATTTTCCCAACTGAGCAACACGCACCGCTCCGTCATGAAACCGCAAAAACCAGCAGCCAAGACCGTGAAAAACAAATCCAAACCAGCCGATACGCAGACTGTTTCGCCAGTGGGCTTCTCGCTGGAGCCGGTGTACACGGCCTTGCGCAAGCGCTACCCGTCGGCCGGGCAGGCCGAGGCAGTGGCTTTTGCCGCCGACTTCTACAAGCGCATGGAGGCGGACGAGTTCCCGCACCACAGCGCCGAGGAGTGGGCCGCACTGGCAGCGGACACGCTGGAATTCGCGCGTGTGCGCAAGTCCGGCAAGGCCAACGTCCGCGTGTTCAACCCGACGCTGAAGAGCAACGGGTGGGAGTCGCCGCATACGGTGCTGCAGATCGTCAACGACGATATGCCGTTCCTGGTCGACACCGTCACCATGTCGCTGGCCGAGCATGGCGTCGGCGTGCACGTGCTGGGTCACCCGGTGATCCGCTTCGCGCGTGACAAGGCCGGCAAGCTGACCGCGGTCAGCGAGGGCACCGCCGAATCGGTGATGCTGCTGGAGATCGATCGCCAGCCGGCCGAGGCCATGGCCGAGGTGGAGCAGGCGATCATCAAGGCGCTGGACGAGGTGCGTGCCATCGTCCGCGATTGGGAGGCAATGCGTGCCAAGGCGCAGAGCCTGGCCGACGACCTCGGCACCCGCCAGCTGCCCGTCGACGCTGCCTCGCGCGCGGAAGCACAGGAATTCCTGCGCTGGGCCGCCGACAATCACTTCACCTTCTTCGGCTACCGCGAATACCGCGTCGAGAAGCAGGGCAAGGAAGAGGTGCTGGCGCCGCTCAACGATACCGGCCTGGGCCTGATGCGCGGGCAGGACAAATCCGCCGCACGTCCGGTCAAGACGCTCGCCGCGCAGGGCCTCAATGCCACCACCGGGTTGAAGGACGCGCTGATCCTGACCAAGACCAACGCCCGTTCGCGCGTGCATCGCTCGGGCTACATGGATTACATCGGCGTGCTGGAATTCGACGCCAAGGGCAAGATCATCGGCGAACAGCGCTTCCTGGGCCTGTTCACCTCCAGCGCCTACAACCGCCGCCCGTGGGAAATCCCGCTGGTGCGCCAGCGCCACGAATACGTGATGAGCAACTCCGGCCTGGCGCCGAGCAGTCACAGCGGCAAGGCGCTGCGCCACATCCTGGAGACCCTGCCGCGCGAAGAGCTGTTCCAGTCCAGCGAGGACGAACTGTTCCGCACCGCCATGGGCGTGCTGGGCCTGCAGGAGCGCGTGCGCAGCCGCCTGTTCCTGCGCCGTGACAAGTACAGCCGTTTCATTTCCGCGCTGGTGTACCTGCCGCGCGAACGTTTCAACACCGATGTGCGCCTGCGCATCGAAGCCATGCTCAAGGACGCCCTGCAGGGCGAGTACGTGGACAGCTCGGTCGTGCTCGGCGAATCGCCGCTGGCCCAGGTGCATCTGATCGTCCGTCCGAAGGCTGGCCAGACCCTGGAAGTGGACACCAGCGAACTGGAGCAGAAGCTTGCCCAGGTGCTGCGCAACTGGCAGGACGATCTGCGCGAAGCGCTGGTCGCCCGTCACGGTGAAAGCGAAGGCCTGCGCATCGCCGCGCGCATCGGCAAGGCGCTGCCGGCCGGTTACATCGAAGACTCCAGCACCGAGATCGCCGCCAACGACGTCAGCCAGCTCGACGCACTGACCGGCCCGGACGATCTGCGCCTGAGCCTGCAGGCCGTGCAGCGCGAAGGCGGCGATGGCCTGCGCCTGAAGCTGTATCGCCAGCTGGATGACATCCCGCTGTCCGATGCGCTGCCGATGATGGAGAACATGGGCCTGCGCGTGATCGCCGAGCGTCCGTACCGTCTGACGGTCGACAATGCGCCGGTGTACGTGCAGGACTTCGAAGTCGAATCGGTGGCCGGTGCGATCGATGCGCCGAGCGTCGATGAAGCCTTCGGCGAGACCTTCGCCCGCGTGTGGCATGGCGATGCCGAGAACGACGGCTTCAACCGCCTGGTGCTCGCCGCCGGCCTGCACTGGCGCCAGGTCGCGATGCTGCGGGGCTACTGCAAGTACCTGCTGCAGACCGGCGTGCCGTTCTCGCAGGCCTATGTGGAAGGCACCTTCACCCGCTACCCGCTGCTGGCCCGCCTGCTGGTGGAGCTGTTCGAAGCCCGCTTCGATCCGGCCACCGGCAACGAGAGCAAGGACGCGATCGCCGAGGGCCAGGCCCAGCTGCGCGCGCACCTGACCGTGCTCGCCGGCGGCGACGAAGCCACCCTGAAAGTGCTCAAGACCGTGGTCGACGCACGCAAGGGTGACCGCGCCGTGCAGATGGACGCGGCCCGCGATGCGCTGCTGAAGCTGATGGACCGCGTCTCCAGCCTGGACGAGGACCGCATCCTGCGCAGCTTCATGGGCGTGATCGATGCGACCCTGCGCACCAGCTACTACCAGACCGATGCCGAGGGCCGTCCGGGCCACGTCATCAGCTTCAAGTTCGATTCGGCACTGGTGCCGGACCTGCCCAAGCCGCGCCCGTACCGCGAAATCTTCGTGTATGGCCCGCGCGTGGAAGGTACCCACCTGCGCTTCGGTGCCGTGGCCCGTGGCGGCCTGCGCTGGTCGGACCGTCGCGAAGACTTCCGTACCGAGGTGCTGGGCCTGGTCAAGGCACAGATGGTCAAGAACACCGTGATCGTGCCGGTCGGCGCGAAGGGCGGCTTCTTCGCCAAGATGCCGCCGGTCAACGGCGACCGTGATGCGGTGTTCGCCAACGGCGTGGCCTGCTACAAGCTGTTCATCCAGGGCTTGCTGGACATCACCGACAACATCGTCAACAACAAGATCGTGCCGCCGGTGGACGTGGTCCGCCACGACATGGACGACCCGTACCTGGTGGTGGCGGCCGACAAGGGCACCGCGACCTTCTCCGACATCGCCAACGGCCTGGCCGTGGCGCACGGCTTCTGGATGGGCGACGCGTTCGCTTCCGGCGGCTCGGTCGGTTACGACCACAAGGGCATGGGCATCACCGCACGCGGTGCATGGGAGTCGGTCAAGCGCCACTTCCGTGCGCTGGGCCGTGACAGCCAGAGCCAGGACTTCACCGCGGTCGGCGTGGGCGACATGTCCGGCGACGTGTTCGGCAACGGCATGCTGTTGTCGCGCCATATCCGCCTGGTCGCCGCGTTCGATCACCGCCACATCTTCCTGGACCCGAACCCGGATGCGGCCACGACCTTCGTCGAGCGCGAGCGTCTGTTCACCGTGCCGCGCTCCAGCTGGGCCGATTACGATGCCAAGCTGATCAGCAAGGGCGGCGGCGTGTACCCGCGTACGCTGAAGTCGATCGAGATCACCCCGCAGGTACGTGAGGTACTCGGCCTGGACGAGGGCATCAAGTCGATGACCCCGAACGATCTGATGAGCGCCATCCTGAAGTCGCCGGTCGACCTGCTGTGGAACGGTGGCATCGGTACCTACATCAAGGCGGCCAGCGAGCAGCACAGCGATGTCGGCGACCGCGCCAACAACGCGCTGCGCGTCAATGGCGGCGAGCTGCGCTGCAAGGTGGTGGGCGAGGGCGGCAACCTGGGCATGACCCAGCTGGGCCGTATCGAAGCCGCCCAGGCCGGCGTGCTGCTCAACACCGACTTCATCGACAACTCGGCCGGTGTGGACACCTCCGATCACGAAGTCAACATCAAGATCCTGCTCAACGATGTGGTGCGGGCCAAGAAGTTGACCGTCGAACAGCGCAACAAGCTGCTGGCCTCGATGACCGACGAAGTAGCCGCGCTGGTGCTGATGGACAACTACCGTCAGAACCAGGCACTGAGCCTGATGGAACGCATGGCGGTCAAGCGCCTGGGTTCCAAGCAGCACTTCATCCGCACGCTGGAACAGCAGGGCCTGCTGGATCGCCAGATCGAGTACCTGCCCTCGGATGCGGAACTGTCCGCACGCAAGGCGCGTGGCCAGGGCCTGACCCGTCCGGAACTGTCGGTGCTGCTGTCCTACTCCAAGCTGGTGGCCTTCCAGCAGCTGCTCGAGTCGGACATTCCGGAAGATCCGTACCTGTCCAAGGAGCTGCAGCGCTACTTCCCGACGCCGCTGCAGAAGAAGTACGCCGACGCGATGGAGCGTCACCGCCTGAAGCGCGAAATCATCGCCACGGCCGTGACCAACCAGACCATCAACCGCATGGGCGCCACCTTCCTGATGCGCATGCAGGAAGACACCGGCCGCACCGTGGCCGAGGTCGCCAAGGCGTACACGATCAGCCGTGAAACGCTGGACGCACGCGCGCTGTGGGCTCAGATCGACGCCCTCGACGGCACCCTGCCGGAGTCGGTGCAGATCGATGCGCTGGAAGTGATCTGGAAGCTGCAGCGTTCGTTCGTGCGCTGGCTGCTGTCGCGCCCGGGCGCCATGCCGGGCATCACCGAAGCGGTCAACCGCTACCAGGCCGCGTTCAACGACATCCGCGACGCTTCGGGCGTGCTGCCGGATTCGCAGCGCCCGGCCTATGAGGCCAGCGTGCAGGAGTGGAAGGACAAGGGCCTGCCGCCGGCGTTGTCGCAGCAGCTCTCGGAACTGCAGTTCCTGGAGCCGGCATTCGACATCATCGAACTGGCCCGCACCCGCAAGCTGAAGCCGGTGGATGTCTCCAAGGTCCACTTCCGCCTGGGCGATGCCCTGCAGCTGCCGTGGCTGTTCGAGCAGATCGACGCGCTGGAGGTCAACGGCCGCTGGCACGCCGTGGCCCGTGGCGTGCTGCGCGACGAGCTGGCCGCCCACCATCGCAACCTGGCCGCCCAGGTCCTGTCGATGAAGGGCAGCAGCGCCGAAGCCAAGGTCGCCGCCTGGATGGGCCGCGATGACAGCAGCCTGCGCTTCACCCTGGCGATGCTGGCCGAGCTGGCCGAGCAGAAGACCCTGGACTACCCGACCGTTTCGGTCGCGGTCCAGCGCCTGGGCCAGCTGGCGTCGCATGGGGCGTAAGCGCATTCGCGCTGACGCCCCACGGTTTGCTCTGCAAACCGTGGGCCCCATGCAAACCATGCGTCCAGACCCCCGCGCCTTCGGCGCGCCCCCCTGACTCAGGGGGGCTCTGCTCCAGAGGGATGGGCGGGGTCTGGTAACGGCATTGCATGAGAAACACACGGCTCCGCTTCGGCGGGGCCGTTTTCGTTTCCGGTCGTGCCGGCCCGCGACCGGCACGACCGGTTATGCTCTTGCCGGCATACACCACCCGGATTCACCGATGAGCGACACCCCCCGTATCGCCTTCCTGGCCAGCTCCACCGAAGCGGCGCAGCTCGCCCTGGCGCAGATGCGGGCCCGCTACGGCGACTACGCGCCCGAGCAGGCCGAGGTGCTGTGCCCGTTGGGCGGTGATGGCTTCCTGCTGCAGACCCTGCATCGCTACGGCGCGCTGGATCGGCCCGTGTTCGGCATGAAGCTGGGCACGGTCGGGTTCCTGATGAACCAGTTCCGTGATGACGACCTGCCGGCGCGCCTGGCGGCTGCCGAGCCGGCCAACCTGCGGCCGCTGGAGATGCTGGCGCTGACCGAGTCCGGCACCACCACCGGTTCGCTGGCTTACAACGATGTATCGCTGCTGCGCCAGACCCGCCAGGCCGCGCACATCGGCATCGACCTCAATGGCCAGGAGCGCGTGGCCGAGCTGATCGGCGACGGCGTGCTGGTGGCCACCCCGGCCGGCAGCACCGCCTACAACTATTCCGCGCACGGCCCGATCCTGCCGCTGGGCTCGCACACCATCGCACTCACGCCATTGGCGCCGTATCGTCCGCGCCGCTGGCGGGGCGCGATCCTCAAGGCCGATACCGAAGTGCGGTTCCGCGTGCTTGATCCGTACAAGCGCCCGGTCAGCGTCACCGCCGATTCGCACGAAACCCGTGATGTCGTGGAAGTCACCATCCGTGAATCGCGCGAGCGCCGCGTCACCATGCTGTTCGACCCGGAACACAATCTGGAAGACCGGATCCTGAGCGAGCAGTTCATGTTCTGAAGGCGCACGGCCGAGGCGGCCGTGCTCTGTGGGAGAATGGCTGGCCGGCCGCTGCGGCCGCATTGGATTGCTGATTGCCATGGGCGACAACACCCCCCGTTTGCTGACCGTTGCCGTGACCTCGCGGGCCCTGTTCGATCTGGAGGAGGGCCACGCGCTGTTCGAGGCCGAAGGCGTGGATGCCTACGCCGAGTACCAGCGCAAGCACGAGGATGATGTGCTGCGCCCCGGCGTGGCCTTCCCGGTGGTGCGCAAGCTGCTGGCGCTCAACCAGGGCCAGTCACCGGAACAGCCGCGGGTGGAAGTGATCCTGCTCTCGCGCAACTCGGCCGATACCGGCCTGCGCATCTTCAATTCGATCCAGCACTACGACCTGGGCATCATCCGCGCGACCTTCACCGCGGGCGAGCCGACCTGGCCGTATGTGAAGCCGTTCGGCACCGATCTGTTCCTGTCGGCCAACCCGGAATCGGTGCGGCGTGCGCTGCTGCACGGGATCGCCGCGGCGACCATCCTGCCCAAGCCGCCGGGCGAGACGATCGCCGCGGCCGAGCAGGTCGATCTGGGCCGTCCGCTGGGCCAGCTGCGCATCGCCTTCGATGGCGATGCGGTGATCTTCGGCGATGAAAGCGAGCGCATCTCGCGCGAGCAGGGCGTGGAAGCGTTCGGCCGCCATGAGCGCGAGAACGCCCGCGAGCCGCTCAGCGGCGGCCCGTTCCGCAATTTCCTCTCGGCCCTGCACACGCTGCAGGCCGTGTTCCCGTCGGGCGAGGATGCACCGATCCGTACCGCCCTGGTGACGGCGCGCTCGGCGCCGGCGCACGAGCGGGTGATCCGCACCCTGCGCGAGTGGGGGGTGCGTCTGGACGAAGCGCTGTTCCTCGGCGGCCGCCACAAGGGCCCGTTCCTGGAAGCGTTTGGCGCGGACATCTTCTTCGACGATTCCCAGCACAACATCGACAGCGCGCTGCAGCACCAGAGCGTGGCGGCCGGTCATGTGCCGCACGGGGTCGCCAACGACGGTTGATGCACCGCTTGGATGTACGTGGGCCCATGTATCCGCCAACGGTGGCGCCCATGTACCCACCAACGGTGGGTACCTACCGGATCGGCAGGACCGACGGCGCGGTGGTGTCGGGATTGAGCGGCAGGCGGATGTCGACCAGCCGCCAGCGCAGGCCCGAGCGCTGCAGCACGAACACCACCGGCGCGCCCTGCGGCGTGTAGGTGGTGGCGGTGAAGCGTGACAGCGATTCGAAATGATGGGTGGCACCTTTCAGCGGCCGCGCCGGCCGTGGCGCGGCGTAGGCGTCGTTGCTGGGGCTGTCCAGGTCGTTGCTGGCCCGCTTCCACAGGGTATGGCCCTCCAGCAGCGCGCCGATGCCGGTCGGGGTCACCAGCGCATCCACGGCGGTCGCGCTGAGCCGGTCGCCGGCCGAGAGCAGCAACGCGCCAAACAGACTGGACTGCATGTCCGGGCCGGCGCGGCGCACCACGTAGTCACTCAGCTGGGCGCGCAGGTTGGCGCGCAGCATCGGGAAGTCCACGTAACGGTCGAGCATGGCGGTGTCGCGCTGTTCGATCGCGCGGCTGAGGCCATGCACGGTCACATAGGGGCCGCTGAACACGACGCCAGCCAGGACCAGCAACAGCGCAACCAGCAACCAGAGCAGCTTCTTCATCGGGTCTGCCTTGTCGTCATGCTGCCCAGCTTGCCGCAGGCGGTGTCAATGCACGTGAAACTCAGAACTCCAGGTCCAGCGCCGCGCACAGGTAGTCCACGAACGGGGCCAGCGTGACCAGATCGGCCGCGATGGTCTGACGCAGGCGAGGGCCGGTCATCGTGGCGTCGTCCAGCGAGCGCCAGAACACCCAGTTGCGGTGCTTGAGATCGTCGATGAACTCGAAATCCGGCTCGAACCCCCGCGGGGCGCGCACCAGCTTTTCGCTTTCCTCGAAATCGAACTTCCTGCGCAGCACCGGCGAATGCGCGGCGGCCTTCCAGCTGCCAGGGTTGTCGACGATGAAGTGCCGCACCTTGCGCTGCGTGGCCGGCTCGGGATGCCACAGGCCCGCGCCGACGAAGCTCTCGCCCGGTTGCAGATGGATGTAGAACGACGGGGCCGGCACCTGCTTGCGGCGCTCATGGAACAGGCGTGCGCCCTGCCAGCTCTTGTACGGTGATTTGTCGTTGGAGAAGCGCGCATCACGGTAGATGCGGAACAGCGAGCCGCCCACGGTGCGTGGGTCGGCGCGGAAGTGTTCGCTGACCGCGGCCAGGTCCGGCTGCAGATCGGTGATCAGGCGCAGGAACGGCTGGCGGACGTGTTCTTCGTACTTCGGCTTGTGCTCGTTGAACCAGGTCTTGTCGTTGTTGCGGGCCAGGCCACGCAGGAACGTGAAGGTCGCCGGGCTGAAATAGGTGCTCATAGGCTGCTCTGCAGGTGGACGCCCCAGTCGCGCAGCTGCTGCAGCAGTGCGAGCTTGCCGACATCGTCGGCGTGCTCTGCGGCCAGTGCATCCAGCTGCGCGGTGAACTGCGGCAGGGTCTGTTCGCCCAGCGACGCATCGCCGAGCAGGCGCTGGCGACGATAATCGTTCCAGCGTGAGCGCTCGGTGGTGTCCAGGCTGTCCAGGTGATTCCGGGCGCGATATCGGAACAGCAGTTCGGGCATGCGCGGGTCGCGCAGGCGCTCGGCGAAGCTGGCCAGTTCGGACGGCGGGCTGGTGCGGATGCGTGCCATCAGGGATTTGTCGCCGTCGGCCAGGAAGCCGTCATACAGCGACGCATCGACATCGCTGGGCGCCAGGGTGCGCTCGCCCGAATACACCTGGCGGACCTTCTCGGCCAGCGCCGGGCCGATCTGGCGTAGGCGCTCGGCCTTGGCTTCGATCGCGGCCGGGTCGATCCCCAGGCGTGCGTGGTCGGCCGGGCGGAGGTGATTCCACGCGACCAGTGCCGGCACCTTGTTGAGGTGCACTTCCTTGAGCGGCACGCGCTGCTCGCCCTCGGCCATGTCGGCGACACGGGTATACAGGCGCGCGGCGATGGTTTCCGGTGGCAGCTCGAGCAGCGGTTCGATATCGCCGTCCAGATCGAGCGCGATGATGCGGTTGTTGATGAAGGGATGGCGCGCCAGCGGCAGCACCGGTGCGGCGCACATGCGCTGGGCCGGGTAGCGCATGGAGATGTGCAGCACCGGCTGCATCGCGTCCACATCCAGCAGGCTGCCGACAAAGCGTTTGTCGCGCAGCTTCAGCGCGTAATCCCACAGCCGCGGTTGCGCCTGCTTGAACAGCTTGGCCAGCCCGATCGTCGCGTACACATCGGACAGGGCTTCGTGCGCATCGCCCTGGCGGACGTTGTTGGCGATGGCCAGATGCTCGAGCTTGAACGAGGTCGCGCCATCTTCGCGCTGTGGCCAGACGATGCCCTCCGGGCGCAGCGCATGCAGCAGGCGCATCATGTCCAGCAGGTCCCAGCGCGAATTGCCGCTGCGCCACTCGCGCTCGTAGGGATCGTAGAAGTTGCGGAACAGCCCGTAACGAATGAACTCATCGTCGAAGCGCAGCGTGTTGTAACCCAGCGAGCAGGTGCCCGGCTGCGCCATCAGATCGTTGATCCGCGCGAACGCTTCGGCTTCGGTGACCCCGGCATCCAGCGCGTGCTGCGGGGTGATGCCGGTGATCAGGGTGGCGATCGGGGAGGGCAGCAGATCGTCAGCCGGCTTGACGTAGAAGCTCACCGGCGCATCGATGATGTTCAGGTCGGTATCGGTGCGGATACCGGCGAACTGCGCGATGCGCGTGCGGCGCGGGTCCTGGCCAAAGGTTTCCAGGTCATAGAACAGGAAGCTGTCGGCCATCAGTGCGCGCCCTCCAGGATGGGCAGTTGTTCGTGGATCAGCCGCTCCAATGCGGCCCAGTCGATATGCGCCAGGCTGTCGTGCCCGGCGGTAGCGTCTTCGAGCATGCGCCGCTGCAGGTCGGTGCGCGCCAGCGCAACGGCATACGGCGTACGCAGGAAGGTGACCATCGTGTAATGCGGCACGAAGCGGGTCGGCCAGCGCGCCTGCAGCGCCTGTTCCAGTTCGCGCTGCAGCAGGAACTGCGGATCGGCCACGCGGTCGCGCATCTCCAGGTAGTTCTCCAGCGCCATCTGCTGGATCGCTTCGGCATTCGGTTTGCGGTCGGTTTCGAAGGCGGCGAAGGCCTCGGCCAGCGAGTCCTGCTCCAGCAGGTGCGCGGCCAGCGCGATGCAGTCTTCGAAGGCGCAGTTCATGCCTTGGCCGTGGAACGGGACCATCGCGTGCGCGGCATCGCCGATCAGCACCGCGCGACCCTTCATGTGCCAATGCTTGAGGTGCAGCGTGCCGAGCAGGCCGGGCGGATGCTGTTCCCAATCGCGGCGCAGGTTCGGGATCAGCGCCAGCGCATCGGGGAAGTCGCGTGCGAACAGCGCTTCGGCCTCGGCCCCGCTGTTGGTGGTGGCAAAGCTCGGGTCGCCCTCATTGGGCAGGAACAGCGTGACCGTGAACGTGCCTTCGTCATTCGGCAGGGCGATGCACATGTAATGCCCGCGTGGCCAGATGTGCAGCGCGTTGGCCTCGATCCGGAAACCGCCGTCGCCGGTTGGCGGGATCTCCAGCTCCTTGTAGGAGTGATCCAGGAAGGCGATGCGCTCTTCCAGTGGCTGCTTGCGGTTCATCGCCGCACGCAGCGCCGAGCCGGCACCGTCGGCACCGATCAGGGTATCGAAGCGGATGTCGTGCGGCTGGTCGTCGCGGTCATCGATGAAGCGCGCGTAGCCGGCATCGAAATCCACCGTATGCAGGCGACGGTGGAAATGCACGGTTGCGCCTGCATCCTCGGCCAGCTGCAGCAGGGTGGTGTTGAGGTCCTTGCGGTGGATCGACCAGATCACTTCGCTGTCATCGCGCCCGTAGCGCTGCAGCTGCGGCTCGCCTTCGCGTGGATGGATCATGCGCCCGCGCATCATCACCGCCTTGGCCATGACCGCGTCTTCGACACCGGCCTGGCGCAGCGCGTGGCGTCCACGCTCGGCCAAGGCCAGGTTGATCGAACGGCCGGACTCGTAATCGCTCACGCGCGGATCGCCGCGGCGCTCATACAAGGTGATCTGCCAGCCCTGGCGGGACAGCAGGATGGCGAGCAGCGAACCGGCCAGACCTGCGCCGATGATGCTCAGCGAGCGGGAGGGGGTAGCGATCAAGACGATATCCGTGGGGGCGGGGAGGGCCGGCTTAGAGGCCGGCCCAGGCTTCCACTTCCTCGACGAAGTGGTGCAGGTCGAGGTAGCGGTTGTAGAGCGGGGTCGGCGAGATACGGATCACGTCGGGTTCGCGCCAGTCACCGAGCACGCCCACGGTCTGCAGGTACTCGAACAGGCTGCGACCGCGCTCGCGGCCACCGGCCACGCGCAGCGACAGCTGGCAGCCGCGGCGATCGGGTTCGGACGGGGTCAGCACCTCGAGCACGCCGGACAGGCGGGCGCGAACGAGCGCATCCAGCATGCCGGTCAGACGCAGCGACTTCGTCCGCAGGGCGTCGATGCCCCCAGCCTTGTCGACCAGGTCCAGCGCGGCGCGCAGCGGGGCCAGGCCGAGCACCGGCGGGTTGCTGAGCTGCCAGCCTTCGGCGCCGACGGCGGGCACGAACTGTGGCGCCATCTTGAAGCGCGTGGCCTCTTCATGGCCCCACCAACCGGCAAGCCGTGGCAGGGTGGCGTCGCGGTGGTGGCGCTCGTGCACGAAGCAGCCGGCGACGGCACCGGGACCCGCGTTGAGATACTTGTAATGGCACCACACGGCGAAATCCGGCGCGATGTCGTGCAGCCGCAGCGGCACGTTGCCGACCGAGTGGGCCAGGTCGAAGCCGATGCGGGCGCCCTGCAGGCGTGCCATGCGGGTGATGGCTTCCAGATCGAACACCTGGCCGCTGCGGTACTGCAAGCCGGGCCACAGCACCAGCGCCAGGCGCGGGCCATGCTCGGTGATGGCGCGTTCGATGGCTTGCAGCGAGATGGTGCCATTCGGCTCATCGGGCTGCACTTCGACCAGATCGGTTTCCGGGTTGAAGCCATGGAAGCGGAGCTGCGATTCCACCGCGTGCCGGTCGGTCGGGAAGGCGCCGGCCTCCATGAGGATGACGGGCCGCTCGGCGGTGGGCCGGTAGAAGCTGACCATCATCAGGTGCAGGTTGACGCTGAGGGTGTTCATCGCCACGACTTCGCTGGGCAGTGCGCCCACGACGCGGGCGAGCTGTTCGCTGACCAAGCGGTGGTAGCGCAGCCACTGGGTGTCGCCGGTGAAGTGGCCTTCGACGGCGAGCGAGGCCCATTTGTCCATGACTTCCTGCACGGCGCCACGTGCGCCGCGCGGCTGCAGGCCCAGCGAGTTGCCGACGAAGTAGGTCTGGTCGCGGTGGTTGTGCTGGGGGAAGACGAATTCGTTGCGCAGGGCGCGCAGCGGATCGGCGGCGTCCAGGGTAACGGCATGGGTGCGGCTGAGGATCTCGGACATGGTGCAACCGGCGGTGTCAGTGAGCCGACAGTTTATCCGGGTGGTGGGGGTGTGGGCTGAATCTGGCTTGCTGTGCTGCTTCAGCCGAGGCCCGAGCCGAAGCCGAAGCCGAAGCCGAAGCCGAAGCCAGGGCGACTGGAGTTCCAGTGGGCGGGCCGGTGTGGGTGGGTCTGCTGGACCCGCCGCAAGTACGTCCATGTAGGCTCGTAGTGCGGCATCCATGCCGCACACGGTCCTGCAGACCCACCCACACCGACCCGCTGACAGTTGGCTGGGGCGCGTGGGAAAGGCGGGGGCTATGCCTTGGGCTGTGCTTTGGTGCAGCTGGTGGGCTGAGGGTAGGCGGGCCAACAGCGGTGGACGATGCGTTCACTCGCCGCAGCCTGGTGTTGCCGGCCGTGATCGAACACGAAAACGGTCGCTTGCTCACCCATTGGCCGGTGTTCGCTTCAACTTTTGGAGCGGACCCACACCAGATGCAAATGAAGCGCAAACGAAGACGAAATCAAAGAGGCAATCAAAGACGCAGACGCAGACGCGGTCATTAGTACCTGCGCCGCAGTTGGCTCCGTTTGGACCAGCGCATTTTGATCTGCCTCTGTGGTTGCGCTGTAACTGGGGCGCAGAAGCACCAGAAGCACCAGAAGCAGCAGAAGCAGCAGAAGCGGCAGAAGCGGCAAAAGCAGCAAAAGCAGCAAAAGCAGCAGCCTGCAGTTGACCCTGCTCTTTACGTGCACGCCGACGAAGTGTGGATGGGTTGGTGGGGGTGGGTTTCCGGGACCGTGTGCGGCATGGATGCCGCACTACGAGCCTACATGGACGTACTTGCGGCGGGTCCCGGAAACCCACCCCCGCCGGCCCACCCCAAGTAATTCAAGCACCGCCTTGGCTTTCAATCTGTCAAGCATTCAAGCATTCAAGCATTCAAGCTTTCCAGCTTCAGGACAACCAGGCGTTCAATTTGCAAAGCTCTCAAGCAGGAGAACCATCACCCCTCGACAGCCACCTTCGCAGGCAGCGGATCCACATGCCCGCACGCACCGCACGTGCGCAACGCCAGCGACGAGTGATAGCGATCGAACACCTTCGGCAGATCCGTCTCGATGTTCTCCAGCGCGAAAAACTCCTCGTACAACTTGTGATTGCACCGCTCGCAGAACCACATCAACCCATCGCGCTCATGCGCCAGCCGCTTGCGCTCCACCACCAGACCCACACCGCCCGGCGGACGGCGCGGCGAATGCGGCACGCCGCCCGGCAACAGGAAAATCTCGCCCGCGCGGATCGGAATGTCGCGCACCGCGCCATCCTCCTGCACCTTCAGCGTCATCTCCCCTTCGAGCTGATAGAACCACTCCGGACCCTCGTCGTAATGGAAGTCGGTCCGGCTGTTCGGGCCGCCGACCACCATCACGATGAAGTCGCCGTTCTCGATCATCTTGTTGCCGACCGGCGGCTTCAGTAGATGCCGGTGTTCCTCGATCCAGCCGAGCAGGTTGATGGGGGAGGCAAGCATGGGCGATGTCCGTAAAAGGAAAAGTCAGTCGCGGCGACCGTGGCGCGGAACGTAGGACAGGGCCTTTTCGTATGCCGCCTGCAGCTCTTCCGGTGCGCCTACGTCGATGCCCATCTCGCGCACCCGGCCATCCTTCAGGCTGTACACCCAGCCGTGCACCATCAGCTTCTGGCCGCGTGCCCAGGCGTCCTGCACGATCGTCGAGCGGCAGGCGTTGACCACCTGCTCGATCACGTTCAACTCGCACAGGCGCGCATGCTTCAACTCGGGATCGTCGATTGCATCCATGATCACGGCGTGCTTCTGCGCAACATCGCCCACGTGCCGCAGCCAGTTGTCGGCCAGGCCCACGCGCGTGTTGTTCAAGCTGGCGTGCACGCCGCCGCAGCCGTAATGGCCGACGATCAGGATGTGCTTCACCTTCAGCTGATCCACGGCGTACTGGATCACGCTCAGGCAGTTCAGGTCGGTGTGCACCACCACGTTGGCCACGTTGCGGTGGACGAATACTTCGCCCGGTGCCATGCCGATGATCTGGTTGGCCGGCACGCGCGAATCGGAACAGCCGATCCACAGGTACTCCGGGTGCTGCTGCTTGGCCAGCTGGTGGAAGAATTCCGGGTCTTCTTTCTCGATCCGGTCCGCCCATTCGCGGTTGTTCTGCAGCAGCTTGTGGATGTCTTTCATCGTGCGGGGTCCCTGACGTCGGGGGGGGGGGGCAAGGCGCGGCCGGCGTGGCCGCGTCGTCGCGGGAAACGTGTAAGGTCAGTCGGCGGTCGTGCCGCCCTCGCGGCGCCAGCGCATCCACTGCGCCAGCTCGCGCGGGGCCGGCGCCTCCAGGGCGGACAACGCGTCGATCACGCTGGTCTGGTTGGCCTCGGGATGGTTCTGGCTGAGTTTGAGCTTGATCTGCACCTGCGCCGGGCGGAAGCGGAAGCCGACGATGCCGCCGAGCATGCGCTGTTGGCGCGGCTCGATCGGCAGCAGGTCCCAGTCGCCGCCAACCTGCGCTTCGTAGTGCGCGCTCAGGCCGTCCAGCATTGCGATCAGTGCATCGGCCTCGGTGACCGGCTCGAGCACGCCACGCAGTTCCGCGGCGGCGTAGTTCCAGGTCGGTACACGTGCCTGCGCGGCTTTATCCGGATACCAGCCGGGCGATACGTACGCATGCGGGCCGTGCACCAGCATCAGGGCCGGGCCGGCGTGGCCCGCCTGCGGATTCGGTCTGGCCCAGTGGCCTTCGATCAGGATGCCATCGGCATCGCGCCGGTACAGCACCGGCAGGCGGGTGGCCTGCGGCAGACCGTCGGCCCCGGTGGTGACCAGGGTGACGAATGCATCGCGCGCCAGCAGCCGGTCCAGCCAGATCAGGTCGGTCTCGACGAAAGCGGACGGGATGAACATCGTCGGTTACGCGCGGGCGCCCAGGTTCTGGATCATGCGCCCGTGCAGGGCATCGTCGCTGTCGGCCTGCGGCGGCTGCACTTCATGCAGCGAGAAGCCGCGCACCAGGGCATCTTCTTCATCGAGGCCGTCGTAGGCGACGAACTCGGCGTCGAACAGCTGCGAGCGTGCGGTGTCTTCACTATCGTAGCTCAGCGTGTTGCCATCGCTGTCCAGCACCTCGGCGGTACCGGCCGGGCGGACCCGCAGGCGGGCCCAGATCAGCATGTTGCCGAGGCTGGCCAGGAACCACTCGTCGCGGTGGGAGGTGTCGTCGTTCATGTCATTACCATCGAAAGCAGCCAGAGCAGGGCAGCCATGCCCAGTCCGGCAAGAAGGGTGAGCAGCGAAAGCCAGGCCGGCGTGGCCAGGCCGGTCAGCGAGCGGTCGCTGCTCTGCCGATAATCGCGGCCGAGCAGCCAGCGCAGCGCATCCGGGCGCAGGAACGCGCCCGTACCGAAGCGATCCGCCAGCACCGGGTGGCGGTCGCGGATGTGAACCAGGGTCAGCGGCCAGAAGATCACGAAGGCACTGAACCCGGCGATCGCCACGCCGACGAAACACAGCGCGAAGAACAGGGTCATGGTTCAGTGCCTCCGTAGGTCGATCAGAATTCGGCGCTGCCCGGTGCGCGCGGGTAGGGGATCGCGTCGCGGATGTTGCTCAGCCCGCAGACGTAGACCACCAGGCGCTCGAAGCCCAGGCCGAAGCCGGCGTGCGGCACCGAGCCGTAGCGGCGGAAATCGCGGTACCAGCCGTAGTGCGCCGGGTCCAGGCCGAACTGCGCCATGCGTGCATCGAGCACATCCAGGCGTTCTTCGCGCTGGCTGCCGCCGATGATCTCGCCGATGCCCGGGGCCAGCACGTCCATCGCTGCGACGGTCTTGCCGTCGTCGTTCAGGCGCATGTAGAACGCCTTGATGTGCTCGGGGTAGTTGGTCACCACCACCGGGCGGCCGATGTGTTCCTCGGTCAGCCAGCGCTCGTGTTCGGTCTGCAGGTCCAGGCCCCATTCGACCGGGAAGTCGAACTTCTTGTCGGCCTTCTGCAGCAGCTTCACAGCTTCGGTGTAGTCGATCTGCTCGAACGGGGCGTTGATGAAGCCTTCCAGCTTGGTGATCGCGTTCTTGTCGACGCGCTCGGCCAGGAAGGCCAGGTCGTCGCCACGCTCATCGAGCACCGCACGGAACAGGTACTTCAGGAACTGCTCGGCCAGGCGCGCATCTTCGGCCAGGTCGGCGAAGGCGATTTCCGGCTCGATCATCCAGAATTCCGCCAGGTGGCGGGTGGTGTTGGAGTTCTCGGCGCGGAAGGTCGGGCCGAAGGTGTAGACCTTGCTCAGCGCCAGGCAATAGGCCTCGACGTTCAGCTGGCCGGACACGGTCAGGAAGGTTTCCTTGCCGAAGAAGTCGCGGCTGAAATCCACCTCGCCCTTTTCGTTGCGCGGCAGGTTGGCCATGTCCAGGGTCGAGACCCGGAACATCTGGCCGGCGCCCTCGGCATCGGACGTGGTCACGATCGGGGTGCTGATCCAGTTGAAGCCGTTCTGGTGGAAGAAGCGGTGGACGGCCTGGGCCAGGCAGTTGCGGATGCGGGTGACCGCACCGAACAGGTTCGTGCGCGGGCGCAGGTGCGCCACTTCCCGCAGGAACTCCGGGCTCATCGGCTTGGGCTGGATCGGATAGGTCAGCGGGTCTTCGACCAGGCCGACGATCTCGATGTCGCTGGCCTGGATCTCGAAGGACTGGCCCTTGCCCTGGGACTTGACCAGGGTGCCGCGGGCGATCACCGAGCAGCCCGGGGTCAGGCTCTTGATGTCGTCGAAATTGGCCAGGGTGTCATTGGCCACCACCTGGATGGGGGCGAAGCAGGAGCCATCGGTGACATTGACGAAGGCAAGCGCCGCAGAGCCGCGCACCGTGCGGACCCATCCGCGTACTGTTGCCTCGCCGCCTTCCGGGATCTTCCCGGCAAGCGCATGTTCAACGCTGACCACCGTCATGACTTGAATCCTCTGTTGATCGACTCGATCTCTGAACGCGGAGTTTAACGGGTGCGGTGTTCGGCTTGCGAGGCATTTCGCGCGCGCCGGGGCTGCGCACCGTGTGAACCGCAGATGCGGCCGTCAAGGCCAGGTCGCGCCGTACCCTCTATAATGATCACGATCCGCTGGAGTTGCCTGTCATGGCCGTAAGCCTTACCCCTGTTGCCTTTGCCCGTGTGCAGAAGTTCGTCGAGCAGACCCCCGGCGCGCTGGGCCTGCGTTTCGGCGTGACCCGCACCGGCTGTTCCGGCTGGGGCCACATCACCGATCTGGCCCGCGATGAACGCGAAGGCGACACGGTCTTCGAGCAGGACGGGGTCCGCATCTATGTGGATGCCACCAGCCTGGGCCTGGTCGACGGCACCGAAATCGACTTCGGCAAGCACGGCCTGAGCGAGACCTTCACGTTCAGGAACCCGAACGCGACCGCCGAATGCGGTTGCGGGGAGAGCTTCACGACCGAGGCCGACAAGGCCTGATCGCCCGCCAGGTGGGCTGTTCCGCCCGCTTGGCTTGCCTGGAACCCCTTCTGCTGCCACAATGCGCGGCTTCCTGCCTGATTCCGGGCAGGACCCTTGCCCCACCGCGTTCACCTGCGGGGGGCTGTCCGGCCCTCAAAGGGCCACATCCGAAAGGTAAAAACACATGAGTCGTCATTACGAAGTCGTGTTCCTGGTCCATCCGGACCAGAGCGAACAGGTCCCGGCCATGATCGAGCGCTACAAGGCGCTGGTCGAGAACGGCAACGGCACCATCCACCGTCTGGAAGATTGGGGCCGTCGTCAGCTGGCCTACCCGATCCAGAACCTGGTGAAGGCCCACTACGTCATGCTCAACATCGAGTGCGACCAGGCCGTGCTGAGCGAGCTGGTGGAAAGCTTCCGCTTCAACGACGCCGTGCTGCGCAACCTCGTCATCAAGCGTGACGAAGCTGACACCGAGCAGTCGCTGATCATGAAGAGCAAGGACGAGAAGGGTGACAAGCCCGAGCGTGGCGAGCGTCGTCGTCGTGATGACGAAGAAGGTGAAACCACCCCCGCCGCCGCTGACACCGATGCCGGCGAAGACGCCGCTTCGGCCGCTTAAGGAGCACTGACATGTCCAAGTTCTTCCGTCGTCGCAAGTTCTGCAAGTTCACGGCCGAAGGTGTGAAGGAGATCGATTACAAGGATCTCAACACCCTGCGCCAGTACCTCACCGAGAACGGCAAGATCGTGCCGAGCCGCGTGACCGGTACCAAGTCGAAGTACCAGCGCCAGCTGGCAACGGCCGTCAAGCGCGCCCGTTTCCTGGCCCTGATTCCGTACACCGACAACCACGACGTCTGATGAAGGCTGGCGGCCTTCTGGTCGCCGCTTTCGCGGATCTGGCCGCCCGCGCTGTCCAGCGTCGGGCGGTTTCCAGGTCTGCCGTTCGGATATTCGGACAGCCATCCGCTGCGGGGCCTGCGCCTCGCTAACGAATACATATTTGGAGCTACATCATGAAGCTGATTCTTCTTCAGAAGGTCACCAACCTCGGCGGTCTGGGCGATCTGGTCGACGTGAAGCCGGGCTACGGCCGCAACTTCCTCGTTCCGACCGGCAAGGCCGTTCCGGCCACCGCGACCAACGTGGCTGAGTTCGAAGCCAAGCGCGCTGATTACGAAGCCAAGGCTCAGTCGATCCACGCTGATGCCGAAGCCCGCAAGGCGCAGCTGGAAGGCAAGAGCGTCACCATCGCTGCCAACGCTTCGACGGAAGGCAAGCTGTACGGTTCGGTCGGCCCGCGCGATATCGCCGAAGCCTTCACCGCTGCCGGCCTGCCGCTGGAAAAGAGCGAAGTGATCCTGGGCGAAGGCGCGTTCCGCAACGTGGGCGAGTACGAGGTGACTGTTCACCTGCACGCCGACGTGGAAACCACCGTCAAGGTGGTTGTGGAAGCCGAAAAGGCCTGATCCCTGCCGAAAGGCGGGTGTCACTGAAACGGGTACCCGCGAGGGTGCCCGTTTTTGTTTTTGTCGCTTGCTGGTGTCCTTGCGGCAACGGCAACAGCAATGGCAACAGCAAACGCAACGGCTTGGCGCCTTGAAGGTGCGGGTGGGAGGGCGCCGGGTAGCCCGGGCCGGGACCCGCCGTGAACCCGTCCATGGGGGCTCGTAATGCGCCATCCATGGCGCCTTACGGTCCCGGCCCGGGCTACCCGGCGCCCTCCAGCCAGGTGGCCGGTGCGGGCGGTTGGAAGAGCGGGTATCCGCCGTGTGTGGCTGGTAGCGCCGGTGATGGACATATCCCGCTCTACTCCCCTGGGCAGGCCCACGCCATGCGTGGAGCTCTTGCTTTCCCGTCCCCGTCCTCCGTCGCCCAGCCACGCATGGCGTGGCTCCCCCATTCCGACGCGCAGATAATGGCGGCCCGGCTCGACTTGAGTCGTTCTGCTCGAATCCAGATCAGGTCCGTTCCGGTCAGACTGCTCTGCCTCGGTTGTTAGCCTGCACACCAGCCATGTGTGTACGGGATGGCGTGGGTGGGGTAGCGGGACCGTAAGGCGCCATGGATGGCGCATTACGAGCCCCCATGGACGGGTTTACGGCGGGTCCCGCTACCCCACCCACGGCGTCCCGCCTCGCATCAAGCTGAAATGAGGACTTTGCCTTTGCCTTTGCCTTTGCCTCTGCCTTCGGCTTCGGCTTCGGCTTCAGCTTGGCGCAGGTCGAGGCCGCCCCGGCATCCGCCCCCCGCAGCCCGCTGAACACCCGCCCCGTTATACTCAGGCTAACGCGTCGCCCCTGGGGCCATTGAAACCCTGCAACATCAATGGCTTGAAGCGTAAATCCGCCCCGTAATCCACCATGGTGGGGGTCCGCCCAGACCTTTGCCCGGAAAACCATCACGCCATGCGTCTGTCCACGATCAAGCTGTCCGGATTCAAATCCTTCGTCGATCCGACCACGCTGCACCTGCCGACCAACATGACCGGCGTGGTGGGCCCCAATGGCTGTGGCAAATCGAACATCATCGACGCCGTGCGCTGGGTCATGGGCGAAAGCTCCGCCAGCCGACTCCGTGGCGACTCGCTGACCGACGTCATCTTCTCCGGCTCCTCCGCCCGCAAACCCGTCTCGCAGGCCGCCGTCGAACTGATCTTCGACAACACCGACCACACCATCACCGGCGAGTACGCCTCGTTCAACGAGATCTCGGTCAAGCGCACCGTCAGCCGTGACGGCAGCAGCAACTACTACCTCAACGGCACCAAGTGCCGCCGCCGCGACATCACTGATCTGTTCCTCGGCACCGGCCTGGGGCCGCGCAGCTACTCGATCATCGAGCAGGGCATGATCAGCAAGATCATCGAAGCCCGGCCCGAAGACCTGCGCGTGTATCTGGAAGAAGCCGCTGGCATCTCCAAGTACAAGGAACGCCGCAAGGAAACCGAGACCCGCATCCGGCATACCCGCGAAAACCTGGACCGCCTCAACGACCTGCGCGAGGAGATCGGCAAACAGCTCGAACACCTCAAGCGCCAGGCGCGGCAGGCAGAGCAGTACCAGGGGCTGCAGGAAGAGCGCAAGGTCAAGGACGCCGAGTGGAAGGCGCTGGAATACCGTGGGCTGGATGGCCGCCTGGGCGGCCTGCGCGAAGCGCTGTCGCGCGAGGAAACGCGCCTGCAGCAGTTGATCGCCGAACAGCGTGACGCTGAAGCCCGCATCGAAACCAGCCGCCTGCGCCGCGAAGAGGCGTCCGATGCGCTCAACACCGCGCAGGCCGAGGTCTACCAGGTCGGCAGCACGCTGGCCCGCCTGGAGCAGCAGATCCAGCATCAGCGCGAGATGTCGCAGCGCTTGAACAAGGCGCGCGATGAAGCGCAGCAGGCGCTGGCCGATCTGGGCCAGCACATCAGTGGCGACGAGGCGAAGCTGATGGTGTTGCGCGAGGCGGTGGACGATGCCGAGCCGCGCCTGGAGCAGCTGCAGGAAGAGAACGAGATCAAGCAGGAAGCCCTGCGCGATGCCGAGGCCCGGCTGGCCGATTGGCAGCAGCGTTGGGAAAGCCATACCCGCAGCACGTCGGAGGCCTCGCGCGCCGGCGAAGTCGAGCGCACCCGTGTCGATTACCTGGATCGCCAGGTGCTGGAAGCCGACCGCCGCCGCGAGTCGCTGCAGGCCGAGCGCGCCGGGCTGGATCTGGACGCCCTGGCCGAGATGTTCGAAGAACTGCACCTCCAGCACGAGACCCAGAAGGCCTCGCTGGATACGCTCAATGAGCAGGTGGAAGAACGCAAGCACGCCGTGGCCGGGCTGCAGGACCGCCAGCGCACCGGGCAGACCGAGTTGGCCGAGATCCGCAAGCAGGCCCAGGCCGCCCGCGGCCGGCTGTCGTCGCTGGAGACCCTGCAGCAGGCCGCACTGGGCCAGGAACAGGGCGCGGCGGTGGCATGGCTGAAGGCGCGTGGGCTGGATTCCGGCGCGCGCGTTGGTGAGCGCCTGACGGTGGAGAGCGGTTGGGAAAATGCAGTGGAAAGCGCGCTCGGTCAGCTGATCGAGGGTGTGCTGGTGGATGCGCCGGAGTCGCTGGTGGACGCGCTGGGCGAGCTTGGCGAAGGCCGCATCGCGCTGGTGTCGGCCGAGCAGGAGGCGCTGGACGTCGCGCCGACCTCGCTGGCCGCGAAAGTGCAGGGCCCGACCGCGATCCGGCGATTGCTGGCACGCCTGCATGCCGCCGAGGATCTCGAGACCGCGCGCGCACTGCAGGCCACGCTGGGCGAGGGCGACTCGGTCATCACCCGTGGTGGCGAGCGGCTGGGCGAGGGCTGGGTGCGCGTGTCGCGCTCGGGTGCGGCCAAGCAGGGTGCGCTGCTGCGTGAGCGCGAGATCGTCACCCTGCGCGAGCAGATCGAAACGTTGCAGGACCGCGAAGCAGCGCTGGAACAGCAGCTGGCCGGCTTCCGTGACCAGCTGCTGGCCGGGGAGCAGCAGCGCGAAGACGCACAGCGCCAGCTGTACCTGGCCCATCGCAGTGTCTCCGAGCTCGGTGGCCAGCTGCAGAGCCAGCAGGGCAAGGTGGAAGCCGCGCGCACCCGCATCGACCGCATCGAAGGCGAGCTGGTGCAGCTGCTGGAGACGCTGGACGCCGGTCGCGAGCAGGTGCGCGAAGCCCGCTCGCGGCTGGACGATGCGGTCACCAGCATGGGCGACCTGGAATCGGTCCGCGCCGCGCTGGAAGGCGAGCGCCGCCAGCTGACCGATGCGCGCGACCAGGCCCGCGACCAAGCCCGCAACGTGCGCGAAGCGGCGCATTCGCTGGCGCTGACCCTGGAGTCGCAACGCGCGCAGATCGCCTCGCTGAGCCAGGCGCTGGAACGCATGAGCACGCAGCGTGGGCAGCTGGATACGCGCCTGGGCGAGCTGCATTCGCAGCTGGACGAGGGCGATTCACCGGTCAAGACGCTTGAAGCCGAGCACCAGAACGCATTGGGTGAGCGCGTGCGCGCCGACCGTGTGCTGGGTGAGGCGCGTACGTTGCTGGACGGCATCGATGCCGAGCTGCGCACGTTCGAACAGACCCGCCACCAGCGCGACGAACAGGCGCTGGCGCAGCGCGAGCGCATTTCCCAGCGCAAGCTCGACCAGCAGGCGCTGGTGCTCAGTGCCGATCAGCTGTCGGCCTCGGTGGAGAAGGCCGGCTTCGTGCTGCAGGACGTGATCAATGGCCTGCCCGAGGATGCGCGGGTCACCGACTGGGAGCAGGCCGTGCACCAGATCGATGGCCGCATGCGTCGCCTGGAGCCGGTCAACCTGGCCGCCATCCAGGAATATGGCGAGGCCTCGCAGCGTTCGGAGTATCTGGACGCGCAGAACACCGACCTCACCACCGCGCTGGAGACCCTGGAAGACGCCATCCGCAAGATCGACCGCGAGACCCGCGGCCGCTTCAAGGACACCTTCGACCGCGTCAACGCCGGCGTGCAGCAGCTGTATCCACGCCTGTTCGGTGGCGGCCATGCCTATCTGGAGCTGACAGGTGAAGACCTGCTCGACACCGGTGTTGCGATCATGGCGCGGCCGCCGGGCAAGCGGGTGTCGAGCATCTCGCTGCTGTCCGGTGGCGAGAAGGCGATGACCGCGGTGGCGCTGGTGTTCGCGATCTTCCAGCTCAACCCGGCACCGTTCTGCCTGCTGGACGAGGTGGACGCGCCACTGGACGAAGCCAACGTCGGCCGCCTGGCCAACATGGTCAAGGAGATGAGCGAGAAGGTTCAGTTCCTGTTGGTGAGCCACAACAAGGCCACGATGGAAGCCGCCCACCAGCTCTCCGGCGTGACCATGCGCGAACCGGGCGTCAGCCGACTGGTCAGTGTCGACCTGGAGGAAGCCGCACGATTGGCGGGCGCGGCCTGACGTGCCATCCTTAAGTACCTGAATGATTTAGCCGGAGACCCCCGAATGTCCGACATGGCACTGCTCCGCATCGGCATCCTGGCCGCCGGCCTGCTGTTGATCGCTGCGATCTTCCTGTTTGGCCGTCCAAAAAAGAAAGTGCAGGGCCGCCGCGTCGAGGGTGCCGAAGGCACCAGCGGCCAGCGCCGCGAGCCCGTGCTGGGCGAGGGCGAAGGCCCGGCCGAGGGCGCTGCGCCCGTGGTGGGCGAAGACGGCGTGACCCAGCCCGAGCTGGGCCTGCCGGACGTGGACGCCGCGCCGGCGAGCGACCTGGGCAAGCGTGCTACCCAGGATTTCGACAAGATCGTCTCGTTGTTCGTCGCCGCGCGTGCGGGTGAGCAGCTGCGTGGCGAAGACATCGTCGTGGCGGCGGAAAAGACGGGCCTGGTGTTTGGCCACATGAATGTCTTCCATCGCCTGGTCGAAGGCCACCCCGAGCGCGGCCCGATCTTTTCGATGGCCAGCATCATGAAGCCGGGCAGTTTCGACATGGGGAACATCCGCGAGATGGAAACCCCGGCAATCGCCTTCTTCCTGACCCTGCCGGCGCCGCTGACCGCGCTGGACGCCTGGGAAAAGATGCTGCCGACGGTACAGCGCATGGGCGAGCTGCTCGACGGCGTGGTGCTGGACGACAGCCGCAACGCGCTGGGCCGCCAACGCATCGCGCACATCCGTGACGAGCTGCGTGCTTACGACCGCCAGCACCAGGCCCCGCCGCTGACCAAGGCACCGCGCTGGTGATTGCCGTAGAGCCGACCGACGGTCGGCTCTACCTGTTCGGGCTGACCACCGCGTCGAATGCCGCACGGAACCGCGCCATCTCGGCCTCGGTGCCGACCGTCACGCGCACCCGCTGCGGCCAGATCGGCCAGCTGCGCCCAATGACCACGCCGTGCTCGGCCATCGACGCGGAAAACGCCGCGCCGTCGCGCTGCACATCGACCACGAAACAGTTTGCTTCCGACGGCACGCAGGCAAAGCCGCGCTTGCCCAGCCAGCCGATCGTGGCCTGCCGCACCCCTGCGTTGTCCGCCTTGCGCTGCGCGATCA
Source organism: Stenotrophomonas sp. GW821-FHT01H02A (assembly GCF_059422145.1). Classification (NCBI taxonomy): domain Bacteria; kingdom Pseudomonadati; phylum Pseudomonadota; class Gammaproteobacteria; order Lysobacterales; family Lysobacteraceae; genus Stenotrophomonas; species Stenotrophomonas sp. GW821-FHT01H02A. Next base: position 176,553 of record NZ_JBWKWI010000008.1, read on the forward strand.
ATCCCGGATCACGCAGGCTCGCCAGTCCCGCCGCCATCGCGGTGACCGGCAGCGGGTTGTCGCCCAGGCTGGCGAGTTCCTTCAGCCGGTCCGGATGCGCGGCCGCCACCCCCAGGCGCAGCCCGGCCATGCCGTAGAGCTTGGAGAAGGTGCGCAGCACGATCACATCGTCGCGCTGCACCACCTGCGCGATCACCGAGCGCTGCTCGCTGTACTGCAGGTAGGCCTCGTCGACCAGTACGCGGGTCTGCGCCGGCTTGTTGGCCAGCAGCCAGGCGATGTCGGCCGCCGGCGTGATCGAGCCGGTGGGATTGTTCGGGTTGCACAGATACAGCAGGCCCGCCTTGATCCGTGCGGCGGCCTCGGCCATCGCGCGAACGTCGTGTGCCCCATCCGCGCCTAGCGGCACTTTGGCCACCGTCGCCCCGCGCGCCGCGGCGAGGTCGCCCAGCGCTTCGAAGGTGGGGTCGGCCACGACCAGCCCGGCGCTCGCCGAGGTCCACAGCACGGCAGCCCGGTTCAGGGGCTCGCTCGAGCCGGGGTAGAACCGCACGTGCTCCTTGCCGATGCCTTCCTGCTGCACGAACAGGTCGCGCAGCTCGCCGGCCAGGCCGAACAGATAGCGTCCGCTGCTGGCGATGATGTCGCGTGCCGCCTGCTGCGCGGCCGGTGACGGTCCATACGGGCATTCGTTGAAGTTGAGCAGCACCGGTCCGGTGCTTGCCGGAAGCGCACGCGTCGGCGTGGCCGATGCAGGCAGGACGCCCAGGCCGGACAGTGCCAGGCCGGTACCGGCCAGCTGCAGGAACGAGCGACGGGAAGCGGCGAGGGCAGGGGTCACGGGGCACCGGAAACGGGAGGGTCGGCGCACGCTAGCGCCCCTGCAGATCGGCGGCAAGTGTTCTTCACTGCGCGCAGGAGCGGGGGGAGGGGTAAAATTGAACGCCCCACCTGGATCGCCTCCCGCATGACCCCCAGTCCCGCCGCACGTGCCGACGTCCTGCGCCGCCAGATCGAGGATGCCGGCAAGGCATACCACGAGCGCGATGAGCAGCTGATCCCCGACGTCGAGTACGACCTGCTGGTGCGCGAGCTGGAGGCCATCGAGCAGGCCCACCCGGAGCTGGCCGCGGCCGATTCGCCGACCCGGCAGGTCGGTGGCAAGGCGTCCTCGCGGTTCGCCGAGGTCCGCCATGCGGTGCCGATGCTGTCGCTCGGCAATGCCTTCAGTGATGAAGAGGTCCAGGATTTCGTGCGCCGCATCGGCGAGCGCCTGCGTCGCAGCACACTGCACTTCTCTGCCGAGCCGAAACTCGATGGCCTGGCGATCAGCCTGCGGTACGAGAATGGCCGCTTCGTGCAGGGCGCAACCCGTGGCGATGGCGCCACCGGCGAGGATGTCAGTGCCAACCTGCGCCAGATCAGCGTGATCCCGCAGACGCTCAAGGGCGAAGGGTGGCCGGCGGTGCTGGAAGTACGCGGTGAGGTCTACATGGCCCGCGCCGACTTCGAGGCCTACAACGCCGATGCCCGGCTGCATGACGGCAAGGCGCTGGCCAATCCGCGCAACGCCGCCGCCGGCTCGCTGCGCCAGCTTGATCCGAAGATGAGCGCCAAGCGCAAGCTCAGCTTCTACGCCTATGGCATTGGCCAGGTCGACGGCGGCGAGCTGCCGCCCACCCACTCGGCCACGCTTGCCCAGCTGCGCGGGTGGGGTTTTCCGGTCAGTGACCTGTGCCAGGTGGTGGACGGTGCCGAGGGGCTGCTTGCCTATTATCGCGACATCGGCGAGCGCCGTGATGGCCTGGCCTTCGATATCGACGGTGTGGTCTACAAGCTTGACGACCGTGCCGGGCAGGAACAGATGGGCTTCGTCGCGCGCGCACCGCGCTGGGCGATCGCGCACAAGTTCCCGGCGCAGGAACAGACCACCACGGTGGAAGCGATCGAAATCCAGATCGGCCGCACCGGCGCGGCGACGCCGGTGGCGCGTCTGGCGCCGGTCGCCGTGGCCGGCGTGATCGTGTCCAACGCGACGCTGCACAATGCCGATCAGATCGCACGCCTGGATGTGCGCGTGGGCGATACGGTGATCGTGCGCCGTGCCGGTGATGTGATCCCGGAAGTGGTCAGCGTCATCGCCGACCGCCGTCCCGCCGGTACCACGCCGTGGCAGATGCCCTCGCAGTGCCCTGTGTGCGGCTCGGAGATCGTCCGCGAAGAGGGCGAGGCGGCCTGGCGCTGCTCAGGTGAGCTGAGCTGCCCGGCGCAGCGCAAGGAAGCGATCGCGCACTTCGCCTCGCGCCGTGCCATGGATATCGACGGTCTGGGCGGCAAGTACATCGAAACCCTGGTTGACGCCGGCATCGTGCGCGGGGTCGCCGACCTGTACCGCCTGCAGCGTGATCAATTGCTGCAGCTCAAGCTGGTGCTGGATGCCGAATCGCCCGAGGCGCTGGCCAGCCAGATCGGCCTGCACCTGCCGCCGGAAGGCAGCGGCGACTATCTGAGGGCCATCCTCAAGCTTGATGGCAGCGACGAGGCGTGGCGCGCGCAGGCGCTGGCGATGCCGGCCACGTTCGCCTGGAACACGAAGAAGATCGCGACCAAGTGGGCCGACAACCTGATCGCCGCGATCGACGCCAGCCGCACCACCACGCTGGAGCGCCTGTTGTTCGCGCTGGGCATCGAGCATGTCGGCGAGAGCACGGCCAAGGCCCTGGCGACCTGGTTCGGCGATCTCGAACTGATCCGTCATCTGCCATGGCCGCTGTTCAAGCGCGTGCCCGATATCGGCGGTGAGGTCGCGCGCTCGCTGGGCCACTTCTTCGAGCAGGCCGGCAACCAGGACGCGATCGATGCGTTGCTGCAGGTCGGCCAGGTGCGCATCAGCGATGTGCATCCACCGATCGCCAAATTGCGCGAGGGGCTGGATTTCGCGCAGCTGCTGGTCGAGGCCGAGATTCCGGGCATCACCCGGCTGCGCGCGGAGAAGCTGGTGGCGATGCTGCCGGATGCGGCCTCGGTGCTGGATGCCGAGCCGGTGCGTTTCGTGGCCGCCGGCCTGCCCAACGAGGTAGCCCTCGGGCTGGCCGACTGGCTCGACAGCGAGGGCCACGGCCCGATGCTGCTCAAGGCCGAGGAATACCGCCAGAAGCTGCTGGCACTGGCGCCGGAGCAGGCCGACCAGGTCGCAGGGCCTTTGGACGGCCAGACCGCCGTGCTGACCGGCACGCTGACGCAGATGAACCGCGACGAGGCCAAGGCGCGGCTGGAGGCGCTGGGCGCCAAGGTGGCCGGCAGCGTCTCCAAGAAGACGTCCTTCGTGGTCGCCGGTGCGGAAGCCGGTTCCAAACTGACCAAGGCCCAGGAACTCGGTGTGCCGGTCTGGGACGAAGACCAGCTGGTCGCCTTCCTCGCGCAGCACTGAATCCGTAGCGGGGCTGCCGCGCCCCGCCGCCTGACCCCCAAGAGAGACCGCATGCAGACCGTTCCCCTCGATTTCCGCCTGGCCACCGTGGCCGACACCGAGTTGCTGATCGGGTTGATGCGCGATTTCTACGCCGAAGACAAACTCGATTTTGAAGACACCCGCGTGCGCCATGCGCTGGCGGCGCTGCTGGACGATCCGCGCAACGGCGAAGTGCTGCTGTGGCTGGACGAGGCCGGCGCCGTGGTGGGCTATGGCGCACTGGCGATGGGCTTCAGTCTGGAGCAGGGCGGTCATTTCGCGCTGCTTGACGAGCTGTACCTGAGCCATGCCGCGCGTGGCCGCGGCCGCGGCAAGCAGGCATTGGCCATCCTCGAACAACGCGCCAATGCGCGGGGCGTCCAGCGCATGCGCCTGGAAGTGAACCATCACAACGAACTGGCACGGCGTCTGTACCTGGCTACCGGCTATGTGGATGACACCCGCGATCTGCTGACCCTGCCGCTGGCCCAGCGGCTGAAGGACGCGCGCGCATGATCGGCGCGCTGCGCCAGCGTGCCGCGCTCAATGCGCTGATCCGCCGCTTCTTCGCCGCACGCGACGTGCTCGAAGTCGAAACACCGATCCTGTCTGCGGCGGGCAACACCGAGCCGAACATCGACAGCTTCCATACCCGCTTCAGCGGGCACGTCGATGCGGGCACGCCGCAACGCTGGCTGCGCACCTCCCCGGAGTTTCCGCTCAAACGGCTGCTCGCGGCCGGAGTGGGGGACTGCTATGAGCTGGGCCGTGTGTTCCGCAACGGTGAAGCCGGTGGCCGCCACAATCCCGAGTTCACCATGCTGGAGTGGTACCGGGTCGGCTGGGACCACCGTCGCTTGATCGAGGAGACGGCTGCACTGGTGCGCGACGCGCTGCATCTGGTCCAGCGCGAGGCGACCTTGGAGGTCATCGATTACCGTGGTCTTTACCGGCGACATGTCGGGCTGGATCCATTCGCGGCCCGTTTGGAGGAGCTGCAGGCGCCGCTGGCCGGGGTCCGCATCGATGCCGATGGACTGACCCGCGACGACTGGCTGGATCTGCTGATGACCCACTGCATCCAACCGCACTTCCGTGACGACACCATGACGGTGGTGCATGACTGGCCGGCCACCCAGGCGGCATTGGCCAGGATCCGGCGGGGCACGCCGCCGCTGGCCGAACGCTTCGAGCTGTATCTGGGCAGTGTGGAGCTGGCCAACGGCTATCACGAACTGAACGATGCGGCTGAACAACGCGCGCGGTTCGAGCGTGACCATGCCCTGCGCACCTCGCGCGGCGCTGTCCTTCCGCCACTGGATGAACACCTGCTCGCGGCCCTCCCGGCCCTCCCCGATTGCGCCGGTGTCGCGGTGGGTGTCGACCGCCTGTTGATGGCGATGAACCGCACCGGCCGCATCGCCGACGTACTGGCCTTTGATTTCGCCCACGCCTGAGTCGTTTTGACGCATTCGCGTCTTGCACGGGCTGCATGATGATGCTCTGATCACACCGGATGTCCGAAGGTGGGTCATGTGATTGTTCAGGCGTGGCGGGGATCGTGTTGATGAAGCTGTTGGTAGGCGTGGGCATGCCCTTGTGGCCGATGTTGCTGTGGACTGCACTGATGCCTGAAACGGCGTTCGCGCAGGCGGGCGGCTATGCCGGCCAGGTAGTGCGTTGTGAATCGCGCGACATGGAATGGGTGCATTGCGATGTGCCGACCGAGGGCGGGGTGGATCTGATCCGCCAGCTCTCCGACAACAGCTGCGTGCGTGGCTCGGAGTGGGGCACCGATCGCTCCGGCGTCTGGGTCACCCTGGGCTGTCGTGCCGAATTCCGCGCACGCACCGTGGCCGCGGTGCCCCGTGCCGAGGGCGAGCGACGTACCCGCCGGGTGGTGCGCTGTGAATCCAGCGGACGCCCGCAGAACTGCCCGGTCGTGCTGCAGGGCGCACCGGTCCGCCTGCTGCGCCAGCTCACTGCGTTGCCGTGTCGCGAAGGCCACAGCTGGGGCTATCGCCGCAATGAGATCTGGGTGACCCGTGGCTGCCAGGGCGAGTTTGAAGTCGGTGCGGCCGACGGCAGCGGGTTCCTCAACGTGCCGCGCCTGCTGGTCTGTGAATCCAAGTCCCGCCAGCGCCGGTTCTGTGGTGCAGGCATCACCCACGGCGTCACTCTGTCCAAGCAGCTCTCCGGCACCCCCTGCGAGCAGGGCAGCAGCTGGGGCTGGGACAGCCGCGGGGTGTGGGTCGACAAGGGCTGCCGCGCTGAGTTCGCGGTCAACTGAGCACGCGATTCCGCCTGCATCGGCGCGCCGCTACAATGGCCCGATGAACGCATCCACCGACATCGATTACGCCCGTTACGACCACATCCGCCCGATCCTGTGGACCGGCGAGAGCCTGCAGTTGCTCGATCAGCGCAAACTGCCGTTCATCGTCGAGCACGTGGAGTGCCGCGACAGCGATGCCGTCGCCGAGGCCATCCACGCGCTGACCGTGCGCGGCGCACCGGCGATCGGCATTGCCGCCGCCTGGGGCGTGGTGCTGGCGGCCAACGAGGTCCAGGCCGACGATGGCGCGCAGGCGCTGTTGAAGCTGGAACCGGCCCTGCAGCGCCTCAACGCCTCGCGTCCGACTGCCGTGAACCTGGCCTGGGCGCTGGCGCGCATGCGTCGCGCGCTGGCTCCGGCTGGTGCCGACTGGAAGCAGGCACTGGCTGACGAGGCCCAGGCGATCGCCGAGGAAGACCTGGCCGCCAACCGCCACATGGGCGCGCTGGGTGCCGGCCTGATCGAGGCGGGCAGCGGCGTGCTCACCCATTGCAATACCGGTTCGCTGGCGACCGCCGGCTTCGGTACCGCACTGGGCGTGATCCGCGCAGGCATGGCCCAGCACCGCATCGCCCGCGTGTTCGCCGGCGAGACCCGGCCGTGGCTGCAGGGTGCCCGCCTGACCGTGTGGGAGCTGCAGCAGGACGGCATCGATGCCACCCTGATCGCCGACTCGGCCGCCTCGCACCTGATGAAGACCGGCGCGGTGCAGTGGGTGATCGTGGGCGCGGACCGGATCTGCGCCAACGGCGATACCGCCAACAAGATCGGCACCTACCAGCTGGCCATCGCGGCCCGCCACCACGGCGTGAAGTTCATGGTCGTGGCGCCGTCCTCCACGGTGGACATGGACACTGCCGACGGCGAGCAGATCGAGATCGAACAGCGCGATCCGGGCGAGCTGTATGGCGTGGATGGCACCCGCACCGTGGCCGAGGGCATCGCCGCCTGGAACCCGGTGTTCGACGTCACCCCGGGCAGCCTGATCGATGCCATCGTGACCGAGCGCGGGGTGATCCTGAGCCCGACGGTGGCCAATATGCAGGCCGCATTCGGCTGAGGCCTGCGCGGGGGTGGTTGGTAATGCCGGCCGCTGGCCGGCTGCTGGCCATCCTTGCTGGGACAGCACCGATGCCGGATAGGTCCGGGGCCGGCCAGCGGCCGGCACTACCGGGGGTGCGTCGCGCGGGTTGCCTCCCGGCAACGCCCCCGTAAGTTCCTGATTCTTGCCGGTAAAACCCCCGTAAAAGCGGGCGGAAAACGGCCCGCTGTGGTAGAATCCAACGGTTAATCGAGATTCCGGCGCAACCGCCCCGAAAGGGCGGTCGTGACGGACTGGACCGCTACCAGACAACGGAACCCGAATGGCAGAAACCGCCAAGGAAATCATCCAGGTCAACCTGGAAGACGAGATGCGCAAGAGTTACCTCGATTACGCGATGAGCGTGATCGTGGGGCGCGCACTCCCGGATGCGCGCGATGGCCTCAAGCCGGTGCATCGCCGCGTGCTGTTCGCGATGAGTGAGCTCAACGCGCACGCCAACAAGCCTTACTTCAAGTCGGCGCGTATCGTCGGTGACGTCATCGGTAAGTACCACCCGCATGGCGATCAGTCGGTGTACGACACGCTGGTGCGTCTGGCACAGCCGTTCTCGCTGCGTTACATGCTGGTCGACGGCCAGGGCAACTTCGGTTCGGTCGACGGCGACTCCGCCGCAGCGATGCGATACACCGAAGCCCGCATGTCCAGGCTCACCCATGAGCTGATGGCGGACATCGACAAGGAAACGGTCGATTTCCAGCCCAACTACGACGAAAAGGAACTGGAGCCGACGGTCATGCCGACCCGGTTCCCGAACCTGCTGGTCAACGGTTCGGCCGGTATCGCGGTGGGCATGGCGACCAACATCCCGCCGCACAACCTGACCGAGTCGATCAATGCCTGCATCGCGCTGATCGACAATCCCGAGATCGACGTCGACGGCCTGATGGAGTTCATCCCCGGTCCGGACTTCCCGACCGCGGGCATCATCAACGGCACCGCCGGCATCGTCGCCGGGTACCGGACCGGTCGCGGCCGTGTGCGCATCCGCGCCAAGGCCGAGGTCGAAGTGGCGGATAACGGCCGCGAATCGATCATCGTCACCGAGATCCCGTATCAGGTGAACAAGGCCCGGTTGATCGAGAAGATCGCCGAGCTGGTCAAGGAAAAGAAGCTCGAAGGCATCAGCGAACTGCGCGATGAGTCCGACAAGGACGGCATGCGCATCTTCATCGAGATCAAGCGCGGCGAGTCGGCGGAAGTTGTGTTGAACAACCTCTACCAGCAGACCCAGATGGAGTCGGTGTTCGGCATCAACATGGTGGCGCTGGTCGATGGCCGCCCGCAGTTGATGAACCTCAAGCAGATGCTCGAGGCCTTCGTGCGCCACCGCCGCGAAGTGGTCACCCGCCGCACCGTGTTCGAGCTGCGCAAGGCGCGTGCGCGTGCGCACGTGCTGGAAGGCCTGACCGTTGCGCTGGCCAACATCGACGAGATGATCGAACTGATCAAGACCTCGCCGAACCCCACCGAAGCGCGCGAACGCATGCTCGCCCGCCTGTGGGAGCCGGGCCTGGTCGGTTCGATGCTGGGCGCCGCCGGCGCCGAAGCCTCGCGTCCGGATGATCTGCCCAAGGGCGTGGGCCTGCTCGCGGGCGGCTACCAGCTGACCGAGATCCAGGCGACCCAGATCCTGGAAATGCGCCTGCATCGCCTGACCGGGCTGGAGCAGGACCGCCTGACCGACGAGTACAAGCTGCTGCTGGAAACGATCGCCGGGCTGATCCACATCCTGGAAGATCCGGACCGTCTGCTGCAGGTCATCCGCGAAGAGCTGATCAACGTGCGTACCGAGTTCGGCGACGAGCGCCGCACCGAGATCCGCCACAGCGAAGAAGACCTGGACATCCTCGACCTGATCGCCCCGGAAGACGTGGTGGTCACGTTGTCGCATGCCGGCTATGCCAAGCGCCAGCCGGTCAGCGCCTACCGGGCCCAGCGCCGCGGTGGCCGTGGCCGCAGCGCCGCGTCGACCAAGGAAGAGGATTTCATCGAGCAGTTGTGGCTGGTCAACACCCACGACACGCTGTTGACCTTCACCAGCGCGGGCAAGGTGTTCTGGCTGCCGGTGCACCAGTTGCCGGAAGCTGGCTCCAATGCCCGTGGCCGCCCGATCATCAACTGGATTCCGCTGGAAGCCGGTGAGCGGGTCCAGGCTGTGCTGCCGGTACGCGAGTATGCCGAAGGCCAGTTCGTGTTCTTCGCCACCCGCAACGGCACGGTCAAGAAGACCCCGCTCAGCGAGTTCGCCTTCCGCCTGGCGCGTGGCAAGATCGCGATCAACCTCGATGAGGGCGATGCGCTGGTCGGCGTCGGCCTGACCGACGGCGAGCGCGACATCCTGTTGTTCGCCTCCAACGGCAAGACGGTGCGCTTCGGGGAGGACAAGGTCCGCTCGATGGGGCGTACCGCCACCGGTGTGCGCGGCATCAAGATGCCCAAGGGCGAGGAAGTGGTCAGCCTGATCGTGGCCGAGAGTGCCGGCGGCAGCGAGGACGAGAACGAGGATGAGAGCCAGGTCGACGAGACCGTGATCGACGGCGGCGATGCCGTGATCGAGAACGGTGCCGACGATGACAACGCGCTGTACATCCTGACCGCGACCGAGAACGGCTACGGCAAGCGCACCCCGCTGCCGGATTACCCGCGCAAGGGCCGTGGGACGCAGGGCGTGATCGGCATCCAGACCACCGAACGCAACGGCAAGCTGGTGCGTGCGGTGCTGATGGGGCCGCGCGACGAAGTGCTGCTGATTTCCGATGGTGGCACCTTGGTGCGCACCCGTGGTTCGGAGATCTCGCGCGTCGGCCGCAACACCCAGGGCGTGACCCTGATCCGTCTGTCCAAGGAAGAGAAGCTCCAGGCGGTTGAACGCATGGATGCCTCGCTGGACGAGGGTGTGGAAGAAGAGGCGCCGGCGGCCGTCGAGGCCAGCCCGGTGGTGGCACCACCGGAGGCGTAAGCCCTGCGGTAGTGACACGAAGAACGCCGGCATATGCCGGCGTTTTTCGTTGTGGGGCAGGGGCAGTGCACGCTTTCATCGTCGGCTGTGCCAACGTTGGCGGCTGTAGCAAAGAACGCGCAACGTTCACGACCCCGGTGGGATAAGAGCCGCGGGGCCGGCGGCAACGTCGGCGATCTTCGCGCTTCAGGAGAAACCGATGTCCACCACGACGCAGACCCGCCGCCCCCGCCATTGGCTGGTGGCTGTGCTGGCAATTGTCATTCTGTTGCTGGGCGTTGTATTCACCGCAGGCGGCGCCTGGCTCGCCAGCCTCGGGGGTTCCTGGTACTACGTGCTGGCCGGGGTCGGCCTGGTGATCTCCGGCGTGCAGCTGTGGCGGGGCCGCTACAGCGGCGCGCTGTGGTTCGCGCTGGTGTTCGTCGGCACGCTGCTGTGGACGTGGTGGGAGTCGGGCAGCAACTACTGGCGCTGGGTGCCGCGGCTGGGCCTGATCGTGGCCATCGGCTTCGTGCTGTCGCTGCTGCTGCCGACCTTGGATCGCCCGGTGTCGCGCAAGGTCTCGCGCGGCATCGCCGGGGTTCTGGCGCTGGTGTTCGTGGCCGCCTTTACCCTGGCCTTCGTGCCGCACGGCGTCACCGAGGCACAGGGCGCGTTCCCCGAGCCGATGACCAGCACCGGCTTGGCGCCCACGGCCGACGCCCCGCTGCAGCCGGCCGACCGCCCGGTGGATGGCGACTGGGCCGCCTACGGCCGCAACAACGCGGCGACGCGCTTCTCGCCGCTGCAGCAGATCACCCCGGACAACGTGGCCAAGCTTGAGCAGGCCTGGCTGTTCCGCACCGGCGACCTGCCGGAGAAGCGCTGGGGGGCGGAAACCACGCCGCTGAAAGTCGGCGACAGCCTGTACCTGTGCACCGCGCGCAATCAACTGGTCGCGCTCAACGCGGCCGATGGCACCGAGCGCTGGCGCTACGACCCGAAGATCAAGGACAAGTCCATTCCGTATACGGCCGCCTGCCGTGGCGTTTCTTACTACGAAGTGCCCGCGACCGCGCAGGACGTGGCGTTGAACGATGTGGCCGCGGACCTGGCCGTGCCCAGTGGCGTGCCGGTGCTGACCCAGGTGCCGCGTGGTGCCTGTGCCGCCCGCATCATCGAAGGCACCCTGGATGGTCGGCTGATCGCGGTCGACGCCGCCACCGGCAAGCCGTGCATGGGCTTCGGCAACAACGGCCAGGTCGATATCACTGTCGGCATGGGCGACAGCCCGGCCGGCTATGTCTCCATCACCTCGCCGCCGGCGATCGTGCAGGGCGTGATCGTGACCGGCCACCAGGTGCTGGATGGCCAGCGCCGCGACGCCCCTTCGGGCGTGATCCAGGCCTACGATGCCGTCACCGGCAAGCTGCGCTGGGCCTGGGACATGGTGCGACCCGAGCGCAATGGCGCGCCGCCGCCGGGTGAGACCTATACCCGCGGCACCCCGAACATGTGGACCACCGCGACCGGCGACGACGAGCTGGGGCTGGTCTACCTGCCGATGGGCAACTCGGCCGGCGACTACTGGAGTGGTTCGCGTACCGAGAACGAAAACACCTATGCCACCTCGCTGGTCGCCATCGATGTCAATACCGGCAAGCCAGCCTGGCACTTCCAGGCGGTGCGCAAGGATGTCTGGGATTACGACATGGGCTCGCAGGCGACCCTGATCGATTATCCGACCGCCGCCGGCAAGGTGCCGGCGCTGCTGCTGCCGACCAAACAGGGCGACATGTACGTCCTCGACCGTCGCACTGGCCAACTGCTGACCCCGGCCGAGGAGCGCAAGGTGCCCACTGGCGGGGTGGAGCCGGAACAGCGCTCACCGACCCAGTTGTTCTCGCTGTATCACACGCTGCGCAAGCCGGACCTGACCGAGCGCGACATGTGGGGCATGACCCCGATCGACCAGCTGGTCTGCCGCATCCAATTCCGCAAGGCCAGCTACGAAGGCTTCTACACACCGCCGACCGCGGACCGTCATTCCATCGAGTATCCCGGCTACAACGGGGGCTCGGACTGGGGCAGCGTGGCGGTGGATCCGCGCCGCGGCGTGATCGTGGCCAACTACAACGACATGCCCAACTACAACCGGCTGGTGCCGCGCGAGAAGGCGGACAAGCTGGGCTGGCTGCCGCGCGAAGAGGTGACCGCCGACAAGGGCGGCGCCGAAGGGGCGGGCGATCCGCAGGTGGGCACGCCGTACGCCATCGACGTCAACGCTGGCTGGCGCCTGCCGTTCACCAAGCTGCTGTGCAAGGAGCCGCCGTACGGTGGCATCCGTGCGGTCGACCTGCGTACCGGTAAGACGCTGTGGGACCGCCCGTTCGGCAGCGCCCGCGGCAACGGCCCGTTCGGCATCCGCTCTGGCCTGCCGATCGAGATCGGTACGCCCAACAACGGCGGCTCGGTGGTGACGGCCAGTGGCTTGATCTTCATCGCGGCGGCAACCGATGATCTGCTGCGCGCGATCGACCTGAAGACCGGCAAGGAACTCTGGCATGCCAAGCTGCCGGCCGGCGGCCAGGCCAACCCGATGATCTATGAGTTCGGCGGGCGCCAGTACGTGGTCATCATGGCCGGCGGGCATCACTTCATGGAAACCCCGGCCGGCGATTACGTGATCGCCTATGCGTTGCCGAAGGGGTGAGGCCAGGGCCCGGCGCTACGTCGGAACGCGCACCATCTTCCGCATCAGATGCTCGACCACGCCTGCCGGCTCGGCTGTACGGCCGACATGCGTGCTCGACATCTGCACCACCGAGCTGCGCTTGGCGGTGAGGAAATGGAAACGGGCACGGGCCGGCAGCTGCGCGATCGGTCCGGCGTTCGCGTCGCCGCGGCAGATCGCGACGATCGCGTCCAGCCATGGCTGCAGGCCTTCGATGTCCAGTGACGGGGCGAAGGCACGCAGCCGCTCCAGGTCCAGCTCGATCGCCGCTTCCAGATGGGTGGCGCCCGGGCAGGACACGATCACCCCGACGTTGATGAACTCCTCGCGTTCGACGCGGGGCACCACGCGGATCACCGCATAGTCATACGTATGCAGCGTGGGCACGGACGGCCTCCTGGACAAAGGCCGCGCGTGCGCGAAGGCGGTGTTGCAGGTAATCGATGTAGGCCTGGCGGTAGGCGGCCGGGCTGTCGAATGCGGGTTCGTCGACTAGCCAGCTCTCCGGCACCAGGCCGACGATGCGCTCGATCTCCTGATCGGGCAGCATCAGCGCGAGAGGGGCATCGACCTCGGCGATCTGCGTGGCGAACGGCAGCAGCACATGATCGCGGATCAGCACGAACGGCTTCCTGCAGGCCTCGCCGGCACTGGCCCAGTCGTGATGGAAGTACATCGCCGCACCATGGTCGATCAGGTACAGCCTGCGATGCCAGACCATCAGGTTGGGATTGCGCGCGGTGCGGTCCACGTTGCTGGTGAACGCATCGAACCACACGATCTTCGAGGCAAGCTCGGCATCCGGCTGCATTGCGGCCGGGTCGTAGTTGATCGCGCCGGGCAGGTAATCACTGCCCAGGTTCAGGCCTTCGCTGGCACGGATCAGGTCCTGGATCTCCGGGTCCGGCTCGGTCCGGGCGAACTCGCGGTCCAGCTCGACGAACACGATCTCCGGAATCGGCAGGCCCAGCGTACGCGCGATCTCACCCGCGATCAGTTCGGCGATCAGCGCCTTCGGTCCTTGGCCGGCACCACGGAATTTGAGCACCACCATGCCGTCGTCGTCGGTCTCGACCACGGCCGGCAGGGAGCCTCCTTCGCGCAGCGGGGTGACATAGCGGAGGGCGTGCACGGTTCGCATGCGGCATTCTAGCCGGCCATCGTGCGGTGCGTCTTGACCCGCTGCCTGACGGCGTCTAGAAGGCAGGAAATCTTCTTGCCCCCCCAATGGAGGCCGTATGAACAAGCTCGTCGCTGCAACATTCGCGCTGTTGCTGTTGCCTGCGTCCTCTACGTTTGCCGCCTCGCCGCTGGCAGGGCGCTGGACCCTCGATGTGGCCTCGCTGCCGATGCCACCCGAGGCCCGGCCGCAGAGCGTCAGCCTGGCGTTCGCCGAGCTGCCCGGCGACCGGTGGTCCTCGCAGGTGGCCATCGTCGAGCACGGCGGCAACCGCTTGGAGGCCACCTCGACCATGCGGCTGGATGGCACGCCCGCGCCGGCCACCGGCAGCTACCCGGTGGATCGGGTGGCCGGCAAGATGCCCGCCCCCGGGGTACTGGTGATGCAGTTCATCTACCAGGACATTCCGCGCTCCACCCGTGTGTACACCGTCAGCGCCGACGGCACGGTGCTGACCGAAACCGAGGCCTACTTCCGCGACGGCCAGCCGGTGCTGCGCACGGCGCATTTCGCTCGCGCCAGGGAATGATCGGGCACGGCCCAGCCACGGGCTCGAACCGGGGCTGCGTACGCGCAGGAGTGGAGCCGGGTGATCCGGCGCCTTCGAAGTCCTCGCTTTGCGGTGTCGGGCGGTTGGTCCTTCCGGCCCATTCACATCGGGCCCAGCGGTGCTAGATTCGGGCCATGCCCCTGAGCGGGCACTCGTTGACACTGCAAGGGGATAAGGATGCTGATCCGTCGTACTTCGTTGGCTGCGGCCGTGGCCGTTGCCACCCTCGGCCTGCTGTTTGCCACACCCGCCGTTGCCGGCTACGCCACGCCGCCGGAGAGCCTGCTCAAGGTGCTCAAGGCACCGCCGCCGCCGACGCCCAGCGTCGACCCGACCGGCCAGCGCCTGTTGCTGACCACGACGCAGACCTACCCGTCGATTACCCGCGTTGCCCAGCCGTATCTGAAGCTGGCCGGCGTGCGCCTGGAGCCGAAGAACCGCAGCCGCCACGACACGCCCGGCGGCTACGGCATACCGCCGTGCGTGGGCGACTTCACCGTGGTCGATACCGCCAGCGGTCGCTCCACCAAGGTGGCGTTGCCCAGCGGGTGCGCCGGCATGGCGCAGTGGTCGGCCGACGGCCAGCGCTTTGCGTTCCAGAACGTGGTGGCCGACAGCGTGCAGTTGTGGATCGGCGATGCGGCCACCGGCCAGATCCGCCAGGTGCCCAACGTGGCCCTCAATCCGATCTTCGGCAGCACCGTGCAGTGGCTGGGCGGCAGCCAGCAGTTGCTGGTCAAGCTGGTACCGTCAAAGCAGGGTCCGGCGCCGAGCGCCGAGGGTGCGATCGGCCCGGACATCCAGGAGTCGCTGGGCACTGCCGGTGAGAGCAGCACCTATGAAGCCCGCGATACGCTGACCAGTGCCTACGACGAAGCGCTGTTCGCCTATTACGGCCAATCGCAGCTGGCGGTGGTGGATACCGCCTCCAACACCGTGCGTACCGTCGGCGCCCCGGCGCTGCTGGACAGCGTCGGAGCTGCCCCGGATGGCGTGCATGTGCTCACCAGGACACTCAAGGCGCCGTTCTCGCATGCAGTGACCTACCAGCGTTTCGCCAATGACGTGGCCGTGCTGGATATCACCAGCGGCCGCAGCACGCCGATCGCCAGCCTGCCGCTGGCCGACCGCGTGCCGGTGCATGGCGTGCCGGAGGGCCCGCGCGATTTCGATTGGCGCGCCACCGATCCGGCCACGCTGGTCTATGCCGAAGCCCTGGACAAGGGCGACTGGAAAGTCACCGTTCCGCATCGCGACCGCGTGCTGATGCTCAAGGCGCCGTTCACCGCCAAGCCGACCGAAATCGCCCGCACCGCGCAGCGTTTCGAAGGCCTGGCCTGGACCGCGCAGCCGGACGTTGCCTTCCTGGATGAGAACGACGAGAACCGCCACTGGCGCCAGACCCGCATCGTCAACGTCGACAACCCGAAGCAGGAAGGTCGCCTGCTGTGGGATCTCTCCAGCGATGAGCTGTACGAGGACCCGGGCAACTTTGTGTACCAGCGCCTGCCCAACGGCGCCTACGTGGTGCGTCAGGAAGGCAACACGGTCTTCCTGCGTGGGCAGGGTGCTTCGCCGCAGGGCGATCGTCCCTTCCTGGACGCGCTCAACCTCGGCAGCCTGAAAACCGAGCGCTTGTTCCGCAGCGATGCCGATGCCTACGAGCAGTTCATCGGCTTCAGCGCCATCCCAGGCCACCTCCTCACGTGGCACCAGTCGGTGACCGATGCGCCGAATGCGTTCGTGCGCCTGCTTGGCGAGGACGTCCCAGACGCCAAGCCGGGCGAAGCGCAGGTCGTGTCCAAGCCGGCCGCGTTGACCCACCTGGTGGATCCGACCCCGGAAGTGCGCCAGATCAAGAAGCGCCTGGTCACCTACAAGCGCGCCGACGGGGTGGATCTGTCGTTCACCCTGTACACCCCGCCGGGCTACACGGAAGGCCAGCGCGTGCCGGCAATCCTGTATGCCTACCCGGCGGACTTCGCCAACGCCGCACAGGCAGGACAGGTGTCGGGCTCGCAGCAGACCTTCACTCGCCTGGCGCCGTACCGGCTGATGCTGCTGGCCGGTTACGCGATCATCGACAATGCCTCGTTCCCGATCGTCGGCGACCCGAAAACCGCCTACAACACCTACCTGGAACAGCTGGAGGCCGATGCCAAGGCCGCGGTGGACAAGGCGGTGGACCTGGGCGTGGTCGACCGCAACCGGATCGGCGTGACCGGTCACAGCCATGGTGGCCTGATGACCGCCAACCTGATCGCGCATACCGATCTGTTCAAGGCCGGCGTCGCCACCAGTGGCTCGTACAACAAGACCTTCACCCCGTTCGGCTTCCAGAACGAACGCCGCTCGGTGTGGCAGGCGCAGGACGTGTATCTCAAGGCCTCGCCGTTCTTCTACGCCGACAAGATCAAGCTGCCGCTGCTGCTGGTCCACGGCGAAGACGATGCCAACCCGGGCACCGAGCCGTTCCAGTCGCGCAAGCTGTTCCAGGCGATCCGCGGCAATGGCGGCACCACCCGCCTGGTGATGCTGCCGCACGAACCGCACTGGTATACCGCGCTGGAATCCAATGAGCAGCTGGTGTCGGAAATGCTCAACTGGTTCGATACCTATGTGAAGAATGCGCCATCAGCGAAACGCTGAAGAAGCACCGCCAGCGCCGTCTGTCATTCGACAGCGCCTGGCATCAGATCAACGGCCGCCCGCGATGGGCGGCCGTTTTGCATTCGCGGCCGCGGCTTTACACTGCTGGAACAGCACAAGGATGTCAGCATGGATATACCACCCTGGGGACCGGCGGTCAGCGGTGTCGTCGGCGGCACCCTCGCAGCGTGGCTGGTGGCGTACTGGGCGAGGGGATTGCAGGTGCACTACCGAGGCTGGTCCCGGGCCGCGCTGCGGCGCCGCCACCGCACCACGATCTGGGCCGCCAACATCCTGCTCTTCGTCGGATTGCTGGCTGGCTTGGCTCTGTACCCGCTGGGGGGATTTGCCAGCAATGATCATCGCCCGGCATTGATCGGTTTCGGGCTCGCATCGTTGCTGCCCCTGCTGGCGCTGGTCATCATCCCGTTCCTGACCGGCCGAAGCGTACGGGAGGCATTCCTCGCCTTCGCGGTTGGCCAGGGGGCACCGGTGTGGGCAACGTATCTGCCGTTCGCTGGCGGGCTGGTCTGCCTGGTCGTGGCGCTGCTGGGGTTTGTTCCCAACGGCAGTTGAGATACAGGAGCCAGGCACAGCGGGTGGACCTCGCCGGGCCCGGCAGGCAAAGTGCGCTCCAAGGGGATGACGGGTACCGGGGAGCGAGGGATCGAATGCAGCAGACACCGACACACGCCACCAGCACCGCCATGCGGCGTGATCTCAGCGGCTGGCTGTCCGCCTTGGCGGCACTGATGTGTGCCCCACTGCTGGCGGTCGCGCAGAGCGCTTCAGCGCATCCTGCTCCTTTGGTGCAGGATCCCGAGCGCCCCCGCACCTGCCTGGTGCTCGGCGGCGGCGGTGCGCGCGGCGCCGCCCACATCGGCGTGCTCAAGGTACTGGAGCGCGAGCGCGTACCCATCGACTGCATCGTCGGCACCTCGATGGGCGCGGTGGTCGGCGGGCTGTATGCCTCGGGCTATACCGCCGACGAGATCGAGGCGGTGCTGGACCGGATCGACTGGGCCGAGGTGCTGCGCGACAAGCCGCCGCGCGACGAGCGCAGCATGCGCCGCAAGGAAGATGACCTGCGCCTGCTGGGCGGTGTGGAGGTCGGCCTGAGCAACGGCAGGATCGCCTTCCCACAGGGCCTGATCCAGGGCCAGAAACTGGAAATGCTGCTGCGTCGCCTGTTGCTGCCGACCTGGCAGGTGCGCGACTTCGATGCCTTGCCGATTCCCTTCAGGGCGATCGCCACCGACATCGTCAGCGGCGAGAAGGTGGTGTTCGCGCAGGGCGACCTGGCCTTGGCGATCCGCGCGAGCATGTCGGTGCCAGGCGTGTTCGCGCCGGTCCGCTACGAGGACCATCTGCTGGTCGATGGCGGCGTGGTCGACAACGTACCGATCGATGAGGCCCGTCGCTTGGGGGCGCAGCGGCTGATCGTCTCGCGGGTCGGCTCGCCGCTGATGACCGAGGCGCAACTGGATTCGCCGCTGGCGATCAGCCACCAGATGGCCAGCGTGCTGATGCAGCGCGAAGTACTCGCGCAGCTGGCCACGCTGGGGCCGCAGGATCTGCTGATCACGCCGCCGCTGGGCGACATGGGCAGCCAGGATTTCAACCGCTCACCGAAGGCGGTGGGAGTGGGAGAGCAGGCCGCACAAGCCGAGGTGGTCTCCGTCCGGCGCTTCCAGGTGGACCAGACCCGCTACGCCGCGTTCCAGCGCCAGCATCGCCCGCCGGCCTACGAGACGCCGATCGTGGCCTTCATCGATGTGCTGCACGACAGGACGCGCACCGCGCGCTACATCGAGCAGCGCCTGCAGCCGGAAGTGGGCCAGCCGCTGGAGCCGGACCGCGTGGAGCAGAAGGTCGCCACCGCTTACGGAGAAGGCCGCTACGAGCAGGTGCAATGGCGGCTCGATGAGCGCGACGGGCAACAGGGCCTGGTCCTGGCACCGCAGGACAAACGCTGGGGGCCGGACTTCCTGCACTTCGCGCTGCGCCTGTCCGATGATTTCGATGGCAGCAGCAACTACCAGCTCATCACCGAGCTGACCCGCACCGGGCTCAGCGAGCAGGGCGCCGAGCTTAAACTGCGCCTGGGGCTGGGCGAAGTCGAGGAGGCGTTTGCCGAGTATTACCGGCCATTCGGCGGCAGCGGCCGGCATGCGCTGTCCACCTATGCCAAGTACCGTGCCACCGATCTGGACCTGGCGCTGATGCGCGGCGGCGCACTGGCCGAGTTCCGTTACAGCCAGTGGCTGGGCGGATTGCGCTGGGCCTACTCGCCGCACCCGGACTGGGAGCTGGCGCTGTTCGGTGAGCGGGGACGCGAGCGGTTGCGGCTGGATGTCGGCAACCCCAGCGAACTGGGCAACTACCGCGCCGACATGGGCAGCGTCGGCTGGCAGCTGCGCCACGATTCGATCGACAGCTCCGCCTTCCCGAGTCGCGGGCAACGCTTGTCACTGACCCGCCAGCATTACCTGGATGCGCTGGGCACCGATAACTCGGCCGCAGTCACGCGGGTGCAGTGGGATGGGGCATGGGCGCACGGGCACAACCGCTGGCTCGGCGGGCTGCGCGCCTCTTCGGCGCACGGCGGCGATGATCTGCTGGCCACCTACGGCTTTCTGGGCGGGTTGGGAAATCTGTCCGGCTACCCGGAAGAATCCATCTTCGCGCCGCAGACCGCACTGGCCCGTGTGGTGTATTACCGCCGCGTCGCGCACGCCGATTCCCTGCTGACGATTCCGCTGTACGTCGGCGGCAGCGTGGAGTGGGGCGGTTACTGGCAGCGACGCGAGGACGTCAACATCGATGGCATGCAGACGGCCGGCAGTCTGTTCGTCGGCGCCGATACGTTCCTCGGGCCGGTGTTCCTCGGCTACGGGCGCGCACAGGGCGGGCACAGCTCGTTCTATCTGACCTTTGGTTCCTTGCTGCGGACGCTGGACGGATTCTGACGTGGCGGCGCGATACGTGCCCGCGGATCATCCTGCGCTTTATCCTGTGCAGCCCCGTCCCGCGATGTGATGCTGATGAAATCGATGTTCCTGGCGCTGTTGTTTCTGTTCTCTGCCGGCCACGTGCACGCCGCGGATGCTCCCGCGCTGCCCCCTGCCTGGACAGAGATCGGCGTTACTGTCGGCATGCCCTATGCACAGGCCAAAGCGCTGTTGCTCAAGGCCGGGTGGGTCGCCGCAGCGCCCGACAACGCGGGCGAACCCACCTTCGCCGTGCATCCCGAGGTGGATTGCGGGCAAGGCTGGGACGCGATCTGCTCGGCAGGATTCAGCCGCAAGAACGAGGCTTACGGGCTGGTACTGACGCCCACCAATGATGGCAACCTGCAGGTGCAGGGCGTCTTCTGAACGGAGTGACACGGATGTCCGAACGTACTGTGGTGGTCTTCGATTTCGATCTGACGCTGACCCGCTGGGAGACCGCCAGCCGGTTCTTCAAAACGCTGCTGCGACGCCAGCCATGGCGGATCGCCGGGGTGCTGCTGGCACTGCCGGTGCTGGTGCCGCTCTGGGCACTGCCGCGCACGCGCCGGCTGCCGGTGCGCTTCGCGGTCTGGATGGCCACGTTCGGCCGCCGCCGTGAGGCGCTGGTGGCGCTCGCGGTCGCGCATGCCGATGAGGTGTTTGCCGGACCGGAGCCGGTGTTCCTGGTGCAGGGCGTGGAACGCCTGCGTCACCATCTCGCGCAGGGCGACGAGGTCGTCATCGCCACCGGCTGCTGGGAACCCTTGGCACGGGCGCTGCTCGAACGCGAAGGGCTGCAGGACGTGCCGCTGGTCGCCTCGACATTGCGGCCGTTCCTGGGTGGGTGGATCAGCGAGCACCATTGTCTTGGCGAGAACAAGATTCCGATGCTTGCCGAGCGCGGTTACCCGCCGCCGTGGCGCATGGCCTACACCGATCATCGCGCTGACCTGCCACTGCTGCGCAACAGCGAGCAATGGTTCCTGGTCAGTCCGAATGAGACGTGCGTGCGCCTGATCGAACAGACGATGATGACCAAGGCGGAGATCCTGCCTTGGCGCACAGGCTGAGCGCTGCGGTCAGCGTGCAACCGGCACGAGCCTCAGTCCTCCTTCATCGCCACTTCCGCCGCGAGCAGTGCCTGCGCCGCCTTGCTCAGTTCCGGCGACGGCACGCTGGGGGCACCGATGGCCTCCATCATCTGCTCGGTGGAGACGAAGCGGCGGTGGCGACGGTCGTAGATGCCGGTGATGAGCAGGGCGCGCGTGGCGACCTTTTCCTCGTCGCCGACCAGCACCCGCTGCTCCATGATGATGCGGGTGCCGACCCAGCCGGCCAACCGGGTTTCCAGCACGAAACGCTGGAACGGCTTGAGCTCGCGCCGGAACTGGATGCTGCCCCCACTGACGATCGGGGCCCACTTGGAGCGCCATGCCACCCGGCCCAGGCCCATCCGGAACACCAGATCCAGCCGGCCCAGATCGAAGATCGTCCAGTAGCGACCGTTGGTCATGTGCAGATTGCTGTCGATGTCATTGGGCAGCACCCGGAAGTTCAGTCGCGACACTGCAAACGGAGCGGTCAGCTTGGAGCGGAACGGCGAGGACAGCAGCAGGAACAGCAGGCGGAACCAGAGATTCATGGGCGGAGGCGCTCTTCTATAACAGTTGTCATAACGCAAATACGCTAATCTATGACATCCGTCTTAGCAAGGAGTCCGGCCATGAGTGCACGCCATTCCGATGCCCCGCAGCGCGTAGTCGCTGCGGCAGCGGAGATGCTCGCCACTTATGGCCTCAATGCCTCCAGCGTGCGTGAAGTAGCCAAGCGTGCGCAGGCGCCATTTGGTTCGACCTACCACCACTTCCCGGGCGGCAAGCAGCAGGTGCTGGCCGAGGCCACCACGCTGGCAGGCGCGAAAGTCGATGCGCTGCTCGATACCTGCCTGCAGGGAGCAGCGCCGGACGGGCTGTCCTTGTTCCTGGCGGCGTGGCGCGAGCGCCTGATCCGTTCGGACTTCCATATGGGCTGTCCGGTGCTCGCCGCGGCCGTCGAAGAACCGATCGACGATGCCCCCGATGATGCGCAGCGTGCAGCAGCCGATGTCTTCGCGCGTTGGGAGGCGCGGCTGACGGAGGCGCTGAGTCGCGGCGGCCGCCCGTCCGACCAGGCCAAGGGCATTGCCACCATGATCATCGCCAGCATCGAAGGTGCAGTGGCGATGAGCCGGGCAACGCGTGATATCGGTCCCTTCGACCGCGTCGCAGCGCAGCTTGAATCCCTGGTCGCCGATCGCTGAGACTATCGGCGTGCCGCAACCGGAGTGCCGCGCTTTGACCGCCTTGATCCGTTCCGCCGTGCTTGCCGCGACCTTCGCTGCGTGTGCCCTGCATGCGAGCGCACACGCACAGGAGTCACCTGCGACCAACCCGCTGTATCAGGTGCCCGCCGACAAGGCGACCCCTGCGCAGATCACGGAGATGCAGCAGCGCCTGCTCGACTGGCCGCAGCTGCAGCGCTACCGCGCCGAGAACGCGGCGCTGGCGCCCGTCGCGCCCGGGACCAGGCGCGTGGTGTTCTACGGCGATTCCATCACCGAAGGTTGGGGGCCAACCGGCGGTGACGGTTTCTTCCCCGGCAAGCCCTACGTCAACCGCGGCATCTCCGGGCAGACCACGGCGCAGATGCTGGTGCGCTTCCAGCAGGATGTCATTGCGCTGAAGCCGGCCGTGGTGGTGATCCTGGCCGGCACCAACGATATCGCCGGCAACACCGGACCTGCCACGCAGGCGATGATCGAAGACAACCTGCGCGCGATGGTGGAACTGGCGCAGGCGCACAACATCCGCATCGTGCTGGCCTCGGTGCTGCCGGTCAGCGACTACCCGTGGCAACCCGGCGCGCAGCCTGCCGGCAAGGTGACGGCGCTCAACAGGGCACTGCGCGCCTATGCGGAGCAGCAGGGGCTGGTCTATCTGGATTACCACACGGCCATGACCAACAAGGATGGAGGGCTCGATCCGGAACTGGCCGCCGATGGCGTGCATCCGACGCCGGCAGGCTATGCGCGGATGGTGCCGTTGGCCGAAGCGGCGATCGCGCGGGCACAGGCGCGCTGACCATGCTGGTCGGTGCGCTTGTCACCTTGTTCGGTTTGTATCTGCAAACGTTCCAGCTCGATGCGGTGGTATGAGGCACCGCACCGCCTGAGGGCTCAGTCGAAGCGCCAGCGCACCCCGGCATACACACCGCGCCCGTCACCCGGCGTCGAACGCGCGACATCCTTGCCGGCATCGTCGTAGCCCGGCGTGACCGTCGCGGCGTAGTGGCGGTCGGTCAGGTTGCGCAGCTCCGCCCACGCCTGCCAGCGGCCGCCGGGTGCGTCGTAGCCGATGCGGGTGCCGAAGATCACGTGGCTGTCGGCGCTGTAGCTGTTGGCATAGTCGACGAACATCTTCGAGGCGTACTCGGTGTTCACCCCGGCGTAGAAGCCGGCCGGATGGTCATAGCGCAGCTCGGCCTGGTAGTAGTGGCGCGGCAGGCCGGGCAGGCGGTTGCTGCCGAAGCGTGCATCATCGCGGTAGCGGAAGTCGCTGAAGGTGTAAGCCTGGCGCAATGACAGCCGCCCGCCGACGCCCTGCCACAGCGCACTGTCCAGGCCCGCTTCGATGCCACGGTGCACGGTCGGGCTGGCGTTGGATTCGGCGATGAACAGGTTCGGCACCGGCTGCACTTCCACGGTGAGCAGTTCGTGGTTGAGGCGCGCGTAGTAGCCGGTCAGCTCCCAGCGGCCGAGCGCGCTATCGCCGCGTGCACCGAGTTCAAGCGTGGTGGCGGTCTGGTTGTCCAGTTCCACCGGCGCGCGCTGGCGGCCGGTGGAGGCGCCATTGCCGGCGGCGAAGTACTGGTTCGAACCCCAGATCATCGACCACGGATGCGCCGGCTCCACCGAACGGCTCAGGTTGCCGAACCACTGCGTCTGCGGCGTCTGCTGCCAGGTGAAGCCCAGCCGCGGTGCATAGTCCCATTGGCGCTCGGACAGCCGTTCCGGCGTGGCCGGCCAGGTCACCTGCACATCGCGGCGGGTGTGGATCAACGCCATGCCGGTCTGCAGGCGCAGCGTCTCACTCAGCGCCAGATCATTGCCGATATGCAGCACGCTGTCGGTGCCGTCATGCTGGAAATCGCGGGTGTGCGTGCCAGCGGGATAGCCGTTGCTGGCGAAGCGCAGGGTCTCGCGCACGTTCGCGTCCAGATCGTGGGTCACGCGCAGGCCGATCGTGGTCACGCTGTCATGCCCGAACAGCGCGTGCCGGCGGCGGTAGTCCAGGGTGCCGTTGAGGTTGGCGTAGTCCAGCTGCTGGCGGTAGAGGCTTTCGTTCAAGTCCATCGGGTACTTGTGGTACACGAGGCCGGCCTGCAGCGACGAACTTTCATCGATGGTGTAGGTCGTGGTATTGCCGATCCAGGTGCTGCCCGGCTGCGGGCGGCGCGCGTCGATCGCCAGGTTGGCTGGATTCGCCGCGCGCGGATCGTTGCGGATCTGCGCGCGGGTCAGGCGCCCCGGGGTTTCATGATCGGTCTCGCGGTAGCGCAGGAAGAAGCGCGTTTCCAGCTCCGGGGTGAGTTGCCAGCCGATGTTGGCCACCGCGCCCTTGCCCTTGCCGGCGGCGTGCTGCTGATAGCCGTCGTACTCGGTGTCGGTGTAGGCCAGGAAGTAGTCGACGGCATCGTGCACCCCGCCCAGGCTGATCCCGCGCTTCTGGTAACCGCGCGCGCCGGCTTCGTAGTGCAGCTCCAGTCCGGGTGTGTCGCGGCCGCTGCGGGTGATGTAGTTGATTGCACCACCCAGGGCCAGCGCGCCGCGCTCGAACCCGTTGGCGCCGCGCAGGACCTCGACGCGGCTCAGCCACAGCGGTTCCAGCAGTTCGTACGGCGTACCGCCCGGGCCGGTCAGCGGCAGGCCATCCAGCGAGACCGACAGGCCGGAGGCATGCGCGCCCGGCGCACGGTTGAGGCCCGAGCCGCGGATGGAGACCTTGACGCCTTCGTTGCCGGCGCTCTGCGCGCTGATGCCGGGCTGGTAGGCCAGCACATCGGCGGTGCCGGCCACGCGGCCCTGACCGACCTGGGTCATATCGACGACGTTGCCTGCACCGGGCACCCGATCAAGCGCGCGGCGCGCAGCCTCGGTGGCATCGGCGGCGGTGACGTTCACCGCGTCCAGGGTGACGGCCTGTCCGGCAGGCGCGGCGTGGGCGGTGCCGGTGGTGGCAAGGCTGGCCAGCAGGGCGGCGGCGAGCAGCGACAGGGCAGGGGCGGTGGAGCGATTCGGGAGGGCAGTCATTCGTGCGCGGTATCAGTGCGGACACGGCCCGCGTCGCCGCGGCACCCTGTCAACTTCATGTGGGGCGCGCAAGTTAACAGGATGAGGGGGTGTTCGTCACCCTTGTGGGGCGTATGGGAATACTCAACGAAGGTGTCGCGACGCTCCCAAGCCCGGATAGCGGTGGTGCCGCACGCGGTTCGTAAGGTTGCAGACCTGCTCGGCGGTAAATGCGGGACGCGCTTGAAAGGGGGGGATGTACCCCGCTTGCTCAAGATTCCGTCTCTGCTGCCGATAGGATCGTGGAACTGCATGTAAATGCGCTTGGCGAATGTGGCTTTACAAGGCTCGCATCGCTTGGGGAACCCAGGGAGCAATAGACATGGACGATTTGCCAGAGTACCCATACATCGACAGCCGTTACGACGATCCGCGGGAGATGGATGAGTTGCGGAACTTCGTCGGGGCGCTGAAAGACTGGCGGTTGAAGTACCACGTAGAGCGCGTCTTCTACGATACGAAATCGAACGTATGTGATATTTCGATCGCTCCGCATGTGGACGAACGCACAGCAGACTTCATTTATGCGCTTGCTGACGACCATATCGGCCAGTACGTTCGTAACGGCTTCGTTTACCACGGCAAGCCCATGGCGGATTGGCACGCTGCAGAGTGGGGCATGGAGAGCGATGAAGCCACGATCGACCATGCCGCGAACCTGGACGAGTACCTGCAGCCGGAGAATGGCAATGAGGACGCCGATGCCAATGAGCAGGCAACGGCGCCTGGCTTCGATATGCGGGAGGCGGCGCTGCGCTGGGATAGACAATGGCGGACCACCGCGGAGCAGCGTGCGCTTGCTGGCCTGGAAGGTGAGACTGCCCTGGCCGAGTGGTTCGAGCGAGAGGGACTGCCCTACGTAGCGATTTGCCAGCAGCCGGATACGTTCGCCAGCCTGTTCACCGGAGCGGTCAAACGCCCGGACTTCCTGTTGTTGTTCGATGCATTGGGCATGATCGGTGTAGACGCCAAGAATCTCTCGCCGAAAGAGTGGAAAGGACGCTTGTTTTACTCACTGACCTTGGATGACGAGCTCAAGAAGGCTATTGCTTTCGAGCGCGTGTTTCGGATGCCGGTATGGTATGCCATCAAGGGCAGGGACGAGTGGCTGTGGATCAGTGCCCTGAAGGCAGTGGAGGTTGGAAGGACTTTCCAGAACAGCTCCACTAAAGCCAACTTCGTCAGCATCGGCAAGCAGCACTTCGTCCACGTCCGTACGGGGAATGACCTTGCCGGTCTGTACGCCCAGCGGATGCCAACGTACCAGCGGGTCGGGGCGTTGGCTGGCTGAATTCCCCGGCGGTGGCCAAGGGCGTGGCGCCATGGATCACATGCAGTTTCCACTCACAAGGCTTGCGCTTGCCTGCATCACCCAGAACGTCCGGGTAGTCTGACGTTCCCTGCGAAACGAGCGCTCGCTTGCCCGGAAGCATTGAGCATCTGGTGGGTGGAATCAGGTCTATGTGGAAGGCCCCGACCGTCGGCCGGGGCCCTCCCGCATCAGCCCAGAATCCCCGGCAGATCCAGCCCCTTCTCCTTCGCACACTCCACCGCGATCCCATAGCCCGCATCGGCATGCCGCATCACGCCCGTGGCCGGGTCGTTCCACAGCACGCGCGCGATGCGCTTGGCCGCCGCTTCAGTGCCATCGCAGACGATGACCATGCCGGCGTGCTGCGAGAAGCCCATGCCGACGCCGCCGCCGTGGTGCAGCGAGACCCAGGTGGCGCCGCTGGCGGTGTTGAGCAGGGCATTGAGCAGCGGCCAGTCGGAGACGGCATCGGAGCCGTCCTGCATGGCTTCGGTTTCGCGGTTCGGCGAGGCGACGCTGCCCGAATCCAGGTGATCGCGGCCGATCACCACCGGTGCCTTCAGTTCACCATTGGCGACCATCTCGTTGAAGGCAAGACCGAGCCGATCACGGTCGCCCAGGCCGACCCAGCAGATGCGCGCGGGCAGGCCCTGGAACTTGATCTTCTCGGCGGCCATGTCCAGCCAGCGGTGCAGGTGCGGGTTGTCCGGGATCAGCTCCTTGACCTTGGCGTCGGTCTTGGCGATGTCTTCCGGGTCGCCGCTCAGCGCGGCCCAGCGGAACGGGCCGATGCCGCGGCAGAACAGCGGGCGGATGTAGGCGGGCACGAAGCCGGGGAAGTCGAATGCATCCTCCACGCCTTCTTCCAACGCCATCTGGCGCAGGTTGTTGCCGTAGTCCACTGTCGGCACGCCAAGCGAGTGGAAGCCGAGCATCGCGCGGATGTGGTTGGCCATCGACGCGCGCGCGGCGGCTTCCACTTCCTTCGGTGCACTGACGCGCTTGTCGTCCCATTCTTCCACCGTCCAGCCCTGCGGCAGGTAGCCGTTGACCGGGTCGTGCGCGGAGGTCTGGTCGGTCAGCAGGTCCGGCTTCACACCGCGGATCAGCAGCTCGTCCAGCACGTCGGCGACGTTGCCGAGCAGGCCGACCGAGAGCGGCTTCTTCGCCGTGCAGGATTCCTCGATCAGGCGCAGCGCTTCGTCGAGGTCGTCGGTCCAGGTGTCCAGATAGCCAGTGCGCAGGCGCATCTCGATGCTGCTCCTGCGGCATTCCACCGCCAGGCACGAGGCACCGGCCATCACTGCAGCCAGCGGCTGCGCGCCGCCCATGCCGCCCAGCCCACCGGTGAACAGCCACTTGCCGGCCAGGCTGCCGTTGTAGTGCTGGCGGCCCATTTCCACGAAGGTCTCGTAGGTGCCCTGCACGATGCCCTGCGCGCCGATGTAGATCCAGCTGCCGGCGGTCATCTGGCCGTACATGGCCAGGCCCTTTTTATCGAGTTCGTTGAAGTGGTCCCAGTTGGCCCAGCGCGGCACCAGGTTGGAGTTTGCGATCAGCACCCGCGGGGCGTCCACATGGGTGCGGAATACGCCGACCGGCTTGCCGGACTGCACCAGCAGGGTCTGGTCATCCTCCAGCCGCTGCAGGGTCTGGATGATCGTGTCGTAGCTTTCCCAGTCGCGCGCGGCGCGGCCGATGCCGCCATAGACCACCAGCTCCTGCGGGCGCTCGGCCACGTCAGGGTGCAGGTTGTTCATCAGCATGCGCAGCGGCGCTTCGGTCAGCCAGCTCTTGCAGGTCAGCGTGGTGCCGGTCGGGGCGAGGATGGTGCGGGTGGAATCGAGACGGGTCATGCAGCACTCCGGGACGTAGCGAAGTCGAGACAGGCATCGAGCACCTGCTGCAGCGTGGCGCGCAGCGGGGCGGCGTGATCGGGATCCAGCGGGGTGGGCCAGCTGTGCTCATCCACGGCCTCGGGCTCGTGCATGTAGCCGCGGCAGGCCAGCTCCATCTGCAGCGTGTGCACGCCGCCGGGGATGTCACTGTAATGGCGGGTGATGTAGCCGCCCTTGAAGCGGCCATTGCGCACATGGCTCATGCCGCTCATCGCGCAGAGGTTGTCGACCACATCGGTCAGCGCGTTGTCGCAGGTGGTGTCGCCATTGGTGCCCAGGTTGAACTGCGGCAGCTGGCCATCGAACAGGTGCGGAATGTGCGAGCGGATCGAGTGCGCGTCGTACACCACCACGGTGCCGTGCTGCGCACGCAGGCGCGCGATCTCCGCAGCGAGGGCGTCGTGGTAGGGCATGAACCAGGTATCGCGGCGGTGCGCGATCTCCGCGTCGTCCGGGCCGTGGCCATCACGGTACAGCGGCTGGTTGTCGAAGGTGGTCAGCGGACACAGGCCGGTGGTGTTCTGGCCCGGGTACAGCGAGGTGCCGCTGGGATCGCGGTTGAGATCGATGACCGAGCGCGACACCGCCGAGCGGATCGTGGTGGCGCCCATCTGCTGGGCGAACGCATACAGATCGTGCACCCACCAGTCGGCGTCGCGGCGGGCCAGCCACGGTGAGATGAACTGCGCGGCCAGCGCATCGGGCAGCTCGGTGCCGGTATGCGGAAAGCTGACGATCAACGGTGCATCGCCGCGGTGGATCTGCAGCCAGTCCGGATGTGCGGTCATGACAGCGGCTCCAGCGGTGGGAGGATGTCGGCCAGTCCCTCAGCCAGCACGCCGCTGCGGACCAGATCGGTCGCGGCGACCATGTCCGGATGGAAGTAGCGGTCGTCTTCCAGCGTCGGTACCTGCGCGCGCAGGCGCAGGCGCACGGCTTCCAGCGCATCACTGGAGCGCAGCGGTGCATGGAAATCGCAGCCCTGCGCGGCGGCGAGCAGCTCGATGCCGATCACGTTGGCCGCGTTCTCGGCCATCGCGATCAGGCGGCGCGCACCATGGGCGGCCATCGAGACGTGGTCTTCCTGGTTGGCCGAGGTCGGGATCGAATCGACGCTGGCCGGGTACGCGCGCTGCTTGTTTTCCGAGACCAGCGCTGCGGCGGTGACCTGCGGGATCATGAAGCCGGAGTTGAGGCCGGGCTTCGGGGTGAGGAAGGCCGGCAGGCCGGACAGCGCCGGGTCGACCAGCATCGCGGTGCGGCGCTCACTGATCGAGCCGATCTCGCACACCGCCATGGCCAGCATGTCGGCTGCGAAGGCGACCGGCTCGGCGTGGAAATTGCCCCCGCTCAGCGCCTCGTTGGTATCGGTGAACACCAGTGGATTGTCGGACACGCCGTTGGCTTCGATCGCCAGCGTGGTGGCGGCCTGGCGCATCACGTCGAAGGCCGCGCCCATCACCTGCGGCTGGCAACGCAGGCAGTACGGGTCCTGCACGCGCACGTCGTTGTCGCGGTGCGATTCGCGGATCGCCGAGCCCTGCATCAGCGTGCGCAGCGCGGCAGCGGTGGCGATCTGCCCGCGCTGGCCACGGATGCTGTGGATGCGGGGGTCGAACGGCGTGTCCGAGCCCTTGGCCGCTTCCACCGAGAGCGCGCCGGTGACCAGCGCCGCGCGGAACACGGTATCGATCGCGAACAGCCCGGCCAGGGCATAGGCGGTGGAGTACTGCGTGCCGTTGAGCAGGGCCAGGCCTTCCTTCGCGCCCAGCACCAGCGGGGCGAGGCCGACCTTGGCCAGTGCCTCGGCCGCGGGCAGGCGCTGACCATCGACGAACGCTTCGCCGACGCCGATCATCACGCTGGCCAGGTGCGAGAGCGGGGCCAGATCGCCGGAGGCGCCGACCGAGCCCTGGCACGGAATCACCGGAATGACGTCGTGCTGCAGGAAGGCTTCCAGCAGCGCCAGCGTCTGCGGGCGGATACCCGAGGCGCCCTGGGCCAGGCTGGCAAGCTTCAATGCCATCATCAGGCGCACCACCGGTGCGGGCATCGGCTCGCCGACGCCGGCGGCGTGCGAGAGCACGATGTTGCGCTGCAGGGTTTCCAGATCGTCGCGCTCGATGCGCACACTGGCCAGCTTGCCGAAGCCGGTGTTGATGCCGTACACCGGCGCGCCCTTGGCGACGATGTCGGCCACGGTCTGCGCACTGCGCAGCACGGCCGCGGCCGAGGCCGGGTCAAGCCGCACCCGCGCGCCGTCATGGATCGCGCGCCATTGCGCCAGCGTGACGGCGCCGGGGTGCAGGGTCAGGGTAGTACTCATGGAATCTCCAGGCATCACAGGGTTCATGCGGGTTGGCCGCGCATCACGCGGGCGTGCAGGGGGTTGAAGCCCATGCGGTAGACAAGGTCGGCGGGTGCCTCGATGTCCCACAGGGCGAGATTGCAGTCCAGGCCGACCGCCAGTCGGCCGATCCGGTCATGGCGGCCCAGCGCACGCGCCGCTTCACGGGTGAAGCCGGCGATGCATTCGTCCACGGTCATGCGGAACAGGGTGGCGGCCATGTTCATCGCCAGCAGCGGGCTGGTCAGCGGCGAGGTGCCGGGGTTGGAATCGGTGGCCAGCGCCAGCGGTACGCCGGCCGCGCGCAGTTCCGCGATCGGGGGCAGGGTGGTATCGCGGGTGAAGTAGAACGCGCCCGGCAGCAGCACCGCCACGGTGCCGGCGCTGCGCATCGCGGCGATGCCGTCGGTGTCGAGGTGCTCGATGTGGTCGGCCGACAGCGCACCGTGGCGCGCCGCCAGGGCGGCGCCGTGCTGGTTGCTGAGCTGCTCGGCATGGATCTTGATCGCCAGCCCGTGCTGCTGCGCGGCGATGAAGACCTGCTCGGCCTGGGCGGCACTGAAGGCGATGTTCTCGCAGAACACGTCCACCGCTTCGGCCAGCCCAGCGGCGGCAACCGCCGGAATCATGACGTCGCAGACCTCGTCGATGTAGTCCTGCGCGTCGCGGCCCGGCGGAATCGCATGCGCGCCGAGGAAGGTCGGCACGATCTCGACCGCGCGCTGGCGGCCCAGCTCGCGCGCGACCTGCAGTTGCTTGGTCTCGTCGGCCAGGGTCAGCCCGTAGCCGGATTTGATCTCGAGCGTGGTGATGCCCTCGGCCAGCATGGCGTCCAGCCGGGGCAGGCTGGCGGCCAGCAGCTCGGCCGCGCTGGCGGCGCGGGTGGCGCGCACGGTGGAGACGATGCCGCCGCCAGCACGGGCGATGTCGGCATAGCTCACGCCCTGCAGGCGCTGCTCGAACTCGCCGGCACGGTTGCCGGCATAGACCAGGTGGGTATGGCAGTCGATCAGGCCGGGGCTGATCCAGCGCCCGCCGCCGTCGATCCGCTGGGCCGGCTGCAGATGGTCCGCCGAGCCGGCCGCGCCGACATGCACGATGCGCCCATCGGTGGCGGCAATGACGCCGTTCTCGATCACGCCCAGGCCCGGGCCATCGACGGTGATCAGGTTGGCGTGGTACCAGAGGGTGTCACAGTGCATGGCAGCAACCACATCGGTGTATATGTCTATACAATATAGGCGCCTCTTCCGGGATGTCCAGTGATGCCAGCCAACCCCGCACCGATCCTTCGTTTCCATGCCGCCCACGCGCTGCTGCCGCAGGGCTGGGCGCGCGATGTGCGCATCGTCAGCCAGGGCGGCACGCTCGTCGAGGTGACCCCGGAGGTGCCGGCCGAGCCGGGCGATGCCGCGTTGGCGATCGCACTGCCGGGCCTGGGCAACCTGCACAGCCACGCCTTCCAGCGCGGCATGGCCGGGCTGACCGAGCTCGGCGGCAACAGCGGCGACAGCTTCTGGAGCTGGCGCGAACTGATGTACCGCTTCCTGGCGCATCTGCAGCCCGAGGCCATGCAGGCGATCGCCGAGCAGGCCTATGTGGAGATGCTGGAATCCGGCTTTACCCGGGTCGGCGAGTTCCACTATCTGCATCACGGCCCGGACGGCGCGCGCTATGCCAACCGCGCCGAAATGGCCGAGCGCATCGCCGCCGCGGCCCACTCCAGCGGGATCGGCCTGACCCTGCTGCCGGTGTTCTACGCGCACGCCGATTTCGGCGGCGCCGCGCCGAACCCGGCCCAGCGCCGGCTGATCCACGATGTCGACGGCTTCGCTGAGCTGCTGCAGGGCTGCACCCGCGCGCTACAGGGTCAGGACGATGCAGTGCTCGGTTTCGCCCCGCACAGCCTGCGCGCGGTGACCGGCGAGGAATTGTCCGCGCTGCTGCCACTCAACCCCGGCCCGGTCCACATCCACATCGCCGAGCAGACCCGCGAGGTCGATGCCTGCGTGGCGTGGAGCGGGATGCGCCCGGTGCAGTGGCTGTATGAACATCTTCCGGTGGATGCGCGCTGGTGCCTGGTGCATGCCACCCACATCACCGAGCCGGAGCTGCGGCAGATCGTGGCCAGCCGCGCGGTGGCCGGGCTGTGCCCGATCACCGAAGCGAACCTGGGCGACGGCCTGTTCCCGATGCAGGCGTTCGCGCGCGCAGGTGGCCGGTTCGGCGTCGGTTCGGATTCCAACGTGCTGATCGACGCGGCCGAAGAGCTGCGCCTGCTCGAGTACGGCCAACGCCTGCAGCTGCGCGGGCGCAATGTGCTGGCCCCGGGCGATGGCCAGTCCACCGGCCGCTGGCTGTACGAGCAGTCATTGAGTGGTGCCGCGCAGGCGCTGGGTGTGGCCGCCGGCCTGCAGGCGGGCGCACCGGCCGATCTTGTCGAACTCGATCCCGACCACCCGGCGCTGATCGCCCGCGACGGCGATGCCTTGCTTGACAGCTGGGTGTTCGCCGCACGTAATGGCGCCGTGCGATCGGTGTGGCGCCAAGGGCGCCAGTTGGTGCGTGACGGTCGCCACCCGCAACGCGAGGCGGTGGCCGCACGGTTTGCCGCGGCACTTCGACCGTTGTTGGGGGTCTGATCAGGCCCTCCCATGCAGGAATCCAGAGTGACGGGCAAGAAAGCAGCAACCCTCAATCAGCGCATCCGCGCCGATCTGGAAAGCCGCATCCTCAGTGGACAGTGGGAGCCTGGCTTCCGCATCCCGTACGAACACGAGCTGATGGAGCAGTACGGCTGCTCGCGGATGACCGTGAACAAGGTGCTGACCGCGCTGGCCGAGAGCGGCATGATCGAGCGCCGCCGCCGCGCGGGCTCGTTCGTCGCCCGGCAGCCGCCGCACCTGGAGCAGGTGGCGCTGGAGATCCCCGACATCGCGATGGCGGTGGAAGCGCGCGGGCATGTCTATGGCTACCAGTTGCTGGAGCGCGCCTATCGGCGCCCGCGCGAGCAGGTAGCGGAGGAAACCACCCTGGCCGGCGGCGAAAAGCTGCTGGCGATCCGCTGCCTGCATCTGGCCGATGGCCGGCCGCTGGCGCTGGAGCATCGCCTGATCAGCCCGGTCGGGGTGCCGGAGGTGCTGGAGGTGGATTTCGAGACGACCGCCCCGGGCAGTTGGCTGTTGCAGAACGTGTCATGGACGCGCGCCCAGCACCGGATCAGCGCCTGGGGTGCCGATGACGCGGCCGCCACGCTGCTGCAGGTCAAGCCAGGCACCGCCTGCCTGGTCATCGACCGCCTCACCTGGCGCGGCGAGCAGCCGATCACCTGCGTGCGGCAGATGTTCCTGGGCGATGCCTACGATCTGGTCGCCCGGTTCTCGCCGGGCGCGCGCTGAGCCTTACAGCGTCGTGCATTGCCGCCAGCGCACCGGCTCATCCACGCCGGGGCGCGGGTTGAGCTGGATGCGCACGGTGCGCAGCGCCGGGTAACGGGTCACTTCCGCGCAGATCAGCGGCCAGATCGCCTCGATCTCGCCGGTGCGGTTGATCGCCAGCGTCTGCCGGGTCAGCCAGATCCCGCTGGCCACGCCGGGGTGGGTGGCGACTTTGCGGGACAGCTCCTGCTGATAGCGGTCCAGCGTGGCGTTGTCCGGGTTGGCGTCCATCGCGGGCAGGGCGGCATCGGCGGCCGGCGTTGCCGGCGCCTGCGCTGTCGCAGATGCGGGTGCGGCACCGGTGGGTGCCATGGCTGCTGCCGTCGCAGCAGTTGGCGAGGCCACCGCCGGTGGGGTCGCGGCCGGCGCGTCGGCCCACTCCTTTTCCAGCCCGGCGGTCAGCGAGCCCAGCCCGACCATCAGGCCCAGCGTCGCCGCGCCCAGCGCCGCGATCGAGATGCGACGGATCGCCTCGCGGCGGGCACCGGCCTGCACGCGTGCTTCCATGTCGCCGGGCAGATAGGGCTGCAGCAACGGCCACAGCAGCGGGCCGTCAAGCACCTCGACGTTCTGCTTTTCAGCCGCGATGCGACCATCGCGCTCGACCTTGCCCTCGGTGATCAGGATCCCGCCACGGGCGCCGGCCAGGCGCGCGGCGGCGCCCAGCTCGTTCACCGCCGCCGTGCCGATCCGGTAGGCGCGCCCGTGCTTGCACGACAGCAGCCAGCGTTGCGGGCCGTCGTGCATCAGGAAATCACTACGGGGCTCGCGGCTGTCGACCGCCTCATCGGGGACGTCCTGCAGGCCGCGCTGCTCGTGCATCGCGCGGCGCACGATCAGGGAGAATTCGCGCCAGTGCATGCCGGCCAACGCATTCAGGCCGAGCTGGGTCTCCTTGCGCTTCCGTTTGATCAGCCAGAAGTAGGCCGTGGCCAGGAACCAGACGATGAGGGCCAACAGCAGGGCCAGAATCCAGGAGAGCATGCAGGGGGATATGAACAGGGAAGTGCGATAGACAGTTTATATGCGCCTTTGCACGTCTGCGGCGCGTGGATGTCGCGCCGCCCGGCATCCGGCGATCACGTCGGTGACGGCCGTCTCACTTTGTGGCGTTGCGGCGGATCGAACGCCCACAAAAAACCCGCCAATCCAGAGCCGTGAGGGGAGGGAACAAACGGCGGTGGAAGCGATTGGCGGGTCGATTTCGATTGTCAACAAAGTCGTGCTGCTTTGCAACAATCAAGGGAGCAGTCAGGCGTCGGAGGTCGGCGACTGGTGCGTGCCCGGGGACGGATCGGCCGATGGCGAGGCATTGCGGGCCTCGGCGCGGTTGACCCGGGTGTTGAGCGCGTCGATCCGGGCATTGAGCGCGGCCACGTCCTCGGCAGTCGGGATGTGCAGGCGCTTGAGCACGCCCTGGACCCGGTCATCGAAGGCCTTCTCGACCTTGTCCCAGGTGCCGCTGGCCTTCTCGCGGGCTTCGCCGAGGTGTTCCTCGACATTGTCGCGCCAGCGTGGCGCGTCGCCAGACTGCTCGCGGTTGCGCGCCTCGATGTTCTCGCCTTCCTTGACCAGGTTGTCGAACACCCGGCTGCCTTCGGCCTGTGCGCGCCCGAAGGCGCCCAGGCCGGCCAGCCAGATCTGCTGGGCCGAGTCGGTCAGCTTGCGCGAGAAACGCTCGGCCTGGTCCTGCAGCGAGGGCTTCTCGCCGGGGATGCGATCGTCGAAGTCGTTGGGTGAAGTCATGGGGCGATCCCTGTGGGTGGACACCCTTGGATCGTATGCATCGCCGGCTTCAAGCGATGTGATGGCCGGCGCCTGCGCAGCGCCGGGCCGGGCGTCGGTTCAGCCGAGCTTTTCCTGCAGCACGCGCTGGATCTCGCTTTCCACCATGCCCTTCATGGCCGAGAGCAGGAAGCCGAGCTTGGCGGTGACCTGCACCTGGCCGGGCTGCAGCGCGATCGCGCCATCCACGCCGGAACCGCTGAAGTTCAGCACGTCGCCCACCCAGTTGGACTGCAGGCCGAAACGCTCGGACAGTTTGGCAGCGACTTCTTCGATGGCCTTGCGCGCGTTTTCGGCGGGCAGGGAGTGGGCGTGACGGATATCGATGGTGGACATACAGCCTCCTGGCGGACAACGGCGCGGATTCGGGCGTGCATTGTGCGCATCCTCAGGCACAACTCCAAGGTCTGCGTCACACTTCTTCTTCCCTGACATTCAACCTGCTAGGCTGCGCCGCGTGCAGAACCTGCTAGTCCACTTTACTCAACGCCAACATCCCGACCAGCCCCTGCGGCCCGGGGTGCAGCGCATCGTGCGCCATGCTTCCGGCACCGTCCGGCTTGGCGATGACACTCCCGGCACCCTGTTGCTGGCCCAGTTCTGCCTGGATGACCGCGGCCTGTGGCTGCAGGTCGCCAGCGGCATCCGCGGCATCCACGTCAATGGTCGCCCGGTGCGCCGGATGGCGTTGCTGCGTGCCGGTGACGCTGTCTATGCCGATGGCGTGGAAATGGTGGTGCAGGGCGGCTGCGAGGCGGTCGTGCATGCGCCGCCGCGTAGTGATGACGGCAGCGATGACCAGCGCCTGCTGCGCGGGGTCGGCGGCCAGCACCACGGGCGCAGCTTCACCCTGGATCGTCCACGCGTGATCGGACGGGGGCCGGAGGCGGACATCGTCATCGACGATCCGGCCTTCGCCGAGCAGCACGCCCGCCTGGAGCAGCACGGCGAGCGTCTGTTGCTGCGCGACCTGGGCGCCGGCGAGTCCACCCGGGTCAATGGCGTCACTGTTCGCCACTGCTGGCTGCAGCCCGGTGACCAGCTGGTCTTCGACGCCCAGCACCGCTTCGTGCTCGAGGTGCCGCATGACGGCCGCAAGCGCATCGTGGTCGAGGAAGAAGACGACGGCTTCGAAGCGCGCCAGCGCCCGGAACCGGTGGCTGCGCCGAAGCGGGTGAGCCGCTGGCCGTGGTTGCTGGTCAGTGCGCTGCTGCTCGCGGCAGCGATCAGCGGCCTGCTCTGGTTCGGGGCGAGGTAGTGCCGGCCGCTGGCCGGCAACCAAGCACGCCTGGCGTGGGCCATTAGATTCGTTTGCAACCAAATTCGCCTTGTCCTGCAAGGCCTAAAGGCTGGTGCGCTGCGGCATACTAGGGGTCTTGCCCCATAGGTGTGACATGACGCGCGCGTTCAATTTCAGTGCCGGCCCTGCAACCCTGCCGGAATCGGTCCTGCGCCAGGCGCAGGAAGAGATGTTGGAGTGGAACGGCGCGGGCGCCTCCATTGTTGAAATGAGCCACCGCGGCCCGGAGTTCATGGCTGTCGCCGCCCAGGCCGAGGCCGATCTGCGCCGCCTGATCGGCATCCCGGACGAGTACGCGGTGCTGTTCCTGGCCGGCGGTGCGACCACCCAGCAGGCCCTGCTCGCGCTCAACTTCGCCCAGCCCGGCCAGAGGGTGGATTACGTGCTCACCGGGCACTGGGGCAAGACCGCGATCAAGCAGGTCAGCCCGTATGTCCCGGTCAACGTCGCTGCCAGCAGCGAAGCCAACGGCTTCCACGACATCCCGGCACGCGCCAGCTGGCAGCTCTCCGATGATGCCGCGTACGTGCACATCACCGCCAACGAAACCATCCACGGGGTCGAGTTCCGTGACACCCCGGACGTGGGCGATGTGCCGTTGTTCGCCGATTTCAGCTCGTCGATTGCCAGCGAGCCGCTGGATGTCAGCCGGTACGGCCTGATCTACGCCGGCGCGCAGAAGAACCTCGGCCCGGTCGGTGTATCGGTGGTGATCGTGCGCCGGGACCTGCTCGAGCGCAGCGGCCAGCCGCGCGCGGACATTTTCGATTACCGCTCGCACGTCGCCCGCGATTCCATGCTCAACACCCCGCCGACCTGGAACTGGTACCTGGCCGGCCTGGTGTTCCAGTGGATGCTCGCCGAAGGTGGCGTGGAAGAATTCGCGCGCCGCAACGCGGTCAAGTCGGGCCTGGTGTACGAGGCGATCGACCAGTCCGGCGGCTTTTACCGCAATGAGGTCGTAGCGGCCGCGCGCTCGCGCATGAACATCCCGTTCTTCCTGCCGGATGACGCGCTCAACGCACGTTTCGTCAGTGAATCCAAAGCGGCCGGCCTGCTGGCGCTGAAGGGGCACAAGGCGGTCGGCGGCATCCGTGCTTCGCTGTACAACGCCATGCCGGTGGAAGGCGCGCAGGCGCTGGCCGCCTTCATGCGCGATTTCCAGCAGCGCAACGGCTGACGCATTCGTTTTTCCCGGGGCGCTCGCCGCCCCACTGCAATTGGAACCCAGATGGCCACCAAACCCGCCAAGCCCAAGGCCGCCAAGCCGGCGCCGACCCCGCCCAAGGCTGCTGCCCCCGCGAAGAAGGCCAAGGCCGCCAAGCGCGATGCCGCACCGGCCGTTGCCGCGCCCGTGCTGTCGGACGTGCGCGCCAAGATCGACCACATCGACCGCAGCATCCAGGCGCTGATCGCCGAGCGCGCCAACTTCGCCCACCAGGTGGGCAAGGCCAAGGGCAAGCTCGCCGCTGCCGTGGATTATTACCGCCCCGAGCGCGAGGCACAGGTGCTGCGCATGGTGGTGGACCGCAACGAGGGCCCGCTCAGCGATGAAGTGCTGGTCCACGTCTACCGCGAAATCATGTCCGCCTGCCTGGCCCAGCAGGAGCCGTTGAAGATCGGATACCTCGGCCCGGAAGGCACCTTCAGCCAGCAGGCCGTGCTCAAGCATTTCGGCCGCTCGGCGCTGGGCCTGCCGCTGGCCAGCATCGAAGAAGTGTTCCAGGAAGTGGAAGCGGGCAACGCCGATTTCGGCGTGGTGCCGGTGGAAAACTCGGGGCAGGGCACCATCCAGATCACCCTGGACATGTTCCTGACCTCCAACCTGAAAATCTGCGGCGAAGTGGAACTGCGCGTGCAGCAGTACCTGATGTCGCGCAGTGGCCGGCTGGAGGATGTCGAACGCGTCTACGGCCACCCGCAATCGTTCATGCAGACCTCCTCGTGGCTGCGCGCCAACCTGCCCAAGGCCGAGAAGATCCCGGTCTCGAGCAATGCCGAAGGCGCACGCCGCGCCCGCAACGCCGACGACGCCGCCGCGATCGGTGGCGAGAGCGCCGGGCATGTGTACGGGCTGAAGAAGGTGGTGACCAAGCCGATCCAGAACGATGCGGACAACACCACGCGCTTCCTGGTCATCGGCCGCAACATCTTCCCGACCTCCGGCCACGACCGCACCTCGGTGCTGGTGTTCATCCACGACAAGCCCGGCGCACTGTTCGACGTGCTCAGCCCGTTCGCGCGGCATGGCATCAGCATGAACCGGATCGAGTCGCGGCCCTCGCACAACGCCAAGTGGGAGTACGGCTTCTTCATCGACCTGGCCGGCCACGTCGAGGACGAGGCGATGCAGGCGGCGCTGGCCGAACTCAAAGCCCACTCGGCGCAGATCAAGATCCTCGGCTCCTATCCGGTCGCCGTGCCCTGATCCGACGGCGCAGCGCCCCGCGCGCTGCGTCCGGCCCGGCGCCCCGGCGGGCGCTGCAGCCCCTCCCGCATACCGTTGCATCGCCGCCGCGGCGGCCCGCCCCATAGGATTTCCGATGACCGCATCTCCGTACTGGATCGCCCACAAGGGCCAGCCCCTGCAGGGCAGCCTGACCATTCCCGGCGACAAGTCCGTTTCGCATCGCTCGGTGATGTTCGCCGCGCTGGCCGATGGCGTCTCGCGCATCGATGGCTTCCTGGAAGGCGAAGACACCCGCGCGACGGCGGCGATCTTTTCGCAGATGGGCGTGCGCATCGACACCCCGTCGCCCTCGCAGCGCATCGTGCATGGCGTGGGCGTGGATGGCCTGAAGGCGCCGAGCGCACCACTGGACTGCGGCAATGCCGGTACCGGCATGCGCCTGCTGGCCGGTCTGCTGGCCGCACAGCCGTTCGATTCGGTGATGGTTGGCGATGAATCGCTGTCGCGCCGTCCGATGCGTCGCGTGACCGGTCCGCTGGCCCAGATGGGCGCGAAGATCGATACCGAGGCCGACGGCACCCCGCCCTTGCGCGTGCACGGTGGCCAGAGCCTGCAGGGCATTGCGTTCGCCTCGCCGGTGGCCAGCGCGCAGGTGAAGTCCGCTGTGCTGCTGGCCGGACTGTATGCCGATGGCGAAACCTCGGTCACCGAGCCGCACCCGACCCGCGACTACAGCGAGCGCATGCTGCGCGCATTCGGCGTGGATATCGAGTTCTCACCGGGCCGGGCTCGCCTGCGCGGCGGCCAGCGGCTGCGCCCGACCGACATCGTGGTGCCGGCTGACTTCTCCTCGGCCGCCTTCTTCCTGGTGGCCGCCAGCATCATTCCGGGTTCCGAACTGCGCCTGCGCGCGGTCGGTCTCAACCCGCGCCGCACTGGCCTGCTGGCCGCATTGCGCCTGATGGGCGCGGACATCACCGAAGAGAACCATGCCGAGCAGGGGGGCGAAGCGGTGGCCGATCTGGTGGTGCGTTACGCGCCCCTGCACGGCGCCGAGATTCCCGAAGCGCTGGTGCCGGACATGATCGATGAATTCCCCGCCTTGTTCGTCGCCGCAGCCGCCGCGCAGGGCAACACCGTGGTGCGCGGCGCGGCCGAACTGCGGGTCAAGGAATCGGACCGCCTGGCCGCGATGGCGACCGGCCTGCGCACCCTGGGCGTGCAGGTCGACGAGACCGAGGACGGTGCGACGATCCATGGCGGCGCGGCGCTGGGCAGCGGCACCATCGAAAGCCATGGCGATCACCGCATCGCGATGGCCTTCGCCATTGCCGGCCAGCTCAGCACGGGCGAGGTGCGGGTCAATGACATCGCCAACGTGGCGACCTCGTTCCCGGATTTCGATGGTCTGGCAACCGGCGCAGGCTTCGGTCTGAAGGCCGCTTGACGCAGCGCCCGGGTCTGTCCGGGCGCTGCGTCGAGATATGCGGTTGCCGGGCAGCGCCCGGTACCATCCCGCTCCGTCGCTTCGACATGCGGGACGAAAAAGGGAGGCCATTGGCCTCCCTGTTCGTTTCCGCCTCAGCGCATCCGATCAGCGCTCGGTACGGAAGTCCACCGGAACGCGTACGACGCTCGCTACGGCACGCCCGTTGTGCATCGCCGGCTCGAACTTCCAGTCGCGCACGGTGGTCAGCACTGCACGATCCAGATCGCGGTCACGCGTGCCACTGCGCTGCACGATGTTCGCCTCGGTCACCTGGCCGCGGGGATCTACGTTGAGGCTGGCCACCACGCTGCCCTGCACGCCGCTGCGCAGGGCAGTGCGCGGGTAGGCCGGCTTGGCGTTGCTGGCCAGCGGGCGGGCCTCACGATTGCGTACCGCCGGCGTCGCCTTGCGCTGCTCGGTGGCCGGAGCCGCCTGGCGGTCCGTCGGGGCGGGCGTGGTCGCCACGGGCGCGGTCTCGGTGGCGGGCAGCATGCGCTGGCCCACCGGTGCGTCGTTGGTATCGCCCGGGGTGGCATAACGCAGCCACACCAGCGCGGCGGCGAACATCGCCACGATCAGAGCCACCCACAACCAAGGTGACGTGCGGCGATTGTGCGGCTCATCGATCACGTCGCGCTGGTGCTGCGGCGAGCGGGGCATGTCCGGGGCATGGGTAACACTCATGGCTGACTCCTGGTGTCGATGTGACGCCCGCAGTCTTGCCCGTATGCAGTTGCGGATGTGTCAGCGCAACGTCAACGCGACGACTGCATTGCCATCAAGGTTCAGTTTGCTGAGCCGTTGCGAAATCGCGGGGGTGACGCCGCAACGAATCACTGCGGCGTGAAGTCGAACGGCACCTCCAGGCTGCCAGGCACTGGTACGCCGTTGTTCTGTGCCGGCTGGAAGCGCCAGCGACGCACCGCATCGGACGCGGCACGATCAAGGTCGCGTGAACCACTGCGCTGGATCAACGTCACGGCCGAGGGATAGCCGGTGGCATCCACATCCACGCGCACGACTACCGTGCCGCGGTCACCGCGGCGCAATGCGGCGGGCGGATAACTGGGCGGCGGCGACTGGTCGGCAATCGGCTGCGGGCGGTCGCTCGGCGCCATCGCGGTAGAAGCCGGTGGTGCCGCAGGCGCAGCCGGGGCGGCTGGCGGTGGCGGCGGGGCGGTCTCCACCAACTGCGGCTTTTCTTCGTTCGCGGGCGGTGCCTTGGCGTCGGGCATGTCGCTGGAACCGGCGGCAGCGGCCAACGGCTCGGGCAGCGGTTCAACCTCCGCCACCTGGGCAGGGGTCTGCGCGGCCGGGTCGGCCTTGTAGAAGCCGTCATTGCGGCTGCTCAGCCACACCACCAGGAACAGCAGTATCCCCACGCCGAAGGCGATCGCGGCGATCTTGAGGCTGCGGCGGGGCAGCTGGAACGTGATGTTCTTGCCAGGAGTCGAGCGGGAAGCAGACATGGGGCATACCGTATGGATCACCGCGATTCTGCCACGCCGGCGATGAACCGGCGGCAGAAAAACGCATAACAGGCGATAATCCCCCTCCGAACCCGTAGACCCCTCTGCCGCCATGCTCGATCCAGCCCTGCTCCGCCAACAGCCCGCCGACCTCGCCGAACGCCTGCGCTCCTCGCGCGGTTTCGAGCTGGATGTCTCCGGGCTGGAGTCGCTGGAAGCCGATCGCAAGCGGATCCAGGTGCGTACCCAGGAGCTGCAGAGCCTGCGCAACAGCCGTTCCAAGGCGATCGGCCAGGCCAAGGCCAAGGGTGAGGACGTCTCGGCGATCATGGCCGAGGTGGCTGCCTTCGCCGATGAACTGAAGGCCTCGGAAGTGGCCCTGGATGTGCTGCGCGAGAAGATCGAAGCGATCGCGCTGGGCATCCCGAACCTGCCGGCCGAGGACGTGCCGGCCGGCCAGGATGAATCGGAGAATGTCGAGCAGAAGCGCTGGGGCACCCCGCGCGCGTTCGACTTCCCGGTGCTCGATCACGTCGAGTTGGGCGCCCGCAACCGCTGGCTGGATGGCGAGACCGCGGCCAAGCTGTCCGGCTCGCGTTTCACCGTGCTGCGCGGCCCGATCGCGCGCCTGCACCGTGCGCTGGCGCAGTTCATGCTCGACCTGCACACGGGCGAGCATGGCTATGAAGAAACCAACGTCCCGACCCTGGTCAACGCCGAGTCGCTGCGTGGCACCAGCCAGCTGCCGAAGTTCGAGGACGACCTGTTCAAGACGGCCGTCGGCGAGTCCACGCGCTACCTGATCCCGACCTCGGAAGTGCCGCTGACCAACATCGTGCGCGATGAAATCGTCGACGCCGAGCAGCTGCCGCTGCGCATGACCGCCCATTCGCTGTGCTTCCGCGCCGAAGCCGGCAGTGGCGGCCGCGACGTGCGCGGCATGATCCGCCAGCACCAGTTCGAGAAGGTGGAGCTGGTGGCTGCCTGCACCCCGGCGCAGAGTGATGAAGAGCACCAGCGCATGACCCGCTGTGCCGAAGTC
Source organism: Stenotrophomonas sp. GW821-FHT01H02A (assembly GCF_059422145.1). Lineage (NCBI taxonomy): Bacteria > Pseudomonadati > Pseudomonadota > Gammaproteobacteria > Lysobacterales > Lysobacteraceae > Stenotrophomonas > Stenotrophomonas sp. GW821-FHT01H02A. The sequence goes on from NZ_JBWKWI010000008.1 coordinate 220,363, forward strand.
GTGCTGGAGAAGCTCGGCCTGCCGTACCGCAAGGTGCTGCTGTGCACCGGCGACATGGGCTTTGCCGCCATCAAGACCTACGACCTGGAAGTGTGGCTGCCCTCGCAGGACACCTACCGGGAGATCTCTTCGTGCTCCAACTGCGGGGACTTCCAGGCGCGCCGCATGCAGGCGCGCTGGCGCAACCCGGAAACCAGCAAGCCCGAACTGCTGCACACGCTCAACGGTTCGGGCGTGGCAGTGGGCCGCGCGATGATCGCGGTGATGGAGAACTACCAGAACGCCGACGGCAGCATCACCGTGCCGGACGCGCTCAAGCCCTACATGGGCGGCCTGGACGTCATCGGCTGATCCAGGAGAAACCCGCCGCAAGGCGGGTTTTTTGTTGCCGTCCGCGGCATCACCTGGCCTGCAGCACCCGCAGCGGTACCCAGCCCTCGGCGCCGCGCTCAGCGGCGACGCACCACACCCAGCCGTTGACCACGCGCGCCCCGACCAGCTCCTGCTCCGGGTCCACATCGAGCTCGCATGCGGAGTAGTCCTCCTGGGCGAACGCGTCACCTTGTGCATCGCGCACGATCATCTGCGCCGGCACCCAGCCCGGCTCCTGCCCAGGCACCTCGCACAGATACCAGTCGTCCCAGCCTTCATCGCCCTGGTAGCGGCGCCCGACCTGCAATGCCTGGCCGCGCTCAACAACCAGCGGGTGCGGAAAGGCGCTGCGGTGCGGGGCAATCACGAGGTAGCGCATGCAGCGCCTCCGACAAGGTGGGTCACCAGCCTAGAGGCGCCTGTCGGCATCGCCCAGTACGGGTGTCGCAGTTGCGTCATCGAAAAAAAAGATGGCCCCGGGAGGGGCCATCAGGCGCAACGCCGGCAGGGGAGAGAAAACCGGCGCCGCGCACCACGCCACCACGACGAGGGGGAGGGAGTGGCGTGGGGGTGCAGCTCAGGCCGCAGCCAGCTCACGCGGCTGCGGCAGCGTTGCCAGCGCCTGGGCAATCGCATCGGTGCGGTGCTGCGGCGAGTAGGCGATACCTTCGGCGCGCACGAACTCGACAGTGTCGATGCCGAAGAAGGCGAAGACCTGGCGCAGATACGGGTCCTGGAAATCGGTCGGGGCACCGGTATGCAGGCCGCCGCGGCTGCTGGCCACGATCACGCGCTTGCCGCCGGCCAGGCCCACCGGGCCATTCTCGGTGTACTTGAAGGTGCGGCCGGCCACGGCCAGGCGGTCGATCCACGCCTTGAGGGTGGAAGCGACGCTGAAGTTGTACATTGGGGAGCCGATGACGACCACGTCGGCGGCCAGGAACTGCTCCAGCACCTGCTCGGCATCGGCCACTTCGGCCGGGTCCGACTGGGCCAGGGAGGAGCTGCGCAGGTGCGGGACCGGCTGGGCGTCGAGGTCGCGATAGCTCACCTCCAGGCCCGGCACCTGGTCGCGCCACTGCTGGACCACGGCGGCGGAGAGCTGGCGGGAAACCGAGTTGTCGCCAAGCACGCTGGCGTCGATGTGAAGAAGCTTCATGGCAATCACCTGATTCTGGGGAGGGGCGGGGGACGCCGCCGACGGAGAACAGGTTAGGTTGTTGCCAGTTTGGAATAAAGGTGATTGAATACCACGTATTGTTCTATATCTGGAACTTCGGTATGCAAGACCTCAACGACCTCTACTACTTCGCCATGGTGGTGGATCATGGTGGCTTCGCCGCAGCAGAACGCGCGCTCGGCATCCCCAAATCCCGCCTGAGCCGCCGTATCAGCCAGTTGGAAACCGACCTCGGCGTGCGCCTGCTGCAGCGCTCCACGCGCCGCTTCGCAGTGACCGACGTCGGCACCAGCGTGCATCGCCACGCACAGACCATGCTCGCCGAGGCCCAGGCCGCGCGCGAAGTGGTCGACCGCCTCAGTGCCGAGCCGCGTGGCCTGGTGCGCGCCAGCGTGCCGGTGTCGCTGGCGCAGATGCAGTTGCCCAAGCTGCTGCCGATTTTCCTCGCGCAGTACCCCAAGGTGCGGCTGCAGCTGAACATCAGCAATCGCCGCGTGGACATCATCAACGAAGGCTACGACGTCGCCCTGCGCGTCCGCTCGCGCCTGGATGACGACGGCAGCCTGGTGATGCGCAGCTTCGGCCAGGTGCAGGAACTGCTGGTGGCCAGCCCGAAGTACCTGGATCGCGCTGGCCGCCCGAAGGACCCGGACGAGCTGACCAACCACGTCACCCTGAGCATCAGCGAAGACGAAGCCCGTCAGCGCTGGGAACTGCACGGCCCCGAAGGCGCGGTCCGCCGCGTGGACCTGCAGCCACGCGTGGCCGGCTTCGACTTCCCGCTGCTGCAGAGCATGGTCAAGGACGGCTTCGGCATCACCATGCTGCCGGAGACCGTCTGCGCCGACGCCGTGCGCAACGGCGAGCTGGAAGTGGTGCTGCCGGACTGGTCGCTGCCGCAGGGCATCTGCCATGCCGTCTTCGCCTCCCGCCGCGGCCTGCTGCCGGCGGTGCGCGTGTTCATCGACTTCCTGGCCGAACACCTGCCGCCGCAGCTGGAGGCCTCGCGCCTGGATTGCGGCGGGGCGTGCGAACGGGCCAAGGAGAAGATCAAGGCGAGTGCCTTGGGTGCGTTGGCGGTGGATGCGGGCTGAGCCCGGCAGGCAGCGGGTGGGCAAATCCCACCTGAAATGCGAGAATGCGACCCCCGGCCCATGCCGGGGAGCCATGCCGGACGGGGACGCTGCCCCGACCGGTTGCCCGGGTTGCAATGACCCGGGCACGCGGGGCGCGTAAGGCGTTACCGATACGGAGAGATGGCCGAGCGGTTTAAGGCACCGGTCTTGAAAACCGGCGAAGGGTCATTCCTTCCGTGGGTTCGAATCCCACTCTCTCCGCCAATCACGCATAAGTCACTGAATATGAATTGTGTTGTGCCTTGGCTGTTAGGCGGAAAGCATGCAGGAGACAATTGCATTGTAAGCCCTCACTATTTGAGTCGGTCCAAGACTGTTGCTGGTCTTTCGCGATACGGGCAAGGGGATCGGATGCACGACAATGAGAGCATGGCCAAGATGGCGGAAGCGCTTGAGCTGCCCGTGGTCCATTTTCATGCCGTCAGTGAAACCTGTGACAGAGGCAAATTTGGTGATGTCCAATTGCGCATGAACGAGCAGGAGAGGCTGTTGGCTCAGATGCGCGAGTTCGCCGAACAAAGAGCTAAAACGAGTTCCACACGCGGAGTTAGATAGCAAGGCCGTGGTTCGTGCTGTCCGGGGCGGTCTGTCGAACCCAATGGTCAGCAAGCTAGCGCGCAGTCGTCGGGTCTAGGAGTCTTGTGACATCCAGCCCCATTCTTCAAACGGCGCTTGTGCACTAAATGCTCGGGTAGTTGCATGGCTCATAAGACGGATTCGCTGTGTGGCCGCTTTTTGCTGCGCGCGCCCGGTTGGCACATGCAGGAATGTGCAAACCGGGCGAGAGCGCGGACGTAGTTCACATCCGCCTCGTTGCGAGTGACGCATATTTCCAACTTCACCGCGTTCGTGAAGGGTCTTAAGCTAAGGGGACGAAAACGCAGCAGGGTCGACTCTTTTTGGGGCTGTCGTGCCGCGCTATTGGCCTATTTTCTCTGCGTTCTACCGTCTAGATATTGGATAATGCTGCGCGTCAAGTTGACGACAAGTAATGCCTCATCTCGCTCGACCAGTTGATCGTTGGCATGAGCCAGGCTTCCGCGGTTACGTAGTGGGTTGAGCGCGTCAAGGATGTTTCCAATGGAGAAGACGATTTTGCGCATCGCATCGTCTTGGACGCCCATATCGCGCAGAGCGGGATGGTTCTCACGCATCAACTTAAAAATCTGAGTGACTCCTGGATCCGTTGGCAGCGTAGACATGTCCAATCCTGCCGACCGACACATCGTTTTCAAGTAGCCGTGGAGAGCGGTGTGAACGCGATCCAGGGCGCTCACTGGTCCCTGTGCCTCCAACAGCGATCCCGCGTCGGCCAATGCTTGGTGCACTAGCTCGCTGGCCAGCTTCGGGGACGTCGGCTCTACGGCGGCAATTTGGCTGCATCGCTTCGCCATTGCAAGCAACTTGGCGCGCGCCTCCGGGGTTCGCTGGACCTCCGAGCCGACCGGGAAGCGCCGGGCAACGCCTCGGACGATCGCTGCCTGAGACCGAGGCTCAGCGGAAGACAGTACCGCCAAGAAGCGTTGGCGCGTCGTGCCCGGGTATTCCTCGGGATCGACTTTTAAGTCGCAATAGGCGGCGTAGAACTCACGGTGGGACGGATAGGTGAAATCGCCCAGGTAACCGCCTGACACGCCAATGTAGTGGTTGGCGATCCAGTGGATCTCAGTAGGACGCAGGCCATCCATGGAGCCCCTCGCTCGCCGGGTGGAAGGCCGGCCCAGATAGGGGCACTATAGCTCTGGCGCCCAGTTTCGGGCCATAGGGGGAAGACATGGAAAGGTCGTTTCAGGAGGGGACAGTCGACGCCCCGGAGAGCGGGTCGGTGCTCCGGGAGCGAGGCTCGCTGATTGACAAGGTCAATCGGGCCCGCCTGGAGCTGCTCGACCTATCGACCCGTAACCGGTTGCTTAACGTTCCCCGTTCCGGCCACGCCAAGACGGTTGAAGTGGTCAATGAGCTCGCACGAGCGATGTATCAGACGCTCGTCATCGACGGAAAGCGCTTCACCTTCGTTGCTGGTAGGGCTGATCCAAAGACGGCCGTAGACGATACCGTTGGCGAGGAAAGCGGACAGTCCGACTTAACCAGCCTCGTCCAGGTCAACGCTGTTGATGCGGAAGCCGACCTCGCGCTTCTCGAGGATGAGCCGGACGACCTTGAGCTTTTGGCGCAGCCCAACCTAGAGCTGGACGAACAGGGACGCCGTGTCAGCCACTGGGACGCCCAGTTGATGACGCGCTTGACGCCGACCGGCCTCCAGAAGCGGCTTTTAGACCTCTACGTCGACGCCCGCACGCTTCAGGAAGAGCAGGGCATCAACGTGCTCTACCTCGGTATTGGCTACCTTAAATGGCGAGCGCCGACCACGCCTAAGATCGACCGATATGCTCCCCTCGTGCTGGTGCCAGTTGCCTTGGAGCGCAGCAATGCGGGCGAAAAATTTCACCTTCGATGGCAGGGTGACGAGATCGTCGCCAATCTGTCGCTCCAGCTCTTCTTGCAACGTCAGTTCGAGATGAAGCTGCCCGAGATCGATGAGTTCGAAAGCCTTGACATCGATGACTACCTGTCCAAGGTGGCCGCCCTGATTGAGGGCAAGCCCGACTGGTCAGTTGTGCCGGACGATGCGGTCCTGGGCTTATTCTCGTTTGCTAAGTTCATGATGTATCGGGATCTGGATCCCGTGAGTTGGGAGCAGTCTGGTGGCCTGGAAGCGCTCCCCGCACTTCGTGGCGTAGTTTCGGACGGCTTCCCCGGCGCGGCTATTTCCACCAACGATGAGGACATTGACGCTACTGTTAGCCCGGAGCATATGCGCCATGTCGTCGACAGCGACAGCTCCCAGTCCCTCGTCGTCCATGATGTGCTTAAGGGGCGGAGCATCGTGGTCCAAGGGCCGCCGGGCACCGGCAAGTCCCAGACCATCGCCAACATTATTGCTGGGGCGATTGCCGAGAAGAAGCGCGTGTTGTTCGTGGCGGAGAAGCTGGCGGCACTGGAAGTTGTGAAGAGGCGCTTGGACCAAGTTCGCCTTGGCGCCGCGTGTCTTGAGCTTCACAGCAACAAGGCGAACAAGCGAGCCCTGCTCGAAGAACTGCGACTGACATGGAATTTGAGCCCACTGGCCGATGAGGACAGCGGCCCGATCGTTCGTCAGCTCACTGAGCGACGCGATTTGCTTAACGCCCATGCCTTGCGCCTACACCAAGAACTGCTGCCGTCGAAACTGACGCCCTACGAAGTGTTCGGCAACCTTGTTCGGCTGCGCCGGGAGGGGCATGTCACGGCACGCATCCGGCTCGATTCGCCGCTCGAGTGGGCGTGGGACAGAGTGGGAGAAAACCAGAAGCTGCTTCAGGATCTGTGTGACCGTGTCCTCACCATGGGCATCCCCGACCAGCACGCCTGGGCCGGTGTGGAGAATGAGGCGCTCCTGCCGAACGATCGGGATCGGTTGATTCGGGAGATCGCTGACCTTGCCAATAAACTGAAGGACTGGAGGCAACGCGCCGTTGAGCTGACCGGCATGCTCGAACTTCAGTTCTCCGACCGCCTCGACGCGCCCCAAGCCGCAATCGAGCGAGCCAAGATTCTGCTGACGGCACCGCCCCTCGGGTCCGACGCACTCGCAGACGCCTCGTGGGAGGCGCCTGCAGGCCCCGAAAGCCTCATCGAAGACGTCCGGCGGGCGCAGGAGCTGCGCCAAACTTGTAACGAGTTTGCATGCGAATCCGCACTTGAGCAGGAGTGGGGGCAGACGAGGCAAGACTTGTCGAATGTTCCTGGAGACTTCGTCGTAGGCAAGGAACTGTCTGCGATGCGCGATGCGCACCAGAAGCTGTCGGGCATGGCTTCTGACCTAGCCCGGCTAGCCCAATTGGTAGGGGAGCAGCGACCGCTGACATTTGAGGTAACGGCTCATGTCTGCGCGCTTGCGGAGCGCGCTAGCTCAGCGCCGCAGATCGATCGCGATGCTCTAGTTGCCCGTATTTGGGAGCGAGGCGTTGACTCGGTCCAGAACCTGGTTGATTGGGTGCAGCAAGTCCAGACGGCCCGCCGTGAACTCAGCGGGGTGTTCCGCGAGTCTGCCTGGTCCGCTGACCTTGAGGACGCCCGGCTGCAAATCGCAAGCCGCACTGGCAGTTTCTTCCGCTTTGTAAGCGGCGAGTGGCGCGCCGCGAATCGGCTGGTCCGCGCGCAGCTTCGAAATCCCAAGCTGCCGGTTGATCAGTTGCTTCCAGAATTGGACAAACTCCTTGACGCACAGGCAGCGCTTCGTCGTGTCGAGGAGGGCAATGCTCAGGGCGAGGAGGCATTCGGTGCTAACTGGGAGCGTGATCGCTCTGATACTGCTTTCTTGAGGGGCGTAGTAGCTTGGATGCGCGGCATGCGCCCGCTCGGGCTGGGCGCTCGCGAGCAAGTCGCTGCTATTGGTGACAGGGGGTTAGCGGCTGAGTTGGCGGCTCGTTTGGCGCCGGGGCTGGCCGAAGTCCAGGCCCTTTTGTCTCCCATACACGAATCACTGTTCAGCAGCGCGCAGATGCTGTGGAGCGCGGTAGAGTCCTCGCTTCCGAAGGTTCCGCTGCTTCGATTGTTGGACGACACGGCCCCGTTCGCGCAGGCCATTTTGGTGTGCGATTCGCTGAATGACGCCAAGGCGTTGACCGTGACACTGGCCCTCGAGCGCATCGACGCTCTGACCAGCACTCAGGCAGCCCTTGCCGCACTTGTTCAAATCGACCCGCAGGGCGAAGCCACGTTCGGTGACCTGTGGCTAGGCCTCGCTTCGGACGCTGCCGCGCTCCAAGAAGCCTGTCTCTGGATGACTACCAATACTGACTTGAGGGTGCTTGCCTCGCGCACTGCCGACCCCCAGCAGAAGCTCGAGCAGGCGGCAAGTCAGCTTGAAGAGGCTGAAAGGCTGGGCATCAAGCTTTCTGAGCTATTCACTGCCCTGCGATTTGCGGGCAACGACGAGGTCGCATCGGATTCCGCTGACGTCTCCGTAAATGCCGCGATAGTCCAGCTCAAAGCGTGGGAAGCAGATCCGGAAGGCCTCCCGCAATGGGTTGCTTATATCGCTCAAGCAAATGTGGCCGAACGACGTGGACTGAAGAACTTCGTCGATGCGCTGGCGACCGGCTCGCTGGCTCCCGATGAGGCTCGCGGCACGTTCGATCTAGCCTATTATGAGGCGGTTCTGTCGGCAATGGTGGGCCGGGACCCGGAGCTGGCGACGTTCGACGGCAAAAAGCAGGCCGAGATTGTCGAGTCGTTCTGCGAGCTGGACCGAAACCGCATTGACCTGGCTCGGCGGCAGGTTTCGCGCTCGCATCGCGAACGAATCCCATCGAAGAGCGGGGCCGCGGGCCCTGTGGCGGTGATTCTCGGCGAGATGGCGAAGAAGAGAAGCCACCTCCCTATTCGCCAACTGATGGTGTCGGCGGCGCCTGCCATCCAGGCACTCAAGCCAGTCTTCATGATGAGTCCGCTGTCGGTGGCGCAGTTTTTACCGCCCGGCGCGGTGGAATTCGATCTTTTGGTCATTGACGAGGCAAGTCAGGTCCAGCCAATCGATGCCTTGGGTGCTATTGCCCGTGCGAAGCAACTGGTCATCGTGGGGGACGAGCGTCAGTTGCCCCCCACGCGGTTCTTCTCAAGAGCTCTAGGCGATTCGTCCACACCGTTGGATGACTCCGCAGCGCCTGCCGACGTGGAGAGTATCTTGGGCCTCTGCTTGGCGCGTGGATTGCCGGACCGAATGCTCCAGTGGCACTACCGAAGCCGCCACCAGTCTCTAATCGCGGTTTCTAACAGTCAGTTCTACGAGAACAAGCTGCTGATCGTGCCAAGCCCCTACACGAGTGAGGCGGGAGTGGGTCTGCGGTTTCACCACTTGCCAGACGCCGTTTATGACCGGGGCGGGACCAGCACCAACGCGCGTGAAGCTAGGACGGTTGCCATGGCCGTTATTGCTCACGCACAAGCGACACCGCATCTTACCTTGGGGGCTGCCGCTTTCTCGACCCAGCAGCGGCGCGCTATCTTCGACGAAGTGGAACTGCTGCGTCGCCAACATCCTGAAACCGAAGGCTTCTTCACGGCGCATGCCCATGAGCCTTTCTTCGTCAAAAGTCTCGAGAACATCCAGGGCGACGAACGCGATGTCATCTTTATCTCTATCGGCTATGGCCGAGATGCGCGCGGCGGCGTGAGCATGAACTTCGGTCCGGTCAGCAGCGAAGGCGGCGAACGCCGTCTCAACGTGCTCATCAGTCGCGCCAAACAACGATGTGAGGTCTTTTCGTCCATCACTGATGAAGACATCGATCTCAGTCGAGGCAAGGGTAAGGGCACTGCTGCACTCAAATTGTTCTTGCACTATGCCCGCACGGGGCGTCTCCATATCGCAAACGAAGCTGTCGAGGAGCGCAAGAAGACGTTTGAGCAGGAGGTTGCCAAAGCGCTCATCGCTCGTGGCTACGACCTTCATATGAATGTGGGCGTGGCCGGGTTCTTCGTCGACATCGCCATCGCCGATCCGGAGAAGCCAGGACGCTACGTCATTGGCATCGAATGCGACGGAAACTCCTACCGGAAGTCTAACGGTGCGCGCGATAGAGATCGTCTGCGTGACCAGGCGCTACGCGACAAAGGCTGGCAGGTCCACAGGGTGTGGAGTGCCGAATGGTTCCTGAGGCCCGCCGCGGAGCTTGATGCCTTGGTGCGCGTCATCGAGCGCTCAAAACTGGAGCCGGATCCCTTTGAGGCGGAGACGGTTTCTCGATCGCGCGCCGTTCCAATCAACATCGAGAGCGTGGACCACGACGATTTCGTCGAGGTGGGTCTGGTCAGCTCTGACGAGTTGCCCAACACCGATCCTTATGTAGAAGCCAACTTCGCTATGCCTAGCCAGCAACAGGAGCTGCATGCAGTTCCTGCGATGCGGATGGCAGGCTTTGTGCGCGACTTGGTTCACATCGAGGGCCCAATCCATCGGTCAGAGGTCGTCGTGCGCATTCGTTCGCTATGGGGCTTGCAACGGGCAGGAGGGCGCATCCAGAGCGCGGTTGATGAGGGCATCCGGCGGGCAGTCGAAGACGGTCTGGTGCTGCAGGATGGCGAGTTCCTTCTGTGGCCTGGACGCGGTATTCGAGTGCGTGACAGAAGCAGCGTTCAGTCCCTGAGCCTGCGGCGCCCCGAACTGCTTCCACCCATGGAGATGGATGTCGCGATTTTGGAGCTGGTGCGCGAGAACCTGGGCGCGACATTGGACGAAGTCGCGCTCCACGTGTCGCGCCGCCTGGGCTTCCGAACCACGAGCGCGCAGTTGCGTGCGGCTCTGGTGGGGCGGACCGAATCACTTTTGGCGCGTGGTGCCTTGGATTTGCGAAATGGATTGGTGGTTGAGCGGCCTGTTCAGCAGTGATGGTGCGTGGCCTCGATTCGCCATGAAAAAGCGGGCTTGCTCCTATCACGGCAAAATTCACAG
>NZ_JBWKWI010000009.1:0-191826 GCF_059422145.1 Stenotrophomonas sp. GW821-FHT01H02A
TTTCATCAGTGGAGAGAACTGCAGCATGACGTGACGCATGTCATGGGCATCGACGTACTCTTCGACCACGTAGAGGTTCTCCCAGTCCCAGAACGTATCGAGCACCGCTGGCGCAATACCCAAGGGACTCAGGATGTTCAGGTTCTCCATCTCGCGCTTGAGACGGGTAGTCGCATCCCCGCCGTTCTCGTAGAGCTCGACATGAGGACGCGCCTCCTTGATGACCACCTGTCGGCCGGTAGCGCGCTCGATCGAGAGATAGACACCGCCCGTGTTGGAGAAGCCCAGCGCGCTTTCAACGAGATAGCGTCCCTCATTGAGTGATCGGTCGCCGATTCCATCCTCATCACTCGGGAACGGATCCTGAGCCCACGGCGGACTCTCGAAGTATGGGTTCCGGCGATCAGGCATGTGCTCTCCCGATGGCCCCACCAGCATCGGTATCCGCTTACCCATGATGTCCAGGTGGCTCACCTGGATGATGCCGCCATAGCGGTAGTACAGGCAGCGGCTGTCCTTGTAGCGTCTGTCGGACAGAATGTAGGAGCCGGTCCGGGTGCCAAGCGCCTGGTAAAGCGCCTCGATCACCTGGATGAACTCGCCTTCCGTGTGCGGATAGACGGTGATGAACTTCCCGGACCCACCCCGGGGCCATCGCTTGGATGTCATCATCCTCATCGTCCGGCAATCGTTCGCGAACTTGAACGGGACATCCTGCTCAAGCAACAGCGCCGCAGCGTCGGCCAGCATGGCGCGGCAGTTGTCCTCGATCGCCGACAGATGAATCTTCCACCCTTGGATGGGAAGAGAACCCACCTGAGCATCGCCCCCAGGCATCACGTGCGACCAGACACCCTTCTGGCGAATTTCCCAACCACGCCCATGCGCTGCCAGTAGTGGTCGCACGATAGCGGCGAGCTCATCGCTGGGCGTGTAATGGTCGTAATCCGGCTCATAGAAGCGATCATCGCTATTGATGAAAGTGATCTTGTCTACGTGCCGACGTTCCCGCAGTGTCGGATTTTCAGATGCCATGGCGCGCTCCTTGAATGGGCTCGGCGCTTGGCCCGTGTCTTGAGCCAAGCGGTGTCCAACACTGTTGCGGGAAGGACATCGGGGCAGCGGTCCCCTCTCCGGCTGGATGCGCCGGCTAGCGATCCTGAGATGCACGTCGCAGGCAGGATGCCGGGGTGAGAGCTCCCCCTCTCACCTTGCCCACCGTGGGGCAGCGCCGCCGGCTGGGAAGCCGATCACTGAGGGTCTGAATCGTGGGTGCGTTCCACACCCACGACATTCGCATCGATTGCAGGCTGCGGTTTACTGAATGTTTCCGCCACAGCAGGTGTGCGTCGAGCTACCCGAGCTGTTTCCCAGCGTGCCGACATTCGTGTCCAGGGCAAGGCGCTGCAGATTGAGTACGCGATTCATGAGAGACCTCCTTATTGGAAAACGAAGAATCCGATCTGACTTGATTGTCTGTCGAATCAGTCGGTGACACTGCGCACTGGCATTTCAGTTGCGCAGATAAGTGGGCAATACGAAACAGCAGCAACCGTAGTAGGCCCTGTAGCGCCGCACACAGCCGGTTGCAGTTGAGTCTCTTGCCGATGAACATCCGCGAAGGGGCGAAGGTGTTGACGGATATTCAACGCCTTTCGTAGCCACGGCAGTAGCCGGTCTCCTCCGCGTGGTGCAGTAGGAAATGCCCCTACAACGACGTCCATGTCGATCCCATCAACGCATAGGGCGCGCGCCTCGGTTATCCGGCAGAATGCCTACGTATCCAGGTGAGGGATCCACCCCCATGCGCATCCACCAGATCGACCTTCCCGTCTCCGATGTCGCCGCCACCGTGGCGTACTTCCGCGATGAACTTCAGCTGCCGGTCGAGGGCTCGGCCGTGCGCATCGGCTGGAGCACCCTGAAGCTGCAAGCCGCAGGATCGAACCCGGTCGGCGGCGTGCACCTGGCGTTCAACGTGCCGGCGAATCGCTTCGAAGCGGCCACCGACTGGCTCAAGGCACGGGCCACCCTGCAGCGCGATCTGAAGGGCCATGACCACTTCACCTTCGATGGCCGCTGGGATTCGGAATCGATCTATTTCACCGGGCCGGACGGTCTGATCCTGGAGTTGATCGCGCGGCGGCGCTTGCCTGCGGGCGAGCGCCAGGGCGGGTTCCATGGCAGCGAGATGACCTGCATCAGCGAGGTCGGCCTGCCCGCTGAGCACGTGGGCGAGGTGCAGGCAAAGGCCCAGGCGGCCTTCGGGCTGGAGCCCTTGTCACAGCCCACGCCACACTTCGCAGCGCTCGGCGATGACGAAGGCCTGTTGATCGTGGTCGATGCCACGCGCCGCTGGTTCCCCGAGCAGAAGGTGCTGCCGAATGCGCGCGGCATCCGCGTGGTGCTGCATGACGTGGTGCCGGGCGCGGTGGTCGACGACGCAGCACCGGGCTGGCACCTGCGCTCGGCCTGAGCAGGTCCGGACGAACGAAGCCCCGCCGGAGCGGGGCTTCAGTTCACGCAACAGCCGGCTGGGCTCACTCTTCCTCGTCCTGCTGGCCGCCCTGCTGCTGGTTCTGATTGCGCTGCTGCTGTTCCTGCTGCTGTTGCTGCTGCTGGCCGCGACCGCGTTCCTGCTGCTCACCGCGCTGATTCGGGTTCTGCTGGTTCTGCTGAGCCATCTCGATTCTCCGGTTGCCGCAAACGGAATGTCGCGGTCCGGGCCATCCTCTGCAGCGCGAGGTTAACGACGTGTGGGGGTTTGTATACGAATTCGTCAACGTCTCCACGCCCACGTTTTCTGCACGTGCAGACCCCATGTCGCAGTAGGCGTTGGCCCGCATATGAACGGTTCGAATTCCCTTATGCCACTCCCTACCGAACCCCTCGTCGTGCGACTGAACAGGGCATCCCTGGACCAGCTTCTGCAGATGACGCGCAGATGACGATCACGGCATCACCGGCGGCACGTAGGTCAACGTCATGCCCAGCAGCCACAGCAGGCCGAGCACCAACGGGATGTGCACCAGCAGCTGGATGAAGGTGAAGCCGACGATGTCGCGCGCTTTCAGGCCGAGCACGCCCAGCAGCGGCAGCATCCAGAACGGGTTGATCAGGTTCGGCAGTGCCTCGGCGGCGTTGTAGACCTGCACTGCCCAGCCCAGGTGGGCCTTCAGTTCGTTGGCGGCCTGCATGACGTAAGGCGCTTCGATGATCCACTTGCCACCACCGGAGGGCACGAAGAAGCCGAGCACCGCCGAGTACACGCCCATCACCAGCGCGAAGGTGTCGGTGGTGGCGATGTGCACGAACAGCGTGGACAGGCGATGGGCGAGCGTCTCATCGCCACTGCCGGTGGCGTGGGTGAGGATCATCGCGATACCGCCGTACAGCGGGAACTGGATCAGCACGCCGGTGGTGCTCGGCACTGCCTTGGCGACCGCGTTGAGGAAGCTGCGCGGGCGCCAGTGCAGCAGCAGGCCGAGCGAGATGAACAGGAAGTTGTAGGTGTTGAGGTTGGCGATGGCGGTGACCACCGGCTTGCTGGCGAACTCGCCGAACAGCCAGCCGAACGCGAGCAGCGAGAGCAGCACGGTCAGCAGCGGGCTGTACTCCAGCCACTCGCCGGGGCGGGTGCGCGGCTGCAGCGGCTCGGCCTCGGCGCGGGCGGCGCCCTCGAAATCCTTGGCGGTGCGTGCGGAGGCGGCGCCGGGGGCGGTCAGCCAGGCGATCAGCAGCGAGACCAGGATCAGCGCGGCGGTCAGCGCGATCGACTGCCACAGGAAGATGGTTTCGGTGAAGGGCAGCACGCCGGTGATCTCGACCAGGCCGGGCGGCATGCTGGCCGGGTTGGCCTGCAGCTGGGCGGCCGAGGAGCTCAGCCCCATCGCCCAGACCGCGCCAAGACCGAGGTACGCCGAGGCACCGGCGGCGCGGTAGTCCATGTGGAGTGCTTCGCAGCGGGCCAGCGCGCGCACCAGCAGGCCGCCGAACACCAGCGAGAAGCCCCAGCTGAGCAGCGAGGCGAGCATGCTGATCAGCCCGACATAGACCACCGCCCCACGACCGGTCCTGGGGACGCGGGCCAGCAGATCGATGAAACGCGCGACGATCGGCGCGGTGGCCACCGCGTAGCCGCCGATGACCACGAAGGCCATCTGCATGGTGAACGGGATCAGGCTCCAGAAGCCCTCGCCGAACGCCGTCGCGGTGGCCTGCGGGGTGGCACCGAGGCCCATCGCGGCGGCAGCGACGATGACCACGCCAAGCACCGCGAACACGTAGGCATCGGGGAACCACTTTTCCGCCCAGGCGGCCGAGCGCAGTGCCGCGCGCGCCATCCAGCCGTCCTGCACCACCGTCGACGTGTTCATTGCCCCGCCCTCCCCGATCATTCGATGGGAGCGATTCTGGGCGCTGGCCACGGCGCTGTCAGTCGCCTAATGGTCGTAGTGCGCGTTATCGGTAGCACCCGACCGTTGGTCGGGTGACCCCTCAGCGCACCGCCAGCGACACCGCGATGCCGGCGAACAGCGCCGCACCGACCCAATTGTTGTGCAGGAAGGCCTTGAAGCACGGGTCACGCTCGCGCTTGCGGGCGATCCAGAACTCGTAGGCGATCAGCCCGGCGGCCACGCCGACGCCCAGGCCGTAATAGAACCCCAGCCCGGCGCGCAGGCCGACCAGCGCCATCGTGCCCAGGAACAGCGCGTAGAGGATGCCCTGGATGACCAGGTCCAGATCCCCGAACAGGATCGCGGTGGAGTGCGAGCCCATCTTCAGGTCGTCATCGCGGTCGACCATGGCGTACCAGGTGTCATACGCGGTGGACCACAGGATGTTGGCGCCGTACAGCAGCCAGCCGATCACCGGCACTTCGCCCTGGACCGCGGCGAAGGCCATCGGGATGCCCCAGCCGAAGGCCATGCCGAGGTAGACCTGCGGCAGGTGGGTGTAGCGCTTCAGGTAGGGATAGCTGGCGGCCAGGATCACGCCGATGAAGCTCATGCCGATGGTGAGCCAGTTCAGGGTCAGCACCAGGGCAAAGGCGACGATCATCAGCCCCGCGAACAGGGCCAGCGCCTCGCGGCCGGAGACGGCACCGCTGGCCAGCGGGCGGTCCTTGGTGCGTTTGACGTGCGGGTCCAGCCAGCGGTCGGCGTAATCGTTGATCACGCAGCCGGCCGAGCGGGTCAGCCAGACGCCGGCGGTGAACACGAACAGCGTCCACAGCGGCGGCAGCCCGCCGGAGGCCAGCCACAGCGCCCACCAGGTGGGCCAGAGCAGCAGCAGGGTGCCGATCGGGCGGTCGGCGCGCATCAGTTTCCAGTAGTGCCGCCAGCGCGGCGGGGGAGCCGCCTCGGGCGCTTCAAAACGTTCGTAAGCCATCGGTAAAGGATACCGCCTGGGCTGGCCGGGCGCGCCGTCGGCCGGCGCATCGATGCAGGGGGCAGACCTGCGCGGCGTTTACGGATAGAATGCTCCTCCCGCGCCGCCTTGGCGGTCCGTGGCCCCATCAGGCGGCCCGGCGGGATGCAGGACACAACGCGCTCGTAGCTCAGCCGGATAGAGTAGTGGCTTCCGAAGCCATTGGTCGGGGGTTCGAATCCCTCCGGGCGCACCATCCTTGCCACTGTTCCCCGTGTTCATTGCTCTGCCTGCGCTGACCGCGCCCAGGCTGGGCCGCGCCATCAGCTGGCCGACCGGGTCAATGCGCGCACGGGATGGCCGGTACGCATCGGTACCGGCCATGCGACGTCAGTCCTGCTCAGTACGTCCCATCAAACGCAAAGATCGGCTTGCGCTGCCTCCACAGCCCGGCGGTGAAATCCGGGAACTCCAGCGTCTGGAAGCTGTTGGCGATCGACTGCTCGGACAGCGGCGTGATCGCACTCCAGGTGACCGCATCGTAGATATCGATCGGCATCGGTGCCTTGGCCTTGAGCGCCTCCACGAAGGCATGGATGACGAACCAGTCCATGCCACCGTGGCCGGCGCTGGCCGCGGTATCGGCGTGCTGCTTCCACAACGGGTGCTCGTACTGATCCTGGTAGGTCTGGAAGGCTTCCCACTTGTGCGGCGGGCTGCGGCCTTCGATATGGATGGACTGGTTCACATCCATCCACAGGCCCTTGGTGCCCTGCACGCGGAAGCCCATCGAGTAAGGGCGCGGCAGCGAGGTGTCGTGCTGCAGCAGGATGGTCTCGCCGTTCTCGCAGGCCAGCGTGGTGGTGACGATGTCGCCGAGCTTGAAGGCCACCTTGGTGCTGGGGTGGGTGGTGCCACCGCTCTTGGCCACGGTGTACTCGTGCAGCCCGCGCGCCTTGCTGGCGAATGCGTTGATGTGGGTGAAGCGGTTGCCACGGTTGATGCCGGTGTACATCGCACAGGGACCGATGCCGTGGCTCGGGTACAGCTCGCCGTTGCGCTTCACCGAATGCTCGGTGCGCCAGCGCGCCTCGGACCAGCCCTTCGGGCCGAACTCGACGCCGCTGTCATAAGGCTGGTTGGGATCACCGGAGTTGAACTTCACGCCGCGCAGGTCGTGCTGGTAGCCGCCCTGCAGATGCACCAGTTCACCGAACAGGCCCTGGCGCACCATCTGCAGCGCGGCCATCACATCGCGGCGATAGCAGACATTCTCCAGCAGCATGTAAGGCGTACCGGTCGCCAGTTGGGTCTTGAGCACATCCCAGTGATCCTGCAGGGTGATGCCGGCGACGACCTCGCAGCCCACCGCGACCTTGGCCTGCATGGCCGCGATCGCCATCGGCGCGTGGTATTCCCACGGGGTGGCGATGATCACGCCGTCCAGGCCACGCTGCTCGATCAGCCGCTTCCAGGCATTGACGTCGCCGTCCTGCCCGTACGCCTTGGGCGCCGGCTTGCCGGCCTTGGCCACCATGTCCATGCCGCGCTTGAGCATGATCGGTTCGATGTCGCACAGCGCGACCACCTCCACGTCGTCGCGGCGGACCAGTTCCTTCAGCAATACCTGGCCGCGCATGCCGGTACCGATCAGGCCCAGCCGCACCTTGCGCGCGCGGGCCCAGGCGGGCGTGTTCGGCAGCAGGCTGCTGGCGGCGACGGCCGCGCTGGCGACGATGAATTCTCTGCGTTTCATGGACGTACCTCGTTTGAAGATCGC
This sequence comes from Stenotrophomonas sp. GW821-FHT01H02A, assembly GCF_059422145.1. NCBI lineage: Bacteria > Pseudomonadati > Pseudomonadota > Gammaproteobacteria > Lysobacterales > Lysobacteraceae > Stenotrophomonas > Stenotrophomonas sp. GW821-FHT01H02A. Next base: position 7,151 of record NZ_JBWKWI010000009.1, read on the forward strand.
GTCGGCCGGGACCGGCGCGAGGGAAGCATCAGAACTTGTAGCCGACGGTCAGACTGTAGCCGCGACCGAAGATGGTGGCGTAATCGCTGGAATCGCCCAGGAAGCTGTTCGGGTCATAGAACGGCAGGCGGTCGAACAGGTTCTTGATGGTGAAGCCGACGTTCCAGTGCTCGTCCGGACGCCAGCCCACGCTCAGGTTGGCGGTCCACCACGACGGCGCGCCATCGCACTTGCTCTTTTCCACCGGCAGGTAGCCGGCGGTGCAGGTCTGCGGGTTGTTGTCTTCCTCATCGATCTGCTCCAGCGCCCACTTGGTGCCGCCCACGTAGTTGACGAAGAAGCTGGTGGTGACCTGCTTGTAGCTCCAGTCCGCGTTCAACGTGGCACGCAGGCGGGGGTTGTTGTAGTAGCCGACCAGGTCGCCGTAGTACCAACCGCTTTCGTCATCCAGGTAGGAGCGGTTGCGGTTGGCGATGGTGGCGGCCACGCCGATGTTGAGGTTGCCCCACTCACCGAGCGAGAAGCGGCTGCGCGCGTCGATGTCGAAGCCGTCGATCAGGGTCTTGCCGCGGTTCTTGTACTGACCCACCACGCTGGCCACGTTGCCGACGCTGTAGCCAGGCAGCGTGCCGGGGCACGCAACGCCGCTGGCCGGGTCAGCGCACATCGCCGCCAGCGCAGCCAGGTTGGCGCGGTCGCTGTCGGTGATCGGCGAGCGGGTGGAGGAGATGATGTCTTCGTCGCGGGTGAAATCCGGGGCGACGATTTCGTTGCTGCGATAGATGAACCAGTAGTCAGCCGATACCGAGAGCCACTGGGCCGGCTCGTAGACGAAGCCGAGGGTGGTGATCTTGGCCTTCTCCGGCTTCAGGTCCGGGTTCGGCTGGGTCATGCGCGCCACGGTGCGGCTGCAATCGGTGTTGAGCAGGTTCTTGCCAAGGTCGACATCGCCACCGCGCTGCGACGACAGCAGCAGGTTGGCGATCGCGTTGGTCTCGTTGCAGCGCACCTCATCGCGGTAGCCGCCCAACTGGGCGAACACACCGCCGTTGCCGGACTCGGCCAGGCTGGGCGCGCGGAAGCCGGTGGAGTACGTACCGCGCAGCATCAGCTGGTCGAACATCTGGTACTTCAGGCCGATCTTCGGCGCGAGGTTGGCGCTGAAGTCCGGGTATTTGTCCACGCGCAGCGCGGCGTCCAGTTCCAGCTTCTCGGTGAGCGGCGCCACCGTCTCGGCGAACAGTGCATAGGTGTTGCGCTTGCCGTCGAACCACGAGCCGCCCTGCTGGGTGATCAGGCCGTTGGCCGCGTCCGGGTTGCCGGGGGTGTAGAAGGTTTCGCGGCTGGCGTTGAAGCCGAATGCCGCACGCACGTCGCCAGCGGGCATCTGGAACAGCGGTCCTTCGATCTTGCCATCCAGGGTATGCAGGCGCGTCCAGGACTGGATGTCGAAGGTCGGGAACGCTTCACGGATCAGGGCAGCGTTGGCCTCGCTGATCTCGCCGAACTTGTAGGCCGGATGGTCGGAGATGATCACCCGCCCGGTGCCCGGATCGATGGAGTACGGACCGAAGGCCTTTTCAAAGCCGGCCAGGTTCACGTTGGTGGTCTGGTAGGTAACCGAGTGGCTGCCGGCGGTGGCGAAGGCGGTTTCCCAGTTCCAGTCGCCGATATCACCGCGCAGGCCGGCTACCACGCGGTAGCTCTGGTCGGTGTTGCGCTGGCCGAAGTGGTTGGCGCCCACGTCCTGCAGCAGGTACTGCAGGCCGACCACGCCGCCCATCAGCGCCTTCAGTTCGGGCGAGGCATGGTTGTACTCGTTGTTCGGACCCAGGTACGGATACAGGAACTGGTTGACGGTGGTGCCGGTGTTGCGCGAGAACCAGCTGGTCGGGTTGCCGGTGGTGGTGCCGTACGCGCGCGGGGTGCCTCCGTTGGCGGTCAGGTCGATGTCGGTGTAGGTGGCTTCGGCGAAGGCCTCGGTGCTGTCGCCGATCAGGAAATGCGCGTTGACGTAGGCGGTGTTGCGCTCGGACTTGGCGCCGGCATCGATCTCGTTGTTCATCCACGTCTCCCAGATGCAGCGCGGGCCGGCCGCTTCACTGGTGAGCACGTTGTTGCAGCCCGGGGCGGCTTCCTGCACGCGGGCACCGGTGACGGGATCGAAGGCGAAGTAGCTGCCCGGATTGAACTCGCCCGGCTTGCTGCCGGTGCCCAGGCGCAGGTTGGGCAGGTAGTTGGGGTTGTTGACGTAGTACTGGCTGGGCCGCTTGTCGTAGAAATCGCTCAGCGGAATCGCGTCGCGCCGGTACAGGTTGACCGAGGCGTAGACGTTGTAGCGGTCTTCATCCAGATCGCCGAAGCCGGCGGTGATGCTGCCCTGGTGCTCGCCGTAAGAGCTGATCCGCGAGGACTTGTCAGTGGTGAGGTTGATCTCCGCGCCCTGGTAGGAGCGCTTGGTGATCACGTTGATCACGCCGGCCACCGCGTCGGTGCCGTACACGGCCGAGGCGCCATCGGTCAGCACTTCCATGCGTTCGATCGCCGCGGCGGGGATCGCATCGATGTTGACGAACTGGGTCTGGAAGCCGGCCGGGGCACCGTAGTACGACAGGCGGCGGCCGTTCAACAGCACCAGCGTACCCTGCGCGCCGAGCCCACGCAGGTTGGCCTGCGAGGCACCGTCCGAGCCGGTGAACAGCGAACGCGAATCCTGCTGGCCCGGCCGCGCGGCGGGGAGGTTGTCGAGCACCTGGAGCAGGGTGCGTGCCCCCATATTCTCGATGTCCTGCTTGCTGATCACCTGCACCGGCGAAGCGGTCTCCACATCGCTGCGGCGGATGTTGGAGCCGGTCACCTGGATGCGTGACAGTTCGGTGGCCTTGGCGTCGGGCGGGGTGTCCTGCGCGCTGGCCGTACCGGCCACGGCGAGGGCCAGGCCCAGCGCGATGGACAAGGGGGTGGCGGGGATGCAGCGATGGCGATGGCGTTCGGTCAACATCTTTGGCTCCTTGTTCGATCCGCAGCGTGGGGCTGGCGGTGGATGGGGTTTTTCGGGCAAACGTCCCCCGTGCCGCGGCCGGAGGGCCGCAGACGGGAAACGGGAGAGAGCGGTCGTTCGAAAGGCGGTTCGGTTACGGCGACACGATGCTGGCGGTATCGCCCTCCTGTCCGATCAGGGCGGCATTGGCCCAGTTGCCACAGACCTGCGCGGGGTGCTCGCCCTGCGCCCCGAGCGTGCGCAGGCTCAGCCGCTGCAGGCCGCGCACGTCCAGCTCCGGTTTCACGACGCCAGGTGCTTTGACCAGGCCGCTGTCGTACAGCAGCCGACCGTCGCCCCAGACCTGGAACTGCATGCCGCCGGCGGTGCGGCATTGATCATCGATGCCCAGATCGGCGCGCAGCAGGCGCCAGCTGCCATCCAGCTGCAGGTCGACCCGGCTGCTGCCATTGACGCCCAGGCCGCGGCGGAAGTGCAGGCCGTTCATGCGCATTTCGGCCTGGCCACCGAAGGCGTGGTCGGTGGCGACGCTGGCCTTCAATGGCGCCGGCAGCGGCAGCGCGGACAGATACAGCTGCTGCGCCGGGCCGTCCGGCTGCGGATGCTCCAGCACATGGAAAGTGGACAGCACGATCGGGCCGACATCGCGCGGCTGCAACGCATCGACCGCACGTGCCACGCTGCCCTGCGCAGCGGTGACCATTGGATCGGAACCGCTGGCGCCATCACCGTCCGGATTCTGCGTGCTCAGCACGCGGAAGCGCAGCAGGCGGCCGGCATGGGCGGGGAAATCGATCTGCTGCATGCCCTGCTGCAGGGTCAGGCGACCGCGCTTGATCGGCTCACCCCACTCGCCGTTGCTGTCGGCCATGTAGATTTCGTAGTCGCGGATCTGGCCGCTCTTCCAGTGCTGGTCGTTGCGCGGTGCCAGTGCGATGCCGTCGATCAGCTTGCGTTCGCCGAAGCCAAGCACCCATTCGTGCGCGCCGGTCTTGACCGCCTGGTTGCGCACGGTGCGGAACCACGTGGCCGGATCGTCGTCGAAGGCCTTCTCCATCTCGTAGCCCTGCTCCTCTGCCGGCCGGTTGACCACCAGCAAGCTGTCCGACGGCAGCGCGCGGCCCAGTTCCGGTGCGGCCGGGAAGGCATCGTCGGCGGGCGCGGCGGCGACCGGCAGCTCCAGCTGCAGCGTGAGCGCCTGGCGGATGTCGGTCGGCGCGGTACGCACGTGCAGGGTGCCGCGGCGTTCGGCCGCGTCGAAGTACCAGCCTTCCCTGGCACCCTGCCACGCCGCCTGGTCGGCCAGCATCGGCAGCATGCGACCCTCCAGCGTCACCGCGGCGGGGCGCTGGCGGCTGAGCACGCGCAGCGCATAGCGGCGCTGCGGCAGCTGGCCGGCGTACTGGCCCTGTACCGGATCGATGCGGACCTGCACCGGGCCGCTGCCCTGCGCCGGTGCCTGCACCGTGATCGCCTGCGTGCTGGACTCGCCCTTCTCATAGCGGCGGGTGGCGCCATCGTCTTCGTACAGGGTGTACTGCGAGGTGCCCTGCGGGTACAGATCGAAGGTCACTTCGTCGAGCGGCTTCTCGCCGTCATAGAGCATCGCCGGGTACATCGGGATGATCGCGCCGGCGCGCACGAACACCGGGATCGTGGCCAAATCGACCGCGCGGTCCAGCGAACGGCCCGCGGCACCGGCCTGCAGCTGGCGACCATCCCAGTAGTCGATCCAGCGCCCCTGCGGCAGGTGGATGTCGCGGCGCCAGCCACGGCTCGCGGCCTGGCTGCGGTACACCGGGGCGATCAGCAGCTCACGGCCGAGCAGGAACTGGTACTTGTGCGCTTCGGTGTAGGCCTGCGGGTCCTGCGGGTAATCCCACATCAACGCGCGCAGCAGCGGTGCACCGGTGGTCGCGGCATCGTGCGCCAGCCCGTACATGTACGGCGTCATGCGCATTTTCAGTTTCAGGTAGTCGCGGTTGACGCTGCGGTAGGGCTCATCGAACCACCACGGATGCTTGCGCGCATTGCCCGACCAACCCGACATGCCCATCAGCACCGGGGTGAAGCTCTTCCATTGCAGGTCGCGGGTGAACGTCTCGGCGCTGCCGCCGAAGATCGCATCCACGTCGCCACTGGCGTAGGCCATGCCGGACAGGCCGGAGCCGATCAGGGTCGGGATGTGCCAGCGGATGTAATCCCAGCTGCTGCTCTGGTCGCCGGTCCAGGCCACCGCATAGCGCTGGATGCCGCCCCAACCCATCACCGTCCACAGGAACGGACGCGAGTCGGAGTTGTTCATGATGCCGTTGAAGGCGGACTGGTTGGCATCCATCGCGAACTGGTAGCCCTTGCCGGTCCAGGCCACGTCCAGCTTCTGCACGCGGCTGCCGGCGGTGCCGACTTCCCAGGCGATCTTGTCGACGCCGTTTTCCGTCCACAGCCCGGTCTTGAAGCCGTATTTCGCCAGCCCCTGCACGGTCTCGGGCAGCTTTCGGTAGCCGCAGCCGTAACCGTCGTTGGGCAGGATCCAGCCGCCGGGCATGTCGTGCTCGCGGTACTGCCGGGCCACGCTGTCGACCACATCCGGCGTCGTGCCGGTCGGGCCGTCGCTCCAGCCGTCAGGCACGCTGCCGGGCTTCTTGATGTTGTCACCATCGTTGTAGCAGTCGGCGTCGCCGTAGGAGAACGCCCAACGCGGCAGCAGGCCGGCCCGGCCGGTCAGCGTGGTGTAGCGGTCCAGCAGCGCATGCAGGCTCGGCCCGACGAAGTAGTACGCATCGAAGCGGTCCTCACGGTGCAGCAGCGTGGCCTGGTCGGCCTGGCGCAGATCGTAGGTGCCGTCGCTCCACGTGTTGCGCAGCATGCCCCAGCCTCGCGAGCTCAGCAGCATCGGCGCCGGGTTGGGACGGTCGCCTTCTTCCCAGCCACCGGAGTACGACACCTCCAGCTCACGCCCCTTGAACTCGAAGCGACCATTCTGCTGGCCGCCCCCGTAGAAGTGTTCATCGCTCTCGCTGGAGAGCACCTGCATGCTCTGGTCCTTGTCCAGGTCCAGCGGCTGCAGTTCGCGCCACAGCGCGACATCGCGGTCGCCGTCGCGGCGAGCCAGCGACAGGCGCAGCGGCTGGCGCTGGATGTGCAGGACCAGTGCATCGGTGCGGATGCGCACCTCGTTGGCATCTTCTTCCAGTTGAACGGCGACCGTCGCGGTCGGCTGCGGCAACACGATCGGCGCGGCCTTGTCGCCGGCGCCGGTCAGGGTGCCGTTGCGGCCGGCCCGGATGCGCAGGACGTCAGCGCGCAGCAGATCCACGCGTACGGTGGCACCGGTATCGGTGCTGAGCGTCCAGCCAGCGGTGCCGTCTTTGTCGGGGGCCGCAGTGACCGCGCGCAGGTTGCCCACCGGCGCGGCGCTGGCGGTGCTGCCCAGGGCCACTGCGGCGAGCAGTGCGATCGTCAGACCAGTGCGTCGTAACCGGAAATCCACCTTGCCCCCAAGCCCGCGGTCGGCGGGAAACTGAAACCAGTGCGGCCGACTCTAGGGCAGGGTCTCGAAAGATGTCAACAAATTGCAAAGAAAAAGGAAGGATATTTTACCGTAAACGAAAGATGCGGCAGTGCGACACTTTCCAAACGTCACCTGAATACGCATTTGTTGCGGCCTGAAACCTTGGTGCAGCGCGGCATCCGTGCCAGCGCCCAGCCGAAGAAGCGCAGCTCAGCGTGGAAAACTGTGACCGATCCATCTTTTCTTTATCTTTCGATATTTGACATTTCGAAAGAAAACGCAGAAGGTGCGGTCGCCCAACAGGAATTGCGAATGGACGCTTCTCTGCTCCCTGATTTGCCCGCGTGGCAGCGCCTCGGTGGCGCCTATACCGCCGAAGAAATCGCCCAGCAGCCCCGGCTGTGGGCCGTGCTGGCCGGCCTCCTGGACGCCGCACAGACGCGCATCGATGGCTTCCTCGGGGAGGCGCTGCGCGATCCCGGCCAGCTGGTGATCTTCACCGGCGCCGGCAGCTCGGGCTTCATTGCCGAGATGGTGGCCGACCAGATCAATGCGCAGTGGCCTGCCGAGGTCCGCGCCGTGCACACCACCAGCCTGCTGACCCATCCGGCGCTGTACCTGCGCCGCGACCGCCCGACCCTGCTGGTGTCGTTTGGCCGCAGCGGCTCCAGCCCGGAAAGCGTGGCCGCGGTGGATCTGGTCCGCGACCAGGTCGATCACGCGCGCTTTCTGGACATCACCTGCAATGCCGAGGGCGAACTCGCCAAACGTGGCCAGGGCCGCAGCGATACGTTGTCGCTGCTGATGCCGGCGGCCAGCTGCGACCGCGCCTTCGCCATGACCAGCAGCCTGAGCTGCATGTTGCTGGCCGCGCTGAGTGCGTTCGACAGCGCTCCCTGGGCACAGCGCCTGGAACGCCTGCGCACCCTGGCCAGTCACGGCGAGAGTGCGCTGGATGCCTGGGATGCGGCGGTCGCCGCCCTGGCCCAGGCGTCGTACGCGCGCGTCATCTACCTCGGTAGTGGCCCGCTGGAGGCGGTCGCCCGCGAGGCCGCGCTGAAGGTGCTCGAACTCACCGCCGGCCGCGTGCTGGCGCTGGCCAACACCCCGCTGGGGTTCCGCCATGGGCCCAAGTCCACCCTCAACAGCGAGACCCTGGTGGTGATGCTGCGCAGCGCACAGCCGCTGGCCCGCCGCTACGAGCAGGATCTGTTGAACGAACTGCGCCGCGACGGCATCGCCGGGCGCGTGCTGTCGATCGGGCCGGACGACGCGGATCGCGCCGACGGTGACTTCGTCCTCGCCGCGCCTGCACTGCCCGATCCATGGCTCGCCCCGCTGTGGCTGCTGGTGCCGCAATGCTACGCACTGCAGCGTTCGGCCGCGCTCGGCATGACCCCGGACAATCCCTTCCCCGACGGCACGGTCAACCGTGTGGTGCAGGGCGTGACCATCCACCCCCACGGCTGAGCGCGCATGCAGACCTGGTACGGCATCGACATCGGCGGCACCAAGATCGAACTGGTCGCGTGCGACGCCACGCTGGTAGTCCACCACCGCCAGCGCGTGGCGACGCCGACCCGCGACTACGCCGCGTTCCTGCAGGCGATCGTCGATCTGGTCGATGCGGCGGATGCCGCGCTCGGCCAGCGCGGGGTGGCGGTCGGCATCGGCCTGCCCGGCGTGCGCGACCGCGCCAGCGGCCGCCAGCTCAGTGCCAACGTGCCCAGCCTGACCGGTCACACGGTCGGGGCGGACCTGCAGGCGCGCCTGCAGCGCCCGCTGGAGCTGGGCAACGATCTGCAGTGCTTCGCCCTGTCCGAAGCGCATGACGGCACCGCCGCCGGCTATCCCAGCATGTTCGGGGTGATCCTCGGCACGGGGGCGGGCGGTGGCTTCTGCGTGGGTGGCCGGCTGATCGCCGGGCACAACGGCATTGCCGGCGAGTGGGGCCACTGGAGCCTGCCCGCCACGCTGCAGCTGCGCCATGACCTGCCTCTGCTGGACTGCGGCTGCGGGCTGCGTGGCTGCCTGGAGCGTTATGTCTCCGGCAGCGGGCTGGCGATGATCCACCAACGCCGCGGTGGCGACGCGCTGGATGCTGCGGAGGTGGTCGCACGCGCCCAGGCCGGCGATGCGATCGCGCAGCAGGCCCTGGCCATCCACCGCGACCTGCTCGGCTACAGCTTCGCCAGCCTGATCCTCGCGCACGATCCACACGTGATCGTGCTCGGCGGTGGCCTGTCCAAGCTGGAGCAGCTGTATCGCGATCTGCCCGCCGCGATCGCGCCCTACCTGTTCGATGGCGTGCGCGTGCCGCCGATCCTGCCGCCCACCTTCGGCGATGCCGGCGGTGCGCGGGGCGCCGCCCTGCTCGCACGCCAGCACCATTCCTCCCCCTGAACACCGCTGTTACTGGAGTTGCCATGTCCGCCGTCCAATCGTTGATCGCCGCCCATCGCCAGGGCCACCCCGTCGGGCTGTACAGCGTCTGCTGCAGCAACGCGCAGGTGCTGCTGGCGGCGATGCAGGTCGCGCAGCGCTACGACACCCTGCTGCTGATCGAAGCGACCTCCAACCAGGTCGATCAGTTCGGCGGCTACACCGGCATGACCCCGCCGCAGTACCGCGACTACGTGCTGCAGCTGGCGCGCGATGCCGGCTTCCCGGTCGAGCGGCTGGTGCTCGGCGGCGACCACCTGGGGCCGAACGCCTGGCAGAAGGGTCCGGCAGCGGTGGCGATGGCGAACGCGCGTGAGCTGATCGCCGCCTATGTCGCCGCCGGCTTCCACAAGATCCACCTGGACTGCAGCATGTCCTGCGCCGACGACCCGACCCCGTTGCCGGACGCCATCGTCGCGGCGCGCTCGGCCGAACTGGCGCGCATCGCCGAACGCACTGCGGCCGAGCACGGGCTGCCGCCGCCGGTCTACGTGATCGGCACCGAAGTGCCGATTCCCGGCGGTGAGGCCTCGCTGGCCGGGGGCCTGCAGGTGACCACGCCGGCCGCCGCGGCCACCACCCTGGCCATCCACCGCGAAGCATTCTCCACCCCGGACCTGCTGCCGGCGTGGGAACGCGTGATCGCGATGGTGGTGCAGCCCGGCGTGGATTTCGACCACAGCAGCGTGCACTGCTACGACCCCGCCGCTGCCGCGGACCTCTCGGCCTTCGTCGAGCAGCAGCCGCGCATCGTGTTCGAAGCACACTCCACCGATTACCAGACCGAAGCCGGCCTGCATGCGCTGGTCCGCGATCACTTCGCGATCCTGAAAGTCGGCCCGGCGGCGACCTATGCCTTCCGCGAAGCGGTGTTCGCGCTGGCCATGATCGAGCGTGAGCTGCTGCCCGCCGCGCAGCACTCGCAGCTGATCGAGGTGCTGGACCGCTGCATGGTCGACAAGCCCGCCAGCTGGCGCAGCTACTACCAGGGCGACGAACACGAACTGCGCCTGCTGCGCGCGTACTCGCTCAGCGACCGCAGCCGCTACTACTGGGGCGAGCCGGCGGTGCAGGCCGCGCTGGACACGCTGGTCGCCAATCTCACCGCGCATGTGCCGCCGCAGATGCTGCTCAGCCAGTTCATGCCCGAACAGCTCAAGGCGATCGAGGCCGGCGAATTGCAGCCGGCGCCGCTGGCGCTGATCCAGCACAAGGTGGCGCTGCGCCTGGCCGAGTATGCCCGGGCCTGCAATCGCAACGTGTCGGGCACGCATAACGAAACCCGGCAGGCCAAGGAGCTTTCGGAACGGTAAGCTTCGGCTTTCCCTTTCGAACGGAATCGTCCCCATGCGAAACACCCGGCAGCGCCGCCAACAGATCCTCCAGACCCTGGTCGAGCACGGCAACGTGCAGGTCAGCGAGCTGGTGGAGCGCTTTGCGGTGTCCGCGGTCACCATCCGCGCCGACCTGACCCACATCGAGTCGCAGGGGCTGGCCACGCGCACCCACGGGGGCGCCACGCTGGTGCGCACGCCGCCGCAGGAACAGGACATCCACGAGAAGGATGCGTTGAACCTGCCGATGAAGGACCGCATCGGTATCGAGGCGGCCAAGCTGGTCAAGGCCGGCGACAACATCATCATCGACTCCGGCTCGACCACGATGACCCTGGCGCGCCACCTGCGCGGGCACCGCGATGTCACGGTGATGACCAACGGGCTCAACATCGCCTGGGAGCTGGCCAATGCGCCCGGCGTGGAGCTGCTGCTCACCGGCGGGCTGCTGCGCAAGCAGTCGCTGTCGCTGCATGGCAGCCAGGCCGAGGCCAGCCTCAATACCTACAGCTTCGACACCTTGTTCCTCGGTGTGGATGGCCTGGACCTGCAGTTCGGCCTGACCACCCACCACGAGGCCGAAGCCAGCCTCAACCACCGCATGGTCGAGCGCGCGCGCCGCATCGTGGTACTGACCGATGCCTCCAAGTTCGGCCGGGTCAGCCTGCACCGCATCGCGCGGCTGGACCAGGTCCACACCATCATCACCGACGCCAGCATCGAGGCCGAGTACCTGGAAGGGCTGCAGCGGCTGGGCGTCGAAGTGATCATCGCCGAGTCCCCGCCTTGACCGAGTCCCGCTCCCTGCACGGCCGCCTGCTCACCGACACCGGTTGGGTCCGCGGCGATATCCATTTCGACCAGCGCATCACCGCCATCGACACCGCGCACGCTGATCCGCGCGACGATGATGACGTACCGCTGGTCCTGCCCGGCTTCATCGACCTGCATGTGCATGGCGGAGCCGGGGTGGACATCATGCAGGGCGGCACGACCGCGCAGACGGTGGCGCGTGCGCACGCCCGGCACGGCACCACCGCGCTGCTGGGCACCACCATGACCGCGCAGGAAGACGACATCACCCGCGCGCTGGAAGGCCTGTCCGCTGCGATCGCCACGCGCGAGGCCGGCATGGCGCGCGTGCTCGGCGTCCACCTGGAAGGCCCCTTCATCAGTGCGCAGCGCCTGGGCGCGCAGCCACCGCTGGTGGTCGAGGCGACGCTGGCCGACGTGCAGCGCCTGCATGCGATCGCCCCGATCAAGGTGCTCACCCTCGCCCCGGAGATCGGCCAGCACCTCGCGCTGATTCCCGCGCTGAGCGCACTCGGCATCCGGGTGCAGCTTGGCCACAGCGCCGGCAGCTACGAAGACGGCGTGGCCGCGCTGAACGCCGGTGCGGCCGGCTTCACCCATCTGTTCAACGGCATGACCGGGGTGGACCACTACCACCCGGGCATCGCCACCGCGGCGCTCGCGCATGCGCAGTACGCCGAACTCATTCCCGATCTGCAGCACGTGCATCCGGGCGCGATCCGCACCGCGCTGCGCGCGATTCCGCGCCTGTACTGCGTGACCGATGCGACCGCCGCCACCGGCATGCCCGATGGCGAGTACGCACTCGGCGTGCAACGCGTACACAAGTGCCTGGGCTGCGTGCGGCTGTCGACTGGCTCGCTGGCCGGCAGTGCGCTGACCATGGACCAGGCACTGCGCAACCTGGTCTCGCTCGGCCTGGACATCGCCGATGCCTCCAACCGGCTGTCGCGCTACCCGGCCGACTACCTCGGCATCGACGACCGCGGGCGCATCGCGACCGGGGCCTGGGCGGACCTGGTGGTGCTCGACCACGACCTGCGCGTGCGCGGCGTGGTGGTGGAAGGCGACGACATCGCGCTCGACTGAGCGTGGACTCCCGCGCCGCCATGGCGCACGCAGCAGCAGACAGGACCGGCACGATGAACGACGTTTCCGCAGCCATGCCCGTGCACGCCGGCGCTTCCGCACCGCGCTGGCCGGTACGCTATCTGTTGTTCATCGGCGGCATGGGTGGGCTGCTGTACGGCATCGACATCGGCATCATCGCCGGTGCCCTGCCCTATCTGGAGGCCACCGCCACCGCGAGCTGGCACCTGACCAGCCAGCAGTTGGGCTTCGTGGTCGCCGCGGTGCTGCTCGGCAGTGTGCTGTCCTCGCTGTTCGCCGGGGCGGTCGCCGACCTGATCGGCCGCCGTGGCGCGATGCTGCTGGCCGGCGTGCTGTTCACCGCGAGCATTCCGGTGATGGCGCTGTCCGATGGCTATGCCGCGCTGTTGATGGGACGCCTGCTGCAGGGCGTCAGTGGCGGCCTGATCGGCGTGGTGGTGCCGCTCTACCTGGCCGAAGTGCTCAGCCCGGAACGACGGGGGCGTGGCGCGGCGATGTTCCAGCTGCTGTTGACCATCGGCCTGGTACTGGCCGCGGTGATCGGGCTGTACCACGCGCATGCGGTGGATGCGGCCACCGCCGCGGTGCGCCACCTGCCGGGTGCCGAGCAGCAGCGCCTGCTGTTCGACGTCAAGGATCACGCGTGGCGCACCATTTTCTGGAGCTGCCTGCTGCCCGGGCTGGTGTTCACCGGCGGCGTGCTGCTGATCAGTGAATCCCCCCGCTGGCTGGTCCGCCGTGGCCGCATCGACAAGGCGCGCCGTGCCCTGCAGCGTACCGTTGCCGCGGGCGAGGTGGAGCCGACCCTGCAGCGCATGCAGGCCCCCGAAGACGTGCAGATCGGCCGCAACGGCAAGCGCGACCCGCTGCTCAGCCGGCGCTATGTGTGGCCGTTCGTGCTGGCCTGCCTGGTGCTGGCCTTCACCCAGGCCACCGGCATCAACTCGGTGCTGGCCTACGCGGTCAACATCCTCAACCAGGCCGGCCTGCCCGGCTCGGTCGCCAATGGGGCGGACGTGGCGATCAAGCTGCTCAATGCGGTGATGACCGTGGTCGCGCTGGTGCTGGTCGACCGCAAGGGCCGCAAGTTCCTGCTGATGCTCGGCAGTGGCGGCATCACGCTGTCGCTGCTGGCGGCGGCACTGCTGTTCGTGCAGAGCGAACGCGGACGGCTGGATGTGCAGGCCGCACTGCAGCAGCAGGTGAGCGGCACCACGTTGTCGCTGCCGCTGGACGCCGCGCAGTGGCAGCGCCTGGACGGCAATGCCGGCGCCGCACCGCAGCAGTTGACCGTGTCCTACGCCTACGGTGGCTTCAGCAACGTGCGTTCCCTGCGCAGCGACAACCCGATCGACGCCACCCTGCAGATCCGTCGCGAGGACGCGGTCTCGGCCGACAGCGTGATCGGGCGCTTCTTCCGCACCCTGCACCTCAACCCGTTCCCGGACCCGGCGCACGCCGCCACTGCGCCGCTGGTGATCGAACGCGCGGTGATCGGCCCGGTGCCCCCGCCCACCCACGGCTGGCTGGTCGCCGGCTGCATCCTGCTGTTCGTCGCGTTCTTCGCGGTGGGCCCCGGCGTGTGCGTGTGGCTGGCGCTGTCCGAGCTGATGCCGACCCGCATCCGTTCCAACGGCATGAGCATCGCGCTGTTGATCAACCAGTTCGTCTCCACCGTGATCGCCGCGATCTTCCTGCCCACGGTGGGCCATCATGGCTACGCCAGCATGTTCTTCTTCTGGGCCGGCTGTACGCTGCTGTACTTCCTCATCGCCGCGTTCTGGCTGCCGGAGACCAAGGGCAAGTCGCTGGAGCAGATCGAGGCGCATTTCCGCTGAAGCCGGCTGCCGCTGGCAAGGCGTTCAAGGCGCCTTGCCGGTCACCTCGGTGTACAGCCGGTGCGCTTCCTCCGTGCTGTCCAGCCCGGTGACCTGCATGGACTGCGCGAAGGGGCCGGCGATGACGGCGACGTTGAGCACCTGATCGCCGATCGTCAACGCGACCCGCCTGGCGACACGCGCTTCCGTCGCGGCGAGGATGCGCGGTGCCGCCGTATCCGTGAAGCGCAGGATCAGGGTCCCGTTTCCGGTGGCGCCGTCGCTGCCCACGGCCACCGCGGCGATGTCGGCCGTGGTGATGAACGCCGGCTCGATCAAGGACAGCGTATTGCCGTCTCGGTCCTTGAGCGTCGTGACGCCGGGGCGGCGACTATCCTCGGCCACCTCACGCATCTGGATGCGCGCCTGCGCCAGCGGTGCGGTACCCGCCGGGGAGTCACTCACCGCCGGTGCGGGAGGGGCCTGGCTGCAAGCGCCCAGCCCGGCACCCAGCATCATCGTCGCGATCAACAGACAGCTGCGCATGCACGTCTCTCTTTGAGTGGGGGCACGAGTATCGCGGTAGCCCGCCCTCAGCGCAGGCGACGGATGCGCCAGGCGACCACGATCTGCAGCACACCGTAGAGCAGGCTGCCGATGCCGATCCACAGCGTGGTGACGGCAATGCCCGCAATCGGGTTGGCCACCATCATCGCGCCGAGCACGATCGCCAGCACGCCGCTGAGGATCAGCAGCCACTCGCCCTGGATTTCCTTGCGCACGCGGATCGCGAACACGATGCGGTAGATACCGGCCACGATCAGCCAGGCGGCCAGCAGCAGGATCAGTATGCTGGCCGTGGCCAGCGGGTTGAGTACGGCCAGGACACCGAATACCAGCGAGGCCAATGCATAGACCAGCAGCCAGCCACGCGGCACGCCACTGCGGCCGAACAACGCGAACAGACTGATCAGGCCTTCCACCAGGGCCATCACGCCGATCGCCCAGGCCAGCGCGGTGGCGGCCGACAACGGCCGTGCGATTGCGATCAGTCCGAAGACGACGGCGACCACGCCGTACAGCATCAGCACCCACCAGCTGCGGCCGATGGCAGTGAGGAAGGGAGAGGTGCGCGGATCCGGCGGCAGGTTCATGGGACGTCCTTGCAGGGAGGATGACGGCCCGATGGTACGGCCTGATCCCGTGCAAAGCGCGGCAACGCCGCTCAGGGCACGCGTGCGCAGACCCAGACCTGCATCGGCCCGGCGCCGGCGTACTGCAGCGCGCGCAGGGCGGCATCGGTGGTCGCCCCGGTGGTCATCACGTCGTCGACGATGGTCAGCCCGGCGGGCGGGTGGCCACGGACCGCGAACGCATCACGCAGGTTGCAGCGCCGGGCATCGGCGTCCAGGTTCGATTGCGCGGCGGTCTCGCGGGTGCGCTGCAGCCCGTTCCAGAGCGGGCAGCACAGGCCGCGCGCGAGCGGCTTGCTCAGTTCCAGCGCCTGGTTGTAGCCGCGCTGGCGCAGCCGTCGGCGATGCAGCGGCATCGGCTGCAATGGGCCGGCCAGGAACGACGGCACGCGCTGCAGCATCAACTGCGAGAGCAACCGGCCGGCCGCCAGGTCCTGGTGGAATTTGAATTGGATCAGCAGGCGGTCGATCGGTGGCGCGTACAGGAACGCCGCGCTGGCGGCAGCCTGGCGGGGATGCTCGTCCACGCAGCGCTCGCAGTGGTCGCCATCGGCAGCGCCCGGGTCGGCGGCCGCCAGCGGCAGCGCGCAACGCCGGCAGGCACGGTCGTTCCATGGCAGCGCCTGGTGGCAGGCACGGCACAGATCCATGCCGTCCTCGCCCGGGCAATCGCAGACCAGGCAACGCAGCGGCAGGATCTGCCAGCCGAGCCAACCCAGTCCACCGTAAACTTTCGACAGGATCATGTGGTTGACAGATGGTGGCAGCCTCACCAGACTGCCGCCCTTTCGTTCCACTATCTGTCAGGACATCCCCATGGCTTCTGTCATCCGCCACGACTGGCATCGCGAAGAACTGCTGGCCCTGTTCGCGCTGCCCTTCCCGGCATTGCTGCACCGCGCGGCCAGCGTGCACCGTGAGCAGTTTGATCCGGCGGAAGTCCAGGTCTCGACCCTGCTCTCGGTCAAGACCGGCGGTTGCCCGGAAGACTGCGCGTACTGCCCGCAGGCACAGCGCTACAGCACCGGGGTGGATGCACAGAAGCTGATGGCCACCGACGAGGTGGTCGCCAAGGCCCGCCAGGCCAAGGCGGCCGGCGCCTCGCGGTTCTGCATGGGGGCGGCCTGGCGCTCGCCCAAGGACCGCGACATCCCCAAGGTGGCGGCGATGATCCGCGAGGTGAAGGCGCTCGGCCTGGAGACCTGCGCCACCTTGGGCATGCTCAGCGGCGAGCAGGCCACCGCGCTGCGTGAGGCCGGGCTGGACTACTACAACCACAACCTGGACACCGCGCCGGACTACTACGATTCGATCATCCACACGCGCCAGTACCAGGACCGGCTGGACACGCTGGAGCATGTGCGCGATGCCGGGATGAAGACGTGCTGCGGCGGCATCGTCGGCATGGGCGAGACCCGCGAGCACCGCGCCGGCCTGCTGCTGGCGCTGGCCACCCTGCCTGCCCACCCGGACTCGGTGCCGATCAACCGCCTGGTACAGGTCGCCGGCACCCCGCTGCATGGCACCGCCGAGCTGGATCCGTTCGAGTTCGTGCGGATGATCGCGGTGGCTCGGATCGTCATGCCGCGTTCGATGGTACGGCTGTCGGCCGGGCGCGAGACGATGAGCGACGAGCTGCAGGCGCTGTGCTTCCTGGCGGGGGCCAATTCCATCTTCCATGGCGAAAAGCTGCTGACCACCGGCAACCCGGACACCGAGCGCGACCTCGTCCTGTTCGAACGGCTGGGCCTGCGCCCGATGGCGGTCACGGTGGATGCCACCGGGCACGACCACCCGGGCATGGTCCACGCCGACATCACCGCCGGCGGCAGCTGCGGGCAGGCGGCCTGAGCCCCGAGCAGCGGGCCCGGCAACCGGGTACGCTAACGGCCCACCCGGACCCCCTGACGACCATGGCCCGTCCTGACCTGCACGACCGCATCCAGGCCCAGCGCAAGCTCCGCGACGCGCAGGGGCGCCTGCGGGTGCGCCGTGTGGTGAGCCGGCGCGATGGCGTGCAGCTGGAAGTGGACGGCCAATGGCTGACCAACTTCTGCAGCAATGACTATCTGGGCCTGTCGCAGCAGTTCGGCGTGGTCAGTGCACTGCAGGATGCCGCCGCGCGCGAAGGCGCCGGCGCGACCGCCTCGCACTTGATCTGCGGCCACCATGCACTGCATGAAGCGCTGGAACAGGAAATGGCCGATTGGCTCGGTTATCCGCGGGCGCTGCTGTTCGGCAGCGGCTTTGCTGCGAACCTCGCCGTGCAGCAGGCGCTGCTCAGCGAGGAAGACGACGTCTGCGTGCAGGACCGGCTCAACCACGCCAGCCTGCTGGATGCCACGCGCCTGGCCGGTTGCCGCCTGCGTCGCTACCCGCACCTGGACACCGAAGGCGCGCTGCGCCAGCTCAAGCACGCACCCAACGGCGCGGCGATGCTGGCCACCGACGGCGTTTTCAGCATGGATGGCGACATCGCGCCGCTGCGGTCGTTGTCGCTGGTGGCGCGCATGCAGGACGCACTGCTGTACGTCGATGACGCGCACGGCATCGGCGTGGTCGGCGAACACGGCCGCGGCTGCGTGGCCGAGGCCGGCCTGGGCGTCAACGATGTGCCGCTGCAGCTGGCGACACTCGGCAAGGCGCTCGGCGGCTGCGGTGCGGTCGTGCTCGGCGACGAGGCGCTGATCCAGCACCTGGCCGAAACCGCGCGTCCCTATATCTACACCACCGCCGTGCCGCCGGCCCAGGCTGCCGCTGCACTGGCGGCGGTGAAGCTGGCGCGGCGCGACGACTGGCGCCGCGAGAAACTCACCGAACTGATCGGCATCTTCCGCACCGGCGCCCGCCAGCACGGTCTGGAACTGATGCCATCGGATACCCCGATCCAACCGCTGCTGTGCGGCGCCGAGTCCACCGTGATGGCGCTGTCGGCCGCGCTGGAAGCGGCCGGCTTCCTGGTCAGCGCGATCCGTCCGCCGACCGTCCCCGAAGGCAAGGCACGCCTGCGCGTGACGCTGTCCGCCCTGCATGCACCGGCGCAGGTCCACGCGCTGGTCGATGCGATCGCCCACGCGCGCGACACCGTGGTCCAGCAGCACGCGCTGAATGCCCTGACCGCGTGACGCCGCAGAGTTGAGCATGCATATCGATGTCATCGGCCAGGGCCCGGCACTGGTCCTCATCCACGGCTGGGCCCTGCATGGCGGCGTGTTCGCACCGCTGGTGGAGCGCCTGTCCGCGCACGTCCAGCTGCACCTGGTGGATCTGCCCGGCCACGGCGCCAGCCGCGACGACAGCACGCCGCTGCGCCTGCCCTACGTGGTCAATGCCATCGCCGCCGCCACGCCGCCGGCGGTCTGGTGCGGCTGGTCGCTCGGCGGCCTGTTCGCCCTGCATGCCGCCGCCACCCTGCCGCAGGTTCGCGGCGTGGCGATGCTCGCCGCCACGCCGCGCTTCGTGCGCGGCGACGACTGGCCGCACGCGGTGGAGCCGGCAGTGTTCGAACAGTTCGGTCAGGATCTCGCGCAGGACTACCGCGGCACGCTGGAGCGCTTCCTGGCGCTGGACGCGATGGGCTCCGAGCACGCGCGGCAGGAACTGCGCACGCTGCGCGAGATGCTGGTCGCGCGCGGCGAGCCGGCCCCGCGCGCATTGCAGGAAGGCCTGCGCCTGCTGGAGAACACCGACCTGCGCGGCGCCCTGGCCACCTTGGGCAAGCCCAGCCTGTGGCTGGCCGGCCAGCGCGACCGGCTGGTCTCGGCGCGGGCCATGCAGGCCGCCGCCGCGCTCGCCCCGGGCGCACAGGCCCACGTGGTGGCGCACGGCGGGCATGCCCCGTTCCTCGGCCATGCCGACGAAGTCGCCGCGCAGCTGCAACACTTTGTTGCCGCGCTGTCTTGACCTGTTCCGGCCGCGCATCGCCGATCATGTACGCCTGCCTTTTCCCACAGGACTGACCCATGGATCTTGGAATCGCCGGCCGCTGGGCCCTGGTCTGCGCCGCCAGCAAAGGCCTCGGGCTGGGCTGCGCGCGCGCGCTGGCACGCGAAGGCGTCAACGTGGTCATCGCCGCGCGCGGTGAAGCGGCACTGGACCGCGCCGTGCTCGAGCTGCAGGCCCTGCCAGGCGCACGCAAGGTGATCGGGGTGGTCGCCGACATCTCGACGCCGACAGGCCGCGCCGCTGCATTGGCCGCCTGTCCCCAGGTCGACATCCTGGTCAACAACGCGGGCGGACCGCCGGCCGGCGATTTCCGCCAGTTCAGCCGCGAGGACTGGATCGCCGCGCTGGACGCCAACATGCTGGCCCCGATCGAGCTGATCCGCGCCACCGTGGACGGCATGATCGAGCGCGGCTTTGGCCGCGTGGTCAACATCACGTCCTCGTCGGTGAAGGCCCCGATCGACATCCTCGGGCTCTCCAACGGCGCACGCTCCGGACTGACCGGGTTCGTGGCCGGGCTGGCACGCAGGACCGTCGCCCACAATGTCACCCTCAACAATCTGCTGCCGGGCCAGTTCGATACCGATCGCCTGCGCGGCAACTTCGCTTACCTGGCGCAGCAGCAGGGCATCGACGCCGGCCAGTTGGCCGAACGCAAACGCACGCATATTCCCGCCGGCCGCTTCGGCACCGCCGACGAGTTCGGCGCCGCCTGCGCGTTCCTGTGCAGCGCGCAGGCCGGCTACATCACCGGGCAGAACCTGCTGATCGATGGCGGCGCCTACCCGGGCACCTTCTGATTCCACCCGCACCACCGTTTTGAGCCGTGAGTACCCCATGACGTCCAGCTTCGATCCGCATCACGTCCGTCGCGCCTTCTCGCGCGCCGCCAGCAGTTACGACGCCGCCGCCGCGCTGCAGCGCGAGGTGGAGAAGCGCCTGCTTGAATCGCTGGACTACCTGGAAAACCGCCAACCACAGGTGGTGCTCGATGTCGGCAGTGGCACCGGCCACGCCAGCGCGCTGATGAAGAAGCGTTGGCCCAAGGCGCAGGTGATCGCGCTGGACCTGGCCCAGCCGATGCTGCG
Organism: Stenotrophomonas sp. GW821-FHT01H02A; assembly: GCF_059422145.1. Taxonomy (NCBI): domain Bacteria; kingdom Pseudomonadati; phylum Pseudomonadota; class Gammaproteobacteria; order Lysobacterales; family Lysobacteraceae; genus Stenotrophomonas; species Stenotrophomonas sp. GW821-FHT01H02A. Next base: position 27,408 of record NZ_JBWKWI010000009.1, read on the forward strand.
CGAAGCGAAGAAGCAGGCAGGCTGGTGGAAGCCGTTCTCGCGCGTGTGCGGGGACGCGCAGGCACTACCGGTGCTGGACCAGAGCGTGGATGTGATCTTCAGCAACCTGTGCCTGCAGTGGGTGGAGGATCTGCCCGCGGTATTCGCCGGGTTCCGCCGTGCGCTCAAGCCCGGCGGCCTGCTGCTGGTCTCCACGTTCGGGCCGGAGACGCTGATCGAACTGCGCGATGCGTTCGCCGCCGCCGACGAGGTGCCGCATGTCAGTCGTTTCGCCCCGATCGCGCAGTTCGGCGACGCGCTGATGATGTCCGGCTTCCGCGATCCGGTGCTGGACCGCGACCTGTTCACCCTGACCTACGACGACCTGACCGCACTGATGCGCGAGTTGCAGGCGATCGGCGCCACCAACGCGCGCCAGGACCGCCGCCACACGCTGACCGGGCGCGGGCGTTTCGATGCCGCACGTGCTGCGTACGAGCCGCTGCGGCGCGAGGACGGCAAGTTGCCCAGCAGCTGGGAAGTGATCTACGCACACGCGTGGGCGCCGGAAGGCGGCGCACCGATCCGCGAGCGCGGCCACGATGTCGCCACGGTGCCGGTGTCGGCGATCCCGATCCGCCGCAGAACGCCCTGAGCCGACCGCGCCGACCGCGCTGATCGCGTAGAGCCGACCGTTGGTCGGCTGCCCGCAGGGCGGCTCGGCGGTCCGGCCGACCAACGGTCGGCGCTACGACGGGAACAGATCGCGATGGAAGAAGTAGATTTCCTGCGCCAGGAACCGCCAGCTGGTGTGGAAGCTGCGGAAGCGCGTGCTCGGCGTGGACGAGGCCAGCGCATCGATGCCCAGCTCGCGGCACAGGCGCAGTGCGCGGGCCATGTGCAGCGGGTCGCTGACGATGATCACGCGGTGCAGCTTGCGCTGCTCCATCAACCGCCGCGCCTCGATCAGGTTCTGCCGGGTGGTGCGCGAGGCGGTCTCGATCAGGATCGCGTCATCGGGCACGCCCTGCTTGAGCGCATAGCGACGTGCGACCTGCGATTCGGAAAAACGCGCGCCGGTGCCGCCGTAGCCACCGGTGAAGATCAGCAGCGGCGCATACCCCTGCTGGTAGAGATCCAGCCCGTGCCGGATCCGCTCTTCGAACACCGGCGAGGGTTTGGCGTCGTAGGCCGCCGCGCCGAGCACGATGATCGCGTCGGCCTTCTGCGCCTGGTCGCGCTCGCCGATCCAGACGATCCACGCGGTGACTCCGAGCAGCCACACGGCCAGCACGATGCACAGCCGCCACAGCCACCCGAAGAAACCTACCCGTGTCCGTCGGCTCATGCCGCGTCCCACGGCAGCGCGTCCAGATCGACATTGCCGCCGGACAGCACCACGCCCACGCGTTTGCCGGCAAAGCGCGCCGGCTCGGCGAGGATCGCCGCCAGGGCAATCGCCGAAGAAGGCTCGACCACCTGTTTGAGCACTTGCCAGATCAATCGCATCGCGGCGACGGTGGCGTCATCGGCGACGGTGATGACCTGGGCCGCGCCCCGCAGCAGCGCGAAGTTGGGCGCGCCCAGCGTCCCGCGCAGGCCATCGCAGATGGTGTCGGGGGTGAAATCGATGCGGCGCTCACCCGCCGCCAGCGAGCGCGCAGTGTCGGCCGCACCTGCCGGCTCGGCCAGGACCAGCTCTGCATGGGGAGCGGCCGCCTGCAGCGCCAGCCGCGTACCGGCGGCCAGGCCACCGCCGCCGATCGGCACCACCATCACGTCCAGCCCGTGGCTGGCGTGCAGCAGCTCCAGCGCGGCCGTGCCCTGGCCGGCGATCACGCCGGGGTCGGTATAGGGATGGACCAGGGTCGCCCCGGTTTCGGCCTGGACCTGTGCGCACATCGCCTCGCGCGCGGCGATCGAAGCATCGCAGCGCCACAGCGTGGCGCCGTGGCGACCGATGTTGGCCAGCTTGGCCGCCACCGCGCCCTCGGGCACGATCACGTGGCAGGCGATGCCACGGGTGCGCGCGGCCAGCGCGAGGGCGGCGCCATGGTTGCCCGAGGAGTGGGTGACCACCCCGCGGCGGGCCTGCGCCTCATCCAGTGCCCAGACGGCGTTGCAGGCGCCGCGGAACTTGAAGGCGCCGCTGCGCTGCAGGTGTTCGGCCTTGAACCACACGGTGGCACCGGTCATCGCATCCAGCGTGCGCGAGCGCAGCACCGGGGTCACGCAGGCATGCGCGGCAATGCGCGCCGCCGCCGCCAGCACGTCGTCAACACAGGGCAAGGGTGAATCGCTCATGACGCAAGATTAACGTATGCCCCCCGCCCACATCCGTCTTGATGAACGTGTCAGCATGGCAACCATTCATTCGGATCGGGCCGAGTTAAGGGCTGATTCAATGCCCTGGGCCGAAGCTGGCCCTACAGCCCTTTGGGGGGACCCCATCATGAAAATGCGCCTTGTTCTTGCCGGTGGCCTGTTGTTGGCCCTGTCCGGCTGCGCGACGTACGACTATGTCGGCGGTGGCGGCGGCAATGGCTACTACCACGGCGCACCCTCGGTCGAGTACCGCTATCCGGCCGGATACCCCTACGGGTACGGCAGCGGCTACTACGGCAGTGGCTACTACGGGTACGGGGGCGGCTATGGCGGTGGCTACGGCTATCCGGTGTATCGCCCGTATCCGAATTATCGCCCGCCGCACAATCATCGGCCGCCGCCGCGCCCCGGCAATGGCAACGGAGGCAACCCCACCCGTCCGCCGGATCGCCCGCGTCCGAGCAACGGCGGCTCCCCGTGGCGGAACATGGATTCGATGAGTGGACCGCGCCGGCCGCAGCAGCAACAGCAGCGCCCGTCGCCGCCGCCACAGGCGCGCCCGGCCCAGGCACCCCGTCCCTCTTCGCCAAGGATGAACGGTTCCCCGTGGCGGAATCTCAACAATGCGAACCAACGCACAGTTGAGCCCTGAGGTGGCTTGATTTTCACGCGCCCGGCCGTTCAATCTAGCCGTGCGGTGACAGCCACGGTCACAAAGTGCCAAAAGCGACAAGTGGCGTCACATTCGGCTCTATGTCGATATCCGCCAGGAACATCTGGATCCCCCCTGTTCCGGCCCTGTCGGATGTCGGCACCTTAAACGCAGAAGGCCCCGCCACTGGCGGGGCCTTCTGCATCTGGGCCGCCCGTTTTCCGCGGGCGCATCAAAAAAACAGGGCCGGCAGTCCCCCGACTGCCGGCCCCTCTGCTTCCCCACGATGCGCTTGGACCGGCCCCTGTTCCAATTCCGGTCCGTTGCGCACAAGGCGCATGCCATCCTGGGTGCTATTGGGTTATCTGCAGAAAACGTGCCAACTTGAGGGTTGATTTCATTGCCCCCGACGAATGGCGCTAAAATCGCCATCCGCGCCCTGCCGCCAGGGCTGATCCGGGCCGCCCGGCCCCGTCCCGAGCTCCTCCGCCATGACTGACTCCTTCTACCGCTACGACGTGATCGTCATCGGCGGCGGCCACGCCGGCACCGAGGCCGCGCTGGCCGCCGCACGCAGCGGTGCGCGCACCCTGCTGCTGACCCATAACGTCGAGACGATCGGCGCGATGAGCTGCAACCCGGCCATCGGCGGGATCGGCAAGGGCCACCTGGTCAAGGAGATCGACGCCCTGGGCGGCGCGATGGCCCATGCGGCCGACCGCGCCGGCATCCAGTGGCGCACGCTCAACGCCTCCAAGGGCCCCGCCGTGCGCGCCACGCGCTGCCAGGCTGACCGCAACCTCTACCGCATGGCGATCCGCCAGATCGTCGAGGCCCAGTCCAACCTCACCGTGTTCCAGGCGGCGGTCGATGACCTGGTCATCGACGGCGATGCCGTCCGCGGCGCCATCACCCAGACCGGCCTGCGCTTCAGCGCGCCGGCGGTGGTGCTGACCGCCGGCACCTTCCTGGCCGGCAAGATCCACGTCGGCGAGACCCAATACGCCGCCGGCCGCATGGGCGACCCGCCGGCGACCACGCTGGCCGCGCGCCTGCGCGAACGCCCGTTCGTGATCGACCGCCTGAAGACCGGCACCCCGCCGCGCATCGACGGCCGTTCGCTGGACTACGGCCTGATGGAAGAGCAGCCCGGTGACGACCCGCGCCCGGTGATGTCCTTCCTGGGCAGCGTGGACGAGCACCCGGCGCAGGTCAGCTGCTGGATCACCCACACCAGCGAGCGCACTCACGAGATCATCCGCAACGCGCTGCATCGCTCGCCGCTGTACAGCGGCCAGATCGAAGGCATCGGCCCGCGCTACTGCCCCTCCATCGAGGACAAGGTGGTGCGCTTCGCCGAGAAGGCCAGCCACCAGATCTTCGTCGAGCCCGAAGGGCTGGACGTGGTCGAGATCTATCCCAACGGCATCTCCACCTCGCTGCCGTTCGATGTGCAGCTGGCGCTGGTGCGCAGCATGCGCGGCTTCGAGAATGCGCATATCACCCGCCCCGGCTATGCGATCGAATACGACTTCTTCGATCCGCGCGGGCTGAAGAACACGCTGGAGACCAAGACCGTCAGCGGCCTGTTCTTCGCCGGCCAGATCAACGGCACCACCGGCTATGAAGAAGCCGCTGCGCAGGGCCTGCTGGCCGGCCTCAATGCCGCGCGTTTCACCCGCGAGGAAGCCGGCTGGTGCCCGCGCCGCGACGAGGCGTACCTGGGCGTGCTGGTCGACGACCTGATCACCCATGGCACCAACGAGCCGTACCGCATGTTCACCAGCCGCGCCGAATACCGGCTGCAGTTGCGCGAGGACAATGCCGACGTGCGCCTGACCGGCTTCGGCCGCGAACTGGGCCTGGTCGATGACCGTCGCTGGGCGGCATTCCAGACCAAGCAGGACGCCGTGGCACAGGAAACCGCGCGCCTGCGTGCACTGTGGGCGACCCCGGGCAATGCGCTCGGCCGCGAGGTGGAAGCCACGCTGGGGGTGGCGGTCAGCCGCGAAACCAACGTGCTCGACCTGATCAAGCGCCCGGAACTGGACTACGCCACGCTCATGCAGGTGCCGTCGCTCGGCCCGGCCGTGGCCGATGCCAAGGTCGCCGAACAGGTCGAGATCGGGGTGAAGTACGCCGGCTACCTGGACCGCCAGCGCGACGAAATCGAGCGCCAGCAGCGCCATGAGAACACCGCCATCGCCGCCGATTTCGATTACGCCAGCGTGCGCGGTCTCTCGGCGGAGGTGCAGCAGAAGCTCGAGCGCGTGCGTCCGCAGACGATCGGCCAGGCCCAGCGCATCCCCGGCATGACGCCCGCAGCGATCTCGCTGCTGCTGGTGCATCTGGAACGCGCGCGCCGCATCCGCGCCGCGTAACGCGGCACCCGCCCCCGGTAGAGCCGACCGTTGGTCGGCTGCACAGCAACCGCCGGGGGATTCCGGGCAGCCGACCAACGGTCGGCTCTACCGCGGGTGGCGGGCGGGGGTTTGCGGGCGATCGGCAAGGGGCAGGCGCCCCCGCGTTATCATCGGGGGCCGGGACAACGCTGCAGGCGGCGTCCCAGCCCTGCGTTGCCGGAGTTTGCGCATGTCCCCGATCCGCCCCTTCCTCGACAAGCTGCCGGTACTCGGCGAACGCGTCTACATCGATCCGGCCTGCACGATCATCGGCGATGTGGTGCTGGGCGATGACGTCTCGGTGTGGCCGGGCACGGTGATCCGCGGCGATGTGAACCACGTCCGGATCGGTGCGCGCAGCAACATCCAGGACGGCACCATCATCCACGTCAGCCACCACAGCCCGTTCAACAAGGGCGGCTACCCGACGATCATCGGTGAGGGCGTCACGGTCGGCCATGGCACCATCATCCATGCCTGCACGATCGGCGATTACTGCCTGATCGGCATGGGCGCCTGCATCCTCGATGGCGCCAAGGTGGGCACGCATGGGTTCCTGGGCGCCGGCGCGGTACTCGGCCCGGGCAAGGTGGTCGGCGAAGGCGAGCTGTGGCTGGGCAACCCGGCGCGGCTGGCGCGCACGCTCAGCGCCAAGGAGATCGAATCGCTGCATTACTCGGCCGATCACTATGTGCGCCTGAAGGATCAGTACCGGGGTTGATTGCGGTAAAGTCCTCAGCCGACCAGGAAGCAGTCGAGACCCGCATGCCCCCGCTGGCAGACCGGAGAGGAATCCGGCGTCCCTTGTGCCCTTCCGTACCCCCCACCGCGATGTGCCGCCGATGAGCGCGCCGATGCTGGATACGTACCGGGAGGTCATCACTCCCGAAGGCGTGCCCCTGCACCTGCCCGTGGCCGGTCCATTGCCGCGTGCGCTGGCCTGGGTGATCGACTTCGTGATCCGGATCGGCGCGCTGATGCTGCTGAGCATTCCGCTGGCCTTCCTCGGCGGATTCGGCCAAGGGCTTTATCTGGGCCTGATGTTCCTGCTGATGTGGGCCTACACCATCGTCCAGGAGGCCTGCTGGGGCCGCACGCTGGGCAAGCGCGCGATGGGCCTGCGCGTGGTCGCGCGCGATGGCGGGCCGATCGGCTGGATGAGCGCGGTCACCCGCAACCTGCTGCGCACCGTGGACATGCTGCCGTTCGGCTATGCGCTGGGGCTGCTGTCGAGCCTGTTCGACGCGCATGGCCGCCGCCTCGGCGATCTGGTCGCCGGTACCGTAGTGATCCACCAGGGCGCGGCGCCGCTGGGCGGCACGGTGGCGGTCGGCAGCGTGCTGGCACCACCGCAACCGCTGCAGCCCGCCGAACAGGCCGCCGTGGTCGCCTTTGCCGAACGCGCGCCGCGGCTGTCGGCGCCACGCCAGCAGGAACTGGCCGATATCGCCGCGCCGCTCACCGGAAGCCACGGCCAGGTCGGCGTGCTGCGCCTGTATGCGATGGCCAACTGGCTGCTGGGACGGCGATGAGACAGGAACAGTTCGTTGCCCGCTACCAGGCCGAGTGGCAGGCGCTGGAGCACTGGCTGGCCCAGCGCGGTGAGCACCCGCGGCAGGCGCGCCGGCAGCCGACCCATGCAGGCCTGGACGACGGCGACTTCCCGCAGCGCTACCGCCGCCTGTGCCAGCAGCTCGCGCTGGCGCGCCGGCGTGGTTACAGCCCGCAGCTGGTGGCGCGGCTGCAGCAGCTGATGCAGCAGGGCCACACCCTGCTGTACCGCACCCCGCGCCCGCAGTGGCAGCGCGCGCTCGCCTTCCTGTTCGCCGACTTCCCGCAGCTGGTGCGCAGCCAGGCGCGCAGCATGTGGGTGGCCGCGGCATTGTTCGTGATACCGCTGGCGGGGAGTTTCGCGCTGATCCTGTGGCGCCCCGAGCTGATCCATCTCTTGATGGACAACGCCCGCATCGCCGAGTTCGAACGCATGTACGATCCGGCCTCGCCGAACCTGGGCCGCGACAGTGGGACCAACTGGACGATGTTCGGCTACTACATCATGAACAACATCAGCATCGGCCTGCGCACGTTCGCGTTCGGCTTGATCGCCGGCATTGGCACGGTGTTGGTGATGCTGTTCAACGGCGTCGGCATCGGCTCGGTCGCCGGGCACCTGCAGCACATCGGCCACGGCGATCCATTCTGGCGCTTCGTGGCTGGCCACGGTGCATTCGAGCTGACCGCGATCGTGATCGCCGGCGGTGCCGGGATGCAGCTGGGCATGAAACTGCTCGCACCCGGTCGGCGGCGGCGCATCGATGCGCTGGTGGAGGGCGGTGTGATCGGCGCCAAGCTGTGCGTCGGCGTCGCCGCGATGCTGTTGATCGCCGCGTTCATCGAGGCTTTCTGGTCCTCGATCGCGGCGATCCCGGCGTGGGGCAAATACAGCGTGGCAGCCGTGCTGTGGACCGCGGTACTGGTGTGGTTGTGGCGCGGCGGACGCGGAGGGGCCGATGCAGATTGATCGGCTCAACGTCGTGCTGCGCGCGCGCTCGGGCTGGGAAGCCATGGAGCTGGGCATGGCCCTGGTCCGTCGCCATGCCGCCGCGATCTGGGCGCCCTGGGTGGCCGCCTCGCTGCCGGTGTTCGTGCTGCTCAATGCATTGGCCTGGTGGACCGACAGTTTCGGCTGGGCCTGGCTGGCGATGTGGTGGCTCAAGCCGTTGTTCGAGCGGATCGCGCTGTACGTGATCTCGCGTGGGGTGTTCGGCGATGTATCGACGACGGCGCAGACACTGCGCGCGCAGCGTACGTGGGGCTGGCAGGGCTTCTGGGGCTACCTCGGCTGGCGGCGCCTGAGCCCGCTGCGCCCGGTGCTGCTGCCCGTCAATCTGCTGGAAGGTGCCGATCCAGCGCATCGTCGCCAGCGTCGGCGCGCGATCGCCGCAGGTGCGATAGGGCACGGGCTGCTGCTGACGGCGGTCTGCATGGTCTTCGAGATCGTACTGGTGGTCGGTGGCATCGCGGCAATGTTCATGTTCATCCCGGTGGACCTGCTGTCCGAATCCTGGCGCGCGGCATGGGAGCTGGCCAAGCAGGACATGCCGGCCTGGATGCAGCTGGGCGTGAACCTGCTGTTCTGGGCTGCCGCCACGCTGATCGGTCCGTTCTACGTCGGCGCCGGATTCGGCCTGTACCTGGACCGGCGCACGCAGATGGAAGCATGGGATCTGGAAATCGCTTTCCGCCGCCTGCACGCGCGGCTGCAGCAGGCCGCGCCGCTGCTGGTGCTGGCCCTGGTACTGGCGTGGCCGGGGTCGGGGCTGCACGCCCAGCAGGTACCGCCGCCGTCGAGCAGCCACGGCACGCTGACGGCACCGGACGATGCATCATCGCCCGAGGACGGCCTGGCGCCGGCCTCCGATGCGGGCGACGACGACGCAGCAGATGACGAAACAGATGATCCACCCCTGACCTACGACAACGATCCGGACAACACGCCGGTCGGCATCTTCGGCAACGAGGCCGTGGACACCGCCGGCTTCCGCCAGGCGGTGCAGCGCGCGTACGAAGACCCGCTGCAGAGCCCGACGCGCGAGGTCACCGAGTGGAAGCGCACGGACACCGACGCGGCCGAGGCCGAAAAGGCAAAACGCGGGGCCACGACCAAAGGCACGGGGCAAGGTGGCGCCAAGGGTCCGTTGTTGCCCGCACAGATCGCCGAATGGATGTTGTGGGCGGTGGTCGGCATCCTGGTGGTGCTGCTGCTGATCACCGCGCCGCGCTGGCTGCCGTGGCTGCGCGGCTCCGGCCGGCGCCATCGGGCGAAGGCGGCCGCGGTGGTGGAAGAAGCGATCGCGATACCGGACGTGGTACCGCCCGATCCCGCCGCACGTGCCCGTGCGCTGTGGCAGGAGGGCCGACCACGCCAGGCGCTGGCGTTGTTGTATCGCGCGAGCGTAGACGCCATGAGCGAGCGCGCGCAGATCAGCCTGCCACCGGGCGCCACCGAAGCGCAGTGCCTGCGGGCCTCGCGACAGATGCCGGTCGAGGCCGATCGCCGCCTGTTCGCGCGCATCGTGCGGGTCTGGCAATACGCCGCGTATGCCGGCCGGCTGCCGACCGATGACGAATTCGAGGCCTTGGCCGCCACCCTGCAGAGCCAGTTCGGGTGGCGCGCATGAGCGCGCGCCTGCGCTGGTTGCTGGTCGGCCTCGTGCTGCTGGTGATCGCGGTGCCGCTGGCGATTCTGTTCCTGCGGACGCACGAGCGGGTGAGCCAGGTCGAGCACCTGCCGCCACAGGGCGAAGCCAGCTACAACCCGCTGTACGTGCTCGGCCAGGCGCTGCGCGCGGACGGCATCACCGTGCAGTCGCGGCCGCGCCTGGACCTGACCCGGATGCCGCTGGAGCCCGGTGACACCCTGGTGCTGCTGCAGGACAGCGCGGAAGTGCCCGCGCCGGCCGTCACGGCGCTGATGGCCTGGGTGCAACGCGGTGGACACCTGATCGTCCGCACGCCGCCGGTGGGCAAGGACGACGCGCGAAATGGACCGCTGCTGGACGCGCTCGGCGTGGACAGCGAGGACTACGAGAGCTATTGCCAGCAGTTCCACGTGCGTGACGATCCGCAGCACGTCGAATTCTGCAATGGTCGCCGCTTCGCGGCGCAGCCACCCGCTGGCATGGCCATCGAACGCGAATGGGGCGACACGGGCGATCTGGCCTTCGTCCGCCTGCGCCACGGCCAGGGCCGCATCGATGTGCTGGCCGACATGGCCTTCATGCACGGCAAGGGCCGGCCCAACCCGGCGGTCCCGCCGAACGCGGCCAATGCCACCATCGACGGCCTGCACGACAGAGCCCATCGCGACCTGACCCGCTACGTGCTCGCACCCAATTACGGCAAGGGCACGATGTGGCTGGTCTACGCCTCGCGCCCGCCCTCGTTGTGGAACCGCGTGTTCTACCTTGGCTGGCCGGTCTGGGCGCCGTTGCTGCTGGCCCTGCTCGGCTGGCTCTGGCAGCGCGGGCAGCGCCTGGGCAGCGAACTGCCCTCCCCCGCCGCGGAACGCCGCTCGCTGCTGGAACACATCCGCGCCAGCGGCGAGCACCTGTTGCGCTTCGGCAAGGCGCCGCTGCTGTACGACGCGGTCCGGCGTGCATTCCTGGCGCGCCTGCGGCGGCGTTCGCCGAGTGCGGCCGCGCTGACCGGCGAGGCCCGGGTGCAGGCCGTCGCCACGTTGTTGCAGTGGTCGCACGAGCGCGTGCAGACCGCCTTGACCCCACCCGCTTCCCACGACGTCGCCGGCCTGCGCGACCGCATCCGCCTGCTGATCCAGATGAGAAACCTGCTATGACCGAGCCGACGCTTCCGCCGCCGCTGTCCCCTCCTGCCGTGACGCCATCACCCTCGCCATCGCCGTCGCCGTTGTCCGAGCGCGTCGATGCCGTGCGCGAGGCGGTGGGCCGCGCCTTCATCGGCCAGCCCGAGGTACTGGACCAGATCCTGATCGCGCTGCTGGCCGGTGGCCACGTGCTGATCGAAGGCGTGCCCGGGCTGGGCAAGACCCTCCTGGTGCGCGCCCTCGCCCAGGCGTTGGAGCTGGACTACGGCCGCGTGCAGTTCACCCCGGACCTGATGCCCAGCGATGTCAGCGGCCATGCGGTGTACGACCCGAAGACGGAGAGCTTCAAGATCCGCCGCGGCCCGGTGTTCACCAACCTGCTGCTCGCCGATGAAATCAACCGTGCGCCGGCCAAGACCCAGTCGGCCCTGCTGGAAGTGATGCAGGAAGGCCAGGTCACGATCGAGGGCAAGGCGTTCGCGCTGACTCCACCGTTCCTGGCCCTGGCCACCCAGAACCCGGTCGAGCAGGAAGGCACCTACCCGCTGCCGGAAGCGCAGCTGGACCGCTTCCTGCTCAAGGTGCTGATCGACTACCCGGCGCTGGAAGACGAGAAGCGCATGGTCGATGCGATCACCACCGGCCGCAGCGCGGCCGACTTCGATTTCTCGCAGGTGCCGCGCGTGCTGAGCGGCGCCGAGGTGGTCGCGCTGCAGCAGGCCACCGCGGCGATCACGGTCGATCCGGAGGTGATCGACTACGCGGTGCGGATCGTCGCCGCCACCCGTCAGTGGCCGGGCATCGCGCTCGGTGCCGGCCCGCGCGGCAGCATCGCGCTGGTGCGTGCGGCGCGTGCGCAGGCGGTGCTGTCCGGCCGTGATTTCGTCACCCCGGATGACGTGCGCGACATCGCCAAGCCGGCACTGCGCCACCGCATCGCGCTGGCGCCGGAACTGCAGATCGAAGGACAGAGCGCCGACGATGCGCTGATTGCGCTGCTGGCCAAGGTGGATGCACCGCGCAAATGAGCGGCCGCCTCCTCCCCCGCGAGCGGATGGCATGAGGCCGGGCCCACTGCTGCTGGCGCTGCTGGCCGGCTGGGGGCTGCTTGGCGTGCCGGTCGTGCTCGGCGCGTGGCCACACGCGGTCTGGTACGCGATCGGCGGCGGCGTGGCGCTGGTCGCGCTGGTCGACCTGCTGCGCCTGCGCGGCCAGCCCTCGCCGAGTGTGCACCGCGAACTGCCCGAATCATTGGCGCTGAACGTCGAGCGTGAAGCCACCCTGCGCCTGGAATCGAGCCGGCATCAGCGCGTGGAGGTGGTTGATCTGGTCCCCGGTGGCTGGAGCCTGCAGGGGCTGCCGCGTACGCTGGCGCTCAAGCCGATGGTGAGCAGCAGCGTGGCGTACCGGCTGACCCCGACCGCACGTGGCCGCTTCGTGTTCGAGGGCGTGCATCTGCGCGTGCATAGCGCTTGGCGCCTTTGGCGTCAGCGGCGGCAGCTGCCGCCGGCGATGACGGTCCGCGTGTACCCCAACTTCGTGCCGCTGACCCGCTTTGCGCTGTTCAGTGCCGAACAGGCCTCGCGCCTGGTCGGTGCGCACCTCAAGCGCCGTCGCGGCGAAGGCACCGATTTCCACCAGATGCGCGAGTACCGCGTCGGCGACAGCCTGCGCCAGATCGACTGGAAGGCCACCGCGCGGGCGCGCAAGCTGATTTCGCGCGAGTACCAGGATGAGAAGAACCAGCAGCTGGTGCTGATGATCGATACCGGCCGGCGCATGATGGCCAGCGAAGGTGGCCTGTCGCACTTCGACCATGTGCTCAACGCGGCGCTGGTGGTGTCCTACCTCGCGCTGCGCCAGGGCGACGGCGTGGGGCTGTTTGCCGCCGGGGGAGAAAGCCGTTGGGTCGCGCCGAAACGCGGCATGGGCACCATCGACACCCTGCTGCGTGCCAGCTACGACCTGCAGGCACAGCCGGTCGCGACCGATTATCTGGCCGCCGCCACCGAGCTCTCGCTGCGCCAGCGCCGCCGTTCATTGGTGATGTTGGTCACCAACGTGCGCGATGAGGACATCGAAGATCTGCTCGCGGCGGTGCGCCTGCTGCAGCGCCAGCATCTGGTGTGCGTGGCCAGCCTGCGCGAGCGCGAGCTGGATGATGCGCTGGCCCAGCCGGTGGAGACGCTGCAGGACGCCAGCCAGGCCGGCGCGATCGCCCGCTACCTGCAGCAGCGCAGCGATGCGCATGATGCGCTGCGCAGCCATCGGGTGATGGTGCTCGATGTCACCGCCGAGGCCCTGCCGGGCGCGCTGGTGGAACGCTATCTGGCGGTCAAGCGGGACGGCTTGCTGTAACCCACCGGGACCGGGCTGCGGTCGGGACCGGCCGCGGGAACGCCATCAGAGATAGATGCGCGTCGGTGCTTCGTCGATGATCGCGTGCGGTACGAAGCGGGCGCTGTCGCGGGTGATCCGGCTGCTGTCTTCGCGGATGCCCATGCCACAGGCCTGGTCGCCCACCACCCAGCTGCCGATCAGCGGATAGCCGCCATCGAACGCGGTGAGGGGATGCGCGGCCTGGCGGATCGCCGGGCCGGTGTACGGGCCTTCGCTTTCCTGCCAGCTGCCATCGGCCAGGTGCAGGGCGACGTTGGCGCCTTCGCGCGAGAACAGCGGTTTGCGTACCCAGCCGCGCGGCAGCTCGCTGCCATCGTCGAACTCGGCGGCGAGCAGGTTCGGGTGGCCGCGGTGGCGCTGCCACAGCAACGGCAGCACGCCCTTGTTGCTCAGGATCGCCTTCCATGCCGGTTCCAGCAGCTGCACGCCCGAGCCGGGCAGCGCCTGGCCGAACGACTCGGTCATCAGGTCTTCCAGCGGATACAGCTTGAACAGGCTGCCGATCACGCTGTCGTCGAGCGCGGTGAAGCGCCCGTCTTCGGACAGGCCGATATCTTCGATCGCGATCGCTTCGCCGCGCAGGCCGGCCTGGGCGGCGCAGTCGCGCAGATAGGCGACGGTGCCCTGGTCTTCCTCGGACGCCCCCACCGCACTGAAATACAGCGGCGGCGGCAGCTGCGCGGCCAGTTCACCGAAACGTTCCACCAGGGCTTCATGAATCGCGTTGAACTGGTCGGCATGCGGCGGCAACCGGTTCTGGTTGCGCTGGTCCTCCAGCCACTGCCACTGGAAGAACGAGGCTTCGAAGAGCGACGTCGGCGTGTCGTAATTCAGTTCGTACAGCTTGGCCGGGCCACTGCCGTCGTAGGCGAAATCCAGCCGCCCGTACAGGTGCGGCTCGCGCCGGCGCCAGCTGTCGGCGATCCAGTCGCGGAACGGCGGCGGGATCGCCAGCTGCTCCATCAGCTGCTGGCTGCCCACCACCTCATCGACCAGATCCATCGCCATCGCGTGCAGCTCGGCGCTGGGGTCTTCGATGTCCTGTTCGATCTGACGCAGGGTGAAGGCGTAATACGCCGTTTCATCCCAGTACGGCAGGCCATCGATGGTATGGAAACGGAACCCCGACTCTTCGGCCCGGGCGCGCCACTGGCTGCGCTCGGCGATACGCACGCGCTGCATCGATCAGCCGCCGACGCTGCTGCGGTTGCTGCTGGTGTTGCCGAAGCCACCCCGGCTGGCGGTGACCGCACGGTTCGGGGTGGCGTTGACCGGGGCCAGGCCGGCCTTGCCGGCACCGATACCGCTGGCGGTGTTCAGCCCGCCGGTGGACGGACCCGGGCGTGCCCAGCCCTTGGCCTTGTCCTGGTAGGCCGGCGCCGCCGCCGGCTGCTGGGCCAGGCCCGCGCCGCCGCGGTTGTTGAGCATCTGCGACATGAAGAAGCCCATCATCATCGGGCCGATGAACGAATGGCCGGTGGAGGTCTTCTGTTCCACGCACTGCTCGGCGTTGTACTCGGCCTCACAGGCTTCACGCGTCGCGTACTTGGGGGCGGCATCGGCGGACTGCTTCTGCGCTTCGGCAAAGGCGTTGCGGCAGCTGGACGGATCGCCGGTGGCTTCGGTACAGGCCTGCACCGAGGTGTAGAGCCCCTCCTGCACCTGTACGGCCTCGTTCTTCTGGCAGGCGGTGAACAGCAGCGGCGCAGCGCTCATCAGCAGCAGCGCAGTGGTCCTGGAACGTTTCATGGCGTCATGCCCCCTAGTGCGGTTATCTCCCCAATCATGCCTGATCGGCGCGAACAACCAAAACCAGCAAAGTCCAGAACATGAACGGCGTTTCAGGATTCGATCGCACGGCAGCAGCGAAGGTGGTTGCAAACGCAACCGGAATTTTTCGGCAGAATCGGGCTGAAACGCGCCCCCACGGCCCGCCGGATCCTGCCAGCCACCATGCCTGAATACCGCTCCCGCACCTCCACCGCCGGCCGCAACATGGCTGGCGCACGCGCCCTGTGGCGCGCCACCGGGATGACCGATGGCGATTTCCACAAGCCGATCATCGCCGTCGCCAACTCATTCACCCAGTTCGTGCCCGGCCACGTGCACCTCAAGGACCTGGGCCAGCTCGTGGCGCGCGAGATCGAGCAGGTCGGCGGCGTGGCGAAGGAGTTCAACACCATCGCGGTGGATGACGGGATCGCCATGGGCCACGACGGCATGCTGTATTCGCTGCCCAGCCGCGAGATCATCGCCGACTCGGTGGAGTACATGGTCAACGCGCACTGCGCCGACGCGCTGGTGTGCATCTCCAACTGCGACAAGATCACCCCCGGCATGCTGATGGCCGCGCTGCGCCTGAACATCCCGGTGGTGTTCGTTTCCGGTGGGCCGATGGAAGCGGGCAAGACACGCCTGTCCGAGCACAAACTGGACCTGGTGGATGCGATGGTGATCGCCGCCGATGAAAGCGCCAGCGATGAGAAGGTCGCCGAATACGAGCGCAGCGCCTGCCCCACCTGCGGCTCGTGCTCGGGCATGTTCACCGCCAACTCGATGAACTGCCTGACCGAAGCGCTGGGCCTGTCGCTGCCGGGCAACGGCTCGACCCTGGCCACGCATGCCGACCGCGAGCAGCTGTTCCGCCGGGCCGGCCGCCTGGTCGTGGAACTGTGCCACCGCTGGTATGGCGGCGAAGAGATCGGTGCCCTGCCGCGCGGCATCGCCACCCGCCAGGCGTTCGAGAACGCGATGACGCTGGACATCGCGATGGGCGGCTCGACCAACACCATCCTGCATCTGCTGGCGGCGGCGCAGGAGGCCGAGGTGGACTTCGACCTGCATGCCATCGATGCGCTCTCGCGGCGGGTGCCGCAGCTGTGCAAGGTCGCCCCGAACACGCCGAAGTACCACATGGAGGATGTGCATCGGGCCGGTGGCGTATTCGGCATCCTCGGCGAACTCGCGCGCGGAGGGCTGCTGCATACCGACGTGCCGACCGTACACAGCCGCACCCTGGCCGAGGCGATCGCACGTTGGGATGTCGCGGTGAGCACCGACGAGAACGTGCACGATTTCTTCCGCGCCGGGCCGGCCGGCATCCCGACCCAGGTCGCGTTCAGCCAGGCCACGCGCTGGCCGACGCTGGACGTGGACCGCACCGAAGGCTGCATCCGGGATGTCGCCAATGCCTATTCCGCCGAGGGTGGACTGGCCGTGCTGCGTGGCAACCTCGCCGTCGACGGCTGCGTGGTGAAGACCGCCGGCGTGGACGAATCGATCCACGTGTTCGAGGGCAACGCGCGGGTGTTCGAGAGCCAGGACGCCGCCGTGCAGGGCATCCTCGCCGATGAAGTCGTTGCCGGTGACGTGGTGGTGATCCGCTACGAAGGCCCGCGCGGTGGCCCGGGCATGCAGGAGATGCTGTATCCGACCAGCTATCTGAAATCCAAGGGCCTGGGCAAGCAATGCGCCCTGCTCACCGATGGCCGTTTCTCCGGCGGCACCTCGGGCCTGTCGATCGGGCATGCCTCACCGGAAGCGGCCTCGGGCGGCACCATCGGCCTGGTTCGCGATGGCGACCGCATCCGCATCGACATTCCGGCGCGGCGCATCGATCTGCTGCTGGATGACGCCACGCTGGCGGCACGCCGTGCCGAGCAGGACGCCCTGGGCTGGAAACCGCGCGAGGCGCGCCCGCGCAAGGTCACCGGCGCGCTGAAAGCGTATGCATTGCTGGCCACCAGTGCCGACAAGGGCGCGGTGCGGGACCTGGCGAAGCTGGACGACTGAGGACGCCAGCGCGGCCTCCCGGCTTGACCTGGGTGCAGCCCTCGCAAACACTCAGGTCAGACCTCTGCACAAGGATGTGACGATGCGCAGTACCCGTTCTCTGCTCGCGCTGGCCCTGTCGGCGGCCGCATGTCCGGCCTTCGCCGATGGATGCGCGGTGGATCGCACCGCGATGCTGGCGTTGAC
Source organism: Stenotrophomonas sp. GW821-FHT01H02A (assembly GCF_059422145.1). Classification (NCBI taxonomy): domain Bacteria; kingdom Pseudomonadati; phylum Pseudomonadota; class Gammaproteobacteria; order Lysobacterales; family Lysobacteraceae; genus Stenotrophomonas; species Stenotrophomonas sp. GW821-FHT01H02A. Next base: position 44,488 of record NZ_JBWKWI010000009.1, read on the forward strand.
CCCGGAGCAGTTCGATCAGGATATGGAAGGCGGCTGGCGACCGATGGCGGAACAAGGCGAATGCCAGCTGGCCGCCGCGGATCTCATCGCGGCCTATCGTGCGCAGCCCAAGGCCGCCGGCAACACCACGATGATCTGGCATGAAGCGCAGATGCGTGCACAGGCCGGGCAGGACGCACAGGCGGTCGCGTTGATGCGGCAGACCTACACGCCCGCGCCCGACGCTGGCGGTTGGAATCCCTACGTGGAAGCCAGCATCGCCTTCATCGAGAAGGACCGCCCGGCCCTGGCCGCTGCGCGCGCGACGCTCGCCGCCCTGCCTGCGCCACCGGAGGTGAACGTCAAGGATGGATTTTTCAGCTTCGCGATGCCGAACGGCGAGGTGCTGCAGGTCGCCTGGCCGCCCAATCTCGATGTGGTCGATGCGTTTGTCCGCTGCTTCGGCCAGGGCTACCGGCAGGCGTATTCCGCTCAGTCCTGCCGCCATCCCGACACTACGACCACGCCCGAGGGCCGCACACCCTGATCGGGTCGCAGGAGCTGCCCGTGTTACCCGATCACCCGCTTGAACGGCGGCAGTGAATCGATGATGCGTTTGCCGTAGCGGCGGGTCAGCAGCCGCGAGTCGAGGATGATCACGCGGCCGGTATCGGTGGAGGTGCGGATCAACCGGCCGGAGAACTGGGTGAGCGTGCGCAGGGCGTGCGGGATCGCGATCAGGTTGAACGCGTTCAGACCGCGGCTTTCGAACCACTCGCTCAAGGTGGAGGTCTGCGGGTCGGTCGGGACCGCGAACGGCACCTGGGTGATCACCACCGTGGTGCAGGCTTCGCCGGGCAGATCGAGGCCTTCGCCGAAGGAATTCAGCCCGAACAGCACCGAGCCCTCGCCGGCGGAGGTGCGCCGCAGGTGCTCGTCGATCATCTTCTGCTTGGCGGTTTCGCCCTGTACCAGCACCTGCCTGCGCTGCGCGGCCGGCATCAGCTCGGCCACCTTTTCCATCTTCCAGCGCGAGGTGAACAGCACGATGCTGCCCTTGTCCCAGTCCAGCTCCTTGACCAGGTACTTGGCGATCTCCTTGGGGTGGCCCTCCTTGTCATCGGGGGTCACCGGGAACGCCGGCACGATCAGCTGCGCCTGGTTGGGCAGGTCGAACGGGGAGGCCAGCGAGACCATCTCGGCCTCGGCCGGAATACCGTTGTCGATCGCCAGCGCCTGGAAATCACCGCCGCCGGTGAGCGTGGCCGAGGTCATCACCACCGAGTCCACTTCATCCCAGAGCAGCTTGCGCAGCACGTTGGCGGCCGACACCGGCGAGCCGTGCAGGACCAGGTCGCCATCGCGCGAGAGGGTCACCCAGCGCGCGGTCGGCGGCTGGCCGTCCTTGTCTTCGCGGCGCCAGCCGGTCCACAGGTTGTGCTGCTGCTCGATCATCTCCAGCGCCATGCCGAGGTTGCGCTGCAGGCGCTCGCGCGCGGCATCCTCGGGCTTGCCCTTGGCCACCTGCGTCAGCGCGGCGTGCGCCCAGTTGAACAGCGCGCGGGTATCGTCGGCGATGGCCTCGATGTCCGGCATCCAGATCTCCGGCAGGCGGCCGTTCGGGGCACGCCACATCGGCTCCTGCGCGGACGGGTCCGGCCGCCAGCTGCGGTCGATCACATCGCGGAAGGCCTTGAGCTGCTTGCTGACCTTGGCCGCGACCTCGATCGCCTCGTTGGGCAGCAGGTTGCCCAGCTTGTCCTTGTCCACCGCGCGGTACGCCGCGGCGATCAGGATCTGCAGGCGGCCGGTGCGCTTGGCCATCTCGTCCAGCGCAAGGCTGGCCGCGCCCTGGTCGATGGCGACGTTGCCGATGTGATGGCCTTCATCAAGCACCAGCAGCATGTCCGAGGGCGGGGCGATCAGCGGTTGGCCGTTGTCGCTCTCGCCGATCGACAGCGCCGACAACAGCAGTGCGTGATTGGTCACCACGATCTGCGCTTCACGCACGGTGTTGCGTGAGCGCAGCACGGCACACTGCGCCGAGTAGGCGCACTTGCGTCCGGCGCAGCCCGAGGCCGGCGTGGTGATGCGCGAGCGCAGGGTGTTGCTGATCGTCTCCGGCGCGTTGTCCAGATCACCGTTCCAGCGGCCTTCGAGAAAGGCCTTGCTCAGCGACTGCGCCAGGTCCATTTCGATCGGCGCCAGCGGGCGGTCGAACAAGGGCTGCTCGTCTTCGAACATCCCTTCCTGCGCGCCATCGCCATGCGCTTCAGCGGCATTGCGGGTGCACAGGTAGCGGGTGCGGCCCTTGGCCAGCGCCACCGTGGCTTCGATGCCGGTGGCCTTGAGGAAGTTGGGGATGTCGCGCTCGACCAGCTGCGACTGCAGCGCCACGGTGCCGGTGCTGATCACCAGCTTCTTCTTGGTCGCCAGCGCGATCGGCACGCCGGCGGTCAGGTAGCCCAGCGACTTGCCGACCCCGGTCGGGGCCTCAACCACGCCAACGCCGCCGCTGTGCGAGAGCGCACGCGACACCACGCCGATCATCTGGCTCTGCGAGCGCCGGGTACTGAAGCCGGGCGTATTGGCCTGCAGCTTGGCGTAGGCGTCGCGGATGCCGGCCTTGAGTTCGTCGTTCAGCGCGCGGGGGGCTTCAACTTTTTCGGTCACGCCGGGGGACTGCCTGACTGGATCACGGTCCCCATTTTCTCACGACCCGGCGGCCGTGACCGGCGCCATTTTCCGCGCCGGTTCATCTCCATGACGCGACCCACTCCAACACTGTGGACCGCGACAGCCTGCTGCATCCGCTCAGCGCGGTGGCAGCGGCGCAGCGGGTGGAACGGCGCGGCTGCGCAGCGCGCGGGTCATCGCCCAGACCAGCAGGACCAGGGCGAGCGCCTCGAACAGGTTGAGCGCGAAGTGGCCAGCGCCCAGCAGCTTGGACATCAGCTGCAGGTTTTCGTAGTTGCCCTGCTGCACCATCCACATCGGCACCAGGTTGAGCACCAGGCCGGCCAGCGTGGTCAGCGCTATCAGGCCCAGCGCGCCCAGGGCCACGCTGCGGATCGCCCCGCGCGGGGTGTCCACCACCCACACCACCGCGACCGCCAGCGCGATCAGCACCGGCAGGCGCACGCCCACCATGGTCAGCATCGAGACCAGCAGGTCCATGTCCACCGGCTCAGTCCTCGCCGGCCAGCGGCGCCAGCCGGTTCCGCAGCTCGGTGTAGACCGCGTCGGTCTGCGGGCGCACGGCGTGCCACTGCAGGAAGCTCTCGGCGGCCTGTTCGACCAGCATGCCCAGGCCATCGACGATGTTGCGGCAGCCGGCCGAGCGCGCCCATGCGGTGAAGGCGATCGCGGCCTCGCCGTAGTTGAGGTCCACGGCGGTGGTCATGCTGTTGACCAGCGAGAGCGGCAGCTTGAACTCCGCGGCGCGGTCGCGCCCGGCCGAGGTGGCGTTGACGATCAACTCGAAATCGCCCAGCTCGCGGATGTCTTCCCAGTAGCGGGTGATCGCGCGGCCCGGCTCGCCCATCGCATCGATCAGCGCGTCGGCGCGCTCCGGAGTGCGGTTGACCACCACCAGCTCCAGGATGCCGGCATCCAGCAGGGCCGGGGCCACGCTGCGGGCCGAGCCACCGGCGCCGATCAACAGGGTGCGGCGGCCACGCAGGTCCAGGCCGTGGCGGTCGGTGAGGTCACGGACCAGGCCGATGCCATCGGTGGTATCGCCATGCCAGCGGTCGCCCTTGCGCAGCAGCGTGTTGACCGCGCCGGCGCGGCGCGCGCGCGAGGTCAGCGTGGTGCACAGTGCGAAGGCGGCTTCTTTGTGCGGCGCGGTGATGTTGGCGCCGACGCCGCCCTCGGCAGCGAAGGCCTCCAACGCTGCCAGGAATTCGGCCGGCGACGCTTCGATCGCACGGTAGTCCAGCGCCAGACCTTCCTGCCGGCCGAACGTGGCGTGGATGTGCGGCGACTGCGAATGCGCGATGGGCTGGCCGAATACGGCGTAACGGTCGGTCATGGGTTGTCCTGCTCCGGGCCTAGAATGGAACGCAAACCCCAACGGACGCGATGATGCGCATTCCATTGTCTCTGCTCGCGCTGAGCGCCAGTTTACTCTGCACGCCCGCCGCGATGGCGCTTTCCGAATTCGGCATCGAGGGCATGGGCGTGGTTTCGACCAAGGCCAACGAAGCCCAGGCCACGATCGCGCCGGACGGCCAACGCCTCGTCTGGGCCAGCGACCGCGCCGGTGGCCAGGGCGGCTGGGACCTGTGGCAGGCGGTGCTGCGCGATGGCCGCTGGCAGGATCCCGCCCCACTTCCGCTCAACAGCGCCAGCGATGAGCGCGACCCCTACTTCAGCCACGATGGACGCTGGCTGTACTTCGCCTCCGACCGAAGCGGCGGCCAGGGTGGATTCGACCTGTACCGCGCCCCGGTGGCCGCCGATGGCAGCCTCGGGCCCACGCAGACCCTGCCGGGCCCCCTCAACACGCGCGACGACGAACGGGCGCCGGCCCTGCGCCCGGACGGGCGCACCCTGCTGTTCTCGCGCAACGGCAAGCACACCCAGGGCGGCTTCGATCTGTATCTGGCGCCCGTGCAGGGCGAGGGATTCGGCACCGCGCAGGCCCTGCCCGCTCCGCTCAACACGGCCGCCGACGAACTCGGGGCGGCCTGGCTGGATAACGAGGGTGCACTGGCCTTCACCCGCGCGAGCGGCGGACATGCGCAGGTCCTGCTGGCGGGCTGCGATCACCGCCAGGCGGCGGTGCCGCTGACGTTGTCGTTCAATACCGCGGACGGCCAGACCGGCGCGCCGGTAGTGGACGCGTCGAAGCCGTCGGAAATGGTACTGGCCGGCATGGCACGCTCACCGCGTGCCGGCGGGCTGGATCTGTACCGGATCAGGACGCCGTCAGCGCCGAAGGGCCAGCGCTGCGGCTGACGCTGCGGGGGCCGAATGGCCGCCGCGTGGCCTGGCGCCAGCCCTGACCGTGCCGGCCGAGCGCTAGCGCGCCTGCAGCAGCTCGGCGCGCAACTGCTCGTACTGCGCTTCGCTGATCTCGCCATGGTCCTTGCGCTGGTTCAAGGCCGCCAGCTGCGCCTGCAACGCCGGCGACAGCTGCGCCTCACGGGCGATGCGGGCAGCGGCGGAGGGCTGCTCCGGCGCCTGCCGCGCGGCGCGGCGCACGCCACGGATCACCAGCCCGATGACCATTGCGAAGGCCAGCACGCCGGCCGTCCAGGTCACCCACTGTAGCCATCCCATCGTCTGCATCATCGTCGTCCTGTATCGGGGTGGGCGCGTATTGTCAGCGCTCGCGCAGCCAACGCGCCACCTGCGGGGCGAAATAGGTCAGCACGCCATCGGCGCCGGCACGCTTGAAACCGATCAGCGACTCCATCACGCAGGCGCGTTCGTCCAGCCAGCCATTGGCGAAGGCGGCCTTCATCATCGCGTACTCGCCGCTGACCTGGTAGGCGAAGGTCGGCACGCCGAACTGCTGCTTCACCCGGCGCACCAGGTCCAGGTAGGGCATGCCTGGCTTGACCATGACCATGTCCGCACCTTCTTCCAGGTCCAGCGCGATTTCGCGCATGGCCTCGTCGCCGTTGGCCGGGTCCATCTGGTAGGTCTTCTTGTCCGCCTTGCCGAGGCCGGCCGAGCTGCCGACCGCATCGCGGAAGGGACCGTAGAACGCCGACGCGTACTTGGCCGAGTAGGCCATGATGCGCACGTTGACATGGCCGGCGGCATCCAGCGCACGGCGGATCGCGCCGATGCGGCCGTCCATCATGTCCGACGGCGAAATGATGTCCACGCCCGCTTCGGCATGCGAGAGCGACTGCTTGACCAGTGCCTCGACCGTGATGTCGTTGAGCACGTAGCCGGCGTCATCGATGATGCCGTCCTGGCCATGCGTGGTGTACGGATCCAGCGCGACATCGGTCATCACGCCCAGCTCGGGGAAGCGCGCCTTGAGTGCACGCACGGCGCGCTGCGCCAGGCCATTCCCGTCCCATGCCGCCGCCGCGTCGAGACTCTTGCCGGCCGGATCGATCACCGGGAACAGGTCGATCACCGGGATGCCGAGTTCCAGCGCCTCTTCGGCCACCTTGAGCAGCTCGTCGATCGAGAGCCGTTCCACGCCCGGCATCGAGGCGATCGGGGCGCGCCCGGCCAGTTCGTGCACGAACACCGGATAGATCAGGTCGTCGGTGGTCAGGGTGTTCTCGCGCATGAGGCGGCGCGAGAATTCGTCGTGACGCATGCGCCGGGGGCGATAATCGGGGTGTGCCATGAGGTGCTCCGGAACGGAAGGCAGGAATTACTGCAGCAGGTACTGCCGCGGTTGCAGGGGCTCAGGCAGCGGCTGGACGCCCAGGCTGTCGAGCAGATCGATTTCGATGGTGCGCACCATCGCATCCAGCGGCAGGTCGTTGGATTCCAGCCCGAACGGCTCTTCCATCTCCTCGCCAAGCTGGTCCAGGCCGAAGAATGCATACGCCAACACGGCCGACACCACCGGCGTGGCCCAGCCCAGCGAACTGGCCAGGCCGAACGGCAACAGCACGCAGAACAGCCACGCGCAGCGGTGCAGCAGCAGCGTGTACGCGAACGGCAGCGGCGTGGTCAGGATGCGCTCGCAACCGGCCTGGATGCTGGAGAGCGCATGCAGGCGTGTTTCGAACTGGGTGTACAGGTAGGGATCGAGCTGACCGGCGCGCAGCGCCCGGGCCAGATCGGAGGCGATCATCGCCAGCAGTTGATCCGGCACATTGCGGCGCTGGCCGAAACGCGCACGGTCGGCCTCGGCCACCCACGGCAGCGCCGCCAGCGCCACGTCGCGGCCACGCAGGCGGGCAGCCAGCGCATGCGCGAAGCCGATGCACAGCCGGCACACCCGGTCGCGCAGCGCGGCATCGTCGACCAGCAGTGCCTGGGACAGGCGCGCCAGGCTGCGGGATTCATAGATCAACTGGCCCCACAGTTTGCGGCCTTCCCACCAGCGCTCGAAACAGGCGTTGTTGCGGAAGCTGAGGAAGATCGACAGCACCAGGCCCAGCAGCGTGAACGGCGCCACCGAGACGCGCTCGATGCCCGGCGGGTGCCACAGCTCGGCCAGGGCGGCGACGGCGACGGACAGCAGCAGGATCGCCACGACTTTCGGGGCCACCGCCGGAACGATGGAGCCGCGCAGGATATAGAGCAGTTGCCAGCCGTGGGGACGAGGACGAATGATCATCGGTGCAGGGAGAGCGCCCGGACGGGCGTGGACCGCCGGCGGAGCCGGATGCGGCAGCCGGTCATTCTACGCCGATGCTGCCGGGCGGCCGTGAGCTGCGACGGTCGGTCGCACCCGCACGGCTCAGAGGATGCCGCCACCCAGCCCGAGCCGGACGATGCCGACCACCACCACGATGCCGTTGAGCACCAGCCCGGTCCAGGCCCGGCCGCGCTTGCTGGCATGGGTGAACAGGATGCCGATGGCGGCGATCACCGCGCCCACCGCGGCGAACGGGATCAGGAACCAGTTGCCCCAGCCCAGCAGCGGGATCAGGGCCACAATCATCCAGAGCAGCGCGACGATGCCCCACAACAGACTGATCAATCCCATGCCCGGCTCCTTGAGGTGAATGCGTGGCCCACCATAGCGGTTCCGGGCGCAGGCGCAAGCGGCGGCGAGACGCTGTTGGCGGGGGCCTCACCGGGCCGGTGCTAGGGTGCACTGGCAGGGGTTGGGACCGATTCAGTCGCCAGCACCGATCATCCCAGCCATCACACACAGGGGTAACGCCATGAACATCCGATGCGCTGCATTGCTGGGCCTGGCGCTGGTCAGCGCTGGCTGTGCCAGCACCTCCAAGGTCATGCTCGGCCAGGCGCGTGCGCCGGTCGATCCGGCCACGGTGCAGATCTACTCCACCCCGCCGGCCGGCTCGCAGGAAATCGCCCAGCTCGAATCGGCGAGTGCGGTCGGTTTCGGCACCCAGGGCCAGACCGATGCCGCCGTGATGCGGCTCAAGCGTGAGGCCGCCGCGCTCGGGGCCAATGGCGTCATTCTGATGGGCGTCGGCTCCAGCGGATCGCCGGTGGGCATGTCCGTCGGTGCGGGCAGCTACGGCTCGCACGTGGGCGGTGGCCTCGGCATCGGCATCCCGACCACGCAGAAGCGCGCGGCCGGGGTCGCCATCTGGGTGCCCAACCCGCCGCCGGCACCGCGCCTGCCGACGCAGACGATCACGCCGCAGCGGTAACGAACACCGCGGTAGGCCACGACCGTGGGTCGTGGCCCCCGTGTCAGCGCTTGGCCGCGCTGTTGTACTTGGGCACGAACACCTCGTTCACTGCCTTGGCCAGCTGGTCCGGCGGCAGCAGGCCCTGGTCGAGCAGGAAGTTGTTGAACGCCAGGCGGTCGAAACGATCACCCAGCGCCAGCTCGGTCTGCATGCGCAGCTCAAGAATGCGGGTATAGCCGTAGAAGTAGCTGCCCGCCTGGCCGGGCATGCGCACCATGTAGCGGTCCAGTTCCTGCGTGGCCATCGCCTTGGACAGGCCGACCTCATCGATCAGCACGCGCTCGGCGTTGGCACGGTCGATCTGGCCGAGGTTGAGCATCGGGTCCAGCATCGCGCGCGCGGCACGCAGCAGGCGGAACTGCAGTGCGATCAGCTGCCCGTCCAGCGGCTCGTACGGCACCATCTCCGCTTCGGCATACAGCGCCCAGCCTTCCACGTTGACCGAGTTGAAGGCGAACATGGTGCGCGCCAGCGAGATGCCGCGCTCCACCATCGCGGTGAACTGCAGCTCGTGACCGGGGCGGCCTTCATGCGCGCTCAGCGTCCAGGCGGCGGAGCCGAAGTTGAAATCGTCGTACTGCGCGGCCTTGTCGCCGGCGGCCGGGTTGCCCAGCGACAGCACGAAGGTGCCCTGCTGCCCGGTGTTGCCGACCAGCGGGGCCGGCAGGAAATGCGGGGCCGGCGAGGCGGCGCTTTCGGCCGCCGAGCCCAGCCGCATCTGCATCGGGCGCTGCGGCACGTCGACGATCTTTTCCTTGCGGATGATCGGGTCGATCGCATCGATCACGCCACGGTAGTGGTGTTCAAGCTGGTCGTCGGGAATCTTGTCGCCCTTGAGCGCCCGCACCACCGCCACCGGGTCGGTGGTGTCGGTGACCTTCAGGCCCTTGGCCTGCACCACCAGCGGTGCCAGCTGGCGCATCGCCGAGCGGGTTTCCATGAATTCCAGCTGGGCCCGCTGCATCAGCAGCGCCGGGGCGATGTCGATGCCCACGCGCTTGAGCTGGTACGCATACAGCGGCTCGGGCAGGCGCGCATCGGTGCGGGCCTTGGGCAGCACCTCGCGGCGGGTCCAGTCGCGGTACTCGCGCAGCTGGCTGGCGATGGTCTGCAGCGCCTGCTCGGCGCCGGCCACCTTGTACTTGCCGAACAACTGCTCGATGCCGCTGATGTAGGTATCGACATTGGCCAGCGACTGCTCGACTTCGATCTTCGTCGGCTGCAGCAGGCTCTTGTCGCCCAGGCGCTCTTCGTAGCGCTGGCGCGACAGCGTGGTCACCGGCTGCGTGCCCGGGGCAAGCCCGGCGTAGGCCTTCAGGCGATCCAGCGCCTTGGCCCGGCGCTCGGCGGGTACCTGGTCGGACAGCAGCAGGTTGAGGCCGCTGAACACGGTCTGCGGGGTGTCGCTCCACGGCAGCAGGTACTTCTCGTTGAGCTCGCTGCCTTCGATGTTCTGGTCGGCGGCGGCGATCATGATCGCCAGGTCCTGACGCACGTTGGGATCGCGCTCGGTGGTGAGCTTGGCCTGCAGTTCACTGCGTGCCTTGGCCATCGCCGCGCGGTAGCGGGCGCCGTTGTCCGGGCCGAAGTCAGCCACCTTGTCGTCATAACCCGGTACGCCGAAGAAGCCGGTTTCTTCCGGCTGGAACGGGCCCTGCGCATCCAACAGGATCTGCGCCAACTGGTTGCTGCGGGTGACCCAGGCCGGCGAGGCGGCGGGCTTGGCGGCTGCCGGGGCGGCCAGGGCCGGCGGGGCCGACAGCGCGGCGGGAACGGACAGGGCCAACGCAACAGCAAGGACAAGCGGCTTCATGCAGGAACTCCAGGGCAGGATGCCTGCGACCCTACGCACTTGGCGGGTCCGGGGCAATTGGCCGGAGGTCATGCGCTGCTCAGATCCGCAACGCGTCCGGTGACGGCGGGCACTCCCCTTTGGCCCGGCACTCTTCCAGCGCGCAGCGTTCCGCGGCTTCGATATCGTCCAGCGCCGCCAGATCGATCGCCTCCTTGCCGTCGGTCACCACGTACAGCATCGGGTAATCCCAGTGATCGCCGGAGCGCTTGGCATTGAGGAACATGCGGCCATGGCCCTGTGGGCCGGAGACCGCGATCACGAACTGGCTCTGGCCATTGGAGTGCATCGAGCCGGCCGGCAGGTAGCCATCACGCAGCGGCTCACCCAGCGCCTCCACCAGTTCGATGTTGCAGCGCGCGCGGCGCATGGCCTCCTGGTAGGGCGTGCTGGATTTGCTCCAGTACGCCCACTGGGACAGCGCGAACCACACCGCCCCGGTTGCGGCGCCGATGCCAAACACGACCGCCAATGGCATGGCCCAGCGCCAGTGGCGGCGCCACCAGCCGGTGGGCACGGTCGTACCAGGAAGCGCGGGCGGCAATGTCATCGGCAAACTCCTTGTCAGGCCGGTGGCAGGAACGGGTAATCAGGGCGCCAGGCAGCGCCCCAGGAAATCTTCGGCCAGGCGGTAGCGATGCAGCGCGTTGCTGCCCGACAGGCCGTGCTTGGCACCCGGATAGGTCATCAGTTCGAACGGCTGGCCGCGCTTCTGCAGGGCGCTCATCAGCACCGTGGAGTTGGTGAACAGCACGTTGTCGTCGGCCATGCCGTGGATCAGCAGCAGGCGTGAGCGCAGGCCGTCGATGTGCGCCAGCACGCGCGCTTCTTCGTAGCCCTTCGGGTTGTTGCCCGGCAGGTTCATGTAGCGCTCGGTGTAGTGGGTGTCGTACAGGCCCCAATCGGTCACCGGCGCACCGGCCACGCCACAGGCGTAGCTGTCCGATGCCTTGGCCAGCAGCATCAAGGTCATGTAACCGCCGTTGGACCAGCCCTGCACGCCGATGCGCGCCGGGGCGACCCAGGCCTGCTGCTTCAGCCAGGCCACGCCGCGCAGCTGGTCGGCCACTTCCACCGTGCCCTGCACGCCATACAGCGCGCCGCCGAAATCACGGCCGCGACGCGGGGTGCCGCGGTTGTCCAGCGAAAACACCACGTAGCCCTGCTGGGCCAGGTACTGGTTGAACAGGTGGTCGCCACGGCCGGGCCAGCTGTTGGTGACCGTCTGCGAGGCCGGGCCGCCGTAGACGTACACCACCACCGGGTAGCGCTTGGCCGGATCGAAGCCGGTCGGCTTGATCAGGCTGTAGTGCAGTTCGGTCTTGCCGTCGGCGGCGGTCAGGCTGCCGAACTCGACCGGGCGCTGCGCATCGAGATAGCGCGCGTACGGATGCGCCGGGTCTTCAAGATTGTTCTCGACCAGGGTCGCGATCTTCTCGCCGTTGGCACGGTGCAGCGCGATCTGCGGCGGCGTGGTGGTGTTGGACCAGCTGTCCACGTAGACGCTGGCGTTGCGCGCGAAGCTGGCGGTGTGCATGCCCGGTGCCTGGGACAGGCGCTGCGGCGTGCCCCCCTGCAGCGACACGGCATACAGCTGGCTTTCGCGCGGGTTGTCCATCCCGGCACGGAAATAGACCTTGCCGGCGGTTTCATCCACGGCCAGCAGTTCGTCCACCGGCCAGTTGCCGGCGGTCAGCGCGGTGACGGTCTTGCCGTCATCGGAAATGCGGTACAGATGCTCGAAACCGGTGCGCTCGGACGACCACACGAAGCCGCCCTGCTTGAGGAAGCGCAGGCTGTTGTGCAGCGGCACCCAGGTCGGCGACGTTTCGGTCACCAGGGTGCGCTGCTGGCCGCTGGCCAGTTCGGTCTGGATCAGTTCGAGCGTCTTCTGGTCGCGCGACTGGCGCTGGAAGGTCAGGTGCCTGGGGTCGCGCCAATCGACGCGGGCCAGATAGATGTCGGGGTTGCGGCCGAGGTCGATCCAGCTGGGCTTGGCGTTCTGGCGCGGCGCGATCACCGCCAGTCTGACGGTGACGTTGTGGTCGCCGGCGGCCGGGTAGCGCTGCTCGATCATCTCGGTGCGGTCGGCATACATCTCATAGCGCTTCTGCACCGGCACCGGCGATTCATCGATGCGGGCGAACGCGATGGCCGAGTCGTCCGGCGCCCACCAGTAACCGGTGTGGCGGTCCATTTCCTCATCGGCCACGAACTCGGCCACGCCGTTGCCGATGGTGTCGCTGCCATCGCGGGTGAGCTGGATCTGCTGGCCACTGGCCAGGTCGATCACCCACAGGTTGCGGGCGCGCACGAAGCTGACGAAGCCGCCCTTCGGCGAGAGCTTGGCATCGGTGGCGAAGCCTTCACCGTGGGTGAGCTGGCGCACCGCGGCCTTGCCCTGCTTGCTCAGGTCGTACAGGTACAACTCGCCGCCGAGCGGGAACAGCAGCGTGCGCGCATCCGGCGACCACTGGTAATCGACGATGCCGGTCATCGCGGCGATGCGCTGGCGCTCGCGGCGCGCCTTCTCGGCATCGCTCAGGGTTTCTTCGCCCGGCAGCACTACCTTCGAATCGACCAGCAGATGGGTCTGGCCACTGGCGATGTCGTACGCCCACAGGTCCAGCTGGTTGCGGTCCGCATCCTTGCCACGCAGGAAACTGACCTGCGAGCCATCCGGGGCGACCTTGGGCTTCATCAGGGTCGGGCCGGACAACGGCAGCGGACCGGTGATGGCATCCAGGGTCAGTTTTTCAGCGTGGGCGATCGAGGTCGAGGCGAGCATCAGGGCGAGCGAAGCAAACAGGTGGCGCATGAAGGATTCCGGCAGCGTCTGGGCAGTCCCCGGCCGCGGGTGCGGCACGGGGAACGCTTCATCCTAACCAAATCCGTCTCGATCGTGCCGGCGGCGGGCGAACGTCCGGCCGCGCCAACCGCTGCGGGGATCCGGCCAGCGACCGGCACTACCGGGCAGGCGGCCCCCGTTTCAGCGCTGGCCGAACAGGTGTTTGCGCTCCTCTTCGCTGAGCGGCTTGCCGGCCTGCGGATTGACCTGTTCGCGCAGCGCGTAGGCGCGCTGGGTGGCCGGACGGGCCGCGATCGCGTCATGCCAGCGCTTGAGGTTCGGGAAGGCGCTGAAATCCACCGGGAGCTTGTCGTAGGCCCCGATCCAGGGGTAGCTGGCCATGTCGGCGATGCTGTACGCCTCGCCGCCGAGGTAGGCGGTCTGCGCCAGGCGTTTGTCCATCACCCCGTGCAGGCGGCGAACTTCGTTGTTGTAGCGCTCGATCGCATAGGGAATCTTTTCGGGCGCGTAGACATTGAAATGCCCCATCTGGCCGCTCATCGGGCCCAGGCCGGCCATCTGCCAGAACAGCCATTCCAGCACCGCCACCCGGCCGCGGCTGTCGGCCGGCAGGAAGCGACCGCTCTTCTCGGTCAGATACAGCAGGATCGCGCCGGACTCGAACACGCTCTGCGGGGCGCCGCCATCGGTGGGCTGGTGGTCGACCAGGGCCGGCATCTTGTTGTTGGGCGAGATCGCGAGGAACTCGGGCTTGAACTGGTCCCCGGCGCCGATGTTCACCGGCTGGATCCGGTACGGCAGGCCGGTCTCCTCCAGCATCAGCGTGACTTTGTGGCCATTCGGGGTGGGCCAGTAGTACAGGTCGATCATGGCGACAGCTCGCGGATTGGGAATCCCGAGTCTAGTCCGTCACTCGGCTTGGCAGGGTCAAGCCGGACCGTTACGCTGCGCCGTCCCCGCAACGCAGCATTCCAGCATGAGCTCGACCCAGACTCCCATCAGCCCCCTGTCCTCCCTGATCTTCGCCTCGCGCTGGCTGCAGCTGCCGCTGTACCTGGGCCTGATCCTGGCGCAATGCGTCTATGTGTTCCTGTTCGGCAAGGAGTTGTGGCACCTGCTGCACAAGGCCAACGCCATGGGCGAACAGGAGATCATGCTGCTGGTGCTGGGCCTGATCGACGTGGTGATGATCTCCAACCTGCTGGTGATGGTGATCGTGGGCGGCTACGAGACCTTCGTGTCGCGCCTGCGCCTGGAGAACCATCCCGACCAGCCGGAGTGGCTGAGCCACGTCAACGCGAGCGTGCTGAAGGTGAAACTGGCGTTGTCGATCATCGGCATTTCCTCGATCCACCTGCTCAAGACCTTCATCGCCGCCGGCACCCTGGACGGCCTGCCGTCGTGCGCCAGCCCGGACTACATCCTGGCGGTGCAGACGGCCATCAGCAGCATCGGTCCCAGCGCAGCGGCAGCCTTCAAGTGCGCTCCGCTGACCTCCACCGGTGTGATGTGGCAGACCATCATCCACTGCGCCTTCATCCTCTCGGCGATCGGCATCGCCTACACCGACAAGCTGATGAACGGCACGCCGAGCAAGGCCCTGTCGCACTGAGGCTTGCCCGGCAGCAGCGGCATCGGTGAGGATGCCCCCTGCCCTGAGCGCCTGGCCCCCGGGCCGGGCGGGTGATGCTAGATTGCACATCTGCGGGTCCGCCATGGCCGTCGGGAAACGTCCATGGCCTTCGGTCGGCCTGACCGCATCAGGTCCTACGTATCGTCGTCTTCAAAGGGGAGTTGGATGTCGCACGTCAAGACTCATGGCCCGGCGCGGCTGTTCGCGCCGATGATCCTGCTGGTGGCCCTGTCCGCCTGCTCGGGCAAGGACGAAACCGCACCCGCCGCGCCTGCGGCACCGGCGGCCCCCACTGCCGCACCGGCCGCACCGGCGGTGTCGGCCAAGGTCCAGTCGATGGGCACCGAGGAACTGCGCGAGCTGGCCAGCAAGGCACTGCGCGAGAACCGGATGTACGCCCCGGCCGGCGACAACGCCATCGAGTACTACCTGGCGCTGCGCGACAAGACCCCGGATGACGCCTCGGTCAAAAGTGCGCTGACGGATCTGCTCCCCTACACCCTGATCGCCGCAGAGCAGAACCTGGGCCGCGAGGATTTTGCCGAAACCCAGCGGCTGGTCGCCCTGATCGAAAAGGTCGACCCGACCGCGCCGGCATTGCCGCGCCTGAAGCAGGGCATCAGCGGCAGTATGCAGACCGCGCTCAAGCGCACCCAGGAAGAGACCGACAAGGTCAAGAAAGACGCCGAAACGCGCGCCAAGCAGCTGGTCGAACAGCAGCGCCTGGCCCAGCAGCAGACGGCCGAAGCCGAGGCCGCCCGACAGATCGCCGCCCAGCAGGAAGCCGCGCGCCGCGACACCGACCGCCAGGATGCCGAGCGCCAGGCCACCGCGCGCCGCGAGGCCGAGCAGCG
The DNA here is from genome assembly GCF_059422145.1 of Stenotrophomonas sp. GW821-FHT01H02A. Lineage (NCBI taxonomy): Bacteria > Pseudomonadati > Pseudomonadota > Gammaproteobacteria > Lysobacterales > Lysobacteraceae > Stenotrophomonas > Stenotrophomonas sp. GW821-FHT01H02A. The sequence continues at coordinate 59,933 of NZ_JBWKWI010000009.1, forward strand.
CCAGCAGCAGGCCGCCGCCCAGCAGGCCGCGGCCACCCGCCAGGCAGCCGTTGCACCGAGCCTGCGCCCGGTCAGCACCCCGGCGCCGCGCTACCCGGCCGATGCCCTGCGCTCGGGCACCTCGGGCGAGGTGCTGGTCGAACTGACGGTCGGCACCGACGGTTCGGTAACCGCGGCCCGCGTGCTGCGCGCCACCCCGGCCCGCGTGTTCGACCGCGAAGCGCTCAATGCGGTCAAGCGCTGGAAGTTCGAACCGGTCGGCGCCCCGGTCACCACGCGCCGCACGCTTGCCTTCGCACCGGAAGGCGGTTGATCGCGACGTAAGGTGGAATATTGAAAGGCCCGGAGCGATCCGGGCCTTTTTCTTTAACGGGGACGTTAACGGGGACGGGGGTAGTTAATAACAGGGACGGAGGTAGTTAAGCGCGTTTGTCTGACAACTGGGCGCGCCGCAGGCCTAGCGCTTTTCCCGCCCTGGCTCTGCAAGGTGATCAATCGCCATCAACGTTGCCGTCCATGCCCCGTTCCGCTCGCCTGGTTCTCCCCGGCATCCCGCTTCATGTCATGCAACGTGGCGTCAATCGCGCTGCGTTGTTCATCGATGATGAAGACCGGCGTCACTACCTGCGGCTGTTGCGCAATGCCTGCCGCAAGCAGGGGATCGCCCTCCACGCGTTCGTATTGATGGGCAATCACGTCCATCTTCTGATGACACCCTCGGCAGCGGAGGGGCTGGCCCCCGCCATGCGGCAGTGCGGGCAGAACTATGTGCAGTACTTCAACAAACGGTATGGGCGCAGCGGAACACTGCTGGAAGGCCGTTTCAAGTCGTGTCTGGTGGATTCCGACAGCTATCTGTTGATGGTCCATCGTTACATAGAGCTCAATCCGGTACGGGCCGCGATGGTGGCCTTCGCCGAGGACTATCGATGGTCCAGTGCTCGGGTGTATCTGGGGCTTGAGCACAACCCCATGCTGACGCCACACCCCTGCTACACCATACTCGGCCCTACGCCGAAAGCCCGTGCGGACGCCTACGGCCAATGGCTTCGGGCCAGCATCCAACCACAGGAAAGAGCGCGGATCGTGGCCTACGTCGCGCAGGAGCGCGCGCTGGGTAGCCAGCGCTTCCAGGACATGGTGCAGCAGGCATTGCACAGGTCCGTGGCCTACAGGCCTGCGGGACGGCCGATCAAGGTCAGCGGCGCCTAGCAGGCTGTCCGTCGGCGTCCCGGAACCAACGGACGACATCCCGGTTAACCACCTCGGTTAACCACCTCCGTCCCTGTTATTAACTACCTCCGTCCCCGTTATTGAAAAGGGCTCCTTGCGGAGCCCCTGGTGCATCAACCGGAGATCGCCAACCGCTCCTGGTGGTAGCGACGCACTGCCGCGTACCAGAACAGCGCGGCAAGGCCGAAGCCAGCGCCAAGGTAGACCGCCCACATCTGCGGGCTGATCGTTTCGTGGCGGATGATCTTGAGCAGCATTTGGTTCTGTGCCAGGAACGGCACGGCGAACTGCCACAGCTCGCTTTTGATCGGATACACCATCAGCGCATAGCCCGGCAGCATCGGCAGCAGCATCAGCCAGGTCATATGGCTCTGGGCCTCCTTCATGCTCTTGGCCGCGGCCGACAGGAAGGTCAGCAGCGAGGTACCGATGAACAGCATCGGCACCATGATCAGCAGCATCTGCACCATCGACACGAAGCCCATGTTGAGCTGCCGGCCTACGCCGCCGGAGGACAGCTGCGCACTGATCTTGAAAGCCAGCAGCGTCAGCAGCAGCGATGCCATGCCGACCGCACAGGCGGCGGCGATCTTGCCGCTGACGATCGCACTGCGCGCTGCCGGCGTGGCCAACAGCGGTTCCAGCGACTGCCGCTCACGCTCACCGGCGGTAGTGTCCATCACCAGGTAGGCACCGCCCAGGAACGAAGTGATGGTGAGCAGGATCGGCAACAGCACCGACAGCATCATGCCGCGCTTGGCTTCGGCGGTCGCCAGATCCTGCGCCGCGACATCCAGCGGTCGGGCCACCTGCGCATCGATGCCACGGGCAAGCAACCGGAGTGCACCCACCTGCTGGCTGTAGCCCCCCAGTGCGGCTTCCAGCCGGCTGCTGGGAATATCAGCGGCACGCCGGGTGCTGTCCTTGATGATCTCCACCAGCGCCGGTCGGCCCTCGGCCCAGTCCGTCCCAAATGACGGGCTGATCCGCAGCGCGACATCGATGCGCTGGCTGCGGATCGCCTCGGTGAGGTCCGCCGGTGCCTTCGTCGCATTCAGACCCTGCGCGGCCAGGAAACGCACCAGGTTGGGCGCATGCTCACCGCCGATCATCGGGATGTCCAGCGGCTGCTCGATCTGCGTCTTGACCCGGCTTTCGGCCAGCTTGCTCATGCCGAGAATCAGCACGGGATACAGCAGCGGCCCCAGCAGCAGGGTCAGCGCGAGCGTACGGCGGTCCCGCGAGAGATCGCGCAGCTCTTTGCACATCACGATCCACAACGTTGCGAACGAACTCATGCGTGCAATCCTTCTTCGGTACCGATCGCCTTCACGAAGGCATCTTCCAGGTTGCTTTCCCCGGTCTGTGCGCGCAGCTCGTCGGCGCTGCCGGCAGCCATCACCGTGCCCTGCGCGATGATCACCACGTGGTCACACAGCGCGGCCACCTCCTGCATGATGTGGCTGGAGAAGATCACGCAGCGGCCCTCGTCGCGCAGCCCGCGCAGGAAGCCACGCAGCGCGCGCGTAGTCATCACGTCCAGCCCGTTGGTGGGCTCATCCAGGATCACGTTGCGCGGGTCATGCACCAGCGCGCGGGCGATCGCGGTCTTGGTGCGCTGGCCCTGCGAGAAGCCTTCGGTCTGGCGGTCGAGGATGTCCTCCATCTCCAGCGCCGCGGACAGCACCTTGGTGCGCTCGCGGATCCGCGCTGCACTCAGGCCGTGCAGCTGCCCGAAGTAGGCGATGTTCTCGCGCGCGGTCAGGCGCTTGTAGACACCACGTGCATCGGGCAGCACCGCCAACTGGCGGCGCACCGCGATCGGGTCCACCGACGCATCGATGCCATCCACCAGTACGCGGCCCTGATCAGGCTTCATCAGCGTGTACAGCATGCGCATGGTGGTGGTCTTGCCGGCGCCGTTGGGGCCGAGCAGGCCGGTGATGCGGCCGTTCTCGGCCTGGAAGCCGACGTTCTGGACGGCATGGATCAGGCCGGTCTTGGTCTTGAATGCTTTGTGCAGATTCTCGGCGACGATCATGCGCGCACCTCCCCGGTGCGGTACGAGGAACGGTTCATGGCGCCCATCCGTTGAATGAGGTGAATGCCGGCACCGGGCTGAGGCTGTCCAGGCAGGTGGCGTCGAGCGACTTCGCATCCGCAGTGTCGATGAACTGACCGAGGATGCGCGGCATGCAGCCAGCGTTGATCGTGCCGTGGCCCTGGCCCTTGGCGAGCAGGTGACGTCCATTCGGCAGCTGCTTGAGCACCTGCTCGGCATAACGCGGCGGCGTGACCGGGTCGAACTGGCCCGACAGCAGCAGCACCGGCAGCGACGAGGCGAACGGCTTGGTGAAATCCTTCGGGCGCGAACCGGCGTTCCAGGCCGGGCACGCCGCGAAGAACATGCGCGCCACTTCCGGGCCCAGCACGCGGTCGCCCTGCGCGCCTTCCTGATAGCGGTCGGCGTCCTCCGCGCACAGCACCGACCACTGCATGCCACGGTTCATCTGTACGCCCAGCGTGCGGCTGGCCATCTTGCTCAACGACATCAGCGGCGCATAGCGCCCCTGCGCAGCTTCATCGAGCATCACCGGCAGCAGCGAGGACAGCTCCGGCATGTAGGAGAACATGAAGGCCAGTCCGGTCACCGAATCGGCGGTCACTACATCGCGCTCGGCCTGGCCGGTGCCTGGGTTGCGATAGTCGACCTCGACCGGCGCCTTCGCCAGCGTCGCCATGACGTTGCGCAGCTGGGTGCGGGTATCGACCGGGAAGCGCTTGGCGCAGATCGGATCCTGGCGGCACTGTGCCGACTGCAGGGTGATCGCATCTTCGAAGGTGTTGGCGAAGTCGCCACCGACCACCAGGTCGTTCGGCACCACGCCATCGATCACGACCGTGCGGGTGTGTTGCGGATAGTGCGCGGCATACTGCTGCGCCACGCGCGTGCCGTAGGAGCCACCGATCACGTTGACCCTGTCCACGCCCAACGCCTTGCGCACCGTATCCAGATCGCCGATGGCTTCGGTGGTGGTGTAGAAGCGGGTATCGGCGCGGCCGGTCAGCGACTGTGCGCACCGGCGGGCATAGTCCTCGATCAAGCTCGCGCTCGGCGCGGCGTTCTCGTCCAGCGGCAGTTCCTTGCCCTGTGCATCCAGGCAGGTGAGCGGGTTGGACTTGCCGGTGCCACGCTGGTCGATCAGGAAGATGTCGCGCTGCTTGCGCACGTCGCGCAGCGCCAGGTTGACCGGTGCGGCGACCTCGGTGGCGGCCTGGCCCGGGCCACCGGCGAGGAAGACGACCGGGTCGGCCTTGCCGGCGCCATCATTGCCGGCCTCCAGCCAGGCGATGTGCAACCCGATCCTGCGGCCACCGGGTTCGGCCGGGTTTTCCGGCACCTGCAGGGTGGCGCACTGCGCCTCCACATTCGCACTGGCCTGTGCGCTGGTCAGGGTGCAGGGCTGGAACGCGAGCGTGCCGTAGAGGCGTTGGGCGGCTGCAGCGCCCGATGCGTCGTCCGGCACTGGCGTACAGCCGGCACACAGAGCAGCGACCAGCGCGACGGCCAGCCTCAGGTGATGTGTAGACATCTTCCGTACTTCCCCTTGTTGAAGGTCATGCCACCACGACGCGTGGGCGTGGCCGATGTGACCCAACTTACACGGCTGGCAGGGTGGCGGGGAAGGCGGCCCAGGCGCCGCACCCCTCACGGGACGGTCAAGGCGACCGCGCTGATGGTGCGGTCGCGGCCTTCGGCCTTGGCCCGGTAGAGCGCCGCATCGGCCTCGCCCAGCAGGCGCGCCATGTCGCCTGTGCCCTGATCGATGGCCAGGCCGATGCTGGCCGTCACCGGTACCGGCAGGCCATCGAGCCGCGCCGGCGACTCGCGCAGCGCCTGGCGCAGGCGATCGGCGCACTGTCGTGCCTGGGCCTGGTCCGCGCCCGGCAGCAGCAGGACGAATTCCTCGCCGCCATAGCGGCCCAGCAGGTGCTCACGGTCGGCGACGCATCCGGCCAGCACGTCCGCCACGTGGCGCAGCACGGCGTCGCCGGCCAGGTGGCCCCAGCGGTCATTGATCTGCTTGAAGTGATCCACATCCAGCAGCAGCAGCGCCAACGGCCGGGCCGGGCGGCGATTGAGCTGCAGCAGGCCGGCACCGTCGGCCAGCACCGCCCCCCGGTTGAGCAGGCCGGTGAGCACGTCGGTCCGCGCCAGCCGCTGCAGATCCACCAGCATGCGCTCCACCAGCAGCAGCACCAGCGCGAAGCACCGGGCCAGCTCCAGGATCAACCCGACCAGGTAGGTCGCAAACACCGGTGCGCCGGCGCGCAGGATGTCATCGCCTGCATCGGCGGCGACCGGCAGGAACAGGCGGACCAGATACAGCAGGGTCTGCGCGGCGAACACCGCGGCGGCCAGCCGGCAACTCGTGCGCTGCGCCGGCGGTGCATGGCGCAGCAGCAGCCACGTCATCCAGCCGTTGAGCAGCACCGCGAATACGCTGAACACGTGCAGCCGGATGACCAGACTGGGATGGACGACCAGGAAGAAGGCGATCGCCCCGAGATAGGTGGCCATCCACGCCACGGGCTGCCACGCCGGCAGCCGACGTCCAAGGTGGCGCGCCACGCCATACAGCATCAGCACGCCGGACAACGCGACCGCCACGTTGCCGGCGAGGATGCCGGACACCTGCGGCAGATAGGGCCGCAGCGCGATCAGGGTCAGGCTGACCGACAGCATCCACAGGCTGGCCGTCCACAGCCGCAGCGCGGGCTGCCTGCGCAGCACCAGCAGCAACAGCGAGAAGCCCATGGCGATGCCCAGGCACAGCAGGAAGCCGAGCACGGCGATGGTGGGGAAATCCAGGGGCATCGTGTCAGCCAGGCGGAAGCGGCGCGCGGCGCATCTTACCGCCCGCCACGGCGCAACGCCGCCGGCCCGGGAGCGGACAGCGGCGCCTGGCTGCCCCCGCACCGCCCACTGGCGCGCAGGGGAACAGGGTTACTTGCTGCTGACGTACTTCTCGCGCCGCACCTGCGGGGTAGCCAGGCCAGCGTCCTTCAACGCCTCGAAGGTCGCATCGACCATGTCCGGGTTGCCGCACAGATAGGCGATGTCGGTGGCCGGGTCCGGGGCGAACTCGGCCAGATGCTGCTGCACGTAGCCGTGGCGCACATCCGGATGCGGGTGCTCCGGCAGCTCGCGGGACAGGCAGGGGACATAGCGGAAGCCCGGGTGGGCCTCGGCGAAGGCCCGGAAGTCGTCGCTGTAGAGCAGTTCGGCGGGCGTGCGGGCGCCCTGCAGCAGGACGACCTCCACGCCGCGCTCGGCCATGGCGGTGGCCAGCAGCAGCAGCATCGAGCGATACGGGGTGACTCCGGTCCCGGTGGCGATCAGCAGGTAACGGGCATTGTGATCGCCCGCCTGCAGGCAGAACCGGCCGAACGGGCCACTGGCACTGACGTGGCCGCCGATGTCCAGGCCCTCGAACAGGGCCGTGGCGGCGCCGCCGGGGACGAAGCTGACCGCGATATCGACCGCATCGCCCGCGCCGAGGGCGTGATCATGAATGGTCGCCAGCGAATAGCTGCGCTTGGTGGCAGTGCCGTCGGCGTACTCGAAATGGACCTGGATGAACTGACCGGGCTGGAAATCCAGCGGCTGGCCGTCATCACGCAGGAACTGGTAATGGCCGACGGTCGGGGCCAGCATGCGCCGGTCGACCAGTTTGAGGGGGAATTGAGCAGGCACGACTTTTCGGGACAGTGTGTAGCCGGGGCAAGCCCTCGGGGTCTTCTATAATAGCCGCTCCCCGCCCCTATCCAGCGCCAGCCCATAGGCGCGAAGGCAAGAGCTTGGCTTCCCAGAACACTCCCGCGCCCACCGCCGTGCCCGCCCTGCGGGTGCGTGATCTCCGCAAAACCTACGACAACGGCACCCAGGCGCTGAAGGGCGTCTCGCTGGACGTGGCCCCGGGCGACTTCTTCGCCCTGCTGGGCCCCAACGGCGCCGGCAAGTCGACCCTGATCGGCATCATCAGCTCGCTGGTGAACCTCAGCGAGGGCCAGGTCGAGGTCTTCGGCAGCGACCTGGTACGCAACCGCAGCGCCACCATGCGCCTGATCGGCCTGGTCCCCCAGGAGATCAACTTCAACCTGTTCGAAAAGCCCTTCGACATCCTGGTCAACTACGCCGGCTTCTACGGCGTGGCGCGTGCCGAGGCCGAGCAGATGGCCGAAGAAGAACTCAAGCGCGCCCACCTGTGGGACAAGGCGCAGGTGATGAGCCGCACCCTGTCCGGCGGCATGAAGCGCCGGCTGATGATCGCCCGCGCGATGATGACCCGCCCGCGCCTGCTGATCCTGGATGAGCCGACCGCCGGCGTGGACATCGAGATCCGCCGCGACATGTGGCGCGTGCTCAAGGAGATCAATGCCGCCGGCACCACGATCATCCTCACCACGCACTACCTGGAAGAAGCCGAGCACCTGTGCCGGAACCTGGCCATCATCAACCACGGCCAGATCGTCACCCAGGGCCCGATGCGCGAACTGCTGGCCAAGCTGGACGTGGAGGGCTTCCTGTTCGACATCGACGGCAGCTTGCCGGCCCAGCTGCCGGAGATCGAGGGCGCGGTCCTGATCGCCACCGACAGCCACACGCTGGACGTGGACATGCCGCGCGCGATGGACCTCAACCGGGTGTTTGAAGCCTTGAACGCCGCCGGTATCCGGGTGCGTTCGATGCGCACCAAGAGCAACCGCCTGGAGGAGCTGTTCGTGCGCCTCACCGGCAACCAGGAGAACGTGGCATGAGCAGCACCCCGACCCCGGTCCTGACCGACGGCCAGCGCAACCGCATCGCACTGATGACCATCGTGCGCCGCGAAGTGGCGCGCATCCTGCGCATCTGGGGCCAGACCCTGGTGCCGCCGGCGATCACCATGACCCTGTACTTCCTGATCTTCGGCGGCCTGATCGGCTCGCGCGTAGGCGAGATGGGCGGCTACAGCTACATGCAGTTCATCGTGCCGGGCCTGGTGATGATGAGCGTGATCCAGAACAGCTACGGCAACATCAGCTCCTCGTTCTTCGGCGCCAAGTTCGGCCGCCACGTGGAGGAGCTGCTGGTCAGCCCGATGCCCAACTGGGTGATCCTGTGGGGCTATGTCTCCGGTGCGGTGCTGCGCGGCCTGATGGTCGGCGTGATCGTGCTGATCATCGCCATGTTCTTCACCCCGGTGCGCATCCCGCACCCGCTGGTGACGCTGACCACGGTGCTGCTGGGCGCAACGATCTTCTCGCTGGCCGGCTTCATCAACGCGGTGTACGCCAAGAAGTTCGATGACGTGGCGATCGTGCCGACCTTCATCCTGACCCCGCTGACCTACCTGGGCGGCGTGTTCTATTCGGTGAAGCTGCTGCCGACCTGGGCCGAAGCGGCCACCCACGCCAACCCGATCTTCTATATGGTCAACGCGTTCCGCTACGGCCTGCTGGGCACCAGCGACGTGCCGCTGTGGGTGGCCTACGCACTGATGATCGGCTTCGTGGTCGCCCTGACCGCGCTGGCCCTGTGGCTGCTGAAGCGTGGCGTGGGGATGCGCAGCTGATGCGCATCCTGATCCTCGGCGCCGGCGGGACCGGCGGTTACTTCGGTGGTCGCCTGGCCCAGGCCGGCGTGGACGTGACCTTCCTGGTGCGCCCGGCGCGCGCGGCGCAGCTGGCGCGCGAGGGCCTGGTGCTGCGCAGCCCGTTGGGCGATGCGACGTTCCCGGTCAAGCACGTCACCGCCGAGGCGCTGCCTGCGCTCGCGCGCGCTGAACCCTTCGATCTGGTGATCCTGAGCTGCAAGGCCTACGACTTGGCCAGCTCGATCGAGGCGATCGCGCCGGCGGTCGGCCCGCGCACCACGGTGCTGCCGATCCTCAACGGACTGCGCCATTACGCGGATCTCGACGCGCGCTTCGGCCGCGACGCGGTACTGGGCGGGCTGTGCTTCATCAGCGCGACCAAAGCCGCCGATGGCGCGGTCGTGCATCTGGCGCCGGCGGCGAAGCTGACCTTCGGCGAGCGCGACGGCACCGGCAGCAGCGCGCGCGTGCTGGCACTGGCGGCGGCCTGCGTGCAGGCCGACGTGGACCACGTCGCCACCGAGGCGATCGGCCAGGAGCAATGGATCAAGTACACCTTCCTGACCACGCTGGCGGCGGCGACCTGCCTGATGCGCGCCGATGTCGGCACGATCGTGGCCACCGATGACGGTGCGACCATCGTTCGGGGCCTGTACGCGGAGTGCGTGGCGGTTGCCGAGGCGGCCGGCGAGCCGATCCCGGCCAAGGCGCGCGAGATCGCGCTGGCCGCGACCACCCAGGCCGGCTCGGCGTTGAAGGCGTCGATGCTGCGCGATCTGGAAGCCGGCCAGCAGGTCGAGGCCGAGCACATCGTCGGCGACATGCTGGTACGCGCACGTGCCGCCGACCAGGCGGCACCGCTGCTGGCCGTGGCTTACGCACACCTGCAGGCCTACCAGCAGCTGCGCGGCGCCTGAGCGCCATGCCGACCGCGCTGCCGGCCCGCGTGGTGGTCCTGGGCCTGGGCTACAGCGGTCGGCATCTGGCGGCGCTGCTGCAGGCACACGGCGTGGCCTGCAGCGGCACCGTGCGTGATCCGGCGCGTGCGCAGGAAGATGGACTGGTCCGCCACCGCCTGGTCGCAGGCGAACCGATCAGCCCGCCCCTGTGCGAGGCGATCCGCACGGCCGAGGCCATCATCTGCTCCGTGCCACCGGATGCAGACGGTGACCCGGCCCTGCGCCTGCTCACCGACGCGCTGAGCGACAGCCCTGCGCTGCGCTGGGTCGGCTATCTCTCCTCCACCGCGGTCTACGCCGACCGCGATGGCGGGTGGGTCAACGAGATGTCTGCCGCCGATGCAACCGATGCGACCGCCCTGAGGCGCCTGCGCGCAGAACAGCAGTGGCAGGCGTTCGCGCGCGCGCGTGGCATCGCCTCGGCGGCGTTCCGGCTGCCGGGCCTGTATGGGCGCGGGCGCAATGTGCTGGTCCAGCTGGCGCAGGGCAAGGCGAGGCAGGTGGTGCGACCGGGGCTGGTGTTCAACCGGCTGCATGTGGAGGATCTGGCCAGCGGCGTGCTGGCGGCGATGCGGCAGCCTGCGGGCGCTGCGCTCTACCTGCTCAGCGATGACGAACCGGCGCCGCCACAGGACGTGCTGGCCTATGCCGCGGCGCTGAGCGGGTGGCCGCTGCCCGCCGCGCAGGCCTGGAATGCACCCGAGGTGGCCACCCCACTGCGCCGCTTCTACAGCAGCAACAAGCGCATCGATGGCCGCAGCACGCGCGCGGCACTGCAGTGGCAGCCGCGGCTCACGACCTATCGCGAAGGCCTGGACGACGCGTGGGCCCACGGCGACGGACGCACTGCCCTGCGCTAGCCCATGACCGTGGGTCGTTGGTCGTGGGCGCCGTACCCATGCGTGGTCCGACACGCGTACCGACCAACGGTCGGTACCTACCCGATCAGGCGACGTCAGGCAGCCGGAAGAACGCGCGCGTCGCGGCGGTGGCATGGGCGGCAGTAACCTCCACGGCTTCGCCGCGATCGCGCGCCAGCTCGTCGACGATGTGCGACAGGAACATCGGCTCGTTGCGGCGGTCCTTCGGCATCGGCTTGAGCGTGCGCGGCAGCAGGTAAGGTGCGTCGGTCTCGATCATCAGGCGGTCGGCCGGGATGTGCTTGACCAGCTCGCGCAGGTGGGCGCCACGGCGTTCATCGCACAACCAGCCGGTGATGCCGATGTACCAGTCCTGGTCCAGGTAATCGAACAGCTCCTGGCGCTCGCCGGTGAAGCAGTGCACCACCGCCGGGCCCAGCTTGCCGTCGAAGTTCTTCATCTGCGCCATGAAATCGGCGTGCGCATCGCGCTGGTGCAGGAACAGCGGCTTGCCGTTCTCGGCGGCGAGCTGCAGCTGGCGCTCGAAGGCGCGGTGCTGCGCCGGGCGCGGCGAGAAATCGCGGAAGTAGTCCAGCCCGCACTCGCCCACCGCCACCACCTCGGCGTGCGCATGCAGCGCGCGCATCTCCGCGTCGCACTCGTCGGTGTATTCCACCGCATGGTGCGGATGCACGCCAGCGGTGGCGTACAGGACGCCGGGATGCTGGCGGGCCAGCGCCAGCGCCATCGGCGAATGCTCGCGGCTGGCGCCGGTGATGATCATCTGTGCCACCCCGGCCTCGCGGGCACGCGTCAGCACGGCGTCGCGGTCGCGATCAAAGGAATCGTGGGTGAGGTTGGCGCCGATATCGATCAGTTGCATGGGGGCTACAGGACGAATGAACCCGCCCATTCTACCGTGCTGCCCCGCGATGCCCCGGCGAGCACGTCTCGCCGGCCTCGCCTGCGCCCCGTATCCTTGCCGCATGACGCCCCCGATGTTCCCGATTTCCACGCTGCTGCCGCAGCTCCTGACCACGCTGGAGCACGGCCCCCGGCTGGTGCTGGAAGCGCCACCCGGCGCCGGCAAGACCACCCAGGTGCCACTGGCCCTGCTGGATGCGCCGTGGCTGGAAGGCCGCAGGATCATCATGCTGGAGCCACGCCGCGTGGCCGCGCGCAGCGCCGCGCAGTTCATGGCGCGACAGCTGGGCGAGAACGTCGGTGAGACCGTCGGCTATCGCATCCGCTTCGAGAACAGGATCTCCGCGCGGACCCGGATCGAGGTGGTGACCGAAGGCATCCTGACCCGCATGCTGCAGGACGATCCATTGCTGGAGGGCGTGGGCGCGCTGCTGTTCGATGAGTTCCACGAGCGCCATCTGGCCGCCGATCTGGGCCTGGCGCTGGCGCTGGATGTGCAGTCGCAACTGCGCGAGGACCTGCGCATCGTGGTGATGTCGGCCACCCTGGATGGCGAGCGGCTGGCGCAGTTCCTCGATGCGCCCCGGCTGAGCAGCGAAGGCCGCAGCTTCCCGGTGACGATCGCGCATTTCCCCGCACGCCGCGACGAAGCGCTGGAACCGCAGGCGCGCCGCGCGGTGGAGCAGGCGTTGGCCGAGCATCCCGGCGACGTGCTGGTGTTCCTGCCCGGGCAGCGCGAGATCGCGCGCGTGCAGACCGCGCTGCAGTCCGTGCTCGATCCCGCCGTGCAGGTACTGCCGCTGCACGGCGAACTGCCGGTGGACCAGCAATCGCAGGTGCTGCAGCCCGATCCCGGCGGGCGCCGCCGGGTGGTGCTGGCCACCAACGTGGCCGAATCGTCGGTCACCCTGCCCGGCGTGCGCGTGGTGATCGATGCGGGACTCGCCCGCGAGCCACGCTACGACCCCAACAGCGGCTTCGCGCGCCTGGATGTGGTCAACATCGCACAGGCCTCGGCCGATCAGCGTGCCGGCCGCGCGGGCCGTGTCGCCGAGGGCTGGGCCTGGCGGCTGTGGCCGCAGTCGCAGCGGCTGGAGGCACAGCGTCGGCCCGAGATCGCGCAGGTGGAACTGGCCTCGCTGGCGCTGGAGCTGGCCGCCTGGGGCAGCGACGACCTGCGCTTCGTCGATACACCGCCGGCCGGTGCATTGGCCGCCGCCCGTGAACTGCTGCAGCGCCTGGGCGCGCTCAGCGACAGCGGCACGCTGACCCCACTGGGCCGCCGGATGCTGACCCTCGGCACGCATCCGCGGCTGGCCGCGATGCTGATGGCAGCTGGCACGGGTGTCGAACAGGCCTTGGCCTGCGATCTCGCCGCGCTGGTGGAAGCGCGCGATCCGCTGCGCCAGGGTGGGGATGCCCTCGCCGCGCGGTGGCGTGCGCTGGCAGCGTTCCGTCAGGGGCGCGTGCCGCACGATGCCAACCGCGGTGGCCTGGCCACCATCGATGCAGCCAGCAAGCAATGGCGGCGACGCCTGCGCTGTGATTCCGCACCCCCTGCGTCGGTCGAGGCGCATCAGCTCGGCGACCTGCTCGCGCATGCTTTCCCGGACCGGATAGCCGCCCGCCATCCCACCGATCCGCTGCGCTACCTGCTGGCCAATGGGCGTAGCGCGCGCCTGTTCGATCCCAGCGATCTGCGTGGCGAGCCCTGGCTGGTGGCCGTGGAGCTGCGCTACGAAGCACGCGACGCGTTGCTGCTGCGTGCCGCGCCGGTGGACGAGAACCGTCTGCGCCGTGATTTCCCAGAGCGCTTTAAACAAGAGGACGTGGTGCGCTGGGACGGTGAGAAGCGCGCGCTGGTCGCGCGCCGCGAAACCCGCTTCGATCGCATCGTGCTGGACAGCCGCTCGGCCGGCCGGGTGGATCCCGCGCACGCTGCGCAGGCACTGACCGATGCCGTTGCCGAACTCGGGCTGGATGCATTGCCGTGGACGGACGGTCTGCGCCAGTGGCAGGCACGTGCACTGGCGGTGCGCGCGTGGATGCCGGAGCTCGAACTGCCGGATGTCTCCGATGCAGCGCTGATGGCGACGCTGCCGGCCTGGCTGACGCCCGCGTTCAACGGCAGGACACGCCTGGACGCGCTCGACGAATCCACCTTGGGTGAAGCGCTGAAATCCCCCCTGCCGTGGGCGCAACGCCAGCTGATCGATCGCCATGCCCCGGTCCGCATCACCGTGCCCTCTGGCATGGAACGTCTGATCCACTACGCGCTCGATGCCGATGGCGTCACGCCGCAGGCGCCGGTGCTGGCCGTCAAACTGCAGGAACTGTTCGGCCTGAGCGACACCCCGCGCATCGCCGATGGCCGCATCCCGCTGACCCTGCATCTGCTCTCCCCTGGCGGCCGCCCGCTGCAGGTTACCCAGGACCTGCGCAACTTCTGGGCGAACACGTACGCGGAAGTAAAGAAGGAAATGAAGGGCCGCTATCCCAAGCATCCGTGGCCGGATGATCCGTGGACGGCAACCGCGACGCACCGGGCCAAGCCACGGGGGACGTGAGCGCGGCTCCGTGGTGATGCGTTCCCCATTCATGGCTGCCACCTGACCAGCGTCATGGGCCCCGCTGACCCCCACTGCGCCCAGCCGTTACAGTCGTGACCTGGCCGTCGCTGGCGGATAACACGCCCTACACGGCCATCGCGCGACACTGGATCAGAACCGAGGCAAAGGACCCCCCATGAGCAGATTGACCGTGATTACCGACCGCGCCCTCGAGCGCGCCCTGGACATCGCCAGCACCGCTGGTGACGGCCTCAAGCATGCCGGCAGCAACCTGCGCCACTTCGGCCCGCAGGCCACCGACTGGATCAAGACCGGTGCCGCGCTCGGCGCGGTCAAGACCGGCAGCAAAGTGGCTGCCAAGGTCGTGCGCCGCAATCCGGCCGTGACCATCGCCGCCGCGGCCGTCGGCGTGGGCCTGCTGGGCTACGCGCTGTACCGCAAGCAGCAGAAGAAAAAGCTCGCCAACGGTGGCGTGGTGAACGGCCAGGCGCAGCGCATCAGCGCCCGCAACCGCCGCAACGACACGGTGGTGGATGAAACCAGCGATATCGGCAGCGACGCCTGATCCGTTGACGCATCACTGCATGCGTATCGAAGCCGCCGGCCTTGCCGGCGGTTTTTTATTGCGGCACGACGACGCACCGCGTGGCGCTACCGGATTTCCCGCCATTGGCCGGGTTGCAGATCGCCGATCGCATGCGCGCCCATGGAGACGCGCACCAGTCGCAGCGTCGGCAAGCCGACCGCCGCGGTCATCCGCCGCACCTGCCGGTTGCGCCCCTCGCGCAGCGTGATCGCCAGCCACGCATCGGGCACCGTCTTGCGGAAACGGACCGGCGGCGTGCGCGGCCACAGTTCAGGCGGGGGCTCCAGGCGCTCGACACCCGCCGGCAGTGTGGGGCCATCGTTGAGCAGCACACCACGGCGCAATGCCTGGAGCTGTTCATCGGTTACCGTGCCTTCCACCTGCACCCAATAGGTTTTGTCGGCCTTGTGCCGCGGATCGGTCAACTGGTGGGCCAGACCGCCGTCATCGGTGAGCAGCAGCAGGCCTTCGCTGTCGTAATCCAGTCGCCCCGCTGCGTACACCGCCGGTGGCAGCCCGAAACCGGCCAAGGTCGCGCGCGGCGGCTGGCTGCGGTCGGTGAACTGGCACAGCACGTTGAACGGTTTGTTGAAGGCGATCAGCATCGGGGCAACAGCGGCGGTGGGGTGGCCCATTGTCCCATCCCCGTGCCGCCGCCGCGAACGGCGGCGAACGTCAGCCGTTGATCTTCATTCTGAGCAGGACGCGCGGGCGGTAACCCGCGCGCGGTGTCTTACTTGCCCGGCTTCACGAAGCGCAGCGTCATCCGGTCGCTTTCACCGATCGCCTGGTACTTGGCCTCGTCGGCGGCGTCATGCTGGTTGGTCGGCGGCAGCGTCCACACGCCGTTCGGGTAATCCTTGGTATCGCGCGGGTTGGTGTTGATCTCGCTGCTGCCGGCCAGTTCGAAACCGGCGGCCTTGGCCATCGCGATCACCTGCTGCTGGCCCACGTAACCGGTCTTGTCGTCGGCCGGCACATCCGCCTTGGCACGGTGCTCGACGACGCCGAGCACGCCGCCCGGCTTAAGCACCGAGAAGAAGCCCTTGAACATGCCTTCGGCCTGGCCGCTGCTGCGCCAGTTGTGCACGTTGCGGAAGGTCAGCACCACATCGGCCGAGTTGGCCGTACCGAACACCGGCGCCTTCGGGTCATAGGCAACCACGCGGCTCTTGCCGAACACGCTGGCGTCGCCGGCGAACTTCTTTTCCAGGCTGTCACGGCTGCGCTGCTGGTAATCGCGGCCACGCCCTTCCGGCACGGCCATCGGATCGACCACGGCGGCCACGTACTGGCCCTGGTCGTGCAGCAGCGGCGCAAGGATTTCGGAGTACCAGCCGTTGCCCGGGGTGAT
The DNA here is from genome assembly GCF_059422145.1 of Stenotrophomonas sp. GW821-FHT01H02A. Lineage (NCBI taxonomy): Bacteria > Pseudomonadati > Pseudomonadota > Gammaproteobacteria > Lysobacterales > Lysobacteraceae > Stenotrophomonas > Stenotrophomonas sp. GW821-FHT01H02A. Next base: position 76,059 of record NZ_JBWKWI010000009.1, read on the forward strand.
CTCGATGACGGTCTGGCCCGGTGCGACACCGAAGAACGACAGCGTCTGTGCCGGATGGCGGTACGCATCACGCTTGACGTTGGCCGGATCGCGGCGGCTGTCCTGCACGGCCTTCTGCACGGCCGGGGTGATCGCGACCTGCGCGTTCGGGCCAGCGGGCTTGATCGCCATCGCGGGCGCGGCAAGCATCAGGGTGGAGACAGTGAACAGGCAGGCACAGGTCAACGAACGGGCTTTCATCGGCGGGGCTTCCGGTAGCGGGATGCGGCGAGACTAGCAGCCAAGCGTGCACAGGTGTTCACAAAACGTTAGTGCGACGCAGCAATCCGGAACACTGTTTTGTGCCTGCTGCCGCAACGCTGTCACTACGCCGGCCGTATCCTGTGGAAACGATTCCCAGGGAGAACATCACCCATGACTGCTACGCGCGAACTCGGTCGTTCCGGCCTCCATGTCGCCCCCATCGCCTTCGGCGGCAATGTCTTCGGCTGGAGTGCGGACGAGAAGACCTCCTTCGCCCTGCTCGATGCCTTCGTCGAGTCCGGCTTCAACCTGGTCGATACCGCCGATGTCTATTCGGCATGGGTGCCGGGCAACCAGGGCGGTGAATCGGAAACCATCCTGGGCCGCTGGTTCAAACACAGTGGCAAGCGTGACAAGGTGGTGCTGGCGACCAAGGTGGCCAAGTGGTCCGAACACCCGGGCCTGTCCGCCGACAACATCACCGCGGCGGTGGAGGACTCGCTGCGCCGCCTGCAGACCGACGTGATCGATCTGTACCAGGCGCACGAGGATGATGAATCCACCCCGCTCGAATCCACGCTGGCGGCCTTCGGTCGCCTGATCGAACAGGGCAAGGTGCGCGCGATCGGTGCCTCCAACTACAGCGCCGAGCGCCTGCGCGATGCCTTGAAGGTCTCGGCCGACTACAAGCTGCCCCGCTACGAGACGCTGCAACCGGAGTACAACCTGTACGACCGTGCCGGCTACGAAGCCGGGCTGGAAGCGGTGGTGCGCGAAGCGCAGCTGGGCGTGATCAGCTACTACTCGCTGGCCAGTGGCTTCCTCAGCGGCAAGTACCGCAGTGCCGCCGATGCGGGCAAGAGCAGCGCGCGCGGCCAGAGTGTGGTGGACAAATACGTCAATCCGCGCGGCCTGCGCATCCTCGCCGCGCTGGACGATGTGGCCAGCACGCATGGCGTGAGCCCCTCGCAGGTGGCGATCGCGTGGTTGATCGCACGCCCGGGCATCACCGCGCCGATCGTCAGCGCCACCAGTGTCGAGCAGTTGAAGGATGTGCTGGCGGCCGCGAACGTCGCGCTGTCGACGCAGGATGTGCAGCAGCTGGATGCGGCGAGCGCCGAACAGGGCTGAGCACACCGCCCTGTGTGACGGACAGCCGCCGCAGGGCGGCTGTGTCCGTCCGGGGCGGGCGTTCCGTTTCCAGTCCGGGCTCGCTCGTCTTATCGGCTTGCCCGGCTGTCTTCGGCGACCAGCGCGTGGTGCAGGCTCACGCCAGCGCGCACGCCTTCGGCACTGGCCAGGCTGATGTTGCCGACCAGCGTTGCGTCGCCCGCGGCGTAAATGCCGGGCACGCTGGTCTGCTTGCCCGCGTCGACCTGGACCAGCACACCGATCGGGCTGTCCTCCAGCGCGCAGCCCAGCTGCTCGACCAACGGCGTGCCCATGTGCTGCCCCGCGGTGACGAACAGCGCGCGCAGTTCGATCCGGCGGCCATCGGCGAGCACGGCCGCGCTCAATGCGGGTGCTTCACCTTCCAGCCCGGTCACCGCCTCGTGCTCGATGCTGACCCCGCGATGCTGCAGGGCGGCGAGTTCCTCCGGCGCCAGTGTCATGCCGTGCGCGAACAGGGTGACGTTGCCCCAGTCCGCGAGCAACGCGGCCATCGTCGCGGATTTCTCATGCCCGCCCAGCAGGCCGATCGCACCGCCGCCGATTTCATAGCCATGGCAGTACGGGCAATGCACCACGCTGTGGCCCCAGCGTTCGGCCAGCCCAGGCAGTTCCGGCAGCGCATCGCGGATGCCGGTTGCCAGCAGCAGCTTGCGCGTGGCCCAGGTGTCACCGTTCGCGGTGCCGACCACGAAACCATCCACGGTCGGCTGGGCCGTGCAGACCGTGTCACTGATCCAGCGCACGGTGGGATAGTCCAGCAACTGCGCCTTGGCGTTGCGCAGCAGCTCGGCGCCGGCGATGCCATCCTGGCCGAGGACACCGTGGGAATGTGCGGCGAAGCGGTTGCGTGGCAGGCCGCTGTCGATCACCAGCACCTCGCGGCGCGCACGCGCCAGGATCAGGGCAGCGGACAGGCCGGCGAAACTGCCGCCGACGACAATCGCATCAAGCGTCATGGGGAACTCCTGCAGCGTGGTGAGCCAGGTGGCGGGCGAATTCCTCGCCCAACGTGGCCAGGGTGGTGTCGCGCAGGCGGGCCTCGAGCAGGGCCTGGGCCTGGCGGTAACTGTCGTCGAGTGCCTCGTTGACCACGCGCTGCACCGGGCAGCCGCGTCCGGTCTCGCGTGCGCCGGTGTGCAGCAGGGCGGGCGCACCGATGGCGAGATACACATCGTGCAGCGTGATCTGCGCCGGCGCCCGGGCGAGTTGGGCGCCGCCCCCGTGGCCACGCACGGTCGTCACCAGGCCGCCCTTGTTCAGGGCCGACAGCAGACGCCGGATCACCACGGGATGGGTCGGCAGGCAAGTAGCGAGCTGTTCGGAGGTGCGCGGGCCGTCCTGGCCGACCAGATGGGCCATCACGTGCAGCGCGTCGGAAAACTGGTTGCTGGATTTCATGTAACAACGATAGTTACATATTGATTGCCTGTCCAGTCCTGTTTCGTTCCATTTTTAGCTTACTTCCGCATACACGCAGCCTTCACAACATTGAATGGAACGCGAAGCGTGATTGGCGTCGCACTTCAGGGTGTCCCCAACAGACCGATACCGCATCGCCCTTCCTTACTTTTGATCTCTCATGACGTCCTCCGCACCGGCGCGTCCACGCGCCCTGAGTCTTCAATTCAAACTGCTGGGCGCGCTGTCGCTCGGCCTGGTCATCATCGTGCTGGCCGCCTTGGCCGGGCTGGGCTCGGCCTGGCGGCACCTGGCGGCCGAGGTGCCCGTCGAGGTCGCTCGCAAGGCACAGGCCGAGCTGCTGCAGCGCGGGTTCCGCCTGCAGGTGCAGGAGTGGAAGAACGTGTTGATCCGCGGTGCCGATGACGCCCAGCGCGAGCGCCACCTGGCCGCGTTCACTGCGGAAGGACGCCGCATTGAAGCCCTGGCCGGCACGCTGGCGACCAGCCGCGACGAACAGACACGCACGCTGGCCAACCGGTTCCTGGCCGAGCACCGCGCATTGGAGGCCCGCTACCGCGGCGCGCTGGAGGCGTTCGCGTCCAGTGGCTATGACACCCAGGCCGGCGACGCGCTGGTGCTCGGGGCCGACCGTGCCGTGGGTACCACCTTGGATGCACTGGCTGCGCGGGCCAGCGAGCGCGCGGCGTACGAGACCAACGCCACTTCCGAGCGCGCCCGCGAAGCGCTGGTCGCCTCGGCGATCGTCACGGCACTGGCGGCGGTGCTGCTGCTGGTCGCGCTTACCGTGTGGCTGCGGCGCGCGGTGATCGCCCCGGTGGTCGCGGTGGAAGCGGCGGCACGCGCGGTGGCACGCGGTGATCTGGAGCATGTCGTGGTGGTGCGCAGCCACGACGAGATCGGTCGCCTCGGCACCGCGATGCGCGCGGTGACCCAGACCCTGAAGGACGTGCTGGCCGCGCAGGCGACCATGGCACAGCGCCACGACGCCGGTGAGATCAGCTACCGCATGGACGCCACGGCATTCCCCGGCGGCTATGGGCAGATGGTGCGCGACACCAACACCCTGGTCGCCAACCACATCCAGGTGAAGCTGCGGGCGATCGAGATCATGGGCCACTACGCGGTCGGTGATCTGTCGGTGGACATGGAGCGCCTGCCCGGCGAGAAGGCGGTGATCACCCAGGCACTGGATACGGCCAAGGCCAACCTCGGTGCGATCAATGCCGAGATCAAGCGGCTGGCCGAGGCCGCCGCCGTGGGCGATTTCAGCCAGCGCGGCGATGAAGCGCGTTATCAGCACGACTTCGGCGAGATGGTCGGCGGCCTCAACCGCCTGATGCACACCACCGAGCAGGACCTGGGCGAGGCCTCGCGCGTGCTCCAGGCGATCGCCGGCGGTGATCTCAGCGCGCGCATGCACGGCGACTTCCATGGCGTGTTCGCGCGCATGCGCGATGACATGGCGCGCACCACCGGTCAGCTGGCCACCATCGTCGGCGACATCAAGCAGGCCGCGCAGTCGATCCAGACCGCGGCCGGCGAGATCGCCGCAGGCAACAGCGATCTGTCGCGCCGTACCGAACAGCAGGCGGCCAACCTGGAAGAGACCGCCGCCTCGATGGAGGAACTCACCTCCACCGTGCGCCAGAACGCCGAGCATGCGCGCCGGGCCAACCAGCTCGCGATCAACGCCGCGTCGGTCGCCATGCAGGGCGGCGAGGTGGTTGGCGAGGTGGTCACCACGATGGGGGCGATGCAGTCGTCGTCGCGGCAGATCGCCGAGATCATCGGCGTCATCGACGGCATCGCGTTCCAGACCAACATCCTCGCGCTCAACGCCGCCGTCGAAGCGGCACGCGCCGGCGAGCAGGGCCGCGGCTTCGCGGTGGTCGCCAGCGAAGTGCGCACGCTGGCGCAGCGCTCGGCCGGTGCGGCCAAGGAGATCAAGGGGCTCATCGATCGGTCGGTCGCCGATGTCGACCGCGGCGCGGTACTGGTGCAGCAGGCCGGCCGGACCATGGGCGAGATCGTCGGCAGCGTGCAGCACGTCACCGACATCATGGCCGACATCGCGGCCGCGTCGCAGGAGCAGTCGGCCGGGATCGAACAGGTCAACCAGACCGTGGTGCAGATGGATGAGACCACGCAGCAGAATGCGGCCTTGGTGGAGGAAGCCTCGGCGGCGGCGCGCAGCATGGAAGCGCAGGCGGTGGCCTTGAATGCCGCGGTGGATGTGTTCGTGCTGGATGCGCGGCGCGGTGCGCCGACCGGATGGGTCCGGGCCGCATGAGGCAGGCGTGGTGCCGGCCAGCGGTCGGCACTACCGGACGTAGGGCGTACCGACCATGGCCTCGGCCAGATGGTCGAGGAACGAACTGATCCGCGCCGACACTGCCGTGTTGCGGTAGTACACGGCGTGGATCGGCTGGCGGACCTCCACGGTGAGTTCCGGCAGCAGTTGGACCAGCGTGCCCGCCTCACGGTCGCGATCGGTCATGAAGTCGGACAGGCTCACGATGCCGACCCCTTCCAGCGCCAGCTGGCGCAGCGTTTCGCCACTGGAGACCGCCACCGCCGGACGGACATGCAGCAGTGCATCGGTCGCACCGGGCAGCGGCCAGTGGTTGAGCGAATCAGGCTCGTTGAAACCGAGCAGGGTGTGCTCGCCCAGCGCCGCCACATCGCGCGGGGTGCCATGCTGCTCAAGGTAGGCCGGGCTGGCCATCACCCGCAGGCGGCTGTGGGCCAGCGGCCGCGCGTGCAGGGTGGAATCGGCCAGCGGCCCGATCCGGATCGCCACATCGGTGCGCCGCTCCAGCAGGTCGATGTAGCGCTCGCTGCTGTTGAGCTCCAGCGCCACCTCGGGATAACGCGCGCGGTAACCCGCTACCAGCGGGGCGATCACGTGCAGGACGAACGGCATCGCCGCATCCACGCGCAGTCGTCCGGCCGGGCGCTCGCGGCGGGCGGCGATCTGCTCTTCGGCGGCCTCCACCGAAGCCACGATGGCGCGGGCCTGGGCCAGGAAGGCATCGCCCTCCTCGGTCAACTGCAGGCGCCGGGTGGTACGGGTCAGCAACGTGGTGCCGAGCTTTTCCTCCAGCCGGCCCAGCGCGCGGCTGACCCCGGAGGTGGTCTGGCCCAGCTGTTCGGCGGCGGCGGTGATCGAGCCGCTGTCGATCACGGCGATGAAGGCCTGCATCTCATCAAGGGTGGTTTTCATGGCGGTGGCGCGGCGGAGGTGCCCCATTATTGACCATGGGGCAACAGTGATTGGCGTGAAGGCCGCTTTTTCCGCAAGAGTGCGGCGCGCAGACTGCGCAGCCTTACTTCCCACCGGTATCCGTCCATGTCCCGTGGTATCCCCTTGGCCTTGTTGGCGCTGACGCTGGGTGCGTACGCCATCGGCACGACTGAATTCGTCATCGTCGGCCTGATCCCGACCATCGCCGCCGACCTCGGCGTCACCCTGCCCTCGGCCGGCCTGCTGGTATCGCTGTACGCGCTGGGCGTGGCGGTCGGTGCGCCGGTGCTCACCGCGCTGACCGGCCGGGTGCCGCGCAAGACGCTGCTGGTGGCGCTGATGCTGCTGTTCACCCTCGGCAACGTGATCGCCTGGATGGCACCGGGCTACGGCTCGCTGATCGTGGCGCGCGTCCTGACCGGCCTGGCGCACGGCGTGTTCTTCTCGATCGGCTCGATCATCGCCACCTCGGTGGTGCCCAAGGAGAAGGCGGCCAGCGCGATCGCGATCATGTTCACCGGCCTCACCGTGGCCTTGGTCACCGGCGTGCCGCTGGGCACCTTCATCGGCCAGCACCTGGGCTGGCGCGCCACCTTCCTGGCGGTGGCCGCGCTCGGCGTGATCGCGCTGATCGGCAGCCTGCTGTTCGTGCCGCGCAATCTCCAGCGCAGCGAGCCGGCCACGTTCGGCCAGCAGCTCTCCGTGCTGGCGCAGCCGCGCCTGCTGCTGGTGTATGCGATCACCGCGCTCGGTTACGGCGGCACCTTCCTGTCCTTCACCTACCTGGCCTCGATCCTGCAGGACGTGACCGGTTTCTCGGCCAATGCGGTCAGCGGCGTGCTGCTGGTCTACGGCGTGTCGGTGGCGATCGGCAACCTGTGGGGCGGCCGCCTGGCCGACCGCCGCGGCCCGATCCCGGCGCTGAAGCTGATCTTCGCGTTGCTGGCCGCCGTGCTGTTCGTGCTCACCTTCACCGCCTACAACACCTGGCTGGTGCTGCTGACCGTGCTGGCGCTGGGTGCGGTGGCGTTCGGCAACGTACCGGGGCTGCAGGTGTACGTGGTCAAGCAGGCACAACGTTTCGCCCCGCAGGCCGCCGATGTGGCCTCCGGCCTGAACATCGCCGCGTTCAACGTCGGCATCGCACTCGGCGCGTCGCTGGGCGGCCTGGTGGTCGATCACTTCGGCCTGATGCACACCCCGTGGCTGGGCGCGCTGGTGGTGATGGGCGCCTTCGGCCTGACCGCGTTGAGCGGGCGCCTGGACCGCCGCGATGGGGTTGCCGACCGTGCCGAAGGCATCACCGTGAGTGCGCATTGAGGGATTCCGGTCGCGGACCCGTGACAGCAGCCGACCAACGGTCGGCTCTACCTGACAGCCGAGCAACGATTCGTTTCACGCAACCGCAGCCGGCCAACGGTCGGCTCTACGTCGCTTTACGGTGCACGGCGTAGCCTGCACCTCACCCCATGAAGGAGTTTCCATGAACATTCCCGCATTCGGCCTCGGCACCTTCCGCCTGAAGGGCCAGACCGTGATCGACTCGGTGCGCAACGCACTGGACGTTGGCTACCGCGCCATCGATACCGCGCAGATCTACGAGAACGAGGCCGAGGTCGGCCAGGCCATCGCCGAGTCCGGCGTGGCCCGCGATGATCTGTTCCTCACCACCAAGATCTGGATCGCCAACTTCCATCACGACGCGCTGCTGGAAAGCCTGCGCGAGAGCCTGCGCAAGCTGCGCACCGACCATGTCGAACTGACCCTGATCCACTGGCCGTCGCCGAAGGATGCCGTGCCGATGGCCGAGTATCTCGGTGCGCTGGCCGAGGCCAAGTCGCAGGGCCTGACCCGGCAGATCGGCATCTCCAACTTCACCATCGCCCAGACCCGCCAGGCCATCGAGATCCTGGGTGCCGACGCGATCGCCACCAACCAGATCGAAGTCCATCCGTACCTGCAGAACCGCGCGTTGATCGCGTTCCTGAAGGACCAGGGCATCCATGTCACCACGTACATGAGCCTGGCCTACGGCGAAGTGCTCAAGGACCCGGTGATCCAGGCCATCGCCGAGCGCCACCAGGCCACCCCGGCCCAGGTCGCGCTGGCGTGGGCATTGCAGCAGGGCTACGCGGTGATTCCGTCCTCGACCAAGCGCGAGAACCTGGCCGGCAACCTGCTGGCGGCCGAGTTGCGCTTGAGCGATGAGGACATGGCGCAGATCGCCACGCTGGATCGCGGGCATCGCCTGGCCAATCCGGAGGGGATCGCCCCGGCCTGGGATTGATCGGTAGCGCCCGACCGTTGGTCGGGCGTGGATGGTGCGTGCCGACCAAGGGTCGGCGCCTACCGGAGCAACCAGTCCCGCATTGCCGCGCTGACCTCGTCGGGCTTTTCCATCGGGGCCAGATGCCCACAGTCGGGCAGCACGACCAGGTTCGAGTGCGGCACCAGCGCATGCATCTCCTCGCTGATCGCCAGCGGGGTGATGCGGTCGTTCGCACCGCACACGATCAACAGCGGATCGCGATACCCGGCCAGCACGTCATGGCCATCCACCCGATCCAACGCACTCTGCCGCAGGAACACGTCCGCGCCCAGCCGCGCCGTCATGTCGCGCACGCGCTGGACCAGCACGTAGTCATCCAGCCGCGAGGCGTCGATATAGCTGCGCATCAGCGTGTCACCGAAGCCGTGGAATTTCCCGGGCAGGCGCACGCTGGCCCGCTGCGTCTGGCGTTGCCTGGCACGCTCGGGCGAGTCGGCATGGATCGAGGTGTCGATCAGGGCCAGCCGCAGCACCCGTTCCGGCGCGGTGCGCAGGATCGCCTGCGCCACGAAGCCACCCAGCGAGAATCCCGCCAGGGCAAAACGCGCCGGTGCCTGTGCCAGCACGTCCTCGACCACCGCCTGCATCGTCCCGCCGCGGGTCTGGTCGCCGACGATGCACTCGGCGATATCGGACAGGTCGGCGATCTGCGCACGCCAGAGTTCAGCGTCGTTGAGCAGGCCGGGGAGCAGCAACAGGGGGATACGATCAGTCATGCCGTATTGTCGCCCCGCCCGCGTGCCCACGCCGTACCGCGATCGGCTCAGTGCGTTGCAGGATCGGGTGCCTGCGGTACCTGCACTTCCTGCACGGGCAGGGTCACCACCATCACCGTCGAATCGTCCGGGTCGAGCCGGGTCTTGAAGCCGAGGCTCTGGCACATCGCCAGCATGGTGCTGTTCTCGCGCAGCACCTGGCCTTCGATGATGTTCAGGCCGAGCCACTGGGCGTACTCGATCATGATCGCCATCAGCCGCCAGCCGATACCGTGGCCCTTGAGGTCGGAGCGGATCAGGATGCCGTACTCGCCGCGGTCGTAGTCCGCATCGGCGTGCAGGCGCACCGCGCCGAGCATGTCGCCACTGCGCGGGTCGATCGCCACCAGGGCGATGGAGCGCGCGTAGTCGAGCTGGGTCAGGCGGGCGATGAATTCGTGGCTGAAATGCTTCACCGACTGGAAGAAACGCAGGCGCAGGTCGTCATCGGTGACGCGGGCAAAGAAGGCGCGGAACAGCGCGTCATCCTCGGGGCGGACCGGACGCACGAAGGCGGGGGCACCGTCGGACAGGGTAATGGTGCGCTCCCACTCCTTCGGGTACGGGAACACCGCGAAACGCGGATGGCCGCGGCCCTTGTGCAGCTTGCGCGACGGTGCGATCGCCACGCGCGCATCCAGCGCGATCACGCCGTCGCGGTCGGCCAGCAGCGGATTGATGTCGAGCGTGCGGATCTCGGAAATGTCGGCGGCGAGCTGGGCGAGCTTGACCAGGATCAGCGCGACCGCACGTTCGTCGGCGGCCGGGACATCGCGGTAGGCCTTGAGGATGCGCGACACGCGCGTGCGTCCGATCAGTTCGTGCGACAGGCGCAGGTCCAGCGGTGGCAGGGCGATGGCTTTGTCATCGATCACTTCCACCGCCGTGCCGCCGCGGCCGAACACGATCACCGGGCCGAAGGTCGGGTCGTCGGCGATGCCGGCGATCAGCTCGCGCGCCTTGGGCCGCACGATGGTCGGCTGCACCAGCACGCCATCGATGCGCGCATCGGGCCGTTTCTCGTGCGCACGCGCGATGATCGAGGTGGCCGCCGCATGCACCGACTGCAGGGTGCTGAGGTTCAAGCGCACCCCGTCGACATCGGACTTGTGCGGAATGTCGGCCGAGAACACCTTGATCGCGACCGTGGCGCCCTGCTCCAGCAACGGCTGCGCCAGGTCCATCGCCTCATGGGCATCGCGTGCCTGCATCACCGGTGCGGACGGAATGCCGTAGGCATTGAGCAGCTGGTGGGTGGCGATCGGGTCCAGCCACTGCTGGCCGGCGGCGAGCGCAGCCTCCACCAGCGCGCGGGCGCCGGCGGTATCGACCACGAAATCCTCGGGCAGGCTGGGTGGGGTTTCCATCAACGCAGCCTGCGCGTCACGGTAACGCACCAGATGCTGGAAGCCGCGCACGGCCTCGGCTTCGGTCGGGTAGGTCGGCACGCGTGCGGCATTGAGCGTGGCAGTGGCGCGGTCGTCGTTGCCCAGCCACACCGCGAACACCGGCTTGTCGCGGTGATGGCGCGGGCGCAGGCCGAGCGTGCGGGTCAGCGCCTGCGCGGCATCGGCCGAGGAGGTGAACGCGGTGGGCACGTTGACCACCAGCACCGCGTCGTTCTCGGTATCGGACATCAGCGCTTCGATCGCGGCGGCATAGCGGTCGCCGTCGGCATCAACGACGATGTCGACCGGATTGCTGCGCGACCAGCCCTGCGGCAGCACCGCATCGAGCTGGGCGACGGTGGTCGGCGACAGCTCGGCCAGGCTGCCGCGCAGGGCCAGCAGCTGGTCCACCGCCAGCCGCCCGACCCCGCCGCCATTGCTGAGGATCGCCAGTCGACGACCGGGGATCGTGCCGAGCCGGCCCAGCGTTTCGGCGGCGGTAAACAGTTCGTCCAGCGCGCTCACGCGCAGCAGGCCCGCGCGGTTGAACGCCGCGCCGTAGACCGCATCGGCGCTGGCCAGCGCCTGCACGTGGGTATCGGCATCGGGATTGATGCGGATGTGGCGGCCGGATTTGACCACCACCACCGGCTTGGCGCGCGCGGCGGCACGCGCGGCCGACATGAACTTGCGCGCATCGCGGATGTGTTCGACGTAGAGCAGGATCGCGCGGGTGCGGTAATCGGTGGCGAAGTAATCGAGCAGGTCGCCGAAATCGACATCCAGCGTGTCGCCGAGCGAGACCACGGCGGAGAAACCGACCGAGCGCGCCACGCCCCACTCCACCAGGGCCGCGGCGATCGCGCTGGATTCGGAGATCAGGGCCAGGTCACCGGCCTGCGGGAAATGCGCGGCAATGCTGGCGTTCAAGCGCGCATGCGGGGCGATCACGCCCAGGCAGTGCGGGCCGAGGATGCGCAGGCCCTTGGGCCGTGCGGCCGCCTCCACCTGTGCGGCCAGCGAGCCCGGGCCCTCGCCCAGGTTGGCGGTGAGGATGATCGCCGCACTGACACCGCGCTCGGCGGCCGTGGCCACCACCTGCGGCACGATGCTGGCCGGGGCAGTGATCACCACCAGCTCGGGCACCCAGTCCAGGTCCTTGAGCCGCTTCACGGTGCGGATGCCATCGATCTCGCTGTAACGCGGATTGATCCAGGCGACCTTGCCAGGGAAGCCGGTACCGCGCAGGTTGCGCATCACCGCCCGGCCAGCGGAACGTTCACGCGGGCTCCCGCCGATCACGGCGACCGACTGCGGGCGGAAGACGGCTTGCAGGTGGTAGGTGCTCATGCGACCAGACAGTAACAGGGACGGAGGTGATTAATAATCACCCCCGTCCCTGTTATTAACGACCTCCGTCCCCGTTAACGGTCCCCGTTAACGTCCCCGTTAAAGGAGGGTGCCGCGCAGGATCATCGCGGCGATGCTGAAGTAGATGACCAGGCCGGTGACGTCGACCAGGGTGGCCACGAACGGGGCCGAGGCACTGGCCGGGTCGAAGCCCAGCCGCTTGAGGATGAAGGGCAGCATCGAGCCGGACAGCGAGCCGAAGGTGACGATGCCGACCAGGGCCGCGCCGATGGTCAGTGCCAGCAGCTGCCAGTGGTCGCCGTAGTCGTGCAGGCCCAGCAGCTGCCAGGACACGATGCGGATGATCGCCAGCACGCCCAGGATCGCGCCCAGGGTGATCCCGGTCGGCACCTCGCGCAGCGCCACCTTCCACCAGTCGCGCAGGCGCAGCTCGCGCAGGGCCAGGCTGCGGATCAGCAGCGAGGTCGCCTGCGAGCCGGAGTTGCCGCCCGAGCTCATGATCAGCGGAATGAACAGCGTCAGCACCACCGCGCGCGCCAGTTCGTCTTCGTAGTGCTGCATCGCACTGGCGGTCAGCATCTCGCCGAGGAACAGCACGCTCAGCCAGCCGGCGCGCTTGCGCAGCATCTCGAAGAACCCGATCTGCATGTACGGCTTTTCCAGCGCTTCCATGCCGCCGAACTTGTGCACGTCCTCGGTCGATTCCTCGATCAGGGCATCGAGGATGTCGTCCACCGTGACGATGCCCAGCACATGGTGCTGCGCATCCACCACCGGGATCGCGAGCAGGTCGTGGCGGCGGATCAGCTGCGCCACTTCTTCCTGGTCGAGCTGCACATCCACCGTCACCGGCGGATTGACCTGGGCGACGTCGAGGATGGGCTCCTCCGGCAGCCCGGTGATCAGCCGGCGCATGGTGACCACCTGGACCAGGGCGCGGGTATGCGGGTCCAGCACATAGATCGCGTACACCGTCTCGCGGGTGCGCTCGACCTCGCGGATGTGCTGCAGGGTGCGGCCGACCGTCCAGTCCGAGGGCACGCTGACGAACTCGGTGGTCATCAGTGCGCCGGCGGTATGCGCCGGGTAGCTCAGCAGCTGCTGGATCGCCTTGCGGGCCTCGGGGCTGAGCAGCGGGATCAGGCGCGCGCGCTCGTCCTCGTCCAGCTCGTGGACGATATCGGTGGCGCGGTCATCGGCCATCAGGCCGAGCAGGGCAGCGGCGCGGGCCACGGGCATCGCTGCCACCAGGTCGCCACTGCGGTTGAGCTCGGGCTGCTCGAGCATTTTCACCGCGCGCGGCAACGGCAACGCGGCCAGCGTGTCGGCGGCGCGCGACAGGCTCAGCGTGTTGAGGAATTCCACCGCATCGGCGGTGTTGAAATTATCGAGGGGTGCGCTCAACGAGGCGGCATCGGCCACCGGGCGCAGCAGGTCTTTCTGGTTCATCGTATTCGCCTGTGGGTATCGCATTGCGCGACGCCAACGCTGGCGAACCGACCCGTATCAGGCGGTAGCCATCGCTGGCGTCGAGCAAGGTCGACTTCTACTGTCGCTGGACATGGGTTGGGGACTCCGGATGGGTTTACTGCCGACGGCGGACGCCAGCAGCGGCGGGCAGTCTGGACCCGGCTGTGACGCAGGTCAACCCTCGTGCCGCACGCCGTTCGGGTGGCAGTGGCCTTCGACACCCATGGCGGCCGCATAATGGTGCGTGGCCCGGCCACAGGCCCCGGATGCCGGGGAGGCTTTCCACCCGCACGGCACACGATCCCATGAGCAGGTTCTTCCATGCATAGCGGCGCGCTCGAGCTGGCCCTGGTGCTGCTGCTGGCCGCGGTGATCGCAGTGCCGGTGTTCAAGAAGCTCGGCCTGGGCGCGGTGCTCGGCTATCTGGCCGCCGGCGTGGTACTGGGGCCGGATGGCCTGGGCTTCGTGCAGGATGCCGATCGCATCCTCAGCGCCGCCGAGATCGGCGTGGTGATGCTGCTGTTCGTGATCGGGCTGGAGCTGTCCCCCGCGCGCCTGAAGGTGATGCGCCGCTCGGTGTTCGGTGCCGGCGCGCTGCAGGTGGCGTTGAGTGCCCTCGTGCTCGGCAGCCTGCTGATGCTCGATCACTTCCAGTGGAAGAGCGCGTTGATCGTCGGCATCGCGCTGGCGCTGTCCTCCACCGCGGTCGGCCTGCAGCTGTTGTCCGAGCACAAGGCGATCAACAGCGATTACGGCCGGCTCGGCTTTGCCATCCTGCTGTTCCAGGACCTGATCGCGATCCCCTTGCTGGCGGCGATTCCGCTGCTGGGCGGCGCGCGCAACGACACCCTGCAGTGGAATGACGTGGCCATCGCGATCGGGGCCTTGGCCGTGGTGATCCTGTGCGGCCGGCCGGTGCTGCGCCGGCTGTTCAACATCATCGCGCGCACGCGCAGCCCGGAAGTGTTCACCGCAACGGCGCTGCTGGTGGTACTGGGCACCGCGTGGTTCATGCAGGAGGCCGGCCTGAGCCCCAGCCTGGGTGCGTTCCTGGCCGGCGTGCTGCTGTCCGATTCCGAATTCCGGCATGAACTGGAATCGCAGATCGAGCCGTTCAAGGGCCTGCTGCTGGGGCTGTTCTTCATCGCGGTGGGCATGGGCATCGACCTGGACCGCATCGTCGCCGAGCCGATGATGATCGCCGCCGGGGTGGCGATCCTGCTGGTGGTGAAGTTCGGCCTGCTGTTCGGGATCGGCAAGCTGGCCAAGCTGCGTACCCGCCACGCGGTGCTGCTGGGCAGCGTGCTGTGGCTGGGCGGCGAGTTCGCCTTCGTGGTGTTCAACGAAGCGCAGCGCGCGCATCTGCTGGGCAGCGCCAACCATGATCGGCTGGTGGCGATCGTGGGTCTGTCGATGGCGATCACCCCACTGCTGATGATCGGCCTGATCCGGCTGCTGGGCCGCGACGAGGGCCCCAAAGCGGCTGCGCAGCCGGCCGACAAGGTCGACATCGAGGATGTGCAGCCAACGGTGATGATTGCCGGCATGGGCCGCTTCGGCCAGGTGGTGGCGCGCCTGCTGACCGCGCAGAAGATTCCGTTCGTGGCGCTGGAGTCGAACCCGGACACGGTCTCGGACCTGCGCCGGTTCGGCAACAAGCTCTATTACGGCGATCCGACCCGGCCGGAAATGCTGCGTGCCGCCGGTGGCGAGCACATCCGGGTCTACGTGGTCACCCTCGATGATCCGGACGCCAACATGCGCGCCACGCGGCTGATCCGGCGCATGTATCCGGATGCGGTGGTGCTGGTGCGCGCACGCAACCGCCAGCATGCGTGGCGGCTGATGGACATGTCCGCCGAGCCGTTCCGCGAGGTGTTCGGCACCAGCCTGGAGCTGAGCGAGCGGATGCTGATCGCACTGGGCATGTCGGTGGACACCGCGCGCAGCCATGTGCAGCGCTTCCGCGAGCATGATGAGAAGCTGCTGCGCGACCAGTACCTGGTCTACGACGACGAAGCGGCGGTCATCCAGACCTCGCGCGACGCGCGCGCGGATCTGATGCATCTGTTCGAGGCGGATGCGGAGAGTGATGGGAAGGGCGCGGACGACGATCCGCCACGTTGATGGCCCTGCAACCGGCACCGGGCAG
This sequence comes from Stenotrophomonas sp. GW821-FHT01H02A, assembly GCF_059422145.1. Taxonomy (NCBI): domain Bacteria; kingdom Pseudomonadati; phylum Pseudomonadota; class Gammaproteobacteria; order Lysobacterales; family Lysobacteraceae; genus Stenotrophomonas; species Stenotrophomonas sp. GW821-FHT01H02A. Next base: position 91,606 of record NZ_JBWKWI010000009.1, read on the forward strand.
CGCCCGGTGCGACACCTGGCGGCTCAGCCGTTATCGCGCAGGAACCGGGCCATCGAGGACACGCCCGGCACCAGCGGTTCGAACTCGCCCGCCACATCGATGAACCCCCGCATCACCGCGATCTCGCGCGGGCTGCGGTTGAGCGCATCGCGAACATCCGGGTCGGCACCGGCACGCAGCAGGCGCTGCACCAGCAGTGGCAGGCCGTGCAGGGCGGCCAGATGCAGCGGGCCGAAGCCACGCGGATCACGCACGTCCAGCGAAACGTCTTCATCGAGCAGGCGTTCCACCGCGGCAAGCACGATCTGCTCGTCGCAGGCGGTACCCGGTTCGGCACGTGCGCCCAGCAACAGCAGCAACGGGGTGACCGAGCCTGCGGCCGCCTGGTCCGGTTCGGCACCGGCCAGCAGCAGGGTGTCGAGCAGGGCCAGCAGGCGCGCACGGTCGCGCGCACTGAAGCCGTACAGCGCGGCGCAGTGCAACGGGCCGAGCTGCTGGGCGTCACCCGCGTGCACGTTGGCACCGGCGGTCAGCAGGCGCGAGACGATGTCCGGCAGGCCCAGCGCCGAGGCCAGCATCAGCACGGTGACGCCACCCGGCAGGCGGTATTCGAGTTCGGCACCGGCATCGAGCAGGGCCGAGACGATATCGATCTGGCGCATGCTGACGGCGGCCGACAGCGGCGTCGCGCCACTGGCGGCGGCGTGCTGTGGGTTGGCGCCGCGGGTGAGCAGCAGGTCGACCACGGCCAGGTGACCGCCACCGGCGGCGCGCAGCAGCGCGGTACAGCCCTGGGCATCGACGACATCGACCCCGAAGCCGAGATCGATCAGGCGACGCACGGCATCGGCATCGCCAGCCATGGCAGCGGCGGGCAGGTCGCCGTCGCGCAGGGCGCGGCGCGGCAACGGCCACATGCGCCAGTCCAGCCAGTCGGCAAGGTCGCGACGGCCGATCGACAAGGCGACGCCCAGCGGAGTCTGGCCATCGGCCGCCCGTGCTTCGGGAGAGGCACCCTGCTGCACCAGCAGCTTGATCGAGCCTTCGCGCGCGAGCGCCGTGGCCAGATGCAGCGCGGTCATGCCGTGGCTGTCGCGCGCCTCGCGGTCCACGCCCAGCGTCAGCAATGCCTGCTGCAGGCGCAGCCAGCCCAGCCGCACGGCCAGCGACAGCGGGGGATCGCCGGCCGGCGACGGCGCGAACGGATCGGCACCGCGTTCCAGCAGTTCCAGTGCAAGCTGTTCCAGTCCGCGCGAGGCCTGGTCGTGCTGGGCGCAGGCGCTCAGCAGCCGGGCCAGGCCACCGCTGCCGGCCGGGGACAGGCCACGCCGCAGCAGCACCTGCAGGGCGGGCACCGCATCGATGCCGCGCGCCAACAGCGCGAACATCGGGGTGTCGCCACACGCATCGAGCACTTCCGGTGACGCGCCATGCGCGAGCAGCCAGTCCAGCGCCTGCGGATCCAGCGCCAGTTCGGCATCGTGGAGCAGCGCACCGAGTTCCTCCGGGGCGCACAGGCGGGCCAGCGCGGCCATGCCGTCGACGTTGCCGAAGCTCAGCGCTTCGCGCAGCAGTTCCAGCGGTGGGCGGTCCGGCAGCGACGGCGCGGCCGCATCGTTGTCACCGGACATCAGCAGGCCATCGCTGACCGCGGATGGCAGCGGATACGACGGGTCCAGCAGCGAGACGATCGCCCAGCGACCGGCGCCGGCAGCGATGTCCACCGCGCGGCGGCCCTGCGGATCGGCCACGTCGGCGGCGATGCCCAGGTCGCGCAGGCGGCGCACCAGCAGCGGCGAGACGTTGTCGGCCATGCAGGCCAGCAGCACGGCATTGCGGCCTTCGCCATCCACCGCGTTGAGATCGGGGTTGTGCGGCAGCAGGTGTTCGACCACACCGGCACGGCCGCCACGCGCGGCTTCCAGCCACGGCGTGCGTGCCAGTGCATCGCGCGCCTCCAGGTTGGCGCCGGCGGCGAGCAGCACGTCGATGATGTCGACATGGCCGGCCAGCGCGGCTTCGTGCAGCGCGCTGCGGCGCTGGCGGTCACGCGCGTCGGCGCGGGCCTTGTGCTTGAGCAGCAGCTGCACGCCGGCCGGGTCGTCTTCTTCGGTACCGGCGGCGGCGAGCAGCACCGGGGTACCCTCGGCCGGCTCGGTCTTGGCCCCGCGTTCCAGCAGGAACTTGGCCAGGCGCCAGTTGCCGACCTGGCAGGCCACTGCCAGCGGCGACCAGCCATCATCGTTGAGCGCATCCACTTCGGCGGCGGCATCCCGCAGCAGCGCGGCGACGCCGGGATCGGAACTGCGCGCGGCGTGGTGCAGCGGCGTGTTGCCCTCGCTGTCGACCGCGCGCGGGTCGGCGCCGTTGGCAAGCAGGGTCATCACCGCCTCGGGGCGGCCGTGCCAGCTGTCGCGGGTGGCCGCCAGCAGCGGGGTCATGCCGCGGTGCGGTGCGTTGACACCTACCCCGCGGGCAATCAGTTCGCGCAGCAGGCGCAGGTCCGGCAGGACCGCGGCGAGGACGGCCAGGCTGCGCTGGTCGCGCCAGGCAGGGTCGGGCAGGCCGTGGGGATCGGCACCGGCCTGCAGCAGCTGCAGGGCGCGGTCGACCCGACCGCTGCGCGCGGCGTCATAGAGAGCCGGCTGTTGTTCGTGCAGGCTGATCGATTCCAGCGGTGTCTGGGCGGCGGGGTAATCGGCGAACGAAACATCGCGGTCACTGCGCAGCTCGGCCTGCTGGCTCGCCGTCAGCGTCGTCGCCGGCGCGATCGCCTGCAGCAGCAGGTGTGCCACGGGCGAAAGCAGCACCACGGCAGCGGCGATCGGCCAGTGCAGCGCATCCGAGACCAGGCCCGGCCACGCCGGCAGCACCACCAGCGCGCATACCAGCACCACCAGCGCGGCAACGGACAAGCCGCGCCAGGCCGTCAGATCGCGTCCGGCCAGGGTCTGCCAGTGACGGGCCAGACTGCCTTCGCTGCGTTCCACGTCATTCCACAGCGGCCAGGTCCGCCATACCCCGAGCAGCGCGGCGCTGACCGCCACGCTCAGCCCGAGCACGGCGGCCAGGCTGCCGCTGTCGTGCAGCGCACTCAGCGGCCAGGCCACCAACAGGGCCAGCAGCAGCGGGCCGAGCCCCCACAGCGCCAGCAACGCAGGCGCGTCCTGGCGGACCATCTGCGGGATCGGCTGCAGCGTGCGGGTGCGACGCCACCACGAGACCGCCAGCGCGAACGCCGGCTGGGCCAGCGCGGCGCACACGGCACCGGGCACGCCACCGAGGGCCGCAGCCAGAGCCAGCAGCACACCAAGGGCGGCAGCGGAAGCCACGGCGCGGGGGCGTTGGGATTCAATCATTGCGTCGCGCGAACCGGACCGGCGCCAACGGAGGCGGCGGCAACTGCAGATGGAATCCACGCTCGGCCAGGTTCTGGCGCACTTGTGCGGCATCGGCCTGGGCGAGGCGACGGTCGGGAGTCAGGGCCACTTCGAGAACGAACTGGAACGGCGCCAGCGAGGCCTTCACCGCGTCGGGGATGACCGAAAAGTCATCACGAACGGCGAGATAGACGAAGCTGTCCTGCTTGCGTTGGCTTTTGTAGACGTAGGCTTGCATGCCGCAGGGCTTTGCCCAGGGTAGTGAATGGCAATGATTGTGGAGGAAAGCCGGCACGGGTGAAAGCTGCGTGCACTGTCCGTGGCGGTTTTCCCCTCGTGCGACAGCATGGGGTTCATCAATGTCGCGATGTCGTTCAGCTGCGCGCCGTTGCAGTCTGCCCACGCCGCCGTGATGAATACGTCGCTGCGGCGGGACCGGGAGCACCCGATTCCACGGGCACCGCGCGGACCACCGCCCGGCGAGGCGGTGGTCCTGTCGGCTTACTTCACCTTGGCGTAGGTGCCCTTCAGTGCCACGCCGGCCAGGATCGCACCCGCATAGCATTCGTAGTTGGTGCTGCTCTTGAACTCGTTCTTCTTGTAGTAGCTGACGATGTCGACCACGGCATTGGCGCCGCGCGACCTGGCCCCATCCTGCAGCGCGCGCAGCGCCGACAGTGCCACCCAGCGGCAGGCCTCGGCGTCGCTCTTGTTGGCGGCGTTGGTCTTCTTGTTGGTCACGTCCTCGCCCAGGCGCTCGACGACGCTGGCCTTTTCGCCGGCCAGGTAGAACTTCACGCTGCCGTCGATGCCGACGTTGCGGGCTTCAGCGGAATTGACCAGCTCGTGCAGCGACTGCTCCACGCGGGTTTCGCGGGCCTGGGCGGTACTGGCCATGGCGAGCAGCGCGGTGGCGGCGATCAGGGCAAAACGACGCATTCAACTTTCTCCTTGTTGGTGGGACGCGAGGGGTCCAGGGAACGGCCGGCCCGCAGGGCAGGCCGGAAACAGCGGTCAGTCCTGCCAGCGGCGGAAGATCAACGAGGTGTTGATGCCGCCGAAGGCGAAGTTGTTGCTCATGACATAGTCGGTCTGCAAGCGGCGGCCATCGCCATCGATGTAATCCAGCGCGCCGCAGCGGGGATCGACCTCATGCAGGTTCAGGGTCGGGGCGAACCAGCCCTCGCGCATCATCTCGATGCTCAACCAGGCCTCGAACGCGCCGCAGGCACCCAGCATGTGGCCGACATAGCTCTTCAGCGAGCTGATCGGCACGCCGGGGCCGAACACCTGGTGGGTCGCCTGGGTTTCGGCGATGTCACCGTGCTCGGTGGCGGTGCCATGCGCGTTGATGTAACCGATCCGATCGGCGGCCAGCTCGGCATCATCCAGCGCCAGCCGCATCGCCTGGGCCATGGTGCCGGCGCTGGGCTGGGTGACGTGCTGGCCGTCGCTGTTGGTGCCGTAGCCGACCACCTCGGCCAGGATCGTGGCCCCGCGTGCCAGGGCATGCTCCAGTTCTTCCAGGATCAGCGTGCAGGCCCCCTCGCCCAGCACCAGGCCGTCGCGGTGGGCGTCGAACGGACTGGGCGTGGTCTGCGGGGCATCGTTGCGCACGCTGGTGGCGAACAGGGTGTCGAACACGGCGGCGGCGGTGGCATCGAGCTGCTCGGCCCCACCGGTGACCATCACCGTCTGTTTCCCGCTGCGGATCGCTTCATAGCCCGAGCCCACGCCCTGGCTGCCCGAGGTGCAGGCGCTGGAGGTGGTGTAGACCCGCCCGGACAAGCCGAAGAACACGCCGATGTTCACCGGCGAGGTGTGGCTCATCATCTTCAGGTAGGTGGTGGCGCTGATGCCTTCGGTGGTGTGCTCATGCAGCATGCGGCCGAACTCGGCGGTAGCCTCGTGGCTGCCCGAGGACGAACCGTAGGCAACGCCAGCCATGCCACTGCGCAGCACCGGATGGCCGAGCAGGCCAGCCGCCTCCAGCGCCAGTTCGGTGGCACGTACCGACATCACCGCCACCTTGCCCATGCTGCGGGTGGTCTTGCGGTTGTAGTGGGACGGCAGCTCGAAGTCTTCGGCCGGGGCGGCCAGGCGGGTGTTGAGGCCATCGAAGACCTCCCACTCCGGGATGTAGCGCACCGCATTGGTCTTTGCCTGCAGGCGCGCGCGGATGCTCGCCCAGTCCTGCCCGAGCGGGCTGATGGCCGCGGCACCGGTGACCACGACGCGACGATCGGGGCGGGCCATCAGACCATGCCCCCATTGACCGAGATCACCTGGCGGGTGATGTAGCCGGCCGATTCCGAGAGCAGGAAGGAGACCGCAGCGGCGACCTCCTCCGGCTGGCCAAGGCGGTTGGCCGGGATCAGCTTGAGCGCGTGCTCGACCACTTCTTCATTGACCATCTCGGTCTCGATCAGGCCCGGTGCCACGCAGTTGACCGTGATCGCCCGGCTGGCCAGCTCCAGCGCCAGCGCCTTGGTGGCACCGATGATGCCGGCCTTGGCCGCGCTGTAGTTGGTCTGGCCGCGGTTGCCGACCAGGCCGGAGACCGAGGACAAGGTGACGATGCGGCCGGGCTTGCGCCGGCGCACCAGCGGCATCACCAGCGGGTGCAGCACGTTGTAGAAGCTGTCCAGGTTGGTGTGGATGACCGCATCCCAATCCTCGGCCGGCATCGCCGGGAAGGCGCCATCGCGGGCGATGCCGGCATTGCAGACCACCCCGTAATACGTGCCGTGCGCTTCGATGTCCGCTTCCAGCGCGGTCCGCGCGGCATCGCGGTCGCTCACGTCGAACATCAGCACCCGGGCCTGTCGGCCCAGCGCCTGGATCTCGGCCACCACGGCCTGCGCGTCCTCGATGCGGCTGCGGCAATGCACCACCACGTCGAAGCCGTCGCGCGCGCAACGCAGCGCCACGGCACGGCCGATGCCCCGGCTGGCGCCGGTCACCAGCACGGTCAGATTCCCTGTCATGCCTCTCCACTCTCCAGATAGGCCAGCGCGTCCGTGGGTTCAAACACGGAGACGTTGGCAACCGCCATTTCGATATCGCCTGCCAGGATCCGGCAGGCGAACATGCCCAGGCCATTCTCGCCCAACAGCTCGCAGTTCGCCTCCACCCGCAGGCAGCTGCCGGCGGTGAAGAACGGCTGGTGGGCGGTGTATCGGCGGGTGCCGAGCAGGAAACCGATCGACGGCGCGCGGCCGGCGTGGCGTGCGCGGCACCCGGCCCAGGCGGCGATCGCCTGCGCCATGTATTCCACCCCGACCCAGGCCGGCACCCCGTCGGAGGTGCAGAACAGCCCCTGCGCGGGCACGTCCACCTCGACCGCGATGGATTCCTCCTGCCAGGCCACCACGCGGTGGATCAGGCGCATGCTGTCGCGGTGCGGCAGCACCGCATCGATGTCATCGGGCAGCGGCATGCTCATCCCCGGGCCAGTGCCAGCACGGCGTTGCTGCCGCCGAAGGCGAACGAATGGCTGAGCACGTGCTGCAGCGGCTGCGCGGCGCGCGTTCCCGGCGTTACCAGGGCCAGCGCCGGCAAGGCGTCATCGACCTGCCCGTCCCACCAGTGGGTGGGCAGCTGCTGGTCCGGGTTGTCGGCCAGGGTCATCCAGCACAGCGCCGCTTCGATCGCGCCGGAGGCGCCGAGCGTGTGCCCGGTCAGCGGCTTGGTCGAGCTGGCCGGCACCTGGGTGCCAAGCACCGCCGCGACTGCCTGGCTCTCCATCGCATCGTTGTGGCCGGTGGCGGTGCCGTGCAGGTTCACGTAGTCGATCTGCGCCGGATCCAGCCCGGCCCGGTCCAGCGCCTGCTGCATGGCATCGATCGCGCCGCGTGCCTGCGGGTCCGGCGCGGACATGTGGTGCGCGTCGGAGGATTCGCCCCAGCCGGACAACCGGACGGCACCCGGCTCGCGGGTCATCAGGAACAGCGCGGCGCCTTCGCCGATGTTGATGCCGCTACGGTTCACCGAAAACGGATTGCAGCGCGTCGCCGAGACCGACTCCAGCGCGCTGAACCCGGCCACGGTGAAGCGGCACATTGAATCCGCCCCGCCGGCGACCACCGCATCGACGACGCCGGCGCGCAGCAGGCGCGCGGCCGACATCAGCGCCTTGGCGCTGGACGAGCACGCGGTGGAGATCGTCCAGGCCGGGCCGGTGCTGCCGATCCGCCCGCGCACGAAACGCGCGGCAGTGCCCATTTCCTGCTGGGCGTAATGGAACGCGGACGGCCATCGGCCATCACGGTGATGCACACGCAGTGCGCTCTCCGATTCGCCGATACCCGAGGTACTGGTACCGATGATCACCGCCACGCGCTCGGCACCAAAGCGGGCGACGGCGGCATCGACGGCCTCGCGGATCTGGCCGAGCGCGGCGTCGAGCAGCCCGTTGTTGCGGCCACGCAGGGCCACCGGCAGGTCGGTCAGGTCCGACAGCGGCGACTGCACCTCGCCCAGTGCCAGGGTGCGCCCGGGCAGGATGGCGTCGTTGTCGCGCAGTCCGCCGGGCTGCGCCGCGAACAGGCCCTCGCGCACCTGGGCGCGGTCGGCCCCCAGCGCGCAGATCACGCCCAGCTCGTTGAGATAGACCGCGCTGCTCACTCTTGGCCCTGCCCCATGTCCATCGACTCGATCACCAGTTCGTAGCCCTCGGCCAGGTTGCGCAGCCGTACACGACCATCCGGCAGCGTGTCGCGCACCAGCCAGGGCGTACCGTCCTGCTCCAGGCTGCGCACGCCGTCGGTCTCCTGCAGGGTCCAGCCGGCCGGCAGCACGGCGCGGATCGCCGCCGCCGGCCACAGCGAGAACTGCAGGTCGTCGAGCACGCGCTCGCCACGCACCTGCGGCGGCAGCCACGGCGCGCGGGTCTGCTCCAGATGCTGCCCGTCCCAGACCATGCGCACGCCGGTCTGGCCCATCGCCTGTACCGCCAGCCGCACCTGTTCGGCATCCACCTCCAGCAAGGCATCCAGCTCGCGCTCGTGACTGCCGAAGCGGAACTGCAGGCGCTGCTGCAGCTGCACCGGCTGCGGCAAGGCCGAGGGCGCCAGCTGCAGCACGGGCAGCGGCACGCGCGCGGTGGGCAGCCGGGTGCTGGCACACGCGACCAGCAGCAGGCTCAACAACAGGGTCAGGATCAGGCGCTGCACAGTTCCTCCAACACGCGCAGGCGCCGGCCACTGGCATCGGCGACGTAGGGATTCTGCGTATCCCAGGCGTATCCAGCCAGGATCGAGGAGATCATGCGGCGCACCTCCGGCTGCGGATCGGGATGGTAGATGATCTTCTGGAAGCCACCGGCGTACCAGGCCTCGACGAAGCGCCGGAAGGTCTTCACCCCGGCCCGCAGCGGTACCGAGAAGTCCTGTTCCCAGTCCACCGTCTGCCCGGCATGTTCGCGCGCCAGGCAATCGCTGGCCAGCTGCGCCGACTTGAACGCGATGGTCACCCCCGAGGAGAACACCGGATCGAGGAACTCGCCGGCGTTGCCGAGCAGCGCATAGCCCTCGCCCCACAGCGAGGAGACATTGGCCGAATACCCGGTGATGGTGCGCACCGGCAGCACCGCCCATTCGGCGTTCCCGAGCAGGCGGGTCAGGTTCGGATCTTCGCCGACGATGGCCTGCAGCTTGTCCAGGTCGGTGCCCGGGTAGCGCTCGAAGAAGCTCGGCTCGGCGACCACGCCCAGCGAACAGCAGCCGTTGGAGAACGGAATCGTCCAGTACCACACGTCCACGTGCTCGGGATGGGTGGTGATCAGGATCTTGTTGCGATCAAAGCCCGCGCCGGCCGGAATATGGTCGCGCACATGGCAGAAGATCGCGCCGCGCACCGGGAAGTTGGACGGCGACTCCAGCTTCAACAGGCGCGGCAGCAAGCGGGCGAAGCCGCTGGCGTCGAGGATGAACCCGGCCTCGATGGTGTACTCGCTGCCATCCGGGCGACGTACCTGCACCTGCGCCGGGCGGCCGGGCTGCACCGACAGCACTTCATCGCCGAAGCGCAGCGTGGCACCCATGCGCTCGGCCCCCCGCGCCAGCACATCATCGAAGTCGGCGCGCTGCACCTGGTAGGTGGTGCCCCAGCCCGGCGAAAACTTGTCGCGGAAATCGAATTCGGTGGTCGCCTCGCCGCGCACGAACGCCGCGCCGTTCTTGTACTGGAACCCGGCCTGCACCACGTCCTGCAGCAGGCCGGCCGCCTCGATGTACTCCATGCTCTGCGGCAGCAGGCTCTCGCCGATCGAGAACCGCGGGAACTGCTGGCGCTCCAGCATCAGCACCTGGCGCCCCTGCCGGCGCAGCATCGCGGCCGCCACGGAGCCGGCCGGACCGGCGCCGATGATGAGGATTTCAGTACGTTCCACGTGCGGCTTCATCGATACATCCTTGATCAGATCATGAAAGGGAAAACGCGGTCGCTCAGTGCGGTGCGTCGTGCGGCGGTGGGCGGAACAGCGGCGAGATCAGCCAGACCAGGCCGATGCCGAACAGCAGGGTCAATCCGAACGCGCGCAGCGCCGGCGTGGCCGACAGTCCGAGCAGGCCGAACGACAGCCAGGTGCTGGCCGCGCCGACGCAGACCGCCAGCCAGGCACTGGCATCGCCGCGGTGCTCGATCAGGAAGATGCCGTAATCGATGCCCATGCCGAGCAGCAGCATCAGCGCGAGCACGTTGAACAGCTGCAGCGGCTGGCCGAACAGCCCCAGCAGGGCCAGGGTCAGCGCGCCGGCCACCAGCGTCGGGGCGAGCACGCGCCAGGCCTGGCCGCGGTAGCGCCAGTACAGCACCGCGAACACCAGCGCGATGCCGATCAGCAGCAGCCCGCTCATCAGCTTGCGGTAGTGCTTGAGCAGCTGCGAGAAATCGGCGGTGCGATCGACCCAGCGCACGCCGTCGATGCCCTTGGCCTGCGCTTCCAGCAAGGCCAGCGCATCGGCACGCGAGAGGTCATCGACCATCACCACCGAGGCCACCCCCTGCCCGACCGTGCCCAGCCACAGATGGCGGAACGGCATCGCCGCCGGCGATGCAAGGAACGCCTCGGCCTGCAGATCCTGCGCGGCGTACGCGGGGCGCAGCAGCGGCTCGCCCACGGCTTCCCCCACCCGGGCCAGCACCTGCGGCTCGATCCTGGCCGTCAACGCAGCATCGGCGTGCTGGCGCTGCTGCGAAGGCAGCCACTCGCTGATCGCTCGGTAGCCACCGATCTGCTTGTCTGCTTCCAGCACGCGCAGCCGGTCGATCAGCGCCTCTTCGCGCTCCAGTACCTGTTCAGCGGTGGCGCCCTGGACCAGATAGAACTGCGCCGGGCTGGGCATGCCCAGCATCTGGCTGATGCGGATCTGCTGGGCGATCAGGTCCGGCGGCGACGACTGCAGGCTACGCAGGTCATCGTTGGTCTGCAGGCGGGCGATGCCGATCGCCGACAGCACCGCCACCACGCCGAGGAAGATCGCGGCCGTGCGCCCATGCAGGCGCGGCCAACGCTCCAGCGTGGCGCCCAGCCACCGCGAAAACCCGGTCCGGCGGATCTCTCCGCCATCCAGCCACGGGAACCAGAAGATCACCGTCAGGAATGCCGCCGCCAGACCGACCACCGAGAACAGCGCCATTTGGCGCAGCCCCGGGAACGGGGCCAGGCCCAGCGCGAGATAGGCCAGTGCACTGGTCAGCAGCGCCAGCCACAGGCCGGGCAGCAGGTGCCGCAGCAGCTTCCAGCGGCGGTCGGCCGGTTCGGCCTGGCGCGAGGCGAACCAGTGGATGCCGTAATCCTCGGCGACGCCGACCAGCGAGGCGCCGAATACCAGGGTCAGCACATGCACCTTGCCGAATACCAGCACGGTCACGGCCAATGCCACGCCGCAGCCGATCAGCAGCGAGGCGGCGACCAGCAGGATCGGGCGCAGCGAACGGAACGCCAACCACACCAGCAGCAGTACCGCGGCCAACGAGCCCCAGCCGATCGTGTTGATTTCCCAGTTGGCCTGCACGGCCGCCGCCTCGGCATGCAGGGGCACGCCGGCGCGCAGCACCTCCAGGCCCGGTGCCTGCTTCGTGGCGGCGTCAGCGGCGGTGTCCAGCAGCAGATCGATGTGCCGCTCGCCGTCGAGCTTGAATGCCGAACCGACCGTGTCGTACTGCACGATCGACCAATGCTTGCCGTCGGCCTCAAGCAGGCCGTCATCGCTCATCTGCAGGCCCGAACCCAGCGCGCGCTCCTGCCACCACTGCGGCCACAGCGACAGCGGATCCTGGCGCCATTCGGTCAGCCGCGGTGCGCCCATCGGACCGTACAGTGCGGCCAGCGCCGACTCTGCCAGGCCCTCGGTGGGTTCGTGCTGCAGGCGCTCGCGCTGTGCGCTGGTCAGCAGGCGGTCGCGATACGGTGCGTAGAACGCGCGGGCCTGATCGAACCAGCCCTCGATCGAGCCGCTCTCCTGCAGCAGCGGGGCCGCGCCCTGCTCTCTCTTGATGGCATCGCGGAAGGCCGCCTCGGCCGCCTTGGTCCGGGCCGCATCGGTACTGCCCAGCAGCACCACGATCTGGCGCGCATTGGCATCGGCGATGCGCCGGGTCACATCGGACAGCAGGCGATCATGCGCGTCCTGTGGCAACAGCGCGAGGATGTCGGTGTCGATCCGGGATTCGCTTTTCCACAGCTGCCATTGCTGCACGCCGAGGCCGATCAGCACCAGCAGCCACACAATGGCCAGCCAGCGCCAGATGCGCTGCAGGCGGCCGTTCGAGCTCAGCACGTCATTCAAACCTGCCGCCCTCGTCCGCGCTCAGCGTGGCCGGCGTCTCGCTCATGCCGGCAAAGTGGATGCGGGTGACATCCTGGTTGGCCTCGTTGATCTGCACCTCGCGCACGTAGCGGTCACCGCTCAGGGTGAGCTGCGCGAACACCTTGCCGAGCATCGCCGAGCGCGGGGTCAGCTGCATCCGCCAGGCGTTGCCGGGCAACACCTCGACCTTGACCGTGAACTGCGCCGACAGCGCCTGCGCATCGCCGCTCATCAGCGCGAACATGATCGCGTTGACCGAGCGCATCGCCGGTTGCTGGCGGCCATCCATTTCGACCCGGCTGCTGCCATCGCGTTGCCGGCTGAGGATGCGGTCACGGGTGACCACCACCTCGGAAGGGAACGGCTTGAGCGTGGTCCAGATCACCCCATGTTCCTGGGCAAGCACGAAGCGGCCCTGCGAGCGCAGCGGGTTCTTGAAGCCGGCGACCTGCTTCTCCTGGGTGAACTCGCCGCGCAGCACGTCGACCTTGGCCACGCGCTGTTTGACGACATCCACATCGTTGGCGGCCCACGCCGGGGCGACCACCGCCAGCATCACCAGCACGCACAGCGTGCGCAGGAAACGGTTCATTGCGGTTGCACTCCCAGACGCTCCCACAGTACCGGCGGGCACAGGTAGCGCATTTCATTGGTGGCCGCGTCGACCGCGACCTGGATGGTATGGGCGCGGGTCAGGGTGACACCGCTGTCCGCATCCAGGATCTCGTAGGCGATCTTCAGACGGTTCTCCCACTCGGTGATCGTGGCGCGCACGCGCAGCGCCTGGCCGTACAGCAGCGGGCGGATGTACTTCACACGCGCATCGACCACCGGCCACAGGTAGCCGGAATCGCGCATCTGCGGGTAGTCGTAATCGTGGCGCTGGAGCAGCGCGCAACGCGCGATCTCGAAGTACTTGAAGTAGTTGCCGTGCCAGACCACCTGCATTGCATCGCAATCGTGGAAGGCCGGTGACAACGCGACCTCGAGGCTCAGATCATTCGTGGACATACAGCTCCCAGCGCTGTGCGCGGATATCGTCCAACAGGGCACGCAGCTCGCCATCCAGCGCGCGGTCTTCTTCGATCAGGGCGATGCGCTCGGACAGGTCCAGGTACATCGCGGCGAGATCGCCATGCAGGGTCGCCTTCATCCCGACGCGCTCACGCAGCGCCACCCCCTGGCGGGCGGTGATCAGCAGCGCCGCGACGACCTGTTCGGTCAGTTCGATCACGCGCAGGCAATCGCGCGCGGCGATGGTGCCCATGCTGACCTTGTCCTGGTTGTGGCATTCGGTCGAGCGCGAGAACACCGAGGCCGGCATGGTCTGCTTGAGCGCTTCGGCGGTCCAGGCCGAGACGCTGATCTGCAGCGCCTTCAGGCCATGGTTGATCGCCGCACGCTCACCGGTGGCGGCCGACAGGTTGGCCGGCAGGCCATGGTTGAAGCGCGCGTCCACCACCAGCGCCATCTGCCGGTCGAGCAGATCGGCGAGGTTGGCGATGGTGTTCTTCAGCGCATCCATCGCGAAGGCGATATGGCCACCGTAGAAGTGGCCGCCGTGCAGGATGCGCTCACCCTCGACATCGATCAGCGGATTGTCGTTGGCGCTGTTGAGCTCGGTTTCGATCAGCTGGCGGAAGAACGGCAGTGCGTCCTGCACCACGCCGATCACGTGTGGGGCGCAGCGCAGCGAGTACCGGTCCTGCAGGCGCTGTTCATTGCGCGGCGGGCGGTCGCTGTGCAGGTCCTGGCGCAGGCGCGCGGCGATCCGGGTCTGGCCCGGATGGGGCTTGGCGGCGAACAGCATTTCATCGAAATGGTGCGCGTTGCCGTCGCTGGCCAGCACGTTGAATGCGGTCAGGCGGGTGGCGAGCCTGGTCAGGTAGTCGGCGCGGTCGTACGCCAGGCAGGCCAGCGCCGTCATCACGGCCGTGCCGTTCATGATCGCCAGGCCCTCCTTGGGGCGCAGCCGCAGCGGGGCCATGCCGATCTCGGCCAGCACCTCCGCGGCCGGGCGGCGCGCGCCCTGGTACATCACCTCACGCTCGCCACACAGCACCGCGGCCACGTAGGACAGCGGGGTGAGATCGCCACTGGCACCGACCGAGCCCTCGGCGGGAATCAGCGGCAGCACATCGTGGTGCAGCAGCGTGGCCAGGCCCTGCAGCAACGGGTGGCTGACCCCGGACATGCCGCGCACCAGCGAGGCCAGGCGTGCGGCGATCACCGCGCGGGTTTCCTGCGGATCCAGGAAACGGCCCAGGCCACAACCATGGTAGGTGAACAGATGGTGCGGCAGTTCGGCCACCAGCGCCGGCGGAATGTTCACCGTGCACGAATCGCCGTAGCCGGTGGTCACCCCGTAGATGACGCCATCTTCGCGCAGCAGGCGATCAAGGAAATCCGCGCCGCGCTGGATGCGCGCGGTGAACGCGGGATCGTCGCTGACGACGGCCTGGGCTTGGCGCTGCGACAGCGCGACCACGTCTTCGATGGTCAGCGGCGCATCGCCGAAGCGGACGGAGGATGCCTGATCGGCCTTACTTGCCATGAGATGCCTGATCCCAGAAGGGGAAGAAATTGAACCAGTCCAAGGGTGCCTGGGTGACCTGAACTTCCAGCCACCGGGCGAAATGTTCGGCCTGCGCAGTCAGCGCAGCGTCACGCGAGCCGCGCGGCAATACGATGCGGTCGGTGAACTGTTCAAAGCGCACCTGGTAGCCGCGGCCGTGATGCAGGCAGGCCATCGTGTAGACCGGACAGGCCAGCGCCGCCGCCAGCACATAGGCGCCGATCGGGAACTGCGCGGTGTGGCCAAGGAACGAAGCGGGTACGGTGCGGCCGCCCCGCAGCGGCACGCGGTCGCCGACGATGGCCACGAAGCCGCCCGCTTCGACCCGGCGCTGCAGCTCGACCGCCGTGGCCGGGCCCATGTCGGTCACCTGCAGCAGCTCCACCGAGGCCAGCGGATCGAGCCGCTGCATCAGGCGGTTGAAGCGCTGCGCGTGCGCGGTATGCACCAGCACCGTGATGTGGAAGCCGGGCACCTGCTCGGCCAGCACCTGGCACAGTTCCAGGCAGCCGATGTGCGCGGTGAGGATCAGCCCGCCTTCGCGGCGTGCGATCTTGTCCAACACCAGGTCGCGCTGCAGATAGATGCGCTCGGGCGGATAGCGGCCGCCCAGGCCCAGCAGCTTGTCGAGCATGGTGTCGGCGAACAGCGCGAAATGCTTCAGGCTCTGCCAGCGGCCGGGTGCGGTGGTGAACACGCCGGTGTGCGCCTGCAGCCGCTGCAGGTATTGCAGGGAGGCGTCGCGCGCGAGCCGGTTGCTCAGCCAATGGCAGAGCACCACCGGGTACACGCACAGCCGGAACGGCCAACGGCCGAACCAACGGTGCACCCAGCACAGGAACAGCACGCCGGCAGCCGAGGTCGACTCGCCGATGTCGGCCCAGTGCGGAGCGCTGCCAGGGGCGGGCGTGGTCATGCGCGTGGTCCCGCGATGCGCTGCCACAGCAGCCGCGGCGCGCGCCACAGCATCCCGAAGAACAGACGCGCGTGCATGCGGCTGATGCGCACGTTGTCGCGCCACACATCGAAGTGCGAGACGCCATCGCTGGGATAGGTGACGGCGGTCGGTACGCTGATCACCTTCACCCCGCGCCAGAACAGCCGCACCAGGATTTCACTGTCGAAATCCATGCGTCGCCCGATGGTTTCCTCGCCGATCAAACGGGTCACCGGGGCCAGCGGATACAGGCGGAAGCCGCACATCGAGTCGCGGATCTGCAGTGAGAGCGTGTTGATCCAGACCCAGATATGCGTGGCGTAGCGGCCGTACAGACGCGCCTTGGGCACACTGGCGTCGTAGGCCGGGATCCCGCAGATCACCGCGTCCGGCTGCGCCTGCGACAGCGCGACGAAGCGTGGCACATCGGCGGTGTCGTGCTGGCCATCGGCATCGATCTGCAGCACGTGGCTGTAGTCCAGGCGCGCCGCTTCGGCAAAGCCGGCCAGCATCGCGCCGCCCTTGCCCTGGTTCACCGCCAGCCGCAGCAGCGTGACCTGCGGTGCGTGCGTGCGCGCCAGCGCATCAAGCACCTGCGCGCACTCAAGGTGCGAACCGTCGTCGACCAGCAGGCAGGGCAGTCCACTGGCCAGCACGCCCTGCACCACCGCGCCGATCGCATGGGCGTGGTCGTACACCGGGATCACCACCAGCGGGGCGAAGGCCGGTCTGCTCATGCCGTTGCCGGTGTCCTCACGCATCGCCGAACACCACCCGGCCACTGGCGTGCACGCCATGGTCGGAAACATAGCGGAAGCTCATCGCCGACCTGGCCGCATCCCAGCCCAGGCTCAGCTGCAGGCAGTCGCCCGGCCGTGCCACGTGCTGGAACTTGACCGCGTCCATGCGCAGGAACCGCGGCGGCATCGTAAAGGCACTGCGGCCATAGTGGATCGCCCAGTCCAGCTGGACCACGCCGGGCAGGATCTTCGCCTGCGGGAAGTGCCCGTCGAACACCACCAGGTCCGGATCCAGCACGAACTGCAGCGAGGCACTGGTGGCATCGCGCTGCCGCCACTCGGCGGTCGGCATCAACGGCCGGAACAGGGCGGCCAGCGCGGCGGCGGTGACCTTGCCCTGCGCGTTGAACGGCAGTTCGTCGATGAAACGCCAGCGCCGTGGCCGGGTCACGGCATCGTGGCTGCGGGCCAGATGCGCACCGAGCTGCTGCGCCTGGCGGCGGCGCTCGGCATCGTCCCACTGCGCGGCGCCCGCCGCCTGCGGCACCACCACGGCGGCCAGCTGTTCGCGCGCGCCCGGCAGCACCAGCACGCGCACGTCCTGCACCGCAGGGTGCGCACGCAGGTGCTGTTCCAGCGCGTCCAGCGACACGCGGCGTTCTTCGATCTTGACGATGCGGTCGGCACGGCCGAGCAGGCGGAAACTGTGGCCGTCATCGGCCACCACGCGGTCCTGGGTCAACCACCAGTCGTCGCTGTCCAGGTGCGGCGAGCGCACCGCCAGGCAGCCCGCGTCGATCCGCCAGGCCACGCCCGGCAGCGGATGCCACTGCGGCTGCTCGGCACTCCAGCGGCGCCAGGCCACGCCACCGGTCTCGCTGCTGCCGAACACTTCGGTCGGGGCCACCCCCATCAGGGCGCGCACCTGCAGCGCCGCCTCGGTCGGCAGCGGACCGCCAGAGGAGAACACCGCACGCAGCTGGCCGCCCAGCGAGGCCCAGTCCAGTTGCTCGGGCAACCGTTTGAGATGGGCCGGGGTCGCCACCAGCACCGAAGGCTGGCCGCCCAGCGCGCCGACCAGGTCTTCGTGGAAGAAGCGGCGCGGCTGGATCGGGCGGCCCGCCACCAGCGGCCACAGCACGCGGAACAGCAGGCCGTAGATGTGCTGGTGCGAGACCGTGCCCTGCACCTGCGCACCGTCCATCTGCTCGCCGAAGGCGGCCTGCAGCGCATCCACCTCGCGAGTCAGCTGGCGCATGCGCTTGACGATCGCGCTCGGCGCACCGGTACTGCCGGAGGTGAACACCACCAGTTCCAGCGCCGCTTCATCCAGCGGCTGCAGCACCACCGCAGGATCGACATCCGCCTCCGGTTGCAGCGGCGCATAGCGCGCCGGCACGTCACCGGCGAAGCCGGCCACGCGCGGGCTCAGTCCTTCCAGCGTGGCCGGCAGATTGTCGCCGCCCAGGAACACGCGCTTGCCGGCATGCCAGGCACCCAGCAGGGCCGCGGCGAAGCGCAGCGTGTCATCGAAATACAACGCCCAGTCAGTGCCGGGCGCACGCGCGAATGCCTGCTGCCAGCGCAGCACCTGCGCGCGGAACTGTGGATGGTCCACCGCAGTGCCGTCGGCGATGCCGACGATGCGGCCGGGGCGCGGCAACAGCGCCAGCCGGTCCAGTGCGATCCACTCAGCCATGCGCGTGCGCCGCCTTGACCCGTCGCCGGACCAGCCATTCCCCGCCAAACAGAGCACCCATCATCACGTACGCCAACAATCCGTTGTAGAACGCCCAGACCTGGTTGGACGCCCACAGCGCCGTGGCCAGGGCCAGACTTCCGTTGAGAACAAAAAAGCCGCACCAGATCCACGTGACGCGGCGGGTATAGCGCACCGCGAACGGCGGCAGGTCCGGCTCGCTCAGCCGCGCCAGGCGCTCGACCGCGCTGGGCCCGAAGCGAAGGCTGGTGGCGAAGATCACCAGCATCACCGCATTCACCAGCGCCGGGTACAGCTTCAGCGGCAGTGCCTCGTTGAAGGCCGTGGCGACCAGCGCGAGCAGGCCGGTGCCCAGCGCGGCCACCCACCACACCGCCTGGCGGGTGGTCAGCGCGCGCAGCGCGGCGAGGGTGAACAGCAGCAGGGACAGCCAGCGCGGCTCGAACCGGCCCAGCGACAGGTAGACCACCAGCGGGTATGCCAGCGACAGCAACGCAAACGCCGCGACGCGTACCCGGACCATGGTCAGTCTTCTGCGATGGCCGTCAGGCGGCCGCTTGACCGGGCAGCAGCCCGTGCACCACGTCCACGATGTCCTGCACGGTCCGCACCTGCTTGAAGGCTTCCGGCTGCAGATTGCGGCCGAGCAGCGGCTTGAGCTGCACGATCAGGTCGACCGCGTCGATGCTGTCGATGTCCAGGTCGTCGTACAGCCGCGCGGCGGGCGTGATGCGGTTCGGCTCGATCTCAAAGCTGTCCTTGAGGATCTTGACGATGCGCTCGAAAAGTTCGTTCTTGGTCATGGGTAAATCCTGACGCGCCGTTAGGACGGCTGGCGTGCGGCGACAAACTCGCTCAGGGCACGCACGCTGGAGAAATGGCGACGGGTCTCTTCCGAATCGGCTGACAGGCTGACACCGTACTTTTTCTGCAGGGCCAATCCAAGTTCCAGCGCGTCGATCGAATCCAGGCCCAGCCCCTCCACGAACAGCGGGGCGGCGGAATCGATGTCTTCGGGAGTGATGTCTTCCAGTGAAAGCGATGAAATGATCAATTCCTTGATCTCGTGCTCAAGTGCCTGCACGGGTCGGGTCTCCAGCGAAGTCGAAGTAATGGGCAAGATGATCGGTCACACGCCTGGCCGCCAAGGCATCCCCCCTGGGCGCATCGCCGGTCTCGTTCAGGAACGGGGCAATCGGGAGATCCTCCCCGACTTCCAGCTGAACGTGAAATCGCCGTGATGGCACACGATACCATTTCTGGCCCTTGGTCAGGGTCGGCGGGGTGCAGGTGATCCGGACCGGCGTGATGTCCAGTCGCCCCCGCACCGCGATGTTGGCGGCCCCGCGCTGCAACCGCAGCGGCTGGCCCGGCACGGTCCGGGTGCCCTCCGGGAAGATCACCAGGTTGCCGCCGGCCTGGACCGCGGCGATGCAGTCGTCCACCAGTCCGGCCCCATCATCGTTGGACACGTAACCGGCCGCACGGACCGGGCCGCGCATGAAGGGATTGCGCGCCACGGCCTGCTTGACCACACAGTCGGCATTGGGCAGTTGGGCGATCAGCAGCACCACATCGATCAGGGTCGGATGGTTGGCCAGGATCAGCAGGCCGTTGCGCTGCAGGCGCTCGCCCCCGCGGATTTCATAGGTCATC
Source organism: Stenotrophomonas sp. GW821-FHT01H02A (assembly GCF_059422145.1). Lineage (NCBI taxonomy): Bacteria > Pseudomonadati > Pseudomonadota > Gammaproteobacteria > Lysobacterales > Lysobacteraceae > Stenotrophomonas > Stenotrophomonas sp. GW821-FHT01H02A. The sequence goes on from NZ_JBWKWI010000009.1 coordinate 111,427, forward strand.
AGCCCCAGCCGGTGCATCAGGCCGACGTGGGTGGCGAAACCGGCCTGGACCAGGCGCCGCGCCAGCACCCGCCGGCGCACCGGGTCGCGCACCAGCAACAGGGACAGGAACAGCAATCCGCCCAGGACCAGCCCGCCGATCCCGAAGGCGGCAAAGCTCAGCCCCGTGCCCAGCACCCGCCAGGCATGGTTGATCCGGGCCGCCCAGCGCTCAGCCATGGCGCTGCCAGCGCCAGTGCTGGCCATCGGCATCCAGCGCCAGGGCGGGCGCTCCGGCCAGCAGGAAACGCAGCGCCTCCAGGCCATGCGGCAATCCGCTGGAAGGCCGGTCTGCACCACCGGCGCCCCAGCCCAGCGAGAGCCGGGTGCCCGGACCCGCCGCCGGGCCCAGCCGCCAGCACCAGGCGAAGAACGGGTCGGGCTCGTCGGCAAAGTCGGCATACACCGGGGGCAGCGGTGACTCATAGACCACCAACCGCACCTCCTGCGCCCCGTCGGCGAGCAGCCCGAAGGCCTCGACGCACGCGGTTTCGACCGTGGCCCGGCCGGCCGCCAAGGCCAGATAGTTGCCGCGATGTCGGCGGGCGATCGAGTACAGCGCGGCGATCGCGTTGTGCACCGAGAGGCCGAAGCCGGTCGGCGACATCGGCTGGTCCGCGCTGAGGGTCTCCAGCAACTCCATCGAACGGGCCACGTCACCATGGCGCGAGGCGAACACCAGCGGCACCTGGCCGCCGTCGTCGGGCTGCTCGCACCAGCACGCGGTCTGGATCGCCATGCGTCCCAGCCGCTCGATGCGGCGGCGCTGCATGGCGGGTATTTCGGACAGCGCAGGCGTGTCCTCGCCGGTCGGCAACCAGGGATCCTGTGCCCACGCCTGCCATTGCTCGCGGGTGGTGAGGCCCGGCGCCCACGCCGCCCAATCGATTACAGAAAACTCAATCATTCCCGCCAACATGATGGATGGGTACCAAGAGAAGGCACGAGCCATGGTGGCAACGCAGAACGGCCCCCCATGCCAGCCACTCCACGCCTGTCGTCGACATCGCCTGGCACCGGTGGCGGTGCCGAGAAAGGAGCGCACGCTATCATGACACTCTCGGCACTGGCAGCATTCACATTCTGAAATGAGCAACGCGATCGACAACGCAACGGCCCCGGCAGTCGCTTCCCTTTCCTCCGGACCTGCGTTGTTCCATGCGGCCTACGTCCCGGCGGCGCAGCGCGCGGCCGCGCTGGCCGATCCCCAGACGCTGGCCGTGTTCGGTTTCGGCCTGAACCCCGCCGCGCTTGACGACCCCCGCTGGCTGCAGGTGCCACTGGCCGAGCAGGGTCCGGCACGGATCGAGGTCTGGCGTGGCGGCACGCCGGTCGAGCACGGGGTCACGGACGGGGTGCGCTGGTCGCACAACGAGACCCTGCTGTTCGGGGTGCTGGAGATCGACGAGGTCGACAGCGACATCGAGACCGCCGCGGCCGAGGCCTACGCCCGGATGAGCGCATTCCTGTCGCGCTGCGGCTACCCGCATCTGCTGCGGACCTGGAACTACCTGGACGCGGTGACCGAGGGCGACGGCGATCAGGAACGCTATCGGCGCTTCTGCGTGGGCCGCGTACGCGGCCTGCGTGAGCTGGACGAGGCCGCGCTGCCGGCGGCGACCTGCATTGGTCGTTTCGATGGCGAGCGCCGCCTGCAGGTGTATTGGCTGGCGGCGCGCGAGCCCGGCCAGCCGCTGGAGAATCCGCGCCAGGTCAGTGCGTTCCGCTACCCGCGCCAGTACGGCCCGCAGTCGCCGAGTTTTTCGCGGGCGCTGCTGCCGCCGCTGGCCACGGGCCTGCCGTTGCTGCAGTCGGGGACGGCGGCGATCGTGGGGCATGTGTCGCAGCACACCGGGGCGGTGGATGAGCAGTTGCGGGAGACGCTGACGAATCTGCAGAGTCTGGTGGATACGGCGCGCGGTCAGCGGCCGTCGTTGTCACCGGTGCTGGGTTCGACGTCGGTGCTGAAGGTGTATGTGCGGCGCGCGGAGGACATGGGCGCGGTGGCGGCGCAGATGGCCGCGCTGCCGACGGCGCCGCCGTTCGTGGTCCTGCACGCCGAGGTGTGTCGCGCGGAGCTGCTGGTGGAGATCGAGGGGCTGCACGGCTGAGCCAAAAGCCTTGGTTTTCCGGTCGTACCTGGGCTGGGTCGGCGTGGGTGGGGTATCGGGACCCGCTGCAAGTACGTCCATGTAAGCCCATGTGTTGCCATCCATGGCAACACATGGTCCCGCCACCCCACCCACACCGCCCCTTCGACAGTTGGCTGGTGCGCATGGGTAACATCAAAAGCAGACGGCGCCCGATCGGTTGCCTGACACTTTTTCTCGATGAATAAGGCGATCTCTCGCTGTGGCTCTGGCTCTGGTAGAGCCGACCCGCTGGTCGGCTGCTCTTGAATCGGCTGCCCTTGACCCTTCTTTTGCGGCTGGCTTCTTCCAACCGACCACGCAGACTCTGCCGGGCGAGGGCGGTCAGCCCCTGCCGGGACCGTTGGAGCGGCATGGATGCCGCTCCAACGGTCCCCCATGGATGGGTTTACGGCGCGTCCCGGCAGGGTCTGAACGCCCTCGCCCACATGGAACCGGTAGCAGCCACCACGCTTACCTCAGTGATACCCCACATCCGCGCGCACCTTGCCGCGGAACACCCGGTACGACCACGCCGTGTAGCCCAGGATCACCGGCAGCAGGATCACCAGCCCGACCAGGCTGAAGCTCAGCGACGAGGCCGGCGCGGCGGCCTGCCACAACGTCATGCTGGGCGGCAGCAGGTACGGCCACATGCCCAGCACCAGGCCGATGAAGCCGAGCACGAACAGGGCCAGCGTCAGCAGGAACGGCGGCAGATCGCGCCTGGGGTGCATCGCGCTGCGCCATAGCGCCGTGGCGACCGCCAAGGTCAGCAATGGCACCGGCGAGAGCCACCAGAAGTTGCCATCGCTGAACCAGCGCGCCATCAGGCGCGAATCCAGGAACGGCAGCCACGCGCTGACCAGGCCCATGAACACGATCACGGCGACCACCAGCGGGCGGGTCAAGGTGCGCGCGAAGGTCTGCTCGCGGCCTTCGGTCTTGAGGATCAGCCAAGTGCTGCCCAACAGCGCGTAACCGAACACCACGGCAGCGCCGGTGAGCATCGAGAACGGGCTGAACCAACTGAAGGCGCCGCCGACATACCGGCCGTCCACGACCTGCAGGCCCTGGACGAGTGCGCCCAGGATCACGCCCTGCGCGAACGCGGCCAGCAGCGAACCCAGGCCGAACGCCACGCTCCACAGCTTGCGCGAGCGGTGCGCCTTGAAGCGGAACTCAAACGCCACGCCGCGGAATACCAGCGCCACGACCAGCAGCAGCACCGGCAGGTACAGCGCCGAGAGCAGCGCGGCGTAGGCCTTCGGGAACGCTGCCATCAGCCCGGCCCCGCCCAGTACCAGCCAGGTTTCGTTGCCGTCCCAGATCGGCGCGGCGGTGTTCATCATGATGTCGAGCTGTTCTTCATCCTCGGCCATCGGCGCGAGGATGCCGATGCCGAGCACGAAGCCATCCAGCACCACGTACATCAGCACGCCAAAGCCGATCACCGCGAACCATGCCACAGGCAGCCAGGTCGTCATCTCCATCTCAGCGCTCCTCCAGCGGTTCATCGGCGCCGGACAGCGGCCGCGCCGGGGTATGGCTGCCGGCATCCAGGGCTGGGGCCGGGTCATGCGGCTTGGGACCGGTGCGGATGATCTTCACCAGGTACCAGACGCCCCAGCCGAACACGAACGCATAGCCGACGATGTACACGCCGAGCGACAGCGCGGTCATCCATGCGCTCTGCGGGCCTACCGCATCAGCGGTGCGCAGTACGCCATAGACCACCCACGGTTGCCGGCCCATCTCGGTCACGAACCAGCCGGAAATCAGCGCGATGAAGCCGCTGGGCAGCATCCAGTTCCAGCCGCGGATCAGCCACCGCGACTGCAGCAGCTTGCCGCGCCACCACTGGAACGCCGAGACCCAGGCCAGCAGCAGCATCAGGGTGCCGAGCCCGACCATCACCCGGAACGCGAAGAACACCGGCACCACCGGCGGCCGTTCACTGGCGGGTACCGAGGTCAGCGGGTCGAAGGTCCCGTCCAGCGAATGGGTGAGGATCAGGCTGCCCAGGCGCGGGATCGCGATCTCGTAGTCATTGCGCTCGGCCTTCTCGTTGGGCACGGCGAACACCACCAGCGGCACGCCCTTGCCCTCGCCTTCGGAATGCCAGTGCGCTTCCATCGCCGCGATCTTCATCGGCTGGTGCTTGAGCGTGTTCAGGCCATGCATGTCACCGACGAAGATCTGCACCGGCACCGTCAGCGCGGCGAACCCCACCGCCGCCAGCAGCATCTTGCGCCCTGCCTCGCGGTGCACGTCCTTGCGCAGGTACCACGCGCCCACGCCGCCGATCACGAAGCAGGTGGTGATGAACGAACCCAGCGCCATGTGCGCCAGGCGGTACGGGAAGGAGGGGTTGAACACCACCTGCCACCAGTCCTGCGGGTGCACGATGCCGTCGATGATCTCGTAGCCGGCCGGGGTCTGCAGCCAGCTGTTGGAGGACAGGATCCAGAACGTGGAGACCAGCGTGCCCAGCGCCACCATGCAGGTGGAGAAGAAGTGCAGGCGCGGCGAGACCTTGCCCCAGCCGAACATCATCACGCCCAGGAAGCTGGCCTCCAGGAAGAACGCGGTCAGCACTTCATAGGTCAGCAGCGGCCCGATCACCGTCCCGGCGACCTCGCTCAGCCGCGGCCAGTTGGTGCCGAACTGGAAGGCCATGACGATGCCGCTGACCACGCCCATGCCGAAGGACACGGCGAAGATCTTCTGCCAGAAGAAATACAGCTCGCGCCAGACCGGATTGCCGGTGCGCAGCCAGCGCGATTCGACAAAGGCCAGCCAACTGGCGGTACCGATCGTGAACGCCGGGAACAGTACGTGGAAACTGATGACGAACCCGAACTGGATCCGGGACAACAACAACGCGTCCAAGAGACGCCTCCGACTGGCTTCTGGAATCCGCACCAGTCTGGGCCGGTATCCGTGAAAGGCACATGCGACCCGGTGACGCGCTGCTTCACTTTGTCGCAGGTGGGTCGGGCGCAGGGCGCCTCCCATGACCTGTGGCCCCTTCGGGCGGCCCTTGCGGCTGCTACGCTTGGCGGGTTTTCCTCATTGGTGCTGCCCGCAATGCCCAGAACGCTGCCTTTGTCCCTGCTGCTGCTTGCCGCCCTTGGCGGTGCTGCCCACGCGGCGCCGACGCCGATCACCATCGAGCAGGCCATGGCCGACCCGGACTGGATCGGTCCGCCGGTGGAAAGCGCCTGGTGGTCCTGGAACAGCCAGCAGGTCGAATACCAGCTCAAGCGCACCGGCAGCCCGGTGCGCGACACCTTCCGCCAGCCGGTCGCCGGTGGCGTGGCCGCGCAGGTCGGCGATGACCAGCGCGGCACCCTGGACGTGGACAGCCCGGTCTACGACAGCGCCCGCCAGCGCTCGGCCTTCGTCCGCAATGGCGATGTGTTCGTGCGCGACCTGCGCAGCGGTGCCCTCACCCAGCTGACCCGCAGCACCGAGAAGTCCGGCGCGGTCAATTTTGCCCGCGACGGCGGCGTGATCTGGCGCACCGGCCAGAACTGGTTCCATTGGACCGCCGCCGCCGGCGTGCAGCAGGTGGCCAGCCTGAAGGCCGAGAAGAACCCGGACGATGCGCCCAAGGCCGACACCCTGCGCGAGCAGCAGCTGCGCACCCTGGCCACGCTGCGCAACGACCGCGCCCAGCGCGAGGCGCTCAAGGCGCAGGAAGCCAGCTGGCGCCGTGCCGACGGCACCCGCGCGCCGGGCCCGGTGTATCTGGGCGCCGACGTGGAGATCGTCGACAGCGTGCTCTCGCCCGATGCGCGCACCCTGATCGTGGTCACCAAGCCGAAGAGCTTCGATGAAGGCCGCGGCGGCAAGATGCCCAAGTACGTGACCGAATCGGGTTACGAAGAGTTCGAGGACACCCGCACCCGCGTGGGCCGCAACGATCCGGAGCCGAACGCGCTGTGGCTGGTCGATGCCGTGGCCGGCACGGTCAAGCCGCTGTCGCTGGACGGCCTGCCGGGCATCGCCACCGATCCGCTGGCCGCGCTGCGCAAGGCCGCCGGCAAGGACGCGCTGAAGGGCAACCGCCCGGTGGAAGTGCTGGGTGGCCCCGGCGCGCCCGGCATCCGCTGGAGTCCCGATGGCCAGCAGGCCGCGATCATGCTGCGTGCCAATGACAACAAGGACCGCTGGATCGCCAGCGTGACCCCGACCAGCGGCAAGCTGGAGACGCGTCATCGCCTGACCGACAGCGCCTGGATCAACTGGAGCTTCAACGATTTCGGCTGGTCCAACGACAACCGCACGCTGTGGCTGCTGTCCGAAGAATCCGGCTACTCGCACCTGTACACCCAGCAGGGCACGGCCAGGCCGCAGGCGCTGACCGGCGGCAAGTGGGAAACCTCGATGCCGGTGCCCAGCGCCGATGGTCGTGGCTTCTACTTCCTGTGCAACCAGCAGTCGCCGGGCGACTACGAAGTGTGCGCGGTCGACAACGCCAGCAGGCAGGTGCGTGAGCTGACCTCGCTCAACGGCGTGGAGGACTTCTCGCTGTCCCCGGACGGCCAGCAGCTGCTGGTGCGTTACTCCGGTGCCTATCTGCCGACCCAGTTGGCCGTGGTGCCCACCGCCGGTGGCCAGGCCAAGGTGCTGACCGATACCCGCACCGCCGAGTTCAAGGCGCGCGAATGGATCCAGCCCAAGCTGGTGCAGGTGCCGTCCAAGCACGGCGCCGGCGTGGTCTGGGCCAAGTACTACGGCCCGGAGACCTTCGAGCCGGGCAAGCAGTACCCGATCGCCATGTTCGTGCACGGCGCCGGTTACCTGCAGAACGTGCACCAGCAGTACCCGGCCTACTTCCGCGAGCAGATGTTCCACAACCTGCTGGTGCAGAAGGGCTACGTGGTGCTGGACATGGATTACCGCGGCAGTGCCGGCTACGGCCGCGACTGGCGTACGGCGATCTACCGCAACATGGGCCACCCGGAACTGGAGGACTACAAGGACGGCCTGGACTGGCTGGTCGAGACCAAACAGGGCGACCGTGACCACGCCGGCATCTACGGCGGTTCCTACGGCGGCTTCATGACCTTCATGGCGCTGTTCCGCTCGCCGGGCACGTTCAAGGCCGGCGCCGCGCTGCGCCCGGTGGTCGACTGGCACCAGTACAACCACGGCTACACCGCCAACATCCTCAACACCCCGGATATCGACCCGGAGGCGTACCGCAAATCGTCGCCGATCGAATACGCCGACGGCCTGCAGGACCACCTGCTGATCGCGCACGGGATGATGGACGACAACGTGTTCTTCCAGGACTCGGTCAACCTCACCCAGAAGCTGATCGAGCTGCACAAGGACAACTGGACGATCGCGCCGTATCCGCTGGAACGCCACGGCTATGTGCGCGCCGATTCCTGGCTGGACCAGTACAAGCGCATCCTCAAGCTGTTCGAAGAGAACCTGAAGTAAGCCAGCGATGACGTCGGTTCCCACTGACGTGCAGCACGCCGCGGCGACGATCGATATCGTCGCCGCGGTCGTTTTCGATCCCGATGGCCGCGTGCTGGTGGTGCGCAAACAGGGCTCGGAGACCTTCATCCAGCCCGGCGGCAAACCCGAACCCGGCGAAGCGCCCTTGGTCGCCCTGGCGCGTGAACTGTACGAAGAACTCGGGGTCACCCTGGAGCCTGCCAGTGCCGTGCCGCTGGGCCGGTTCGAAGCCTGGGCGGTGCACGAAACCGGGCACCGGGTGCGTGCCCACGCGTTCCTGGTGGCGGTCACCGGTACGCCCCGCGCGCAGGCCGAGATCGCCGAACTGGCCTGGGTGCCGTTGCACCCGCCGCATGGTCGGCGCTTGGCACCGCTGAGTGCAGACCATATCCTGCCCGCGGCCGCGAACGCGGTGGCGGCGACCTAGACGTTGCGGCCTGCCCCAACCAGGACACCGGATGTCAGCGTCGCTTCCCCCGCAATTGCCTACCGCCATGCCCCGCCCCAGCGGGGACGGTGCGCCTGCGTTCCTGGCGCCGCTGCTGAAATCCGTCCTGCTGGTCTGTCTTGCATCGGCTGCGCTGTGGGCGGTGCTGGCGCTGATCTCGATTCCGTTGTCGGGAGTGGAGGCCCTGCGGGCGCTGTTGGCCGACAAGGACCTCGGCTGGTTGCCCGGCTCGGTGCACTGGCTGCTGAGCCACCCGGTGCTGGCCAACGTGCTGCTGTGCCTGGCCAGTCTGGTCGGCGTGGTGGCGTGCTGGGGCATGCTGCGCCGCTGGCGCTGGGCGTGGGGATCGTTCGTGGCGCTGCTCGCCGTCACCGCCGTGCTCAACGGGGTGGTGGTGTGGGCGGTCGACGATGCTTTCCGCCACCTGCTGGCGCAGCTTCCGGCCGATACCTATTCGCTGGAGATACTGCAGCTGCGCAGAGACCTGCGCGTGCTGCGCGTGATCTGGGGCGGATCGATGGGACTGACCGCTGCCGCATTCGCGGTGCTCCACGGCTGGCTGATCGTGCGCCTGTGCGCCCCCGATGTACGCGCGCTGTTCCGCCGCTGACATTTCCCCCCGCGGCGCTCCGTGCGCTGCACGACCTGCAAGGATGATGGTGTGACTGCTTCCCTCCCCCTTCTGCGCCGCCATGGCTGGCGCGCGACCCTGTTCACCCTGCTCACGGCGGTGAGCCTGCCGGCGGCCGCCCAGGCCATGGTCTGTGGCACGTTCGTGGACGAAGACACCGGCACCACGCTGACCCTGCGCAGCGCCAACGAGGGCGTGCGCCAGATTCCCGGGCAGGCCCCCGAGCCGTACCTGCTCAGCCGCCTCGGCAAGGAGCTGAAGCTGGCCGACCTGGACAACGGCGGCGTCGGCTCGCTGACAGCGGAGGACGGCGGTCGCCGCCTCAGCGACCGTTACAACACGTACCGGTTGCAGAAGGCGGCCAGCTGCCGGCCTGCGGCGGTGTTTCCGGCCGCGTCGTGCCGGGCCGAGATCGGCACCTGCCTGAAGGACACGCTGTTCGCCAGCAACGATGACCTCCGGCAGTGGTGCCGCGAGGGCGTGCCGGCCGCCTGCAAGCGCCTGCTGGCCAATTTCCAGTCCGAAGCGCGCGAGGCCAACACGCTGGCCGCGACGCAGGGCGATGCCCCGGATCTGCCCGAACCGGAGGTCTGCAAGCCGGCGTCCACGGAGTACGACGAAGCGGCCTGCATGGAGGCGGCGCGCGATGCCCTGGGACAGGCCCTGGCCAAGGCCCTGCTCGGTGGCCTGAGTGCAGCCGATGCATCCCCCTTGCCGGCCGCGCAACTGGATGAGGTCACCACGCTCTGCCAGGCGCAGACCCGTGGCACCTTCTGCGCCAACGCCGCCGAAGCGCTGTGGGACGCCGGCCGCCTGGTCGCCGCCCGCGATGCACTGCAGCGGGCCTGCACCCGTGGCGAAGACCCGCGCGCCTGTGAGCGTGCGGCGCCGCTGGCCGGGCTGGACGCCCACGCACTGAGCCCGGTGGCAGCCACGTCCCTGCCGTGCGGCAGCTACCTGGCCAGCCAGGGCCTGATGGACCACCTGGCGTTCGGCAATGGCGGCATGATCGACAGCGGCTTCGGCGGCAAGCTGCGCGCGCGGCTGGTCGATGGCGACATCCGCGTGCGCCACGACCAGGGCGACGACTTCGTGTTCAAACGCCTGGCCAACGGCAACCTGATCGGCATGGACAGCTGGAACCGCTTCAGCTACTACGAACGCAGCGGCGACACGCAGCAGTGCAGCGCACCGGTGGTCTTCGTTGAAACGCCGCTGCCGCAGGACTGCCCGACGCTGGCCCGCGAAGGCGGTGCCCAGGCGTGCTGCGCGGCCGGCAAGCTGCAGGGCTGCAATGCCGCCGGTCATCAGCTGGCGCTGCGCAACCGCTGGGCCGAGGCGGCACCGTTCTATCTGAAGCTGTGCACCGCCGGCGTGCGCGAGGGCTGCGAGAACCTGGCCAGCGTCTACGAACACACCGGTGACGAGGCGCTGCCCGAGCAGATGGCCGCGATCTGCGCAAAGGACGGCAAAGGCACCCACGTCGCCTGCGATGTGCACGCGACCCGCAACTGGGGCCTGATGCAGGTCAGCGCCGGGCTGGAGCAGATCGCCGAGCGCATGGCGGCCGACGCGGACGACGACGCCGATGCGCCGGCCGAGGCCCCTGCCACGACAAAGAACACCCGGAACAGCAACCGCAAGGGCGGCCACTGAGCGCACGTGAGCACACGCAGGCCGTGCACCGGCCTGCGGTAAAGTAGTGCCATGAACGACTTCGACCGCGTCCGCGCGTATCTGACCGACCTGCAGGACCGCATCTGTGCGGCGATCGAAACCGCCGACGGCCAGGCCCGCTTTGCCGAAGATCTCTGGCAGCGCGCGGAGGGTGGCGGTGGTCGCACCCGCATCCTGCGCGAGGGCGCGGTGTTCGAGCAGGCCGGGATCGGGTTCTCCGACGTAGCCGGCACGCGCCTGCCGCCATCGGCCTCGGCGAACCGGCCTGAGCTGGCCGGCGCGTCATGGCGTGCGACCGGCGTTTCGCTGGTGTTCCATCCGGCCAATCCCTACCTGCCGACCACGCACGCCAACGTGCGCTACTTCCGCGCCGAACGCGATGGCGTGGCGGTGGCGTCCTGGTTCGGCGGCGGCTTCGACCTCACCCCGTTCTACCCGATCGACGAAGACGTGCGGCACTGGCACCAGGTCGCGCACGATCTGTGCGCACCGTTCGGCGAGGAGCGCTATGCGGCGCACAAGCGCTGGTGCGATGAGTATTTCTTCCTGCGCCATCGCAACGAAACGCGCGGCGTGGGCGGGTTGTTCTTCGATGACCTGCATGGCGATTTCGAGCGCGACTTCGCCTATCTGCGCGCGGTCGGCGATGGTTTCCTGGACGCCTATCTGCCGTTGGTCGAGCGTCGCAAGGACACGCCGTATGGCGAACGCGAGCGCGAATTCCAGCTGTACCGGCGCGGCCGCTATGTCGAATTCAACCTGGTATACGACCGTGGCACCCTGTTCGGGCTGCAGAGCGGTGGGCGCAGCGAGAGCATCCTGATGAGCCTTCCCCCGCGCGTGCGCTGGGAGTATGGCTTCCAGCCGGAGCCGGGCAGCGATGAGGCGCGTTTGGCGGATTACCTCGTCCCACGCGACTGGCTCTAACGCCGTTATTTCTTCGGCACGATGGTGATGTGCCCGTTGATCTCCAGCACCGCCAGGGCGACATCGTCGATGGACAGGCAGCCCTGCTGCCGCATCGCCGCGTCCAGGTCGGCCGGGGTGACCAGTTCGCGCTTGAGGACTGAATCGAGCACCTTGCCATCGCGGGCGATCAGGATCGGCTCGCCTTCGACCAGGGTTTCCACCCGTCGGCTGCGCGTGCTGAGCCAGCCCACGCCGTAGTTGATCGAGATCAGGGTCGCCGCCAACAGCAGGCCGCCGCCCAGCGACGTGTCCTCACCCAGCAGGGCGTTCTGCACCGCGTTGCCAAGCAGCACGATCAGCAGCACGTCGAACGGCGTGATCTGGCCCAGCGCGCGCTTGCCGGACAGCCGGACCATGCCGAGGACCACCACGTACACCACCACCGCGCGCAGGATGAATTCCCACCACGGCATGGCCAATGCAAACAGGTCGCTCATTGCCTCTCCCGGACTCGTGCGGCCAGCATGGGCCGCCACCCGCGGCGAGGCAATGGCCTGGCGACGCGGTTGGCCCGTTTCGGTGCCACAAATAAAAAGCCCCGCCAACCAGGGGGAGGTTAGCGGGGCCGGGGAACGGGCGCTTGGGGAGGAGCCCCCGTTCCGAGATCTGCTCCAGGGGATGGGAGAGATCCACAACAGGCATTGCGCCTGTCGAGGTCTATCAAAGCACTCCGAACATTGATAGTTCGTGAAGGGGCCCAATTAATCCGGGCCTCTTCACAGAAACATTCATCCAACAGTCAGATTATCGTGACGCACTGAACCAATTCAGCCTTTTGACTGTGATTCAGGCCTCAATGTGCCTCATCCCAGTTATCGCCAACACCGGCATCCACCACCAGCGGGACCCGCAGTTCGGCCGCCGAAGACATCAGTTCCACCACTTTCAAACGCAAGGTATCGAGGAAACTGCTTTCGGTTTCAAACACCAGTTCATCGTGCACCTGCAGAATCATCTTGGCCTGGTCGTCGTGGTCCTGCAGCCAGCGGTCCACGTTCACCATGGCGCGCTTGATGATGTCCGCCGCGGTGCCCTGCATCGGTGCGTTGATCGCGGCGCGTTCAGCGCCGGCGCGCAGCCCCTGGTTACGGGCGTTGATGTCGTTCAGGTACAGGCGGCGGCCGAACAGGGTTTCCACATAGCCCTGCTCACGGGCCTGCTGGCGCATCCGCTCCATGAAGTCACGCACGCCCGGGTAGCGGCTGAAGTACAGCGCCACGTAATCCTGCGCCTGGCCTCGGTCGATGCCCAGGTTGCGGGCCAGCCCGAACGCGCTCATGCCGTACATGAGCCCGAAGTTGATCGCCTTGGCGGCCCGGCGCTCGTTGGCGGTCACGTCGTCCAGGGGGCGGCTGAAGACTTCGGCCGCGGTCGCCCGGTGGACGTCCACGCCCTGCTCGAAGGCCCGCACCAGGCCGGGATCTTCCGAGAGGTGGGCCATGATCCTCAGTTCGATCTGCGAGTAATCGCAGGCCAGGATCTTTCGGCCCGGCGGCGCGACGAAGGCGCGGCGGATGCGGCGGCCGTCCTCGGCGCGGATCGGGATGTTCTGCAGGTTCGGGTCCGACGAGGACAGCCGGCCGGTCGCGGCACCGGACTGGTGGTAGCTGGTGTGTACCCGCCCGGTGTCCTGGTTGATCATCTCCGGCAGCTTGTCGGTGTAAGTGCTGCGCAGCTTGGCCAGCCCGCGGTACTCCAGGATCACCCGCGGCAGCTCGTGCTGCTCGGCGATCGCCTCCAGCGCCTCTTCGTTGGTGCTGGGCTGGCCCTTGGGGGTCTTCACCAGCGCCGGCAGCTGCAGCTCATCAAACAGCACGGCCTGCAACTGCTTGGGGGAATCCAGGTTGAACGTGCGCCCGGCCAGCTCGGTGGCCTTCTGCTGCGCGGCCAGCATGCGCGACCCCAGATCCTGGCTCTGCCGGCGCAGCTCGGCCATGTCGATATGCACGCCGTTGGCTTCGATCCGGGCCAGCACCGGCACCAGCGGCATCTCGATGTCGCGGTAAACGCCGTCCAGCGAGGGCGTGGCCTGCAGTTGCGGCTGCAGCGCGTGGTGCAGGCGCAGGGTCACGTCGGCATCTTCGGCCGCGTAGCGGCAGGCTTCGTCCAGGCCCACCTGCGAGAACGAGATCTGCTTGGCGCCCTTGCCGGCCACCTCTTCGAACTTGATCGTGGTGTAACCCAGGTAGCGCATCGCCAGCGAGTCCATGTCATGGCGCGTGGCGGTGGAATTGAGCACGAAGCTCTCGAGCATGGTGTCGTCGTGATACCCCTGCAGGTTCACGCCGTGGCGGCGCAGCACGTGCAGATCGTATTTGCCGTGCTGGCCCAGCTTCTTCTTGGCGGGGTCTTCCAGGGCCGGGCGGAGCGCCGCGAGCACCTGCTCACGCGGCAGCTGGGCCGGTGCGCCCGGGTAATCGTGGCCGACCGGGATGTAGGCGGCCCGGCCCGGCTCGACTGCCAGGCTGATCCCGACCAGGTTGGCGCGCATCGCGTCCAGCGCGTCGGTCTCGGTATCGAAGGAGATCAGCTCGGCATCGGCAAGGCGCTGGACCCAGGCATCGAGCTGGTCGGTGGTCAGCACCATCTCGTACTCGCCGGGGGCGGCGAGCGCCGGATCCACCGGCACCACCGCCGCCTCCGCCGTGCCACGGGCGTAGCCGGCCGCGGTGCCGCGCAGGCTGACCGGGGCATCGCTGGCAGCGGCCGGGGCCGGCACGGGGCCACCCAGCTCCTTGAGGGCCTGGGTGAAGCCGTAACGCAGGTACAGCTCGCTCAGCGACGGCACGTCCGGCTCACGCAATGGCAGCGTCTGCGGCGTTACCTCCAGCGGTACGTCGGTGCGGATCGTGACCAGTTCGCGGTTGAGCGGCAGGCGCTCCAGCGCTGCGCGCAGGTTCTCGCCGATCTTGCCCTTCATGGTCGGGGCCGCGGCGATCACGCCCTCCAGGTGCTGGTATTCGGCCAGCCACTTGGCGGCGGTCTTGGGGCCGCACTTCTCCACGCCGGGCACGTTGTCGACGGCGTCGCCCATCAGTGCCAGCAGGTCGACGATCTGGTCGGCGCGCACGCCGAACTTCTCCATCACCGCCGCGTCCGAATCCATGCGGCTGCCGGTCATGGTGTTGACCAGTTCGATGCCGGGACGGACCAGCTGGGCGAAGTCCTTGTCGCCGGTGGAGATGGTGACCTGCAGGCCATCACGGTGGCCCTGCAGGGCCAGCGTACCGATCACATCGTCGGCTTCCACGCCGGGGATGCGCAGGATGCTCAGGCCCAGCGCTTCGACGATGCGGCACATCGGCTCGACCTGCGGGCGCAGGTCGTCGGGCATCGGCGGGCGGTTGGCCTTGTAGTCGGCATACAGGTCGTCACGGAAGGTCTTGCCAGGCGCATCGACCACGAAGGCGACGTACTCGGGGCGCTCCTTCAGGGTGGCGCGCAGCATGTTGACCACACCGAACAGCGCACCGGTGGGCTCACCCTGCGCATTGGTCAGCGGCGGAAGCGCGTGGAACGCGCGATACAGGTAACTGGACCCGTCAATCAGGACTAATCGGCTCATGCGACGATTCTACGCGTCCGGCCCTGACCGTCGTCGGCACCGGGCTCACGATCCATCGGGCATAATCAGGCCTTCTTCGCCCAAGGACTCCCGGCCCATGAAGATTCTGTTGCTCGCAGGCCTGCTCGCGCTGGCCGGCTGTGCCACTGGTGGTGGCGACAGGCCCCCGGTGGATGTCACGGGTGCCGACGTGGTCAAGACGGTCCAGGACAACGGTGACACCATCGAGGAATACCGGGTGGGGGGCCAGTTGCGGATGGTCAAGGTGACTCCGTCGCGTGGTGCCCCGTTCTACATGTACGACCAGAACGGCGATGGCCGCATGGACAGCGACAAGGATGGCGTTTCGCCGGTCTACTGGAAGCTCTACAGCTGGTGAGCCCGCTGATGTCCGCCCCGCCGCCCCGTGCCCGCACGCGGTGGCCGGGGCAGCAAGCCCGTCCCTGCACGTCTACGCTCGATGACCACACCCGAACGCCGCACTGCCCCGAATCCGGCTGAACTGCGCGCCGGCCTGACCGCGGAGCAGCGCCAGGCGGTGGAGACGCTCGAGCATTTCGGCTGGCAGCTGCGCTTCGTGCGCCGCCCGCTGTTCCGCGACCCGATCCCGGTGCTGTTCGACCGCAACGGCGAGCGCTACGTGGTGCTGCAGCCGGATGGCACGCTGGATGAGTCGCAGACGTTGAAGCTGCGGGACTGACGGGTCGTGCCGGCCAGCGGCCGGCACGACGGGGTCGCCCGTCAGCGGATGACCAGCACCGGTACCGTACTGCGCGCGAGGACTTCGGCGGTCTGGCTGCCGAGCAGCACGCGGGTGACGCCCCGGCGACCATGCGAGGTCATCACGATCAGGTCGCTGCCGCGTTCGGTGGCGGTATCGATGATGCCGTCGGCCGCATAGCGGTCGAGCACGTGCACGGTGGTGGTCCGCAGGCCCTGGGCCTCGGCGGCCGCCTGGGCCGGGCGCAGGATTTTCTGCGCGGTCTCTTCGCGGTCGGCCTTGTACTCGGGCGTGTTCATGTAGCCCACGCTCCAGCCCATGGCGTCGTACATGCCGACCGCCCACGGTTCGGAGACGGTGACGATATCGACCTCGGCATCGAGGTCCCTGGCCAGCTCCAGGCCCTTGGCCAGGCCTTTCTCGGCCAGCTCCGAACCATCGGTGGCGATCAGGATGCGCTTGTACATGGCAGAGCTCCTTCAAAGGTGTGCAATGTGGACACCACCATTGCACACCCGATGTGGACGCGGTGCCTTGAGCTGGATCAATCGCCGTGGGCGCGCGCAGGCACGACCCGCGCCGGGTTGCCGACCACGGTCGCACCGGCGGGTACATCACGGGTCACCACGCTGCCCGCGCCGACCACCGCATCATCACCGATGGTGATGCCGGGCAGCACGATCGCGCCGCCCCCGATCCAGACATTGCGGCCGATGCGGACCGGCCTGGCCGACTCCAGGCCTTCGGCGCGTGCCTGCGGATCGCGTGGATGGTCGGCCGCATAGATCTGCACCGCCGGGCCGATCTGGGTGCCATCGCCGATGCTGACCTCGGCCACGTCCAGGATCACGCAGTTGTAGTTGAGGAACACGCCTTGCCCCAGGCGGATGTTGCAGCCGTAATCGCAATGGAACGGCGGGCGGATCACCGCGCCCTCGCCGACCGCACCCAACTGCTCGCGCAACAGCGCCCGGCGCACCGCCGGGCTCTCGGCCAGGGCGGCGTTGTAACGGACCATCCAGACCTTGGCGGCCGCCATGTCGGCCTGCAGCGCCGGGTCGCCCGGGCGGTACGGCTTCCCGGACAGCATCTTTTCCTTTTCGCTCGGACCCATGTGGCCTCCATCAGACAGAGGTTGATGATGCCGGTTGCCCGCGCGCATGTCAGCGCGTGCTGCGCCGCGTGCCCAGCAGCGCCACCACCGCGAAGACGAGGCCGCTCAGCCAGAACCACAGCGTTGCCTGGCCGATGCACACCACGCTGGGCTGCGGCTGGCAGCGCAGGCGCAACAGATCGAAGTCGCCGCCGTGGGCCAGGCAGGACTGCACGTGGTGGACCAGGGCCAGCACCGGCTCGGCCCAGCCTGCCGACCATGTCAGCAGGACCAGTGCAGCGAGCAGATACGGAATTCCCTTGTTCACGAGTGCGCTCCCAGCGGACAGGGGCAGACTCTGGGCGCCGGTCCGGGGAGCGACAAGCGGCACGCGACGAACTGGGTGAAATCCGGGATGAGTCGGGGGCGATGCGGGATGAAGCGCGGCGTCCCGGCCCACCCGCAGCCAGGTCGCGCAAACGTGCATCGCCCGTGCTGCAGCGCAGAACGACAAGGGGCGAGGCCCATGCGCTATGCGCCAGGCCACGCGCCGGGTTGCTGATCAGGCGGTACGCACCACACGCGCACCCTGGCACAGCGGGTAGCTCGCCAGCAGATCGGCGATACGCGCGTGCATCGTGTCGAAGGAGGCGCCGTACAGATACAGCGCCGTCTCGGTCGGCCCCTGCCACCAGCTGCAGATTTCACCGTGGCCTTCGATGCGCTCGACGATCTGTTCAAACACGTAGTTCGAATCGCACTGCTCGTAGACCTCATCGGGCAGATCGGTGCCGTTGAGATACAACGCCAGCCCTTCGGTGACACCGAACGGCTGATCGGGAGCGCCGTCGCGCTGGATCAGCGATCCCTTGGGCGCACCCAGCTGCTCCAGCAGCTCGATCACGCCGGGCAGCGAGGCCGGGTCATTCAGCGCGATCTCGATATCGCCATAGTCCACTTCGCCGTCGTCGGTCAGCGCGGTGCCGCCGCCGGTGATCTCGCCCAGCTCGGCAGTGCCCAGCAAGGCATCCAGCGGATCTTCGAACAGCTCATGGCGATGCTCGGGCTGAAGCTTGGCGTTCAACTTCACGGTGACGTGCAGCGGCGAATCGGTCATGGCGGGGGCCTGTTCGAAAAAGATGGCCCCATTGTAGTGCCGGCCGCTGGCCGGCTCCCGACAACGCCGCGGCAAGCAGCTGCCGGCCAGCGGCCGGCACGACTGGATGACGGTGCTGCTTCAGAGCACCGTCAGATTGGCATACGCCATCACCAGCCACTTGCTGCCGGCGTCGATGAATTCCACCTGCACGCGGGCGTGCTGGCCGCTGCCTTCGTAGTCGGTGACCATGCCCTCGCCGAACTTGGGATGGTTGACCATCGCACCCAGCTTGAGCGGCGGTGCTTCCAGCGCCGCATGGCCCATCACCCGGTTGGCACCCAGCGAGGTGCCGCGCGAGACCTGCACCTTGGGGCGCACTTCGTTCACCAGTTCACGCGGGATCTCGCGCAGGAAGCGCGAGGGCACGTTGTAGTTGTCCTGGCCATGGATGCGGCGCGATTCGGCATAGCAAAGCACCAGCTTCTGGCACGCGCGGGTGATGCCCACGTATGCCAGGCGACGCTCTTCTTCCAGCCGCCCGCTTTCTTCCAGCGAACGTGCGCTCGGGAACAGGCCGTCTTCCATGCCGGCCAGGAACACCAGCGGGAATTCCAAGCCCTTGGCGGCGTGCAGCGTCATCAACTGCACGCCCTCTTCGCCAGCCTGGGCCTGGCCTTCGCCGGCCTCCAGCGAGGCGTAGGCGAGGAAGGCGACCAGCTCGCTCATGTCCTGGGTTTCTTCGACATCGTCTTCGCGACGCACGAAGCGCGAGGCCACCGAGACCAGTTCGTCCAGGTTGTCCGCGCGCGATTCCGAATCCAGCGCGTTGCGGCTTTCCTTGGACCAGTGCTCACGCAGGCCCGAGCGCATCAGCACGTGGTCGATGCGTTCAGCCAGGGTCATCGTGTCCGCTTCGGCCTGGAGCTGGTTGACCAGCACCAGGAAGCCGGCCAGCGCATTGCGTGCACGTGCGGCCAGCGCACTGCCCTGGGTGGTCAGCATGGTGGCTTCCCACAGCGAGATCGCGTGGGCGCGCGCCAACCGGCGCACTTCATCCAGGGTGCGGTCGCCGATGCCGCGCGTCGGCGTGTTGACCGCGCGCTCGAACGCAGCGTCATCGTTGCGGTTGGTCATCAACCGCAGGTACGCCAGCGCGTCCTTGATTTCGGCACGCTCGAAGAAGCGCATGCCGCCGTACACGCGGTACGGCACCTGCTCGGAGAGCAGCGCTTCTTCGAACGCACGCGACTGCGCGTTGCTGCGGTAGAGCACGGCGACGTCGCCATAGCTGCCGCCATCACGCACCCATTGGCGCGCGCGCTCGACCACGTAACGCGCCTCGTCCATTTCGTTGTAGGCCGCGTACAGATCGATCGGATCGCCGTCGCCGCTGTCGGTCCACAGCTCTTTGCCGATACGGTCCGGGTTGTGCGCGATCACCGCGTTGGCCGCACCCAGGATGTTGGCGCTGGAGCGGTAGTTCTGCTCCAGGCGCACGGTCTGCGCGCCGGGGAAATCCTTGAGGAAACGCTGGACGTTCTCGACCTTGGCGCCGCGCCAGCCGTAGATGGCCTGGTCGTCGTCGCCGACCACGAACACGTGCCCGCTGTCACCGGCCAGCACGCGCACGAAGGCGTACTGGATGGCATTGGTGTCCTGGAACTCGTCCACCAGGATCTCGCGGAAACGAGAACGATAGTGGGCCAGCAGCGCGGGATTGTCGCGCAGCAGTTCATGCGCACGCAGCAGCAGTTCGGCGAAATCGACCAGGCCGGCACGGTCGCAGCGCTCCTGGTAGGCCGCGTAGGCCTGACGCATGGTTTCCAGCCACGCGTCATGCGGCTCGGGCTGGATGTGCTGCGGGCGGCGGCCCTCGTCCTTCTGCTCGTTGATCCACCAGGCGATCTGCTTCGGCGGGAACTTGCCGTCGTCGATCTCCAGCTGCTGCACGACCCGCTTGACCAACCGCAACTGGTCGTCCGAATCCATCACCTGGAAGCTGTCGGGCAGCTTGGCATCCTGGAAATGCAGGCGCAGCAGGCGATGGGCCAGGCCATGGAAGGTGCCGATCCAGGCGCCGCGGCTGCCCTGTGGCAGCTGCAGGTCGATGCGGTGACGCATCTCGCCGGCGGCCTTGTTGGTGAAGGTCACCGCAAAAATGCCATGGGTCGGCACGCCGCAGACTTCATTGAGCCAGGCGATGCGGTGGATCAGCACGCGGGTCTTGCCGGAACCGGCACCGGCAAGCACCAGATGGTGGCCGGGCGGGGCGGACACAGCTTCGCGCTGGGCGGGGTTCAACCCGTCGAGCAAGTGGGAAACATCCATGTCCCCATTTTACCCCCGGGCGGGTCGCTCCGGGCTGTTACGCGGCGCGGGGATCGAACGGGTTCAGCCGCGCGCAGCGTGTTCGGCCTGCACGCGCAGCTCCGGGATCGCCAGGCTCTCCCACAGGGTGCCGATGCGCAGGCTGCCGACCACCCGGATCGCCGGCCGTGGTTGGCCATGGCCGTCGATCAGGGCGCCCTCCTCCACCGTGGCATCCAGGCCCAGCCCATGCGGGCCCGGACGTGCATGCCCGTCCGCCAGCAGCTGCTGGATCAGCGGATTGCGCATGGACAGCGCGCGGGTCTCCACCCCGGTGGCATTGA
The DNA here is from genome assembly GCF_059422145.1 of Stenotrophomonas sp. GW821-FHT01H02A. Classification (NCBI taxonomy): domain Bacteria; kingdom Pseudomonadati; phylum Pseudomonadota; class Gammaproteobacteria; order Lysobacterales; family Lysobacteraceae; genus Stenotrophomonas; species Stenotrophomonas sp. GW821-FHT01H02A. The sequence continues at coordinate 131,926 of NZ_JBWKWI010000009.1, forward strand.
TCACCGCGCCGACGGTCAACGGCGGCAGGCCACCGTCCGGGCTGCGCCCGTGCAGTTGCAGCCCGCTCTCCTGCACCAGCAGCGTATCCAGCCGGGCACGGTGGCGCTGCAGCTGGCCGCTGCGTTCCAGCTCGGCCACCTGGGCCTGCACGGATTCGGCGATGCGATGGCGGTGCACGTCCCAATAGCGCACCACGTGGCGCAGGAAACGGCGCTGATCGGCCTCGCTCAAGCTCAGCCACAGCGCCTGGCCCATCGGACGGATGCGGTCCATCACGCTCTGCCAGGGGATGCCCTGCGCCACCGCCGTGTGGGCCTGCCCACGCAGTTCGCGGACGCGCTGGCGCAGCGACATCGCCAGCAGCGGCTGCGGATCGAAGGTGACCGCCGCGCCGTGCGCGTGCGGCAACGGCAGCAGCGCGTGGCGCGACAGCACGAAAATGCGCCCGCGGTGACCGGCGGCAGCGAGGGCCACCACGCTGTCGGCCATGCTCAGGCCCGAGCCGATGATGGCCAGATCGTCGTCACCGGCGAGGACACGCACGCCGTCGTAGTCCCAGGCCTCCACCGCCTGCGCGGGCGGCAGTGCCTCGGCACCGGACACTGGCAGCGGGCGCATGCTGTTGCCGCAGGCCAGCACCACGCGCTGCGCGTTCCAGAGGATGTCGTCCTCGATCCGCAGCTGCACGCCGTGTGCGGTAGGTGTCAATGCGAACACCGGCTGCTCGACCACCTCCAGATCTGCCACGCTGCGCTCGCGCGCCTGTTCCAGGCGTTCGCGCAGGTACGCGGCGTAATGGCGGCGCGGCACGAACTGATCGGCCAGCACCTCACGCGACACATCGGGAATGGCCTGACTGTCGATCAGGTAGTCGAGGAAATCCGCTGGCTGATCCGGCAGCCCGCTCATCTTGCCGGCCGGCACGTTGAGCAGGTGCTCGGGCCACGGGGTGGCGTAGGCGATGCCTTCAGCCAGCACCGAGGCGGGCTCGAACAGCACGATGCGTGACGGCCGCCGTGCATGGCGCAGGGCCTGCAGTGCGGCGAGGACGCCGGCAGCGCCGCCGCCGACGATGGCCAGATCACACTGGCGATGGGTATCGGACGCAGTCATGCCCGGATTGTAGGCGATGCGCGTGGAGGGGCCGCCCACCTACGTCACAACCGGCTACATCAACGCATCGGCCAGCCGTGCGATGCCTTCCCGGCTGCGCTTCCATGCCGGGCGCTGGCGCCATGTCGCCAGATCCAGCTGACGGGATTGTTCGAGGTAGTCTGCTTCGATCTGCGCCAACTGGCGCACCATGCCGGCGTCGTAGCAGAGCATGCCGATCTCGGCGTTGAGCGCGAACGAGCGGATGTCCAGGTTGATCGAGCCGACCAGCGCGATGTCTTCATCCACGGTCAGGTGCTTGGCATGCAGGAAGTTCGGCTCGTACAGCGCGATGCGCACGCCGCTGCGCAGCAGCTCGTCGTAGTAGGCCTCCTGCGCCCAGGAAGTCAGCCGCTGGTTGGTGCTGGCCGACAGGATCAGCTGCACCTGCACGCCGGACAGCGCAGCGATGCGCAGCGCGCTCAGGGTCGCTTCGTCGGGCACGAAATACGGCGTGACCAGCACGATCCGCCGGCGCGCCAGATGGATCAACGCGTTGACCGCATCGCGCGCGTTGCTGAAGGGGTATGCCGGACCGCTGGGCAGCAGTTGGGTCGGCACATCGGCCGGGCACACCGGGACCGCGGTCAGCACGTCCAGGCGCTGCCCGGTTTCCATGTACCAGTCGCTGGCGAACACCGCCTCCAGATGGGCCACCACCGGCCCGCGCACGCGCGCGACCAGTTCCTTGTTCGGGAAGCCGGCGACGAACTGCGCGCGCGCCAGGTTCTGCGAGCCGATGTAGCCGACGCGGTTGTCGATCACCGCGATCTTGCGATGGTTGCGCAGGTCCATGCGGCCACTGCGGCGCCAGCGCAGGCCACCGGGCAGCATCGCGCGCACGTCCACGCCGATCGCCTGAAGCCGGTGGCGATAGTGGCGCAGCCCGCGCTTGGCGCCGACCGCATCCAGCAGCAACCGGCAGTGCACGCCACGCGCCGCGGCCCGCTGCAGCGCCTGCACGATGGCCTCGCCGACGGCATCGTCAAACATCAGGTAGTACAGCAGGTGCACGCGATCGCGCGCCTGGTCGATGTCTTCGATCAGCGCCTGCAGCGAGGCGTCATAGTCGTTGAGCAGATCCACCGCGTTGCCGTGGATGGGCATGAAATCGCCCTGCCGCTCGATCAGCGGCACGATCTCGGCGGTGGCGGTATCCGGCGCGGGTGTCCAGCGCAGCGGTGGCTGCAGCGCCTGTTCTTCGCGGATCACCTGGGAGGCTTCGGCCTGCCGCTGCACGCGCTGGCGCGACAGCCACGGGTGGCCGAACAGCAGATACAGCGGCAGCCCGAGCAGCGGCACGAAGCCGACCAGCAGCAGCCAGCTGCGCGCGGCACCGGGCGTGGTGCGGCTGGGAATCCAGAACAGCGCGGCCAGCCGGATCAGCCAATCCAGCATCAACAACCACGAACCCAGCAGCCACTCGAACAGCATCGCGTCGCCCGTCGGGAGGGGACCCCATTCTGCCATGGGCTGCTGTGCGGCCGGGGTGACCGGCGTAGCGGTCATCGCCGCGCGGGCTGAAACGGAAAAACCCGCCACGAGGGCGGGTTTTTCGTCGGGAAGCTCAAGGATCCTTGCGGATTACTTGATCTTGCCTTCCTTGTACAGGACGTGCTTGCGCACGACCGGATCGTACTTCAGGAATTCCATCTTCCCGGGGGTGTTCTTCTTGTTCTTGTCCGTCGTGTAGAAGTGGCCAGTGTTGGCCGTCGAAATCAGACGGATCTTATCGCGCTTGCCTGCCATGATCGTTTACTCCTCAGACCTTTTCGCCGCGCGAACGCAGCTCAGCCAGAACGGAGTCGATACCGTTCTTGTCGATGGTGCGCAGGGCATGCGCGGAAACACGAAGCTTGACCCAGCGGTTTTCGCTGGCCACCCAGAAGCGGCGCTCGTGCAGGTTGGGCAGGAAACGACGACGGGTCTTGTTGTTGGCGTGCGAGACGTTGTTACCCGTCTGCACTCGCTTGCCGGAAACTTGGCATACGCGGGACATTGCGCACCTCGATGAAAGTAGTTGTCAGCCCATAGCCCGGGCGACGGCGGCCTCGACGGTTTCCCGCCACACGTCATGAGAATCAAAGGGTTACGCTGTCGAGGGCGGGCCGGATGACGTGTTCCCGGCCTCCGATCCAAAGGTTTTCTGGACACAGCGAGCCGCTCATTATGCCCGCTCAGCCCTGCTGGCGCAACCGAGGCCGGGCGCAACTCCCGGCCGGGTCGTTCAGGCCAGCACGGCGCGACGGGGCCGCCCGTTGGCCGGATTGCTGGCCGCGATCGGCTCACCGGAGGCCGGCACTGCCCGCTCCCGGCCCCAGGCGCGGATGTTCTCGATCTGCTCCGGGGCGGTGCGCGACAACGGCACCACGTTCTGGAAACTGCGCCGGAACAGCGCATCGGTGACCACCGCATCGCCTTTCAGGTAGGCCTCCTTGACCACCTCGCGGACCGCCGATTCCAGGTCCGAACCGGCAAAGCCCTCGGACAGCTCGACCAGCTCGTCGAGCAGGGCCGGCGCCAGTTCGCGCTGCTGCAGGCCACGGCGGGCGTAGATGCCGATGATGTCACGACGTTCCGGCGCGGTCGGCAGGTCGACGAAGAAGAGTTCATCGAACCGGCCCCGGCGCAGCAGTTCGGGCGGCAGCTTGGAGACATCGTTGGCGGTCGCCACCACGAACACGCGGGTACGGGCTTCCTGCAGCCAGTACAGGAACTGGCCGACCAGCCGGGTCGAGGTACCGCCATCGCCGCCCCCCGTGGCGCCGGCCAGGCCCTTCTCGATCTCGTCGATCCACAGCACGCAGGGCGCCACGTGATCGGCAGTGGCCAAGGCCTCTTTCAAGCGGCCTTCGCTCTGGCCCAGGTACTGGCCGTGGATGGTGGACAGGTCCAGCCGGTACAGTGGCAGCTGCCAGTCCTGGGCGATGGCCTTGGCCGACAGCGATTTGCCGCAGCCCGGCACGCCGACCAGCAGCACGCCACGCGGCGGCCGGATGCCGCGCTCGCGCAGGTCAGCGGTCAGCAGTGGCCGCTCGCGTGCCAGCCAGCTTTTGAGGCCGCCGAGGCCACCGACACTCAGGTCGCCGCCCCGTACCGGCACGCGCTCGATGCCGGAGATGTCGGCGAAGATCCGGTCCTTGGCGTGCATCAGCTCGACCAGATCATTCTTGTCGATACGGCCGTTGACCAGCAGCGTGGCGATGATGTTCTCCGCCTCCAGCCGCGAGATGCCGGCCAGGATGGCCGCTGCCTGGCGGATGTCGGCGTCGTCCCAGTCGATCTGGAACTGGCTGCGGTAAGGATCGATCTGCTCATGGATGATCGCCGCCATCTCGTCTTCGGTGGGCGGCGACAGCACCAGCGACATGCCCAGGCGCTGCAACTGACCGAACACCGGCTTGCTGGTGACCACGACCAGCGAGCCGCCATGGTCGGCCGCCAGCATCGCCACGTCGATCAGTTGCCGGGCCGACGGCGTGTCGTCCTCCAGGTCGGACACCTCGGTCAATACGAAACTGAGGTTCTGCCGCTGTGCCATCTGCTGGCTGGCGAAGTCGACCGCACCGATCACCGAGCGGTCTTCGTTGACGATCCGCCCGGTCGCCAGTTCGCGCGTCCCCTGCGACAAGGTGTGCACGTAAAACGGTGCACTCAGCGCACCGGCCACGTCACGCAGGATGTCCAGCACCCGCGCACGTTCGGTGCTGCGGATGGAGATGAAGGGCACGCGCGCTTTCAGGTAGCGGGTCAGCGTGGCGTGGAACTCGCGGGTATCGCTCATGGGGTCAGATCATCAAGGTTCGCCGGCGCCCCGGCAGGGCGGGAACATCGGCAGGTGCAGCAGAAGGGAGTGACGGCGGCGCGGTGGCATCCAGCGCGGCCGGCCGGTAGTGGCACAGGCTGTTGTAGCGCACCGCGCGCAGGGTGCGGTCGCAGCGTTGGGCGCGTGCGTTGGCGTCCAGGTCGGCCTGCATCCTGGCGGTGATGCGGACCAGTTCCTCGCGCAGGAAGGCGCGCAGCGATTCGGGCAGCGTCGCCAGCGAAGCCAGCTGATGCAGCACGCTGAAATGCCGACGCGCATCCAGCAGTGCCCGGACCAGGGTCACCTCATCGGCGCGTTCACCCAGGTTGCGCTGCAGGCGACTGCTGCACTGCTTCAGGCGCAGATCGAGCAGCATGGCGATCCGGTCGGTGAACAGCTGCGCCACGCCGGGGGTCCAGTCCAGCCGGCCTGCCGCCATGGCCGCGAGCGCCTCGGCTTCGCGGCCACCGTCGCTGAACGCATCCAGGACCTGGCTCCATTCGGCGTAGGTCCGCGGAACCGGCAGGGTCATCCGTGCGAGGCACGCTTGCGGCGGACGAAACCGGTCATCGGCAACAGGTCCCAGCCAGGCAGGGCACCGGCGAGCGCATCCGGCGCGGCAACGGCGACCGGCGGGGGGGCCGGGGTCGCCACCGCTGCATCGTTCAACGGCGGTGGAACGGCGTCATGGACCGGCAGCGGTGGCGGCACGGCGGAAGCATCGAGCAGGGAACGGGTCATGGTCGGGCCTCAGGCGGTGGCGGCAAGGATGCGGCGGGTGTTGTCATGGCCGCCAAGAGTGAACTGTTCGGGCGTGATCGACTCCAGCAGCGCGGTCAACTCGGCGGCCTGTGCGTCGCGCCCGGCCAGGTCCCGCCGCACTTCCACGACTTCGGCCATGCAGGCCTTGAGCGCATTCTGCAGTTGCTCGCGCTGCCGCGTGAAGTCGGCGCGGACCGTTTCGCGGGTCTTTTCCAGATTCTTGTAGGCCATGCCGACCCACAGCAGCATCAGCGCGGCGATCACCATGCCGATGACGTTGCCCAAGGTCATCACCAGCAGCAGGACACCCAGCACCAGCACCGCCCAGTGCTGGAAGCGCAGCTTCACACCGGCCAATGCCTGCGCGAGCCCGGTGTCGACGTGCTCGTTGAGCGAGGTCTCCAACGCAGCCTGGTTGCTGCCATCGCGGGTGCTGCCCTGCCAGGCATCCAGTGTGACCTCCACCTCGGTCGGGATCGCCTGGCGGATGCTGGCGGTGAGGTCGTGGTGCGCTTCCAGAATCCAGCTGCGCGACTGCGCGGTGGCAAACCGCTGGGTGGCGCGCGAGGCCTGCGAGGTTTCCGGATGCATCGCGGCGTTGGTGAGCAGCTGGGTGAAACTGATGCGGTGTTCCAGCGCCGGGTCCTGCAGCTGGAAGCGGCGATCGGCCGCAGGGCGGTCGCCGTTCTCATCGATGATCAGCTTGCACAGGGCCTCATCGCGGCGCAGCGGGAGCTCGTCGGCATCGAAATGCGAGACCAGCTTGGTCAGCAGCGCATCCACGTCGGCGGCCAGTCCGGCCGTGGCGCGTACGTCACCGCTGAACACGCTCTGGAAGTGCCGGGTGACGGCCGCGTGGGTCGCCGTGGCGTTGAGCGAGTCCTGCAGGGCCGGCCAGGTCGGGCTGAAGCGCTGCAGGTGCGGATAGCGGGCGCTGTCGTCGCCATTGGGCGTCTTGGAGCGCAGCGCGTCGATCCACTGGCTGCGCTGGGCCTCTACGAAGCCGGCCCGCTGGGCCAGTTCCTCGATCCATTCATTGGTGCGGGCCACGCAGATGCGGGCGGTATCCACGCCGAACACACCGCCGGCGATCGCATCGATCAGCACCACGGTCTGGCGGTCGAGTTCCACCGGATTCTGCATGCCCAGGTAACGGTCCATCCACTGCTGGGCGGCCGACAGACGGCCGGCGCGGCGGCTGACGAGGGAGAACAGCAGGCTGGTTTTCTCGTCATCGCGACGGATCGCCTCGGCCAGCGCACGCTGCGCCAGATCCTGCTGGTCGTTGAGCCACGCCGCCAGCGCCACCAGTGCCGGGGCCAGCCAGTAACCGGGTGCAGCGAGCATGAGGTTCTCGCTGGCGGCACGGATGGTGTCCTGCCGGACCAGGCTGATATCGGCCGCCTGCAGGATGCCGGTGGTCTGGCGGCGCACTTCGGCGTAGTGGCCGAAACGGTTCTCCAGCGCCTGGCGGATCTTCACCTGGCGGGTTTCGGCCAGCGACAGCTCCTTGGCTTTCAGGTCCGCCGCCACGAAATCCATGAACGCCTTTTCCAGGCGGGCCAGTTCGCTGCGGGTGGCGCCCACATCGCTCTGGATCGCGTGGGCCCGGGTATGCAGGGCGTCCAGGTCCTGCCCCAGCGAGCGCAGGCTGCTGTTGATCGCGGACAGGTCCGCCATGTGGATGATGCGTTGTGTGCTCATGTCGTTCCTTCGATGACGGCGGTCTGGCCGGAGTCGCTGACGGTGACCATCCGCTTCGCGTACACCTCGATGAAGGCGTAGGACGGATGCAGGGCCAGCGTGCGTGCCCGTTCGAGCGTTAGCGGCAGCGGGTGGCCGATCTTGAAGTGCTCGCTGATCTGCCCGGTCAGGTCCAGCGTATGGACCTCATACGGGTGCCCCAGCATGCAGCGGCTGACGATGCCGAGCAGACGGTCCTCCAGGGCGATCTCACCGAGCTCCGCCTCGACCAGTTGCTTCAGCGCGGCCACTGCGTCGCGATCGTGCACGTGGCCGCCCACATCGACCCGGGTCATGGCCTGTACGTACGCAGGCGAGCGCTTCTGCCGGAGCCGGCTGTCGAGCGAGGCCGCGCTCAGTGTGGTGGTACGTGCCTGTGAGCGCGTGGCGACAGACAGGCCAGCGGTGGCGGCCTCCTTGCCGAACAACAGATTGCGAGCCATTCCCTGCTTCCTGCGACACCGCGAGCGCGGCCGTTCCGTGGCGGAAAGTAGCAGAGATGCGGTGCTGTTCCAATGCGATGGGGCCGTCACTGGCGGCTGCGTTAGGCTGGGTGCCCGAGAAGGACAGCCCTGCATGAGGATCCCCGCCATGACCCGGCGTTCCGTGTTCCCGACGCGCCACCCATGAAGCTGCTCGCCCTGACCTACGGCACCGAAGGCGACACGCGCCCGTTGGTGATGCTCTGCCATGGCCTGATCACCGCGGGCCATGACGTGCTGTTGCTGGCCGAGCGCGGCACGCTGGATACCGCGCGCGAGCTGGGCGTGCCGCATGCCGCGCTGGAGGGGGACATCCATGACGAGGTGGTGGCCCTGGTCTCGCGTGGCAACGCCCGGCTGGCCGCCTCGCGGGGGCTGACGCGGATGGCGCAACGTCATGTGCCCGGCTGGATGCGCCAGGCCGATGCCGCTGCCGCCGGGTGCGATGCGGTGCTGACCGGCGGGCTGGCCGCCTTCGTCGGCCTGACCGTGGCCGAGCACCACGGGCTGCCGGTGATCGGTACCGGGATGATCCCGCTGACCCCGACCGCCGGCTTCCCCTCCCCGTTCCTGCCACGGCTGCGCTTGCCCGGCGTGCTCAACCGGCTCAGCTACACCCTGGTCAACCAGACGGTATGGCGCACCTTCCGCCGCCCGATCAACGCCGCGCGAGCGGCACTGGGCATGCCGCGGCGCGCCTCACCCTGGCGGGATCTGCCGATGCTGTACGGCATTTCGCCCAGTTTGCTTCCCCCGCCGCCGGACTGGCCGGACAACCACCGGATCTGCGGCCAGTGGCGCGCGCCCGAACGTGGCTGGCAACCGCCGCCGGATCTGCAGGCCTTTCTGGATGACGGCCCCGCCCCGGTCTACCTCGGCTTCGGCAGCATGACCGGCTTCGATCGCGACCACGTGCTGCCCGCGCTGCTGGCGGCGTTGGCGCCGCGCCGGGTCCTGCTGTTCCCGGGCTGGGCCGGGCTGCCCAGCGCCCCGTTGCCACCCAGCGTATTCGTGATCGGGCCGACCCCGCATGAGGCGTTGTTCCCACGCTGCGCGCTGATCATCCATCACGGTGGCAGCGGCACCACGCATTCGGCCTGCCGGGCCGGGGTGCCGTCGCTGGTGATGCCGTTCGCCGCGGACCAGTTCTTCTGGGCGGACCGGCTGCGCGAGCTGGGCGTGGCACCGGCAGCGTTGTCGCCGAAGCGCCTGGACGCCGGGACCCTGCAGCGGGCGATCGCCTTTGCAGAACGTGCCGATACCCGTGCCCGCGCCGCCGCGCTGGGTCACGCGATGACGGCCGAGAACGGCGTCAGCACTGGCGTCGCTGCCATCGAGGCGTGGTTGTCACCTCGATAGCAGCGGCGGCACGGTGCGCGGCGGCTTCCGTGCCACCTTCCAAGTGACCCGACCAACGGCCGGGTGCTACCGGGTAACCGGTGCAGCGTCGTCCTTGCGATGCAACCACCGATACAGCACCGGCAACACCAGCAAGGTCAGCAGCGTGGACGAGACGATGCCGCCGATCACCACGGTCGCCAGCGGACGTTGCACTTCCGAGCCGGCGCCGACGTTGAACGCCATCGGCACGAAGCCGAGCGAGGCCACCAGCGCGGTCATCAGTACCGGGCGCAGACGGCCCAGCGCTCCCTCGCGCACCGCCTGCGGCAAGGGCATCCCCTGCTCGCGCAGGCTGCGCACGAAACTGATCATCACCAGGCCATTGAGCACCGCCACACCGGACAGCGCGATGAAGCCCACACCGGCCGAGATCGACAGCGGAATGCCACGCAGGGCCAGCGCGAGTACGCCGCCGGTGAGCGCCAGCGGCACGCCACTGAACACGATCGCCGCATCCTTGACCGAGCCGAACGCCCAGAACAGCAGCGCGAAGATGATCGCCAGCGTCACCGGCACCACGATCGACAGGCGCTGGCTGGCCGAGATCAGCTGCTCGAAACTGCCGCCGTACTCGATCCAGTAGCCGTTGGGCACCTGCACATCGCGCCCGATCGCCTGCTGCAGGTCACCCACGAAGCCGCCGAGATCGCGGTCGCGTACGTTGGCGGTGACCACGATCCGGCGCTTGCCGTTCTCGCGGTTGATCTGGTTCGGCCCTTCGCTGTTGCTCAAGGTTGCCAGCTCACGCAGCGGCACGGTGCGTGCACTGCCGCTGGTCCAGCTGCCGGTGCGGCTGGACTCGTCGGCGTCATCGGCCAGTGCCGTCTCCAGCGACACCGGCAGGTCCGCCAGCGCGGCCGGGTCCTGGCGCAGCGCTTCAGGCAGGCGCACCACGATGTCGAAACGACGGTCGCCTTCGAACAACTGCCCTGCCACCTGGCCGCCCACCGCGGTGGCCACGGTCGACTGCACCTGGCCCGGGTTCAAGCCATACCCGGCCAACGCGGTACGGTTCGGGGTGACGGTCAGCAACGGCAGGCCGCTGGTCTCCTCCACCCGTACGTCGGCCGCGCCCGGTACGGTGCCGGCCACCGCCGCGATGCGCTTGCCGACCGACAGCAGCGTGTCCAGATCATCCCCGAACAGCATCACCGCCACGTCGGCACGCACGCCGGAGATCAGCTCGTTGGTGCGCATCTGGATCGGCTGGGTGAACTCGTAGTTGTTGCCGGGCAGCTGCTCGACCGCTTCCTCCAGTTCGGCCAGCAGCGCCGCACGCGTTTTGCGTGGGTCCGGCCAGGCCTTGCGCGGCTTCATCATGATGAAGGTATCGGCGACCGAGGGCGGCATCGGATCGGAGGCGACTTCCGGCGTGCCGATCTTGGAAAACACCTTCTCGACCTCGGCGAACTGCACCAGCCGGTTCTCGATCTGCTTCTGCATCTCGATGGACTGGGTCAGGCTGGTCCCGGGGATGCGCATGGCGTGCATGGCGACATCGCCTTCGTCCAGGTTCGGCACGAACTCGCTGCCCAGCCGCGTGGCCAGCAGGCCACAGCCGACCACCAGCACCAGCGCGCCAGCGACCATCCAGCGGCCGCGCCGCAGCGCGAAGGCGAGCATCGGCGCATAGCGTCGGCGCACCCAGGCCATCAGGCGGTTTTCCTTCTCCTGCACGCGGCCGCCGAGGAACAGCGCGATCGCGGCGGGGACGAAGGTCAACGCGAGCACCATCGCACCGGTCAGGGCCAGCACGACGGTGATGGCCATCGGGTGGAACATTTTTCCTTCCACGCCGGTGAGCGCGAAGATCGGCAGGTACACCGCAGTGATGATGCCCAGCCCGAACAAGCTGGGGCGGATCACTTCGGCGGTGGCGCTGGCGGTTTCGGCGAAGCGTTCCTCGCGGGTCATGTCGCGGCCGAGCATGTGCTGGCGTTCGCCGAAGCGGCGCAGGCAGTTCTCGATGATGATCACCGCACCGTCGACGATCAGGCCGAAGTCCAGCGCACCCAGGCTCATCAGGTTGGCCGACACACCCCCACGGGCCATGCCGGTCAGCGTGAACAGCATCGCCAGTGGAATCACCGCGGCGGTGATCAGCGCCGCACGGAAATTGCCGAGCAGCAGGAACAGCACCACGATCACCAGCAGCGCGCCTTCGATCAGGTTCTTGGCCACCGTCTCGATGGTGCGGTCGACCAGCGCGGTGCGGTCGTAGCTGGCGGTGACCGTGACGCCCTCGGGCAGGCTGGCCTGTGCCTGCTGCAGGCGCGCCGCCGCGGCCTGGGCGACATCGCGGCTGTTGGCGCCGATCAGCATCACCACCGTGCCCATCACTACTTCATGGCCGTTCTGCGTGGCCGCGCCACTGCGCAGCTCCGGCCCGTCCTGGACCTGGGCCACATCGTGCACGTGGATTGGCACGCCTTCGCGGCGGGCCAGCACGATGTTGCCGATCTCCTCCAGATTGGCGACCTGCCCGGGGATACGCACCAGGAACTGCTGGCCGTTGCGTTCGATATAGCCGGCACCGACGTTCTGGTTGTTGGTTTCCACCGCCTGCGCGACATCTTCCAACGTGAAGCCCAGCGCGCGCAGCCGTGCCGGATCCGGGGTGATGTGCACCTGGCGCTGGAAGCCACCGATGGTGTTGACTTCGGTCACGCCGGGCACGTTGCGCAGCTGCGGGCGGATCACCCAATCCTGCAGCGTGCGCAGGTCGGTGGCGGTGTACGCCGTGCCATCGGCCTTGCGCGCCTTGGGATCGGCGTCGATGGTGTACATGAAGATCTCGCCGAGCCCGGTGGAGATGGGTCCCAGCTGCGGATCCAGTCCCTCCGGGATCTGCGACTTGACCTGCTGCAGGCGCTCGGCGACCTGCTGCCGGGCGAAGTAGATGTCGGTGCCGTCCTTGAACACCACGGTCACCTGCGAGAGCCCGTAGCGTGAGAGCGAGCGGGCCTGCTGCACACGCGGGAGGCCCGCCATAACCGTTTCCACCGGATAGGTGATGCGCTGCTCGGTCTCCAGCGGCGAATAGCCGGGCGCGGCGGTGTTGATCTGCACCTGGACGTTGGTGATGTCCGGGGTGGCGTCGATCGGCAGCTTGGTGAAACTCCAAATGCCTACAGCCACCATACCCATGGTCAGGGCCATCATGAGCCAGCGAAGGGCGATTGAGGCGCCCAAGATGCGTTCAAGCATGACGGCGTCCTCCGTTGGCGTGCGGTGGCGACGCGAGGTCAATGTTCATGCGATGCCCCTGCCTTGCCGATGTCGGCCTTGACCAGGTAGCTCTGCTCGACCACCACTTCTTCGCCGAGGGTCAGGCCATCGAGCACTTCCACCTTGCCGGCATCGCGCGCACCGAGCGTGACCGCACGCGCGGTGTAGGTCTCGCCTTCGCGCACGAACACCACCTCCTTGCCGTCCATCGTCTGCAGCGCGCTCAGCGGCACTACCTGCGCCGCCGGCGTGGTGGCGACCACAATGCGGGCCTTCACGGCGGCACCGGGCCGCCATTGGCCGTCGTCGTTGCGCAGCGTGGCACGGGCGACCGTGCTCTGGCTGGCGGTGGCGGTACCAGGCAGCACGCGCTCCAGCGTGGTGGCCTGGCTGACGCCGTCGGTCATGCGCGACACGGTGACGGGCACGCCGGCGGTGATGTGCTGCGTGTCGTTGCCGAAGATATGCAGGTCCACCCACAACGTGGACAGATCACCGATCTCGAACAAGGGCATGCCCTCACCGGCCACCCCACCGACCTGTGCCTGGCGCGCAAGCACCACGCCACCGATCGGTGCCGTCACGGTGTAGGTCGTCAGGCTCAGGTTGCTCTCGATGCTGGCCAGCACCTGGCCGGCGCGCACGCGGTCGCCGACATTGGCGCGCAGCGAGCGGATCGGCCCGGGGAAGCGCGCCGTCACCTGCGCGACGCGGCCATCGACCGGGGTCAGCAGGCCCTGCACGTCGTGTTCATCGGCAATAGTGCCGGCAGCTACCGCGGCCAAGCGGATTCCAGCCTGTTCGGCCATGGGTGCGGGGATGATGGTTCTTTCCGTAGCGACTTTGTCATCCGTGTCGCCATCGCTTTGGTTGGTTTCGCTGTTGGTCGGGATGGCGGCCGGGGTGTCCTTGCCGCAGCTGGCCAACACCAACACGGCCAACAACAGGCTGGCGGCCAATACGGTCCGGGAGGCGAATACGGTCATGGGCGATCCTCCGCTAACACGGTTCGGCCGTCGGTAGCGGCAAGCATGCTCTGGCCGGACAGGCGCTGGATTTCGATCAATGCGATCTGTGCGGCGACCGCCACCTGCAGCTGGCGCTGGCCGGCATCGATGCGCATCGCCTGCAGCTGCGCCCATTCCATGTAGCTGATCGCGCCGGCTCGCCAAGCCTTCTCGGCGGCATTCTCGGCGCGCTTGAGCTGGGGCAGTACGTCACGCCCCATGCGGGTGACTTCCAGCCGCGAGGTCAGGTAGCGACCATGCGCTTCAGCGAGTGTGGCGTACAGCTGCAGCGCGCGCGCGTCGCGCTCCACGCTGTTGAGCGCCAGTTCGGCCTCGGCCGCGCGGATCTCCGGATCGGCACGGCGCACACTGCCCAGCGGCACGCTGAAACCGGCTACTAAGGAGGTATCGCGGGTGTCGCGGCTGTTGCGCACACCCACCTGCCAGCTGAAGTCGGGTCGTGCCTGGGTTCGGGCCAGCTTTACTTGCGCTTCGCGGATGCGGCGCTCACCGGCCAGCACCGCCAGCTCCGGGGTGCGCTGTAGTTCGTCGGCGAGCACGGCGAAGTCCTGCAGCGCGGGCATCTGCATTGGATCGCCGGTGACCACGTCGAAGCCTGGCTCGCGCTGACGCCACAACGCTGACAAGGCGCCGCGTGCGGACTGGTCCATCTGGTGGGCGCGGTCGCGGTCCAGTTCGGCCTGGGCCAACATGGCCTGGGCCGTCATCAGCACCGACTCCGGGGAGGCGCCGGCCTGCAGCCGCAGCCGCGCGGCGGCGACGGCGCGCTTGCGCTGCTCGATATCGGTCTCGGCGAGGCTCAGCTGCTGGCGCGCGTCGGTTACCGCCAGGTACCGGCGTGCGACTTCGGCCATCAGGTCCAGCCTCGCGATTTCGCGCTGCGGAGCCAAGTTGTCAATGTTAGCTAGGACCACAGCACGGCGGGCGTCCAGTTTGCCGACGCGTTCAAGTACGCCGGCCAAGGTGACCGTCAGCTGGGCGGCCTTAAAGCTTCTGTTGCCACCGGTCCCCAACGCGTTTTCAAGTCCCATGCCAACAGTGAGTGGCGGGCGCAGGCCCGCCGCGTCGCCGCGTGCTTCCCAGAGCGGGCGCTGCGCGTCGACCAAGAGCAGGTCGGGGTGATGTTGAGCTACGCGCGCGAGCGCGTCATCGAGGGTCAACGGGGCGGGCGTAACCGTGCCCTGCGCATGGGCGCACGGCACGAACGCGAAGGCAGCCAAGGCAGCCAGGCGCATCCACATGGGCAATCTCCAGATAGCGGTTTTGATGGCAAACGACGGCGCGTGGCCGCATGGCATCAGATCGCTATCGGAGGACGCAGCAGGTTCTCGGGCGGCTGGGTGCGCAGCTGCGCGACCAACCCGGCAGGCACGCCGTGGCTGGGCGCGGTGGGCAGGCTCCAGGCCATCGCGGCCATCGGCAGCACGCCGCCATGGCCATGGCAGTGGCCGCAATGCACCAGGGCATGCAGCCAGTCTTCGTTGCCGTCGACGTCGCTGGAGGCAACGCCAGCCGTGTCATCGGCAGTGCCGTGCAGCTCGCTGCTGTCGGCGTGCATGGTCAGGTGGATATCGGCCAGGGCCGAGGCCAGCGAGCTGCCGAACACGCCCATACCCACCACCACCAGCATCAGCAGGCGGAGCAGCAGGGACGGACGCGGGCGGGCACGACGGAACATGGCCCACAGGGTAGCCGGGCGTGAAGCCGTTACACAATCGCAGCCGGGCACGTTGGTTCACGTTGGTCGGGGCCGACACGGCAGCCGGCCCCGGCGCGGCTCAGCTGGCCGCGGCCTTGCGCTGGGCGATGAAGGCCTGGATCTGCGCCTCCAGCACCGGCAGCGGCACCGAGCCCTGGCTGAGCACGGCGTCGTGGAAGGCCTTGACGTCGAAGCGGTCACCCAGCTCCTGCTCGGCCTGCGCACGCAGGCGCACGATCGCGATCTCGCCGAGCTTGTAGCTCAGCGCCTGGCCCGGCCAGGAGATGTAGCGGTCCACTTCGGTAGTCACTTCATGCTCGCTCAGCGCGGTGTGATCGCGCAGGTAAGACAGCGCCTGCTCGCGGGTCCACCCCTTGTGGTGCACGCCGGTATCGATCACCAGGCGCGCGGCACGCCACATCTCGTAGGTCAGGCGGCCGAAATCCTCGTACGGGGTTTCATAGATGCCCATTTCCACGCCGAGCTTTTCGCAGTACAGGCCCCAGCCCTCGCCGTAGGCGGAGATGTAGTTGTTACGACGGAACGCCGGCTGCTCGCCCTGTTCTGCCGCCAGTGCGCCCTGCAGTGCATGGCCCGGGTCGGACTCGTGCAGGGTCAGCGCCGGGAGGTTGTACAGCGGTCGCGCCGGCAGGTTGTAGGTGTTGAGCCAGTAGGTGCCCATGCCACCGCGGCCGGCGGTCCAGAACGGGGCGATATCCGGCGGCACCGGCACGATGGTGAAGCGCGCACGCGGCAGGGTCATGTACTTGCCGATCACCCCGTCCACCCGCTTGGAGATCCAGGCCGCGCGGTGCAGCAGCTCGTCCGGGGTCTTGGCGTAGAACTGCGGGTCGGTGCGCAGGAAGGTCAGGAACTCGGCGAAGCTGCCCTTGAACTCGACCTGCTTGATGATGCCGTCCATTTCGGCCTGGATGCGCGCGACTTCCTTCAGGCCGATCTCATGGATCTGCTGCGGGGTCAGGTCCAGCGTGGTGTATTCGTGGATCTGCTGCTTGTAGTACGCCTTGCCGCCGGGCATCGCCTCGGCCGCCAGGGTAGTGCGCGCCTGTGGCACGTACTCGCTGACGAAGAAGGTACGCAGTTTGCCGAAGGCCGGCACCACGCTGCCGCCGATCGCCTGGCGGACCTGTTCCTGCAGTTGCGCCTGTTCGGCGACCGGGATGCTGGCCGGCAGTTTCTTGAACGGTGCATACAGCGGCGACTGGGTCGGATCTTTCAGTTCGGAGACGGTGGCGATCGAGACCTCGCGGCCATCGAGCACCGCGCGCGGCACGCTGAAGCCGCGCTTGAGGCCGGCGCGCATGTTCTCGGTCTGCTGGTCGAAGTAGCGCGGCACATCGTTCAGGCGTGCGATGTAGTTGCGGTAGTCCTGCGCGGTCTTCATCTCGCGCCGGGCCATGAAGGACAGGTTGGACCAGAACGAAGAGTCCGCGTTGAACGGCATTTCGTAAGCGCGCAGACGTACGTCGGCGGCCAGGTTGAACACCTGGTCGCGGTAGATCGCGTAGTTGATGCGGTTCTCGGCCGAGAGCGCCTGGGTGTCGACCTTGTCGAGCTGGGCCAGGACGTCGTCCCAGACTTTCAACCGGCCCTGCTGCGCGGCCGCGCCGACATCGGGCATACGGGTCGCGTTGGCCGGGCCATCGCCGTCTTCGCTGGCCTCGCCACCGCCGGCTTCACGCCACGCCCATTCCTTCTCGTAGATGGCGCGGAACCGCGCATCGGCGGGGCTTTCAGTGGCCAGGCTGGCCGGTGCGGCCGCCGGAGCGACGGGAGGCGCGGCCAAGGCGGCTCCGGCAGGAAGGGCCAGGGCGAGCAGCAACGCAGCAACGAGCGGTGATTTCACGGTCAGGGGTTCCCGAGGGACGGCAAACCCCGATCATGGCACCAAGCCGGTGGGCGGTGCATGGATCAAAGGTCCTGCTCCGCTGCGCGGGCCGGACCCTAATGGCTGGCCTTGTCCCGCCTCCAGCCGCGGTGCGCGATATCCAGCTTCAGGCTGTACAGCGCGGTGAACGCCGGGAACAGGTTCTGCAGCACGCCCACCGAGTCCTGCTTGGCCGAGAACAGGAAGTAGCTCAGCGTCATCAGGCTGCCGACCACGCTCATGTACCAGAACAGGCGCGGGATCACGGGCTTGCCGGCGCGGCGCGAGGCGATGAACTGGACCAGCCAGCGGCCGCCGAACATCAGCGCACCGGTGTAGCCGATCAGCTTCCAGCCGGTGACATGCAGGCCGGTCCAGTACAGCCAGGTCAATGGCTGGTCGAGCCAGTGCAGTTCCATCAGCGTTCTTCCACGGCAGTGCGCTTGCTGCGCGTGATCAGCCAGGCCACGCCGCGCAGGTCGCGGATGCCGACCAGCGCACGGCCGAGGTTGTTGTACTTGGACACGCCCGCGGTGCGGTGCCGGTGATTGACCGGCACGCTGAGGGTCGTCCAGCCGGCGCGCTGCATCAGCGCGGGCAGGTAGCGGTGCATGTGGTCGAAATACGGCAGGTCAAGGAACGCCGCACGCTCGAACAGCTTGATTCCGCAGCCGGTGTCCGGGGTATCGTCGCGCAGCATGCGCGCGCGGATCGCATTGGCCCACTTGCTGGCCCAGCGCTTGCTGCCCGAATCCTGGCGGTGCACGCGCCACCCGGCGAACAGCTTGACCTCGGCGGCGGCGGCGGCACGCGCGGCGAGCAGCTTGGGAATATCGGCCGGGTCGTTCTGGCCGTCACCGTCCAGGGTCGCGATCCACGACGCGCGGGCGTGCTTGACGCCGTTGCGCACCGCGGTGCTCTGCCCGCTCTGGGTGACGTGGTGCAGCACCCGCAGCTCGGGCGTACGGGCCTTCAGGGCCTGCAGGACCGCCAGGGTATCGTCGCGCGAATGGTCGTCGACGTAGACGATTTCGAAATCGACCTGCCCGCGCAGCGCGGTGGTGATCTCGTTGATCAGGGGCGTGACGTTGTCGCGTTCATTGAAGACCGGGACGACGACCGACAACTGGGGTTGGCTCATGGTCGGGCTCTGCGAATGGCCAGGATCGAAAAAGAGCGCGCATTTTCCGCACCCGAGGTTATCCGAAGATGAATCGCCGCGTGTGTGTCAGGCGTGATCGCCGAAATAATCGCGGCACCAGGCCACCACCGGGGGCAGACCGCGCTCGATCGGCATCGCCGGCTCATAGCCGAACGCGTCATGCGCGCGCGTGGTGTCGGCCATGGTGCGGACCATGTCGCCCGGCTGCATCGGCTTGTAGACCTTCTGCGCCGGGCGGCCGGCGGCCGCTTCGATGACCCCGATGAAGTGCTCCAGCTCGACCGGCGTGTGGTTGCCGAGGTTGAACACCCGGTGCGGCACCGTTTCGCTGGACGGATGCGCCAGCGCGCCGAGGATGCCATCCACGATGTCGGAGACATGTGTGAAGTCGCGCTGCATTTTTCCGTCGTTGAACACGTCGATCGGGCGGCCGGCCAGGACCGCGCGCGAGAACAGCAGCGGTGCCATGTCCGGGCGGCCCCACGGGCCGTACACGGTGAAGAAGCGCAGGCCGGTGGCGTGCAGGCCGTACAGCTGAGCGTAGGTGTAGGCCATCAGCTCGTTGGCGGCCTTGGTCGCGGCGTACAGCGAGCGTGGCTTGTCGATGCGCTGGTCTTCGGAGAACGGCGGGGTGGCCGAATCGCCGTACACCGAGCTGCTCGAGGCATACACCAGATGCGCCACGCCGCGATGGCGGCACAGCTCCAGCATGTTGACGAAGCCGATCAGGTTGCTGTCGACGTAGGCATGCGGATTCTCCAGCGAGTAACGCACGCCGGCCTGCGCGGCCAGGTGGATCACCCGGGTCGGCTGGACCTCGTCGAACAGCGCGGCCAGGCCGTCGCGGTCGGTCAGGTCGAGTACCCGGATATCGGCATCCGGACACAGCGCGGCCACCCGATCGCGCTTGATCTGCGGGTCGTAGTAGTCGTTGTAGTTGTCCAGCCCAACCACCGTTTCACCGGCATCGAGCAGCGCGCGGACCGTGTTGGTCCCAATGAAGCCGGCAGCGCCGGTGACGAGGATGGTCATCGCAGTAATCCTGGAAATACGGGTAACAGCATAGCGGTGCGGTAGGTCACTCAGAACAGGCCGAAGCGCTTCCTGGCAACGTTGACCCGGCCCGGTTCGATGATGTCGCTGACGCCCTTGGCATCGAAGCGATCCAGCAGGGCGTCGCTGCCCTTCTTCAACTTCAGCGCCATTTCTTCGGGGTAAAGCGGCACCAGCGACATGAACACGATGGTCTTTTCAGCGTCGATCACCAGGTGGCCGAAGTCTTCCGGGGCGTTTACCGGCGGCAGCACGATCACACCGTCGAAACCGACGCCCGGTGCGTAGGGCGCGGGAGGATCGAAGTTGGGAATGGTGTGGCCAAACCCCAGCCAGGTGTCGAACTTGTGCGGCAGCCGCGCCATCATCTTCAGGAGGCGGATCGGCCAGTAGTGGCGCTCGTCCTCGAGGTCGGCCTGTTGCAACGGGCAGTCGGCCGGCAGGGTCACCATCAGTTCCATGTACCGCGGCGCGTCGACGTCGTCGGACAGCGTCATCGGCAGGTCACTCATGCCTGATGTGACCAGCCGCAGATGCGGGAACTCATCGGTGGCCGGCACCACGTGCACGTCAATGTGCACGGCGTCGGACACGATTTCATGGAACACGCTCGCGACCGGGCCAAGATGCCGTTCGATATGCGCGCTGATCTGTTCGATGCACACCTCACCAACCGCCGGCGCGAAGTCGCGGGGCCGGGTGTGGGTCAACATCGGACTGCCGCCAGGGCTGACTTCGTCGTAGGTATCGCTCATGCGTCACTCCTTGTGGGCCACCACCGGCTGCCCGGAAGCCGTCACCACAACGTGAGCGGTGCTTCCCTGGCCAGGGTGGCCTTGCGTTCCTTGCTGAAATTCCACCACGGGCGCGGTGCCTCGCCCTGCATGAAGCGCACGATCGACAGGAACACGTCGATCACGCACGGGTCATGCATCACGCCGGTGCGCAGGCATAGCTGCGCGTACATGTCATAGGCATCGCGGCCGCGCAGGTGCGCGGGCACACGGATGCCGATCAGACGCAGATCTTTCTCACAGGCCGGCCCGACATTCGGCAGGTCGGTCAGACGCAACAGATGGTTGCGGTCGACCTTGGCAGGGTTCATTGCGGGGGGATGATCCTCGTGCGCCGGTGGGGGACTCAGCCCTTCTGTGCGCGAAGTCGGTCGAGCACGCCGTCCAGCGTGTCCAGGTCGGTGTAATGGATGATCAGCTTGCCCTTGCCGCCGCGGCCGTGGTTGATCGCCACGCGGGCGCCCAGCGACTCGGACAGTTCGGTTTCCAGCGAGGCGATATCGGCCTGCGGTGCGCTGGCGGCCGGCTTCTTGCGCAGTGCGCCGGGGACCTTGCCGGCAGCGAACTGCTGTGCGCGGTGTTCCACTTCACGCACCGACCAGCCCTGGTCTGCCGCTTCCTGGGCCAGCTTGCTGGCCAGTTCCGGCGCCAGCGTCAGCAGCGCGCGGGCATGGCCCATTTCCAACCGGCGGGTTTCCAGCAGCAGGCGGATCGCGATCGGCAGCTCCAGCAGGCGCAGCAGGTTGGACACCGCCGCGCGCGAGCGGCCGACGGCCTGGGCGGCCTCGGCATGGGTCAGCGCGAATTCGCTGATCAGCCGCTGCAGGGCTTCGGCTTCTTCAAGCGGGTTGAGGTCTTCACGCTGGATGTTCTCGATCAGCGCCATCGCGATGACGGTGCGGTCTTCCAGCTCGCGCACCACCACCGGCACTTCGTCCAGTCCAGCCAGCTGGGAAGCGCGCCAGCGGCGTTCGCCGGCCACGATCTCGAAGCTGTCCGCGCCGAGCTGGCGGACCAGGATCGGCTGGATCACACCCTGCGCCTTGATCGACTCGGCCAGCTCGGCGAGCTTGGTCTCGTCCATGTCGCGGCGCGGCTGGTACTTGCCCGGTTGCAGATGACCGACCGGCAGCTTGCGCAGGAGTTCACCCGGCTGCGGTTCGACCACGGCCGCTGCCTGCACCTGCGTCACCGCCCCCTTGGGTCCCAACAGCGCATCGAGGCCACGGCCGAGGCCGCGTTTCTTGCCGAGGGCAGGCTTGGTGCTCATCAGGCGGTCTCCATAGCCTTGTCGGCCTTCTTGCGTTGGTTGTTGCGACGGATGATCTCGCCGGCCAGGCCGAGATAGGCAACGCCACCGCGCGAGGCACGGTCGTACCCGACGATGCTCTGGCCATGGCTGGGCGCCTCGGCCAGGCGCACGTTGCGCGGCACGATGGTGCGGAACACCTGCTCGCCGAAATGCTCGGTCAGCTCGGCCGACACGGCATTGGCCAGGTTGTTGCGCACGTCAAACATGGTGCGCAGCACGCCCTCGATCTCCAGCGCGGGATTGAGGTTGGCGCGCAGCGCTTCGATGGTTTCCACCAGTGCGCTCAGGCCTTCCAGCGCGTAGTACTCGCACTGCATCGGCACGATCACCGAGTCGGCGGCGGCCAGCGCGTTGAGCGTCAGCAGCGACAGCGCCGGCGGGCAGTCGATCAGGATGTAGTCGTATTCGTCGCGGATCGGGGCCAGCGCGCGCTTGAGGCGCTGCTCGCGCTCGCTCTGGTCCATCAGCTGGATCTCGGCGGCGGTCAGGTCGATGTTGCCCGGGAGCAGGTCGAAACCTTCCGGCGTCTTGACCCGCACCTCGGCCGCGGTGCTTTCGCCCAGCAGCAGATCACAGGTGGACGCGGCGACTTCGCGCTTGTCCACGCCGCTGCCCATGGTCGCATTGCCTTGGGAATCGAGGTCGACAAGAAGCACGCGCTTGGGTGCAGCAGCCAGGGAAGCGGCCAGATTGACGGCGGTCGTGGTCTTGCCGACGCCACCTTTCTGGTTGGCGATGGCGATGATGCGGGCCATGCGGGTGAGCCTCATCGGCAGGGAGTGGGACTGGTCATTATGCGTATATGGGGCGTGTCATGCACTGTGAGATGCACGGCAGGCACGCGCTGCAATACCGCAGCGGCCCCTGCCGGGACGTCGGCGGGGCGGCATGGGGCCAGCGCGGAAAGGGGTCGGGACGACCGTGGGGCGGGCGCTGCGGTGGCGGACGTCACCGGCTCACGGGCCGGTGACCACCACCAGATGGCGCTCGCCGGTCAGCCCGGGGACGCTCAGCGGCATGACCTTCTCCACCGACCAGCCGGCCGGCAGTTGCGCGATCTCGTCGTGCGGGTACACGCCTTTCATGGCCAGCAGGCGGCCACCCGGGCGCAGCAGATGCCCACCGACCCGGATGATCCCGGCCAGGGTGTCCATCGCGCGGGCGGTCAGGTGGTCATAGGCCGCCGGTTCGGCCAGCGCCTCGGCGCGCGACTCGGCCACGCGGGCGTTGCCCAGGCCCAGCTGGCGGACGGCCTCGCGCATGAAGCGGGCCTTCTTGCCGTTGCTTTCGACCAGGGTCACCTGCAGTTGCGGGCGCGCGATGGCCAGCGGGATGCCCGGCAGCCCGGGGCCGGTGCCCAGGTCGGCCAGGGTGCCGGTTTCCAGGTGCGGTTGCATCGCCAGCGAATCGAGCAGATGGCGGGTCACCATCTCCAGCGGGTCGCGGATCGCGGTGAGGTTGTAGGTGCGGTTCCAGCGGTCCAGCAGGGTCAGGTAGGTCAGCAGCGGCGGTGCCAGCGCGGCGTCCAGCTGCATGGCGGCCAGGCCGCGCTCAAGCGCGTCGGCCACGCCGGCGGGGAGGGTGTGTTCGTTCATGGCGGCATTATCGCAGGTCGGTAGCGCCGACCGTTGGTCGGCTCCCCCTCTCACATCGCATGCCAGGCCAGCGCCGCGCGGAAATCATCGGCCGCCTGCCACTCATGCAGGTGCCAGCGCTCGGCCGGCCCCAGTTCGGGGTCGCACCAGGCCAGGTGCAGGCCGCCATCGATGCCCGGCGCGAGCTGCAGCCGGTGCAGGCCGAAGGAGATGCCCTGCCCCTGCGCCTTGAGCAGCGCCTCCTTGGCACACCACACCCGGAAGAACCAGTGGTTGCGGGCGTCCTCGTCCAGCGATTCCAGCCAGGCGATCTCGCCCGGGTGGAAGAAGCGCTGCACGATCTCCAGCATCCGTGGGCGCGGGCGCAGGGGTTCCAGGTCCACGCCGAGCCGCACCCGTTCGCCCATCGCGACCAGCAGCAGGCCGTGGCTGTGACTCCACCCGGTGCCTACATGGGCCAACGGGCCATGCAGCTCCGGGCGGCCGCGCGGGTCGCGCTGCAGCGGCAGGTCCTCCGGCGCCCCGCCCAGCTGCTCGGCCAGCAGCACCCGGGCCTGGGGCTCGCCCCGGGTGCCTGGCACATGCGGCAGGCGCCAGACCGTGACCGGGCCGAAGCGCCAAGGGCCGTCCAGGGTGGCCGGCAGGGTCATGCCACGGCCCCGCCATCGCGGCTGCACGACGACTTCACGGGGTGTGCCGTCAACTGCACAGGTCGCAACCGCACAGAGGGAGTCAACGCTATGGGCATCATCATCTGGTTGATCGTCGGCGGCATCGTGGGCTGGCTTGCCAGCATCATCATGAAGCGGGACGCGCAGCAAGGCATCATCCTCAACATCGTGGTCGGCATCGTCGGCGCATTGCTGGCCGGTTGGCTGTTCGGCGGTGGCATCAATGAAGCGATCACCATCCGCACGTTCCTGTTCTCGTTGATCGGCGCAGTGATCCTGCTTGCGATCGTGAATCTGTTTACGCGTCGAAGCGTCCGGTAACGAGCGCACGCATACCGCTGGATCGACAAGGCCCGGCACTGCCGGGCCTTGTCGTTTCCGCGGTCAGCCCAACTGCACCCACGCCGGCACATGGTCGCTGGGGCGCTCCCAGGTACGCGGCTCGCGATCGATGCCCGAGGCCAGCGCGCGCGCCTTGAGCGCGTCGGAGACCAGGGTCAGGTCGATGCGCAGGCCCAGGTTGCGGCGGAACCCGGCGGCACGGTAATCCCACCAGCTGAACACGCCTTCTTCCTCGCTGTGCAGGCGGAAGGCATCGTGCAGGCCCAGCTGCAGCAGCTTGTTCAGGGCGCCGCGCTCGGCGGTGGAGGTCAGGATGTGGTTCTCGTTCCAGACCAGCGGGTCGTGCACGTCGCGGGCATCGGGGGCGATGTTGAAGTCGCCCATCACCACCAGCTCCGGGTACCTGGCCAGCTCGGCCTCGACCCAGGCATGCACGGCCTCCAGCCAGCGCAGCTTGTAGGCGTACTTGTCGGTGCCGACATCCTGCCCGTTGACCACGTACAGGTTGATGATGCGGACGCCGTTGACGGTGCCGGCGATGACGCGCTTCTGCTCATCCTCGAAGCCGGGAATGCCGATCTGCACGTCCTGCGCCGGCTCACGCGAGAGCAGCGCGACGCCGTTGTAGGTCTTCTGCCCGGCAAACACGCTGCGGTAGCCCAGCCCGGCCAGCACCGCGTCGGGGAACTTGTGGTCCTCCATCTTGGTTTCCTGGATGCCGACCACGTCCGGCGCGAACGCCGTGAGCCATTGTTCCAGGTGCGGCAGGCGCACGTTGAGCGAGTTGACGTTCCAGGAGGCGATTTTCATGCGGGCATTCTACCTGTGGAGCGTGCGTCGGGCGGCAGCCGCTACCGGACCATCGCCTTCACCATCCCGGCAATCTTCGAATACGGCGGCTTGAGCAGATCACTGGCCGCCCAGCGCGACTGCCACAGGATCGGCAGCTGCTTGCTCATCGCATCGAAGCCGGCGCGCGCGTGATACGCGCCCATGCCACTCGGGCCGACGCCGCCGAACGGCAGGCCATTCACCGCGAAATGCAGCAGGGTGTCGTTGACGGTGACGCCGCCGGCCACCACCTGCGCCAGCACCCGCTCGACCTGTGCGCGTTCGTGACTGAAAACGTACAGTGCCAGCGGGCGGTCGCGTGACTGCACCCCGGCGATCGCGGCATCCAGATCAGGATAGGCGCAGACCGGCAGGATCGGGCCGAAGATCTCCTCGCGCATCAAGGCCAGATCCGGCGGCGGATCCAGCACGATGGTCGGGACGATCAGCCGTTCGCGGTGGGCACGTTCGGGATCGATGGTGGCCAGTTCGATCACCGGCACCCCGCGCGCGCGGGCTTCCTCGAGGTAGCCACGCAGGCGCTGGTACTGGCCCTCGTGGATGATCCGGGTGTAATCAGCGGCGTCGCTGAAATCGCCGTAGCGCGCCTGCACCTGCGTCTGCAGCTGCTGCACCAGTTCGCGCTGGCGATGGCCGTCGATCAGCACGTAGTCCGGGGCGATGCAGGTCTGGCCGGCATTGAAGAATTTTCCGGTGGCCAGGCGCGCGGCGGCCTTCTCCAGCGGGTAATCGCTGCAGACGATGGCCGGGGATTTACCGCCGAGTTCCAGCGTCAGCGGGGTCAGGTGCGCCGCGGCAGCCGCCATGACCTTGCGGCCGATGGCGGTGGAGCCGGTGAACACCAGGTGGTCCAACGGCGCGCCGGCCAGGGCGCTGGCCAGGTCCCCATCGCCCTGCACGACGGCCACGCGGTCCGCAGGGAACACCTCCGCCAGCAGCGACTGCAGGAATGCGCTGGTGCGCGGCGTGTGCTCGGATGGCTTGAGGATGACGTGGTTGCCGGCGGCGATCGCGGTCGCCAGTGGAATCAGGGCCAGGTTGACCGGGTAGTTCCAGGGGGAGATCACCCCGACCACGCCCAGTGGCACCGGCCGGGTCTGCGCGCGCGCCGGCCAGAACCGCCAACCGACGCCGACCCGGCGCGGACGCATCCAGCCGCGCAGGTGGCTGCACAGGTGATCGATGTCGCCGAGCACGGTCATGCCATCGGCGATCAGTGATTCGTGGGTGGAGCGGTGGCCGAAATCAGCGGAGATCGCTGCCGCCATCTCGGGCAGGCGCGCCTTCAGCGCAGCACGCAGGCGCTGCAGGTCGTCTCGACGCTGCTCCAGCGCCGGGCGGTTGGCCTGCCAGGCGGTACGCAGGGTCTGCAGGATCGCGGCGAGCGCCGCAGGATCGGTGGGGGCATCGCTCATGGGCCGACTATAGCCGCACAGAACGTGATGATCGGTAGTGCCGGCCAGCGGCCGGCACTACCCGACAAACAAAAGGGCCGCGATTCGCATCGCGGCCCCTCCGTCATACCGCGGCGACCACCGTTACTTGGTGATGTCCACGTCCTTGGTTTCATGCAGGAACAGGCCACCGACCACGACCGTCATCAACGCGATGATGATCGGGTACCACAGGCCGTAGTAGAGGTTGCCGGTACCGGCCACCAGCGCGAAGGAAATCGCCGGCAGGAAGCCACCGAACCAGCCGTTGCCGATGTGGTACGGCAGCGACATCGAGGTGTAGCGGATGCGGGTCGGGAACAGCTCGACCAGGTAGGCGGCGATCGGGCCGTAGACCATGGTCACGTACAGCACCAGCAGCCACAGCATGAAGATCGTGCCGGGGATGTTGATGCGTGCACCATCCGCCTTGGCCGGGTAGCCGGCGGCGGTCAGTGCACCCTTCAGCTCGCCACCGAAGGCATCGCCCTTGGCCTTGAGCTCGTCCTTGGTCAGGCCGGCGGCCTCGTAGGACGTCACGGCGGTACTGCCCACGTTGACCGTCGCCAGGGTACCGGCCGGGGCCGGCTTCACGTCGTAGGGCACACCGGCCTTGGTCAGGGCCGCGGTGGCCACGTCGCAGGAGCTGGTGAACTTGCGCAGGCCGACCGGATCGAACTGGAACGAGCAGGTGTTCGGATCGGCATTGACCAGCGCCGGCGAGTTGGTGCGGGCTTCTTCGATGGCCGGGTTGGCGAAGTGGGTCAGGCCCTTGAAGATCGGGATGTAGGTGATCGCGGCCAGCAGGCAGCCAGCGAGGATGATCTTCTTGCGGCCGATACGGTCGGACAGCCAGCCGAAGAAGATGAAGAACGGCACGCCCAGCGCAAGGGCCGCGGCGATCAGCAGGTAGGAGGTGGTCGCATCGACCTTGAGCATGCTGCTCAGGAAGAACAGCGCGTAGAACTGGCCGCCGTACCAGACCACCGCCTGGCCAGCCGCGGCACCGAGCAGGACCAGCAGCATCAGCTTGAGGTTGCCGTCCTTGAGGCTGTCACGGAACGGGGTCTTGGAGCCCTTGCCCTCGGCCTTCATCTGCTGGAACAGCGGGGACTCGCTCAGCTGCAGGCGGATCCACACCGAGATGCCCAGCAGCACGATCGAGACCAGGAAAGGAATGCGCCAGCCCCAGGCTTCGAACGCTTCATTGCCCAGGAAGTAGCGGCAGGCCAGGATGATCAGCAGCGACATGAACAGGCCCAGCGTCGCGGTGCACTGGATGAAGCTGGTGTACAGGCCACGCTTGTCGGCCGGTGCATGCTCGGCGACGTAGGTCGCGGCACCGCCGTATTCGCCACCCATCGCCAGGCCCTGGGCCAGGCGCAGGATGATCAGGATCACCGGGGCGGCGAAACCGATCGAGGCGTAGTTGGGCAGCACGCCGACCAGGAAGGTCGAGATGCCCATGATCAGGATCGTGACCAGGAAGGTGTACTTGCGGCCGATGCGGTCGCCGAGGCTGCCGAAGAAGGCCGCGCCGAACGGGCGCACGAAGAAGCCGGCCGCGAACGCCAGCAGGGCGAAGATCATGCCGGTGGTTTCATTGACACCGCTGAAGAACTGCTTGGCGATGATCGCGGCGAGCGAGCCGTACAGGAAGAAGTCGTACCACTCGAAGACGGTACCCAGGCTGGACGCGAAGATGACCTTCTTGTGTCCCTGGGTAAGTTGGGCTTTCGCCGGTGCAGGTGTTGTTGACATGGGACGCTTCCCCTCCGAAGCAATCGTGGTGGTGTGCCGGCTGTACGCCGGCACGCGTTTTCTGTTTTAGAAGCTGTATTTCGTCGTGAACTGCAGGCGGCTGATATCGCCCTTGCGGCCATCCTCGATCTCGCGCACGCCGTACATCAGCTCGGCGCCGACATCGACCTTGGGCAGCGGCGTGTAGAACACGTTGCCGCGGATGCTCTGTACGCTCTTGGTGACCAGCGGGCCGAGGCTGCCGTCGTTGTCGTAATCGCTGCGCGCGTAGATCAGGTTGGTGCGCAGCTTCGGGGTGAAGGCGTGGCGCCAGCCCACGTAGCCGGCCAGCACGCCGGTCGGGTTGAGTTCGTCACGGGCGATGTCATACGCGGTATCGGCGGTGACGCCCAGGCCGATGTAACGCGCGATGCCTTCACCACCGGTGACCTGGTAATGCAGCGTATCGGTCGGGCCCATCACCCACTTGCCGCCCAGGGTGAGGCCGCCGGCGATCTTGTCCGCATCGGCACCGGTGGCCTGGTTGTCGACCTTCAGCTGGCGGACCACGCCGCCGACCCCGAAGGTGCCCCAGTCGCCCTTCCAGCCATAGCGCAGGGTCAGGTCCGGCAGCGCCCCGCGGTCGGAGTTGCTGGCCACGTTGGTCCACACGCCGGTGACCGGGTTGCGGGTACCGGTGAGCAAGGTGGTTTCCGGGTTTTCCAGCGCGACGCTGAAGCCGCCCTGGGTATAGCGGATCTGGGCCTGGCGCACGAAGATCACGCCGTCGGTCGGGCCAACGAAGTCGGCCGCTTCCGGCAGCGAGGCCGCGTCCATGAAGTTCGACCAGGTCTGGCCGGCCATCCAGTTGTTCCAGTACATGTAGGCATGACGCAGGGTCGCACCGTAGGTATTGGTCGCGGTCTGGTTGCCCAGCGAGTTGCCGAAGAAGTCCATCTCGAAGAACGCGCCGGACTTGTTGCCGGCCTCGCTGACGTTGTCGATGCCGAGGTTGAAGCGCGAGAACTTGGCGTGGGCGTTGTAGTCCACGTCCGAGCGCTTGCCGCTGCCGCTACCGCCGGCACCGGCCACCGGGGTCTGGCCCGGCAGGTACAGCGCGCGGCCGGTGGCGTCGTCGGCCAGCTGGCCGTCACCGGTCTGGGTGGCCAGGAAGTCGGCCTTGATGAAGCCGCCGATCTTGACCGTGGTACCCGGCGCGGCGCCCGGGGTGATGGTGGTGACCTGGATCGGCTGCTTGCCGGCCGGCACCGTGGCCGCCGCCGGTTGCTGCGCCTGGACCGTGCGCACGGCGGTGACATCGGTCTGGGCCTGGCTGATCTGGGCCTGCTGTTGCTGCTGGTTGGACAGCAGCAGCTGGACCTGGCGCTCGAGCTCGACGACGCGGGCTTCCAGCGCTCTTTCTTTTGCGGTTTCAGCGAACGCCATGCCTGGCGCGATCAGTGCGACGAACAGGGCGGCGGCCAACGGCCGGCGTGTCGTCCTCAGCAAACGGTGGCTCATGTTGCCCTCTCTCCCGGGTGGCAAAGTGATGCCGCGCGTGGGGCACGGTCGAGCCGAGGGTGCGGCGCGGTGACGCACCGAAGCTATTGGCCATTAGTCGTACTCGCCCCCCGGGGGCGAGTACGACCCGGGCGCCTCCGGCGACCGGCAGGTGCCGAAGGCACCGCGTAGGTACCGACCGTTGGTTGGTACGCAGTGCCTCACGACCAACGGTCGCGCGCTACCGCGGCGAACGGTCATGTGCCACCGGGATCGACGGCCATGTCATATCGGGGTGGACAGCGTTCGACCATGGTCTAACCACCCCGATACCGCGCAGGCGGGTGGATGCGGCAAACTGAGCGGGAGAGGTCGTCGCGTATGCTGCGACCGCACAACCCAAGTCAACGTGCAAGTGAGGGTGCCATGGCTGATCTTTACCCCGTCGACGCCGCGTTCGCCGCGGCATCGCGGATCGACAGGAACACGTACCAGCAGCTCTACCGCGAATCGGTGGAGCATCCGGACGCCTTCTGGGGCAAGGCCGCCGAGCGCCTGGACTGGTTCAAGAAACCAACCCGCATCAAGAACGTCAGCTACCAGCTCGACGATTTCCGCATCAAGTGGTTCGAGGACGGCGAACTCAACGCCAGCGTCAACTGCCTGGACCGCCAGCTCGACAAACGCGGCGACAAGATCGCCCTGCTGTTCGAACCGGACAGTCCCGATGCGCCTGCCCAGGGCGTCACCTACCGCGAGCTGTATGAGCGCACCTGCCGCCTCGGCAACGCGCTGCGCAACCTCGGCGTCAAGAAGGGTGACCGGGTCACCATCTACCTGCCGATGATCGTCGACGCCGCCGTGGCCATGCTGGCCTGCGCGCGTATCGGTGCGATCCACTCGGTGGTGTTCGGCGGCTTTGCGCCGAACTCGATCGCCGATCGCGTCATCGACTGCGGCAGCAAGCTGATCATCACCGCCGATGAAGGACTCCGCGGTGGCAAGAAGATTCCACTGAAAGCCAACGTCGATGCCGCACTGAAGCTGCCCGGCACCACCACCGTGGAAACGGTGCTGGTGGTTCGCCACACCGGCGGCGCGGTGGACATGCAGGCCCCGCGTGACCGTTGGTTCCACGATGTGGTGGACCCGCAGCCGACCGAGTGCGAACCCGAGCGCATGAATGCCGAGGACCCGCTGTTCATCCTCTACACCTCCGGCTCCACCGGCAAGCCCAAAGGCGTGCTGCACACCACCGGCGGTTACCTGCTGTATGCGGCCTACACCCACGAAGCGGTGTTCGACCTGCGCGAGGAGGACATCTACTGGTGCACCGCCGACGTCGGCTGGGTCACCGGCCACAGCTACATCGTGTACGGGCCGCTGGCCAATGGCGCGACCTCGGTGATGTTCGAAGGCGTGCCGAATTTCCCGAACACCTCGCGGTTCTGGGAGGTGATCGACAAGCACCAGGTCACCATCTTCTACACCGCCCCGACCGCCATCCGCGCGTTGATGCGCGAAGGCGATGCACCGGTCAAGCGCACCTCGCGCCGTTCGCTGCGCCTGCTTGGCAGCGTCGGTGAGCCGATCAATCCGGAAGCGTGGCGCTGGTACTACGAAGTGGTTGGCGACAGCCGCTGCCCGATCGTGGATACCTGGTGGCAGACCGAAACCGGCGGCATCCTGATCTCGCCACTGGCCGGCGCGGTCGATCTCAAGCCGGGCTCGGCCACCCTGCCCTTCTTCGGCGTGCAGCCGGCCCTGGTCAACGCCGATGGCGAGATCCAGGAAGGCGCGACCGAAGGCAACCTGATCATCCGTGACTCGTGGCCGGGCCAGATGCGCACCGTCTATGGCGATCATCAGCGCTTCATCGACACCTATTTCCGCACCTACCCGGGCAGCTACTTCACCGGTGACGGCTGCCGCCGCGACGAGGACGGCTACTACTGGATCACCGGCCGCGTGGACGACGTGATCAACGTCTCCGGCCACCGCATCGGCACCGCCGAAGTGGAAAGCGCGCTGGTCTCGCACCCGAAGGTCGCCGAAGCGGCCGTGGTCGGCTTCCCGCACGACATCAAGGGCCAGGGCATCTACGCCTACGTGACCCTGATCGCCGACGAGACCCCGAGCGAGGCGCTGCACAAGGAACTGGTGGCCTGGGTACGCAAGGAGATCGGCCCGATCGCCGCGCCCGATCATCTGCAGTGGGCACCCGGCCTGCCGAAGACGCGCTCGGGCAAGATCATGCGGCGCATCCTGCGCAAGATCGCCGAGAACGCACCGGACCAGCTCGGCGACACCTCGACCCTGGCCGATCCATCGGTCGTGGCGTCGCTGGTGGAAGAGCGGAAAGTGAAGTAAGGGTCGCCACATCGCATTCGCGCTGTCGCTCCCACGGTCCGCAAGCGGACCGTGGGCCCCTTCTCACCATCACCCACACCCCCGCCGCTGCGCGGCTGCCCCCTGACCCAGTGGGCTGTCATCGCGATGCAATCGTTCCGTTACGTCGTGTTACCCCTTTCGCAACATGGCCCCCACCATGACAACCCTCCTGATTGCCGATGACCACCCGCTGTTCCGCGAAGCACTTCGCGGCGCCGTGCAACGCGTCATCCCCGGCGTGCAGCTGTACGAAGCGGACAGCGTGGAAGCGCTGTACCAGCTCGCCGACCAGCACACCGACGCCGACCTGGTCCTGATGGACCTCAACATGCCCGGTGCGCAGGGATTCAACGCGTTGGTCCACATGCGTGCCCTGCACCCGCAGCTGCCGGTGGTGGTGGTGTCCGCGCGCGAGGAGCCCACGGTAATGCGCCGCGCGCTCGACCACGGTGCATTCGGTTTCATCCCCAAATCCGCCGACTCGGACACGATCGGCCATGCCCTGGGCACCATCCTCGATGGCGAGACCTGGGCCCCGCCGGAAGCACACAACGTGCCCCCAACCGGCCGCGAAGAGCGTGAGATCGGCCAGCGCCTGCGCGAGCTGACCCCACAGCAGTTCCGCGTGCTGCAGATGCTCGGCGCCGGTCGCCTCAACAAGCAGATCGCCTACGACCTCAACGTCTCCGAAGCGACGATCAAGGCGCACGTCACCGCGATCCTGCGCAAGCTCGGCGTGACCAATCGCACCCAGGCGGTGCTGATGGCCGGCAAGCTGGCCATCGATGACGAGCAGATCGTGCTGCCGCCGGAAGAGGATTGAGCGCACCGCGCGGATCGGTGGCGTAGAGCCGACCGCTGGTCGGCTGCAGAGCCCGATCACGCCGTGCAGCCGACCAACGGTCGGCTCTACCCGCCTCGGCTTATAGCCAGGGCTATGAAGTCCAGCGTTACCTGCGCAATTCGCGCTGGATGCGCCACGCTGCAGGCCCGGTGCTAAGCTTCGCGTCCCCTTGGGGAGTAGCCGGATTCCTGCTGCAGGAATCGCCCGCATCAACATACTCGGCCAGTGCGCCGTGGTGCGGGCAACCATCGTGGTTGGCGAGACCAGCGGTCCGCGTGCGCAACGACAGGTTGGGCGCGTTCGCGGTCCGTTGCTCGATATCGCCCGACCTGCCGCGTACCCCAATGTCCCCTGTTTCGATCCTGCTGATCGGCTTTGCCATGTCCACCGACGCCTTCGCCGCGGCGATCGGCAAAGGCGCAGCCATGCGCAAGCCACGTTTCTCCGACGCGCTGCGCGCCGGCCTCATTTTCGGTGTCATCGAAGGCATCACCCCGGTGATCGGCTGGCTGCTCGGCCGCGCCGCGCTGCAGTACGTTGAGGCCTTCGATCACTGGATCGCGTTCGGCCTGCTCGGTGCGCTGGGCGTGCACATGATCATCAACGGGCTCCGCCCGGATGACGGTGCCGAGGACGAAGACACCAGCAAGCACCATGGCTTCTGGCGCCTGGCGGTGACCGGTTTCGCCACCAGCATCGATGCGATGGCGGTGGGCATCGGCCTGGCTTTCCTGGACGTGCATATCGGCGTCATGGCCCTGATCATCGGTCTGTGTACGCTGACCATGGTGACCGTGGGGATCATGCTCGGCCGCGTGCTGGGCGGCATGGTCGGCAAGCGCGCGGAAATCATCGGCGGCCTGATCCTGATCATCATCGGCTCGACCATCCTGTACGAACACCTCAGCGGTGCCATGGCCTGACCAGGCACCCGCACGGTCCCGCGGCTAGAGATCGCCGCGGGTGTCGTGGAAGGCGGCCAGGAAGGCGCGCAGCGAAGCCGGCTTGATCGGCTTGGTCAACAACCGGTAGCCACGGTCGCGCGCCATCCGCTTGAGTTCATCGCGGCCATCGGCGGTGAGCAGCGCACCGGGAATCGCGCGGCCCGCCTTCTGGCCCAGCGCCACCAGCGTATCCAACCCATCCAGGCGGTCGTGCAGGTGGTAATCCACCAGCATCACATCCGGCCGCTCGACGACCTTATCAAGTGCCTGGTCGACCGTGCTGGCGGTGATCACCTGCACCTGCCAGCGCCCCAGCAGCGCGCGCATGCCGTCCAGGATTTCCTGGTCGTTGTCCACGCACAACACGCGCATGCCGGCCAATGAATCGGCACGGCTCACCGGGCTCGGTGCCGGCGAGGACGATGACGACGACGACGCGGCCGGCAGCTGCGGCGCAGCGACCAAC
Organism: Stenotrophomonas sp. GW821-FHT01H02A; assembly: GCF_059422145.1. Lineage (NCBI taxonomy): Bacteria > Pseudomonadati > Pseudomonadota > Gammaproteobacteria > Lysobacterales > Lysobacteraceae > Stenotrophomonas > Stenotrophomonas sp. GW821-FHT01H02A. The sequence continues at coordinate 166,214 of NZ_JBWKWI010000009.1, forward strand.
GGCAGCAGGATCGAGAACATGCTGCCGCTGCCGACCCGGCTGCGGGCGTTGAGGCGGTGGTCGAGCAGGCGCGAGATGCGCTGGCAGATCGACAGGCCCAGCCCCAGCCCCTGTTCGCCCCAGTCGAACGGCTGCTGGTAGCGGTGGAACTCGTCGAAGATTTGCTGCATGTGGTGTTCGGGGATGCCCGGGCCGGTATCCCAGACCTGCAGCTCCACTTCCGGCCCGCGATGGCGCACGGCCAGCACGATGCGGCCCTGCCGCGTATAGCGCAGTGCGTTGGCCAGGAAGTTCTGCAGCACGCGACGCAGCAGGCGGCGATCGCTGCGTACCCAGGCCGGGCGCGCGAACAGATCCATGCGCAGCCCACGCCCGGCGGCGACGGGCGAGTACTGCGCCGCCAGCTCGCGCATCAGCAGGCTGACATCGAAATCGCCGATCACCGGATGCAGGCCGCCGGCGTCCAGGCGGGAGACATCCAGCAGGCCATCCAGCAACTCCTCGGCGGCACGCAGCGAGGCATCCACGCGCTCGGCCAGGTGCCGCTGCTCTTCGTTGTTGTGGTGGCTCTCACGCAGCGCCGAGGCGAACAGGCGCGCCGCATTGAGCGGCTGCAGCACGTCATGGCTGATCGCCGCCAGGAAGCGGGTCTTGGACTGCTGTGCCATCTCGGCCTCGTGCGAGCGCTCGGCGACGCGCTGCTCCAGCGTCTCGTTGGCTTCCAGCAGCGCGCGCTCGGCGTGCTTGTAGTCGGTGATGTCGTTGTAGCTGGTGACATAGCCGCCGCCGGGCAGCGCCTGGCCGCGCATTTCGATCACCTTGCCGTCGCTGCGGGTGCGCTCGAAGATATGCGGCGAACCGGCGCGCATGTAGCCGATGCGGCGGTTGATCTGCACCTCGATGTCGCCCTCGCCCAGTTCACCGCGCTCGGCGTTGTAGCGGATCAGGTCCGCCACCGGGCGGCCGACGTAGAGCATCCCGTCGGGGTACCCGAACATCTGCTGGTAGCGGCGGTTCCAGGCGGTCAGGCGCATGTCCGGGTCGACCACGCTGACGCCGGCACTGATGTTCTCCAGCGTGGTGGAAAGAATCTCGCGGTTGAAGCGCAGCTCCTGCCCGGCTTCGTCGAGCACCGCCACCACTTCCCCCAGGTCCATGCCCGAGCCGCGCAGCAGGCTGGTCAGCAGCAGGCGCGCCGAGGCGGCGCCGATCGAGGCCGCCAGCAGGCGCTCGGTGAACTGCACCCAGGCCCGGTCCGCCGGTGCGGAGGCCTGCAGCTCGCGGTCCATCGACTGCGCCTGCTCGAAGAACGACCGGCGCGCATGGCGGTCACCGACCACCCGCGAGGCCAGCGCCAGCAGATCGCCCACATGCACGTTGCCGGGCCACACGCCGGCCACCGAGGGGCGCTGCGCGTACGGGTCCAGGAACGGCGCGGCACGCAGGCGCTCGTCCACGCCCGGGCGCCAGCGCACCGAGACCAGCACCATCGCCGCGACATTGACCAGCAGCGACCAGAACGTGCCGTGGGTCAACGGGTCCCAGCCGCTCATGCCGAACAGATGCTGCGGCTGCAGCCAGCCGATCCCGAACGGCCCCTGCACCAGCCAGGCCTCGTCCATCCAGCCGGCATGCGTGAGCGCGGGCAACAGCAGCGTGTACACCCACGTGCCGAAGCCGAGCAGCATGCCAACCTCCACGCCCCGGCGGCTGGCGCCGCGCCAGTACAGGCCGCCGATCAGGCCGGGCGCGAACTGCGCCACGGCCGCGAAGGCCATCAGCCCGTAGGAGGCCAGGGTGCTGTCGTTGCTGCTGCCGCGGTAGTAGCTGTAGGCCACCAGGGCCAGCAGCAGGATCGCCGTGCGCCGGATCCACAACACGCGCGAGGCGACGTCGGCCGCCTCCTGGTGATCGCCACTGCGGCGCAGCAGCACCGGCATCACCAGGTCGTTGCTGACCATGGTGGCCAGCGCGATCGAGGCCACGATGACCATGCCGGTCGCGGCCGAGAAACCGCCGACATAGGCGACCAGCGCCAGGAACTTGCGGCCCTCGGCCAGCGGCAGGGCCAGCACCATGCTGTCGTCGGCGACACTGCCACCGGTGCCGAACAGGGTCACGCCGGCGGTGGCGATCGGGATCACCATCGCCGAAATGATCACCAGGTAGGCACCGAACATCCAGCGCGCGCGGCGGATGTCGCGCACGTCGCCACACTCCACCACCGCCACATGGAACTGGCGCGGCAGGCAGATGATCGCCAGGAAGCTGAGCAGCGTCTGCGAGATGAAGCCGACCGGCGGCAGGCCGCTGAACAGCGTATGCGCGGACTCGATCACCGCATCGGTGCGGTCGTTGAGCCACAGGTAGGCGAACAGACCCAGCGCAACCATCGCGATCAGCTTGATCATCGATTCCAGTGCGATCGCCAGCATCATGCCGTGGTGGTGCTCGGTGGCATCCACCTGGCGGGTACCAAACAGCGTGGCGAACAAGGCCATCAGCAGCGCCACGTACAGCGCGGGGTCGGTGAAGAAGCCGGTCGGGCCGACGTTGCCGGTCAGCACCTGCAGGCTCATCGCCACGGCTTTGTACTGCAGGGCCAGGTACGGCACGATGCCGATCAGTGCGATCACCGCCACCAGCGCGGCCAGCCGCCGCGAGCGGCCGAACCGCGAGGAGATGAAATCGGCGATGGAGACGACGTTCTGGCTGCGTGCGATCAGTGCCAGGCGCTCGATGATGCGCCAGCCGAACACCCACAGCAGCAGGGGCCCCAGGTAGATGGGCAGATAGCCGATCCCGTTGCGCACCGCCGTGCCGACCGCGCCGTAGAACGTCCACGACGAGCAGTACACCGCCAGCGCCAGGCTGTAGACCACCGGGCGCAGCCATGGCCGGTCCGGATACATCGGGCGGCGGTCGCCCCACCACGCCACGGCGAACAGCAGCGCGGCGTAGACCACCGAGACCAGCAGCAGGATCCAGCTAGAAACCACAGGGTTGTTTCCGCGAGAGCAGCCCGCAGTGTAGGCCACGACCGTTGGTCGTGGCGCTACAGGGGCGGCCGGCGCCGCTTACTCGGCGGGAACGCCCATTTCCTTCAGCAGTTCCGGCGCCGGGTAGACCTTGGCCAGCAGCCAGCGCAGGTAGCGCATGTCCACGTGCACCGCGCGCTTGAAGCGCGGGTCGAACCACCAGCTGGCGCTGACCGACTCCCAGTTGCTGTCGAAGTTCAGGCCGATCAGTTCGCCCTTGGCGTTGAGCACCGGCGAACCGGAGTTGCCGCCGGTGGTGTCCAGGTTGGTCAGGAAGTTGACCGTCTGGGTCTTCAGCACCGGATCGGCGGTGGAGCCGAAGTCGCCCTTGGCGATCGCGTCCAACAGCGGCTTTGGCGCATCGAACGGATAGGCATTGGTGTTCTTCTCGACGATGCCGGCCACGGTGGTCACCGGGTCGAAATGCACGGCGTCGCGCGGCGACAGCGCTTCGACCTTGCCGTAGCTGATGCGCAGCGTACGGTTCGCATCCGGGTAGACCGCGCGGCCCTGCTTGGCACGCCAGGCAAACAATGCCTGCATGTAGGCCGGGCGCAGGCGCAGCTGCTCGCCTTCGCGGGTCTTGCGTTCGTCATCCAGGCGCAGCTGCGCGGCCACCAGCGGGCCGGCGAGGTCGATCAGCGGATCGTGCGCCAGCGCCTTGCCCTCCTTGGCTGCGGCAAAGCGCGACAGGCGCTCGGCTTCGTCGCCCAGGTGGGTGCTGGCGTACAGCGTGTCCAGGGTCTTGGCCAGCGCGGCCGGGGTACGGCCGAAGGCCGCGTCGAACTCGGGCACGCGCTGGGCGTCGGGCAGCTGCTGGTAACGGGTCAGCAGCGTGGTCAGCAGGGCTTTTTCGATGGCCGGATCGTAGCGGCGCTGGACCTGCTTGAGCACGCCTTCGATCAGCGCCAGATCGCGCTGCTGGTAGCCGCTGTCGCGCTCGGCATCGGGCTTGGCCGATTCGATGCGCAGGCGCTCCAGGGTCAGTGCCGAGCGCAGCAGCTGGCTCTGCGCCGCCATCAGGTCGAGCAGCAGATCGCGCTCGCCCACCGAGGCGCCGCTGGACAGCGAGGTCAGCAGCGACTGGATGTCGCCCTGGTACCGGGCATCGGTGGCCTGCAGCATCGCCGTTTCATCGGCGGCACGCTGGGCCTTGGCGTCGCTGCGCAGCAGGCCTTCCAGCTCACCGGCGGCGCGCTTGCGGTTGTTCTTCAGCGACTGCAGCTGCGAGGCGTAACGAGTACGGGCCTGCGCGTCCTTGGCACTGGCCGACTCGATGGTGTCGATCATCTGCTGGTACACCGACACGCGGCGCGGCAGCACCGCATCGATCTGGCTGGCGAATTCGGCGGCGGTGCGATGGCGGTAGGTGATGCCCGGATAGCCGGCCAGCATCGCGTAGTCGCCGGTCTTCGGGCCGTCGATCGCCATCTTCAGGTGCGCCGGCGGGTGGTACGGCACGTTGTCCACGCTGTACGGCGCGGGCTTGCCATCCTTGCCGACGTAAGCACGCAGCAGGGTGAAATCGCCGGTGTGGCGCGGCCACATGAAGTTGTCGATCTCATCGCCGTAGTTGCCGATCGCGCGTGGCGGCGCGTAGACCAGGCGCACATCGCTCAGCTCGAGCTGGCGGATGCGATAGAAATCGGTGCCGTAGTACATGTCCGCCACGCTGCAGCGGATGTTGCCTTCCTTCTCGCAGTCGGCCACCAGCTGCTTGCTGGCGCGATCCACCGCATCGAAGTACGCCCGCCCGGTCTTGCCGCGCGCATCGCGCAGCACCTCATCGGTGACCTTGTCGAACCCGACCGTGACCAGCACGCGGAAATCCGGATTGGCCGCGCGCTCGTCGCTGCGGCCCTTGGCGATGAAGCCCTCGTTGATCAGGTTGTGCTCGGGCGAGGTGTTGTACTGGATCACGCCCATGGCGACATGGTGGTTGGTCAGCAGCAGCCCGTCGTCGGAGACGAACGAACCGGTGCCGCCACCGGCCCGCACCACCGCGCTCAACGGCGGCGCGGTGACATTGGCCAGGTCGCCCGGGTTGCCCTTGAAGCCGGCCGCCTTCAGCGGTTTGGCCAGGTCCGGCAGCTGGGTCGGCATCCACATGCCTTCGTCGGCATGGGCACCGGCGGCGAGGGTCAGGCCAAGCGCCAGCGCGGCGGTGAGGGGTTTACGTGAAGACATGGGCACTTCCGGTACGTCAGAACAGCCCGAGACCTTAGCCACTGAGGCCCGGCAGGGCAACGGCCGATGGTCAGGGGCACCTGACCACCGTCCGCGGCTTACTTCTCCCGCCGCCAGTTCAGCGACCCGCGGTTCTCCACCGTGCTCGATTCCAGCTCCACATCGAAACCGCGGCGCAGCAGGTACTTCAGCGTCAGTACCGATCCACTGCCGACCAGCGAGACGCCGTAGCCGATGTACAGCTTGGGCGAGATGTACTTGCCGAAGCCGATCACCGAGCCGCCCAGCGCGCGCGACTGACTCACGCCGGCGTCGTCCAGGCCGAGCTTGGCCCCCAGCTGGGAAGCGAGCAGGCCACTGCCGGCCGACAGCGCCGCCGAGGCCGCGTTGACCTGCTGGGCCTGGTCGCTGCTGGCCCCGGTGAGGCTGCGGCCCAGCACCAGGTAGGCCAGTGCTTCGGACTGCGACATCGCCGGGTCCGACCACACGTCCACGCGCGGCGACTGCGCCCGGCCGGTCACATCGATGCCGGCGGTGATGTCGCCGACAGTACGCTGGGCCCGGATGTTGATGCGCGGATCGGAGACCGCGTTGTAGTTCCAGTTCAAGTTGCCGCGGGTAATGGTCAGGTCCTGGCCGTAGGCCTTGTAGCGGCCACTGACTTCGAGCCCGCCGTTGGCGGTCATCTCGCGTCCGGGGCGCGCCCACACCTGCATCTTGCCGGTCAGCGCGCCCTTCAGCCCGAACCCGGCCATCTTGACCTGGTCGCCCAGGCTGACGGTCAGGTCCATGTCCAGCGGCGAGCTGGGGCCTTCTTCCGGATCGACCGGGTCCAGCACCACCACGTCTTCGGAAACCGACGTACCGCGGTCCAGGCGCTCCAGGTCCAGGTCCGCTTCGGGCACATGCACCGTGCCACGCAACTGCATCGTGCTGCCCGCCAGGGTGAAGTCGAGGTTGGGGTTGGCCACCACGCGCAGTTCGCTGGTGTTGGCCAGCAGCACGTTCTCACCGTGGATATGCAGCTGCAGCGGCTGTGCGTCGCCGAACCAGGACAGCCCGCCATCGACATACAACGTGCCCTTGCCGGAGTTGGCCTGGGCGGTGATCTTGGCCGAGCCGTCCGGCTGCGCGGTGAAGCTGCCCTTGCCCTCGGCGAAGGTCAGCCCCAGCGCGGGGAACTCGCCGTTGAACTTGCTCAGCGTGGCTTCGCCGCCGAGCGAAGGCGTGCCGCGGGTGCCACGCAGGCTGACGTGGCCTTCGATCAGCCCGGTCGGACGCACGATATCCGGCGAGAACAGTTCGAGCCAATACAGCCGCGCGATGTTCATGTAGAGCTCGCCGGTCAGCGGTGCGTTCGCATCCCAGCCGGTCTGCACCTTGGCATCGACGAAGCCGTCGCCCTGGAAGCCGACACCGAGCTTGGCGTTGATCTGCTGCGGGGTCATCTCCAGGTTCACCGAGAACTGATCGTAGCGCACCAGTTCGCCACGCGCGTTGTCGCCCAGGCGCACGCCGCCTTCGCGTGAGGTGACCGAGGCGCTGCCTTCCCACGCGTTGCCGCGCGGGCGGATGCGCCCGTCCAGATTCACTTCACCGCGCAGGAAGATGCGGCGGCCGGACTGCGGCGGCAACCAGGGCTGCACCAGCGACAGCGGCAATGCATCGCCGCGCACGAGCAGGCCTTCGCGCGGCCAGTTCGCGCTGGCGCACAGCGCACCGCCGGTGGCGGCCCCCAGGCAGGCATCGCTGAGGGTGAAGTTGCTGCCCTGCACGCTGAAGGTAGCCGGTGCGCGCAGGCTCCAGGCATCGCCCTTCATCGGGGCGATGCGCAGCGCGGTCAGGTCGCCGCGCCAGCTCTGGCCCTGCTGGCGCACGCCGCCCTGCAGCGCGACGGCACCGAGTTCGTTTTTCGTCTGCGCATCCACGCGCAGGTTGGACAGGCTGCCGCGGGCATCCACGTTGAGCGTGTCCAGCAGCATGCCCACCTGCACCTTGCTGCCCTGCACCGCCAGCGTGCCGCTGTCGCCCTGCCATGGCAGGCGGCCCTTGATGCTGATCGCCTCGGCGCTCCAGTCGTCCCAGCGCAGGCCATTGCCGACCAGATCGGCGGTGATGTCCGGTGCGGTACGTGCGCCCTTGATCAGCACGTGGCCGCGCAGGCTGCCGGTGCTGTTGGGCAGCAGGTCAGCCAGTTGCACCGGCTCCAGCTGCGCATCGATATCCAGCCGGTCACCGACCGAGCCCTTGGCGGTCAGCCGGCTGTTGCCCAGCGCGAGCTTGAGGTTGCCCTCGCCCTGCTGCCCGCGCAGCGCGAACCTGCCCTGCGCATCCAGCGCGCGCTTGCGCAGCGTGCCCTTGATGCCCGGCACATCGACGGTGGCTTCATAGCTGCCGGCGGTACCGGCTGGGCTGCCCGCGGGCGGTGGCAACTGGCGGCCCTTGGAGGCGAACGAGCCGGACAGCTTGCCGTCCCAGCCCGGCGCGAAATAACCCGGATCGAAACCGGCCAGCTTGGCGGCCACGTCCCAGTCCAGCTGCGGTGCCCAGGCCACCTGGCCGCTGACATCCAGCGAGCCGCCCGGCGTGCTGGCCTGCAACTGTTTGATCACGGCGGCCTGGTCGTTGCCGCGTACGTCGAACCGCAGATCGGCCACCTGTTTCTCGCGTTCAACCGAGGCACGGCCAACCGCCGCCCACGCCTTCAGCGTGCCGGCCAGGCCCATGCGCGCTTCTTTGAGCGTCACCGGCACCGGCGCAGCGGCGCCCGGAGTGGTCGTATCGGCCGCAGGCACGAAGGTCAGGTCGTTGGCGACGATGGAGAAGCGCAGGCTGGCGTTTTCCTTGTCGGTGAAATCAGCGATGCCTTCCAGCCGCGCCTGTCCACCGAAGCCCTTCACCTGCAGCGGCGACACGGTCAGTACCTGGTCGGCCAGGCCGACCTTGGACGGCGCCAGTTCCACCGCGATGTCGCCCTGCTTGAAGCTGCCCTGCAGATTGGCCTGGCCGCCCTTGCCGTCGGCCTGCACATCCAGCGCCATCGGCGTGCTGGTGCTGGCGTCCATCCCCGGCACCAGCAGGGCCAGGTCGAGTTCCTTGCTGCGTGCGGTGAGTTTCCAGACCGGATCGGTGCGGCCATCAAAGACCAGGCTGGCCTGCAGCGGCGCCGGTGCGTTGCCGGCGATCGCCACTTCCATGTGCCCCAGGTCGCCGCGCGCGACCAGCCCCAGCCGCGCCGGGGTACGCCCGCGCGGGGCCGGCATCAGTGCGCCGAGGGTGATGTCGGTGTCGTAATCGCTGCGTGGCAGATAACGACCGTCCACGCGGAAATCGCCCATGTCGCTGTCGACCTTGAGCTGGGTCGCGCGGAATTCGCCATTGGCGATCTCCACGCCACCGCGCACCTTGGCGATGTCGATCAGCGGCTGCTGCGCCTGGGTGATACGGAAGCCATCGATGATGATCGTATCGGCCTGGATCGCCAGCGGCATTTCGATCTGCGGCAGCGAATCCGGCCACGAGGGCAGCTCGAACGGCTCATCGCTCTTGGCCAGGTTCAGCGTCGCGTTCTTGATCTGCAGCGCATCGAGCTGCAGCTTGCGGCCCAGCAGCGGGCGGATGTCCGGATCCAGATAGGCGCGCTCGGCGGTGAAATGGATGTCGTCGTAGCGGAAGTCCAGATCGTGCAGCACCAGCGGCCCGGCGACGGGACCATCCACCTTGCTCCACGTCAGCGACGCACCGACCGGCAACCGTGCGACCACCTGGGCCAGCAGCACATCGCGGCCGGCCACGGTCTGCAGCAACCAGTACACCAGCAGCAGGGCCAGCAGCACCAGGCCGAGCACGGTGAAGCCGGACCACGCCCAGAAGCGGCGCCTGCGGTAGAAGCGCACGCGCGGCGGCGGTGGGGTGGCGGGTGCGGACGGCGTCGGTGTGCTCACAGGTCCGCTCCGATGTTCAGGTACAGCTGGAACTGCGAATCCGGGTTGTTCAGGCCATGCGCGATGTCCACGCGCACCGGGCCCACCGGCGATTTCCAGCGCACGCCGAAGCCCACGCCGGTATGCAGGTCGATGGTGTTGTCGAACGCGCTGCCGGTGTCCACGAACACGGCCGCGCCCCACGGCCCGCCCTTGAAGTAATGCTCATACTCGGCCGAGCCGACCACCAGGTTTTTCGCGCCGAGCGCGTACTTGTCCGGCGGTGCGGTGCGCGGGCCGACTTCGCGGAAGGCATAACCGCGGATGCTGCGGTCGCCGCCGGCGAAGAAGCGCAGGCTCGGCGGCATCGCGACCAGATCGCTGGTCCAGGTGGTGCCGCCTTCGCCGCGCAGGATCAGGCGGTCGGTGTCACCGATCGGCACATACCAGCGCAGCACCATGTTGGCCTGCACGAAGCTGGTGTCCGAGCCGGCGCCTTCGATGCCGCCACGCAGGGTCGCGCTGCCACTCAGGCCGCGGCGCGGGAACATCTCATCGTCGACGTTGACGTAGTCGGCCACCAGCTGCGGGTAGACCAGCGTGGAGGTGTTGTAGACCGCATCGGTGAACTCGGTGCCCGAGGCATAACGCCAGCGCTCGCGCAGGGCGTTGATCGAGGCGATCGCGGTCCAGTTCTCGTTGATCTCGCCGCTGCGGCTGGCCGACAGCTTGAAGTTGCGCAGGTCGATGTAATCGGTCTGCTCGTCATACGCGCTGGCAGTGAACGCGTACCAGCCATCGAGCCAGTTGAAGGCCGGAATGCGGTAGCTGGTGACCAGGCTCTTGCGCTTCTGCGCATAGTCGAGCTGGGTGTTCATCTTGTGGCCGCGACTGTTGAGGAAGCGCCGCTCCAGGCCACCACGCACACCGGCGCCACTCTCGCTGCCGTAGCTCAGGCCGGCGGTGTAGATCGTGCGCTTGGCGCGGGTCAGGTTGACGTCCACCGGCACGTCGCCATTCTCATCGGCCTGGTCCGGGCGCGGCTGGATGTCGATCACGCTGAAGTAATCGAGCTTGGTCAGTGATTCGCGCAGGCGGTCCAGCTTGCCCTCGTGGAAATAGCTGCCTTCGTCCCAGTACACCAGCGGGTCGAACAGCTTGTCGACGAAGTAATCCTGGTGGAAGCGGATTTCGCCCATGTTGTAGCGGCGGCCACTGTCCCAGGTGAGATCGACGTCGGCCGCGTTCTCGGCGCGGGTGATCTGGACCTGGCGCTGGGTGAAATCGGCATCGAAGTAACCACGCTCGGCCAGGCGCCGGGTCACCCGGATCTTGCTGGCTTCGTACTCGGTGTGCTCGAAACGCTGGCCCTTGCGCGGCTTGAAGTTCTCCAGGTCTTCCTGCAGGTACTGGTCCAGCTGGGCCGGGCCGGTGATGTCGATGTGCTCGCGGCGGACCAGGGTCGGCGGACCCTTGTCGACCTGGATCACCACGCGCAGGTTCTCGCCTTCGCGGGGGCTTTCGACGGTGATGGTCGGGTTGTAGTAGCCGAACGGTTCCAGCGCCTCGCGGGTCTGGCGCTCGGCCTGGGACAGCAGATACTCCAGCCGCGACTCGCCCTGGACCTTGCCGATGGTGTCGTACAGGGACAGCGAGACCTCGATGTTCTCGATCATCTCGGCGTCATCGCCCTTGTCCAGTCCTTTGATGTCCACTTTTTCGATGGTCCCGCGCGCATGTGCCACCGAGGCGGTGGCAAGGGACAGGAACATCAGGGGAAGGGCGAATTTCGTTGGCTGCATGGCGACAGCATAACGGGCCATTGCGAGCATGCGAAATCGACGTGGGCGTTTCAGAACGGCGGTGAAGAAGCCGTTAAATTCCGCGAGAACGTGGCGACTGTCGCGCTGGCCCTGATCGATGACAGCACGGTGTCGGACAAAGTCGTCCGCGACAGCCCATGACGCATCCAGCACCCACGATGCGCGACGCGCGGGTGGCACCCCGAAAATGCAGAAGGCGCGAGCAGCCGAAGCCGTCGCGCCTTCTGGTGCGCCTTGGGGCACCGTGCCCCGCGGCGTCAGTTGGACAGGTGTTCGATCGCCGCCACGCTGCCCAGGCGGTCGCCCAGGCGCTTGAGCAGGGCCAGGCGATTGGCACGCAGCGCGGGATCCTCGGCATTGACCATCACCGCATCGAAGAACGCATCCACCTGCGGGCGCAGGCGCGCCAACCGGTTCAACACGCTTACGTAGTCCTTCTGGTGCAGGCTGGCATTGCTGTCATCGATCGCCGCTTCCACCGCTTCGGCCAGTTCGCTCTCGGCCGGCTCTGCCAGCAGCGCCGGGTCGATCATGCCCGGGATCGCGCCCTCGGCCTTGCGCAGGATGTTGCGGATGCGCTTGTTGGCCGCGGCCAGCGCTTCGGCTTCCGGCAGCGCGGCGAACGTGCCGATGGCATCGATGCGGCGGTCGAAATCGTACAGCGAGGCCGGCCTCAGCTCGGCCACCGCGTTGAAGTGCGTGGCCGGCACGCCCTTGTCGGCGTAGTAGCCGCGCAGGCGGTCGAGGATGAAGTCGTACAGGTCCTGCGGCAGCGCCTCGGTCTTGCGCTCGGCACTGGGCTGCACGCCCGCCGGCAGACCGGCGATGGCGGTGGCGACCAGCGCGCGCAGATCCAGCTCGAACCCGCTCTCGATCACCGTGCGGGCCAGGCCCAGCGCGTTGCGGCGCAGCGCGAACGGATCCTTGTTGCCGGTCGGCTTCAGGCCCGCGGCGAAGCCGCCGGCCAGCGTGTCCAGACGCTCGGCGATGGCCAGCACCTTGCCCAGCGGCGACAGCGCGATGTCATCACCACCGAAGCGCGGCTGGTAGGCCTCGTCGATGGCCAGCGCGACCTCGGGCGACTCCCCGCCGACCACGGCGTAATGCCGGCCGGCGATGCCCTGCAGTTCCGGGAACTCATTGACCATGCGCGACTGCAGGTCGTTCTTGGCCAGCACCGCCGCACGCTTGGCCAGCACCGGGTCCACGCCCACCTGCGGCGCGATGGCCTCGGCGAGGGCGGCCACGCGGGCCACCTTGTCGGCCACCGAGCCGAGCTTGGCCTGGTAGGTGACGGTCTTCAGGCCGTCGCCCATCGCTTCCAGGCCCTGCTTGAGATCTTCGTCGAAGAAGAACTTGGCATCGGAGAAACGCGGGCGGATCACGCGCTCGTAGCCCTTGGCCACTTCGGCCACGTCCTTGGACTCGATGTTGGCGATGCCGATGAACTTCTCGGTCAGCTTGCCGCCGGCATCGAGCACCGGGAAGAACTTCTGGTTGATCTCCATCGTCTCGATCAGCGCTTCCTGCGGGACCGCCAGGAACTCGCGCTCGAAACTGCACAGCACCGGCGCCGGCCATTCGACCAGGTTGACCACCTGCTCCAGGTTGTCCGGGGTGATGCGTGCCTGGCCACCGGCCTGGGCGGCTGCCGCGTTGACCTGCTCGACGATGCGCGCGCGGCGCGCGTCGGCATCGACCAGCACCGAGGCGGCCTGCAGCGAAGCGACGTAGTCCTCCGGCGCGCTCAGCCACACGGTCTTGTCATGCATGAAGCGATGGCCACGGCTCATGCGGTCGGCCTTCAGGCCCAGCACCTCGGCCTCGATGATGTCCGGGCCATGCAGCAGCACCAGCCAGTGCACCGGTCGGGCGAAGCCATAGGTGTGGCTGCCCCAGCGCATCGGCTTGGGGATCGGCATCGCCGCGATCGCCTCGCGGAGGATCTCCGGCAGCAGCGTCGCGGTGCGCGCGCCGGCGGTGGTGGAGCGATGCACGAAGCGCTCGCCCTTGGCATCGCTGGTGCGCTCCAGCGCGGTCCAGTCGATCCCGGCCTTGGCCGCGAAACCCTGCAACGCCTTGGTCGGCTGACCCTCGGCATCCAGCGCGATGTTCAGGTATGGGCCCAGCACTTCGCTGTGCTGTTCCGGTTGTTCAACGGCGACGCCGGGCAGCAGCACCGCCAGACGGCGGGGGGTCGACAGCGGCTTGGCATCACCGCGTTCGATGGCCACGCCACGCTTGCTCAGGCCGTCCACGACGCCATCGAAGAAGGCCAGGGCCAGGCCCGGCAGCGCCTTGACCGGCAGCTCTTCGGTACCCAGTTCGATCAGCAGCGGCAGCATCGTGCTCATGCCTGCACCTCCTTGGCGGCGACGGCTTCGAGGCGCTTGGCCTCGTACAGCCTGGCCACGGCCTGGGCCAGCGCGCGCACGCGCAGGATGTAGCGTTGGCGCTCGGTCACGCTGATCGCGCGGCGCGCATCCAGCAGGTTGAAGGCATGGCTGGCCTTGCAGACCTGCTCGTAGGCCGGCAGCGGCAGCCCGACTTCGACCAGCGTCTGCGCTTCTTTTTCACAGGCATCGAAGCGATGGAACATTTCGTCCACGTCGGCATATTCGAAGTTGTAGGTGCTCTGCTCGATCTCGTTCTGCAGGTACACATCGCCGTAGGTGACCGGGGTGCCATCCGGACCGTAGGTCCAGATCAGGTCATAGACGTTGTCGCAGTTCTGCAGGTACATGCACAGGCGCTCCAGACCGTAGGTGATCTCGCCGAGCACCGGCTTGCACTCCAGGCCGCCGGCCTGCTGGAAATAGGTGAACTGGGTGACTTCCATCCCGTTCAACCACACTTCCCAGCCCAGGCCCCAGGCGCCGAGCGTCGGCGATTCCCAGTTGTCCTCGACGAAGCGCAGGTCGTGCACCAGCGGGTCGATGCCCAGCGCCTTGAGCGAATCCAGGTACAGCTGCTGGATGTTGTCCGGGCTCGGCTTCATCGCCACCTGGTACTGGTAGTAGCGCTGCAGGCGGTTGGGGTTCTCGCCGTAGCGGCCGTCGGTCGGGCGGCGCGAGGGCTGCACGTACGCGGCGTTCCAGCTTTCCGGACCGATCGAGCGCAGGAAGGTGGCCGGGTGGAAGGTACCGGCACCGACCTCCAGGTCCAGCGGCTGGATCAGCACGCAGCCCTGCTGCGCCCAATACTGGTTGAGGGTCTGGATCAGGCCCTGGAAAGTGATCGGAACGCTCTTGGTGACGGACATGCGGCGGATTCTTGCCTGCAGGAGGGGTGCGCTAGTATAGCGACCGACCGCACGGGCCTTCCGTGCCTTGGGGAATTGGAGGATGGATCCACGCCTGCCAGCGGCCGTTGCCCGCGTTCCTGCACCGGGCGTGCCCCTGCCGCATGGCCGCCTGGACTTCGACCAGGTCGCCGCGGCGCTGGTCGCCGATGGCCTGGTGGCCGATGCCGATCTGGAACGGATCCGGTTCTCGGCCCAGGGCGCACGCAATGCCAGCGAGGTCCATCCGCTGGTGCTGCTGGCCAACCTGAAGCTGGGCGCCAGCGGCGGCGGTGAGCTCGGCCTCGAGCGCCTCAGCGAGTGGTTGGCCCAGCGCGCGGGCGTACGCTACCTGCGGGTGGACCCGACCCGGGTCGACGTCTCGGCGGTCACCGCCCTGGTGTCCCATGCCTATGCCCGGCGCCACCGCTTCCTGCCGCTGGCAGTGGACAGCGAGCGCGTGCTGGTCGCCACCAGCGAGCCGCTGGCCCAGGAATGGCTGCGCGACCTGCAGCATCTGAGCCGCCGCCGGATCGAACTGGCGATGGTCAACCCGCTCGACCTGCACCGCTACACCATGGAGTTCTACGGGGTGACGCGCTCGGTGCGCGGCGCCCGTGGCGACGTGCGCGGCGAGACCAGCAGCACCCTGCCCAGCTTCGAGCAGCTGGTCGAGCTGGGCCGGGCCGGCGACGTCAACGCCGACGACCAGCACATCGTGCATATCGTGGATTGGCTGCTGCAGTACGCCTACGAGCAGCGCGCCTCGGACATCCACCTGGAGCCGCGCCGCGACATGGGGCGCATGCGCTTCCGCATCGACGGCGTGCTGCACAAGGTGTTCGAGGTGCCGCCGGCGGTGATGACCGCGGTGGTCAGCCGGATCAAGGTGCTGGGCCGGATGGACCTGGCTGAACGCCGGCGTCCGCAGGACGGCCGCATCAAGACCCGCTCGCCGGGCGGGCGCGAAGTGGAAATGCGCCTGTCGACCATGCCCACCGCGTTCGGCGAAAAGTGCGTGATGCGCATCTTCGACCCGGATGCCGCGTTCAAGAGCATCGACCAGCTCGGTTTCAGCCCGCAGGAAGCGGCCGGCTGGACGGCCCTGGTCGAGCGCCCGCACGGCATCGTGCTGGTCACCGGGCCGACCGGCTCGGGCAAGACCACCACCCTGTATTCCACGCTGAAGCGGCTGGCCACCCCGGACGTGAATGTCTGCACGGTGGAAGACCCGATCGAAATGATCGCGCCGGAGTTCAACCAGATGCAGGTGCAGACCAACATCGACCTGGATTTCGCCAGCGGCGTGCGGACCCTGCTGCGGCAGGACCCGGACATCATCATGATCGGCGAGATCCGCGACCTGGAGACGGCGCAGATGGCGGTCCAGGCTTCGCTGACCGGCCACCTGGTGCTCTCCACCCTGCATACCAACGATGCACCTTCGGCGATCACGCGCCTGCTCGATCTGGGCGTGCCGCATTACCTGCTTGCCTCCACCCTCAACGGAGTGTTGGCCCAACGCCTGGTGCGCACCCTGTGCCCCAGCTGCAAGGTGCCCGCGGTGCTCTCGGCCGAGCAGTGGGCGGTGCTGACTGATGCCGATGCAACATTACCTCAGGCGCCCACGCCATATGCACCGGTCGGCTGCATCGACTGCCGGCGCACCGGATTCCTCGGCCGCGTGGGCCTGTATGAGTTGCTGCCATTGGGTTCCAGCCTGCGCCGGCACATCCGCGCGGACATGGACCTGGCCGCCTTCAACCGTGCCGCACGTGCTGAAGGGGTACGAACCCTGCGCCGCGCGGGGCTTGAAAAGGTAGCGGCAGGGCTGACTACAATCGAGGAAGTCCTTTCGGTCCTGCCTCCCCCGGATGAACTCCGCCCCGTTCCTGATTCTTGAAACCGGCCAGCCCGTCGCCTCGCTGCGACGCTACGGGCGGTTCTCGCACTGGATCCGGGTCGCGGCCGGACTCGACGCCGACGAGACCGTGGTGGTCGATGTCGAGCACGGAGGCGCCCTGCCCAGCCATCGCGACTTCGCCGGGGTGATCGTCAGCGGCTCGGCCGCCTACGTTACCGACCGTGCCGAGTGGAGCGAGCGCAGCGCGCAATGGCTGCGCGATGCCGCCCACGACGACCGCCCGGTGTTCGGCATCTGCTACGGCCACCAGCTGCTGGCCCACGCACTGGGCGGCGAAGTCGCCTACAACCCGGCCGGCCGTGAATCCGGCACGATCCAGCTGGCACTGGATCCGTCGGCGGTCGATGATCCGCTGTTCGGTGGCCTGCCGGCACGCTTCCCGGCCCACGCCACCCACCTGCAGACGGTGCTGCGTGCCCCCGAGGGCGCGGCGATCCTGGCCCGCTCGGCGCAGGACAACTGCCACGCCTTCCGCTGGGGCGCGCATGCCTGGGGCGTGCAGTTCCATCCCGAGTTCGCCACCCACCACATGCGCGGCTACGTCCGCGCCCGCGCCGACTGCATCCGCCAGCATGGCGGGTGCGCGCGCAGCGTCGCCCGCGAGGTCAGCGCCGCGCCGCTGGCCCGCCAGCTGCTGCGCCGTTTCGTCCGCCAGGCGCGCAACGCCTGAGGCCAGCACCGGCAAGGCCCCGGGCGCAACGCAGCGTCCGCGCCGCGCACGGCGGCCTTCAGGTCACGCGTCGGGAAAACAGGGATAATCGACCGCAATCGGGCGTTCGCGCCTCCTCCCCTGTCCCCGGAATGTTATGAGCGAGATTCGCAAGCTGCCGGCCTCCGCCGGCGCGGAATGGCTGGTGTCGGGTTTCACCCTGCTGCGCAAGGCGCCGTTGGCGCTGGGCCTGCTCGGCGTGATCTGGGCCGTGGCCGCATTGCTGGTGATGTCGCTGGCGATGGTCAGCCCGGCGCTGAGCACGCTGGCACAGCTGTTGATGGCACTGGCCGGCCCGTTGTTCTTCGGTGGCCTGGTCTGGGCCGTGCGCGAAGTCGACCAGGGCCGCGTCGCGCAGCCGGCACACCTGCTGCAGGGGCTGCATGAAGGCCGCGCCCTGAACCTGCTCGCCTCGCTGCTGCCGCAACTGGTGGCCGGCCTGTTCCTGGGCGTGCTGTTGCTGGTGCTGATCGGCAGCAGTGGCCTGCAGCACCTGAGCGAGGTGATGGTGCAGCTCAACGCGATCAGCCAGTCCGGTGCGCAGCCGGACCCGGCGCAGATCGAAGAGCTGATGGCGAGCCTGCCGGCGATGCGCATCCTGCTGTGGCTGGCGCTGGTGGTGGTCACCTTCCTGGCCATGGCGCTGGCGCTGTTCACCCTGCCGCCGCAGGTGATGTTCGAGCACCGCAACGGCCTGCAGGCGATGCGCCTGAGCCTGCGCGCGTGCCTGCACAACGTGCTGGCGATGCTGGTGTTCTTCCTGCTCGCCTTCGTGGCGGTGTTCGCGATCTACTTCGGCGTGATGCTGGTGGCCCTGATCGCGCAGCTGATCGGCGGCACCATGCTCGCCCTGTTCGTGGCGCAGCTGCTGCTGATGGGCGTCGTGATGCCGGTGTTCGCCGGTGCCATCTACACCGCGTGGAAGCAGATGTTCGGCCAGCAGGGTGCGCAGACTCCGCCGCCGATGCCCGGCCCGAACAACGTGTTCGCCGCCTGATCAACACAACACCCCGGCCGAGGCCGGGGTTTCTGTTTGCGCATCATTCCGGTTGTTCTTTCCCGCCCTGGCGTGGCACCAGCCAGCGTGCCGCGTGGATGCCCAGTTCGTAGAGCAGGCACATCGGGATGGCCAGCATCAGCTGCGAGACCACGTCCGGCGGCGTCAGCACCGCGGCCAGCACGAAGATGCCGACGATCGCATAGCCGCGGCCTTCCTTGAACTGCTGCGGCGTGATCCAGCCCAGCAGCACCAGGATCACCATCGCTACCGGCAACTCGAAGCTGGTGCCGAAGGCGAAGAAGATCGCCAGCACGAAGTCCAGGTATGCCGTCGCGTCCGGCGTGATCGCGATCACCTCCGGGCGGAACGTGGTGAGGAAGTGGAACACCGCCGGCAACACCAGGAAGTATGCGAAGGCGCAGCCCAGATAGAACAGCAGCACCGACGAGGCCAGCAACGGCACGGCCAGGCGTTTTTCGCGGGCATACAGGCCCGGCGCCACGAACGACCACAGCTGGAACAGCAGCCACGGCACGGCGATGAACACCGCCACGAAGAAGGTCAGCTTCAACGGCGCGAAGAAGGCGCCGGCCGGATTGGTCGCGATCATCGTCTGCCCGTTCGGCAGCTGCGAGATCAGCGGTTCGGCGACCATCGTGTAGATCTGCCGCGAGAACGGCATCAGGCACAACAGCACCACGCCCAGGCCGATCAGCGCACGTACCAGGCGCGCGCGCAGTTCGATCAGGTGTTCGACCAGCGAGCTCTCGCTGCTTTCATGCTCGCTCATCGCGGTGCCTCGTCGTTCGGCGGCGTGGGCGTAGGTGTAGGCGGCGCGGTATCCGTCGACGTCGGCAACGGTGCCGGCACGTCCGCACGGGGCGCACTGCCATCGATCCCCGGCGGGGCCATCGCATCGCGCGGCGGCTCGACCTCATCGGTCGCCACCACATGCTGGGCCGTGCTGGCCGGAGAGCCCGGCGCCGGGCCGGTCATCACCGGCTCGTCGTCCGCGGCAGCGGCAACGCCCTGGCCCTGGCGCGCCACCTCCTGGCGCATCTGCTCGGCCTCGCGGCGGACCGCTTCGCCGCTGGCGCGCAGCTGCGACTCGGTATCGCGTACCGAGGACTTCACATCATCGAACTGGCGCTTGATCTCTTCGGCATGCAGCTCGCGTTCGAGCTCCTGCTTCACCGAATCCCACTGGTTGCGGGCACGGCGCACCCACAGCCCGGCGAACCGCGCTGCCTTGGGCAACCGCTCGGGGCCAAGCACGACCAAGGCCACCACCGCGATGACCAGCAGTTCACTGAAACCGATATCGAACACGCCAAGCCGCCCGGATCAGCGCGGGTCGCGGTCGTGCTCGGTCTGCGACGTCGTCGTCGAGTCCTGCGGACGCGAACTGTCGCTGAGCTGCGCGTTCGGCTTGTCCTCGTCGCGCATGCCCTTCTTGAATTCCTTGACGGCGCTGCCAAGGTCCTTGGCGCCGCTGGTCAGTTTCTTGGTGCCGAACACCAGCAGAACGATGACCAGCACGACCAACCAATGCCAGATGCTGAAACTGCCCATGAGCCGCTCGCGTTACGTAGTGATCAGACGGTTGAGCATAGCGCACCGGCGGTAAGCCGGCGCGCGTGACAAAAGTCAGTTGCCGTCCAGCGATTCGGTGCGGACTTCACCGTCGCCGACCGGCTGGAAGCCCTGCTGCGGGGCCGGCTCGGCCGGCACGGACTGCAGCGGGGCGGTGGTCGCGCCGGCAGCGGCCGCGGCCGGTGCCTGTTCAGGTCGAACCGGGACGGCGGCGGCGCGCGGGGCGGCCGCCGGCGCCGGGGCGCTGCCGGCAGTACCGCGCTTCTCGCGGGCGGTGTAGGTCGCTTCTTCCAGGCGATCACGGAAGGCGACCACATCCACCGACGGTGATTCACCGACGCGGCCTTCGAAGACCATGCGCGGCGTGGTGTTGCCGCCGTAGGCGTCCAGGTTGGCGGCATCGTCGATCTGCAGCACGGCGCCATCCAGCGCCACGCCGGCAAACAGGCCGCGGGCACGCGACCAGGACCAGATCTCCGCCTTCAGCTGGCCATCGGTGGCGGCGGCGGCGTTGCGGCCGACCGGGCCGGCGGCCACACCGGCATCGGCGCCCAGGGTGAATTTGCCGTTGACGAGATTGTCCAGGCTGCGATCGTTGCGGAACACCAGCACCACGTCGGAGGACTGCACACCGGCCTGGAAGCCGATGCTGCCGCCGGTGAGCTTCACGAACACCGGGTTGGACCAGCTGCCATCCGGGGTTTTGACCGACATCAGGCCATGACCGCGACGACCACCGATCACCAGGCCGGCCTTGATCGTGTCGGGAATGACAACGACCGCGCGACCTTCGTCGAGCAGCTTGTCCGGAATCCCCTGCTCGGGGATGTTCTGGATTTCATTCAGGACGCGCACGGCATTGCGGGCGCGCTGGTCCTCCTGGGGCCCGGCCATGGCCTGGGTCGACAGCAGGCTGGCGGAGATCAGCAGTACAAGGCTGAGGCGGCGCATGGGTGGGCTCCAGAAAGTCGATTCATACAAGATAGCGGCAGGTACGACCGGGGTCGATACGCTTCTCGACGTTAGAAGGCCGGGGATGAATCGGCAATGAGTATTCCAGGCTGTCGATGTGCCTGCTGGATCGTGTTCATCATCTAAATCCATCCCGCCAATCGCGTAGACCTGCGAGAATGGCGCCATGCTCGACGCACCCGACACCGCCGTGCTGGCGGTCAATCTAGGCACGCCCGAGACGCCAACCGCCCCGGCGGTGCGTCGTTACCTGGCTGAGTTCCTCAGCGATCCGCGCGTGGTCGCGATTCCGCCGCTGTTCTGGAAACCCTTGCTGTATGGGCTGATCCTGCCGTTGCGCAGTGGTCGCTCGGCCGCCAAGTACGCCCAGGTGTGGCTGCCCGAGGGCTCTCCGCTGATGGTCCATACGCGCCGGCTCGCCGAGGCCATGCAAGGACTGATGCCCGATCTGCGGGTGCGTCACGCGATGCGTTATGGCACGCCCGCGCTGCCGGCCGAGCTGGATCGACTGGCCGCCGAGGGCATGCGCCGGATCGTGGTACTGCCGCTGTATCCGCAGTACTCGACCACGACCACCGCCTCGATCGAGGACCAGGTGCGCGCTTGGCAGCCCAGGCATCCCGGCGTCACCGTGACCCTGGTGCGCGATTACGCGGTCGATCCGGACTGGGTCGCCGCCGTCGCCGGCAGCATTCGCCAATGGTGGGCACAGCACGGCCGCAGCGAGACGCTGGTGTTTTCCTTCCACGGCATTCCGCAGCGCCTGGCCGATGCCGGCGATCCGTATCCGCAGCGCTGCGAAGCCAGTGCGCGGGCGATCGCGCAGGCGCTGGAGCTGCCCGACGATGCCTGGCAGCTGACCTATCAGTCGCGGTTCGGCCGCGAGAAGTGGCTGCAGCCGTACGCCGAACCCACGCTGTGGGCAATGGCCGAAAGCGGTGTGCGCAGCATGGACGTGGTCTGCCCCGGTTTTGCCACCGACTGCCTGGAAACGCTGGAAGAAGTGGCGATGGGCTTTACCGAAACCGTGGCCCAGCGCGGTGCGACGATGCGCTACATCCCCTGTCTCAATGACGCGCAGGCGCATGCATTGGCCCTGTCGCGGCTGAGCATCGCGGCGCTCGCATGACGCTGCAGGCGTTCTCGCTGACGGTCGCCGGCAGTACCGTGGCCGGCCTGCGTTCGCCCACGAGCGGTGGCCTGCGCGTGTTGGCCCTGCATGGCTGGCTCGACAACGCGGCCAGCTTCGTCCCGCTGGCCGCGCAGTTGCCGGGGCTGGAGCTGGTCGCGATCGATCTGCCCGGGCACGGCCACAGTGCGCATCTGCCGCCGGGCACGCAGTACAACACGCCCGGTGCGATCTGCCACGTGCTTGATGTCGCCGATGCGCTGGGCTGGGATCGCTTCGTGCTGCTCGGTCATTCGATGGGGGCCGGCATCGCCAGCCTCACCGCGGCAGCCGCGCCGGAGCGTGTGGAGCGGCTGATCGCGATCGAGGCGCTCGGCGGCCTGCGGGGTCCTGAGAATGAGACGGCGCAGCGTCTTCGCGAGCATGTGCGCGCCGCGCGGACCCTGCCTGCCCGCGCACTGCGCGTATTCCCGGACCTGTCCGCCCCGATCCGGGCCCGCATGATGACCAACCAGCTCAGCGAGCCGTGCGCGCGGCTGCTGGTCGAGCGGGGCGTCAAGCCGGTCGAGGGCGGGTACAGCTGGTGCAGCGATCAACGCCTGATGCTGCCCACCGCAATGCGCCTGAGTGAGGCGCAGATCGACGACCTGCTCGCCGCGATCGAATGCCCGACCCAGGTGATCTACGCGACGCCGGCCCAGCCGTATTACCCGGAGCCGCTGCGCAGCCAGCGCATCGGTCTGCTGCGCGAGGGCCGCCTGGCCGTGTTCCCGGGCACGCACCACCTGCACATGGAGCACCCGGGCCTGGTGGCCGAGGTGATCCGGGGCTTCATCGCCGCGTAATCCCGGCACGGTGCGACACACGGTCGCACTCAACTTATCCCGACAGCGACCGATACCGATGATGCAGTCCGATCTTCATCGGCTGCACCGTCGTCGCTTGCTCCGCCGTTGCGAAGCCGCGCACCACCCAGGCTTCCAGGGAACGTCGTCGCAATGCCGGATTGGCCGTGCCATCGCCCACAGGACCGGGCCATGCCGGCGGTGATCGCCACCGCCGACGCGGCGTTCAGCGCTGTGTGCTCTCTACGCGCCTCCCTGCTTCCTTCCGCTGCTGCAGCCGGTGCCGGGCGCGGCATCCGCCTGCGTGCGCCAGCGCCGCGGGCTCTCTGCTTTCTGATGATTCTGGAGCCGCCATGTCCGCCATTCCCGATGCCTCGTCCCGCCCACCCGACCTGCTGCGCACGTGCGCGTCCCGGCCGTTCGCTGACGTGGCCTGTCTGGTCACCGCAGGGGTGCTGCTCGCCGCCGCCGTGATCGCTGCGATCTGGCAGCGGCAGCCCTGGGCGCTGCTTCCCGTCGCAGCTGCGGCGGTGCTGCTGGGCCTGGTGGCGTTGCGTGTGCGGCAGCAGGGCGATGCGCTGCGGCAGGCGCGGACGCAAACGCTCTCGCTCGCCGCGGAGGCGGCGCGCGCGCAGGCGCGCGACAGCGTGGACCACGCGCACGACGCCCAGGTGCGGCAGGCGCTGGATGTCTCCCGTACGGCGATGATGATCGCCGACAACGACCATGTGATCCGCTATGTGAACCAGTCGGTGGTGACCCTGCTGCGCAATCAGCAGGCGAGTCTTCGCGAGGCCTTCCCCGACTTCGACGCCGACCGCCTGGTCGGCAGCAGCATCCATCGCTTCCATGCCAACCCGGACCGGATCCGGGGCATCCTCGACACGCTGATGGCCACCCACCACGGCCGGGTACGAATCGGCCCGGTGCATTTCGCCCAGGTGGTGACGCCGGTGTTCGATGCGCAGGGCCAGCGCCAGGGCTTCGCGGTGGAGTGGCATGACCGTACCCACGAGCTGTTGCTGGAGACCGCCGTGGCCGACATCGTCGAAGCGGCCAGCAAGGGCGACCTTGATCGTCGCCTGCAGCCGGCCGACGGTGCCGCCAGCTTCCTCAATGGCCTGACCGGCGGCATCAACCAGCTGCTGGACAGCGTCGGTGGCACGGTCGGCGAAATCCGGCGCGTGCTCGCCGCACTCGCTGGCGGCGACCTCGACCAGCGCATGCGGGGCGACTTCCACGGCTCGTTCGAAGCGATGCAGCGCGATGCCAATGCCACCGCCGAACAGCTGACCGCGATGGTCGAGCGGATCAAGCAGTGCACCGGTGCGATCTCGCTGGCCGCCAGCGAGATCACCAGCGGCAACGACGACCTGTCCGAGCGTACCGAGCGCCAGGCCGCGCATCTGGAAGAAACCGCCGCCTCGATGGAAGAGCTGACCTCGACCGTCCGCCAGAACGCCGAGCATGCGCGCCAGGCCAGCGCACTGGCCCACGGCGCACATGACGTCGCCACGCGCGGCAGCCAGGTGGTAAGCCAGGTGGTGACCACCATGGACGCCATCCAGAACGCGTCACGCCGGATCGGCGACATCACCCGGGTGATCGACGGCATCGCGTTCCAGACCAACATCCTCGCGCTCAACGCGGCGGTGGAAGCCGCACGGGCCGGCGAGCAGGGCCGGCGAGCAGGGCCGGGGGTTCGCCGTGGTCGCCAGCGAAGTGCGCAGCCTGGCGCAGCGTTCGGCCGAAGCCGCCAAGGAGATCAAGGGACTGATCGATGCCTCCGTGGAGCAGGTCGCCGATGGCGCCCGTCTGGTCCAGGACGCCGGGCAGACCATGGGTGAGATCGTCACCAGCGTGGCCGGTGTCAGCGGCATCATGGCCGACATTTCCTCGGCCTCGCAGGAGCAGGCCGCTGGCATCGATCAGGTCAACCAGACCGTGGCACAGATGGACGATGCGACCCAGCAGAATGCGGCGCTTGTCGAAGAGGCCAGCGCGGCGGCGCGGCTGCTGGAGGCGCAGGCAGCTGACCTGACCCTGGCGGTAGCGGTGTTCCGCCATCAGGAACAGGGGTACCGCCCGGCCGCAGTGGCCTGATCGGCGTCACTCCAGCACGCGCCGCGGCGCGCCCTGCAGCCAGGCGGCGATATCCTCGACCGCCTGGCCGAAGTAATCGCGATAGTTGCGCTCGGTGACATAACCCAGGTGCGGCGTCGCCAGTACGTTGGGCAGCGTACGGAACGGGTGCGCGGCCGGCAACGGTTCGATATCGAACACATCCAGCCCTGCCGCGGCGATGTGCTGCCCGGTGAGGGCCTCGATCAGTGCCTGCTGGTCGACCAGCCCGGCCCGTGCGGTATTGATCAGACAGCCATGTGCCGGCAGGCAGGCCAAGGTAGCGGCATCGACGATGCCTCGCGTGCGCTCACTCAGTACCAGGTGCAGCGACACCACGTCGCTGCTGGCGAACAGTGCCTGCTTGGACGCCGCCAGGTGCACGCCCGCGGCCTCTGCACGGGCGGCATCCAGGTTCGGACTCCACGCACTGACCTGCATCCCGAATGCCTGGCCGATCCGCGCGACGCGTTGGCCGATCTTGCCCAGCCCGAGCAACCCCAGTCGTGCACCGTGCAGATCGCGACCGACGCTCTGCTGCCAGGGGCCACCGCTGCGCAGGGCGTTGACCTCCGGCACCAGGTGACGCATCACAGCAAGGATCAACGCCCAGGTCAGCTCGACGGCCGGTTCGGGATGGCTGTCGGTTCCGCACACGACCACGCCCTGCGCCTTCGCAGCGGCCACATCGATCGCGGCATTGCGCATGCCGCTGGTGATCAGCAGACGCAGGCGAGGGAGCTGGGCCAGCAGCGCGGCCGTGATCGGCGTGCGCTCACGCATCACCACCAGTATTTCCACGTCCTGTAGTGCGGCCACCAGCGCATCGCCGGTGTGGGGCGTCGTCAGCGTGCGTACCTGCACCGCTTCGCCGAGCCGGTACCACTCGGCGGACGATGTCGCCACGGCCTGGTAGTCGTCGAGAATCACGCAGTTCAGCGGCATGGGGGTGTCCGTCATCAGCTGCCACGACGATACGCCCGCACGACGACATGCTCCACAGGCCCCTGCGTGCAACGGCAACGGCAGAATGCCCGTGCCGGATCGCGAACGGGGCCGGATCGCGGAC